>CAXMSE010000021.1:0-18646 GCA_964196195.1 uncultured Gammaproteobacteria bacterium | reverse complement strand
CATTTTGGTGAGATGACCTCCGATGAACGCAGCGACGTGATGTCACGGGCCCGCTGGAAGGCGCGTGACAACGCCGTGCAGACCGACATTCCGGCCACCTGTCGAATCCTGGCCATCGCGTCGGGGAAGGGTGGGGTCGGCAAGTCATCGGTCACCGCCAACCTCGCTGTTCTCTTGGCCGACCGGGGCTTCACCGTAGGTGTTTTGGACGCAGATGTCGGCGGTTTCTCGATGCCGCGGCTGCTCGGTATCGACAACTCGATCGAGGGTGAGCGCGCCGGTGAAGGCAAGACACTAATGAAGCCCGTCGTCCGACCGGTCGGCGAAGGGACGCTGCGCGTCGTATCGATGGGTTCCATTGCCGGGGCGAACGAAACCGAAGCAATCATGTGGCGAGGCCTGATGCTCAACCGCGCCGTCCAGCACTTCCTCGAAGACGTCCAGTGGGGCGATCTCGACTACCTGCTCATCGACATGCCACCGGGAACATCCGATGTCCAGATGGGTCTCGCCCGCATGCTGCCGAGGACCGACGTGGTGATCGTCACCACCCCGGCCACTGCCGCCCAGCAAGTCGCGGCCCGTGCCGCGGATATGGCGCGAAAGGGCTTTCTCCGAGTTGCTGGCGTCATCGAAAACATGGGCCCCACCGTCAATGCCGACGGCACCGTTACCGCGATTTTCGGCTCGGGAGGCGGCCAGCAGCTCGCCGACGACATCGGTGTTCCCCTCCTCGCGTCGATTCCGCTCGACGCAGCCGTGGCCGCCGGTGGCGACAGCGGATCACCGGTTGCCCTAGCGCACCCCCGCTCACCGGCCGGTCTCGTGTACCGAGACCTCGCTGACATTGTTGTTAGCGATGTGGCGCCCCCGGTTGAGATCGCGGAGTGCAGCCTCCGCGGGGCATTGGTCCGTGCCGGCGCCGACATCGAAGGTGCCCGCAAAAGAGCCGAGTCTCGGTGAAACTCGTTGAGTATTGGCCTGGTGGCCTGGTGGCCTGAGGAGTTCTGACGGTAGTGCTGGTCCTCGAAACTCTGCCGGCGGGATCCGGCCGAGTTCGTGAAAGAGGCGGCGGCGGTTGAACCAGTGCGAACCCGCGTCCTATCCGCTCAACTAAGGACTATGCCGCCGTCAACCACGATCGCCTGACCCGTGATGAAACGCGCGTCATCACTGGCAAGGAAGGCGATCGCGCCCGCTATCTCCTCGGGTTCGGCGAGCCGCTTCACTGCTGTGTCATTGGCGCGCATCTCCAACCACTCCTGCGGTGTCATCCCCAACCTGCTGCTGACGTCGGCGGCAACCCTTTGCCCCATCGGTGTGAGCGTGTTGCCAGGACATACGGCATTGACAGTGACGCCTGCGGATCCCAGCTCCATCGCCGCGGAGCGGGTAATGCCAATGACGCCACTCTTGGTGGCAGAGTATTCTGCGGTTCCCGGCCAGCTTGTCTTTCCAGCCACAGAGGAGACGTTGATTATTGAACCGCGGCCCTGTTGGGTCATGATCGGCGCAGCAAGGCTGTTTGAGATCAGAACGCCGGTGAGGTTGATGGCCAAGATGTTCTGCCACCGCTCCATCGGAATCTCCGATATGGGACCGGTCACGGTGATGCCTGCGCTGGCTACGACGGTGTCGATCTTCCCCCAGCGCTGCAGCGCGGCCTCGAACGCTTCCTGTTGACTGGCTCGGGAACGAACGTCGCAATGCAGCGCGAGCGCGTGGACTCCGTGGGTCTCGACCTTGGCGGTCGTTGCAGCGTTCTCGTCGGGGTCGATGTCGAGGCAGGCGATGTTCGCGCCTTCGGCGGCAAACCGGATCGCGGTCGCTCGACCTATGCCGGTTGCCGCGCCTGTGATCAACACGACATTGTCTTCGAACCGGTACGTAGTCATGGTCATTTGTTCCTCGCACGCAGGGCTCGCCGATGACGGGGCGAAGTCGCGCAATCTTATGCGCGCCGTTGATCGGCCCGAGCGGGGGTCGAGGTCCCCCTCCGAGACACTTGTTAGTAGACGCGTCGAGTCCTGCTGAGACCGGCATGCGTCCGTCGTTGTGGTAGCCGACAGAGAGGTTGAGTTCACTGTGGACGGCTTTGCGATCTACGGGGTCGGGCGTTCGCCGGAATGGCGACGATGCCCTTGAGTTGGCTAACGAGGTCTCTGGTCTCTGCGCTGGTGAGTCGACCGTCTGACGTCTTGGGCCGAAGTGCAGTCTCGGCGGCTTTGACCCCCGCGGGAACATCCCAGGAGCCCACGCCGACCTACGCCACGACATGGGACTCACAGCAGGCTGGCCCGGCCTGCCAACCCCTATCGCCAGATCCTTCTGGGTTTCACGCGTCTTGACAAAATGTTAAGCCGGTGGACTACGTTGATGAAATGACCACAACCACGCCTGGCCTTGTGTGTTCTCACCACCATCTGTACTCGACGCTGGCGCGGGGAATGCCGCCGCCACCAAAGACACCCACCAGTTTCCAGGAGGTTCTCGAGCAGGTGTGGTGGCGCCTCGATGTCGCGCTCGATCTCGAGATGTTGCGCTGGTCGGCGATGCTCGGAGCGGTCGAAGCCCTCGAGAACGGCACGACCGCCATCATCGATCACCATGAGTCCCCGAATGCGATCGAGGGCAGCCTCGACGTGATCGCGGACGCATGCGCCGAGGTCGGGGTGCGCATCAACACCACGTACGGAATCACTGATCGCCACGGCGCCGACGGAGCGAGGCGCGGACTCGCGGAGAATGAGCGTTTCATCAAAGCCGGTGGTCACGGTTACGTGGGTGTGCATGCCTCGTTCACCTGCACCGACGAGTCGCTCGAGGCCGCAGCCGGGCTGGCCGATGATCTTGGCGTAGGTGTCCATATCCATGTGGCTGAAGGGACCGACGATGTCGATGCGACAAACCGTCTAGAGGGGTTGACCAACGACAAGTGGCTTCTGATTCACGGCGTACATCTGCCCGACGACCACGGCTTGCAGGGCACCATCGTGCACAACCCGCGGTCGAACCTGAACAACTCTGTGGGCTATGCGAATCCGGCCAGGTTCGAGAATCCCGTTGCACTTGGAACCGATGGCATCGGTGCCAACATGATCGAAGCCTTTCGACTCGCTTATGTGATGCAGCGCTCGGTAGATATCACGAGCGGTCCCGATGACGCGTGGTCGTGGTTGGCCAAGGGCTGGGATCTCATGCCCGAGGCGCGTAGCGACGAGGTGACGTGGTCATATGAACCAATGGATCCCTGGCATTTGGCGTTTACTCCCGGGGTCATGCCAGTGGAGATCACGATCAATGATCAGACTGTCTTCGCCGATGGCAAGACCACTCGGGTCGATGCCGCGGAAGTGCGGGCCAAGGCCAAAGAGCAAGCTGTACGGCTGCACGCCGAACTCTGACAACGGAAGGGAATCCAAGACATGTCCGATCGATTCCATCCCATCTCGATGGAACAGCTCACCAACTGGGTGTTCGACGAACTGGAACACAAAGACGCATTGTTCGGCGTCCCTCAGTCCGCATTCTTCGTGCCCAATGCCGATCATCGCTTTCGCACCACGAAGTACGGCGTCGAACTCGATACCCCCTTCGGCGTGGCTGCTGGACCCGCGACCCAGATGGCACAGAACATCATCGTGTCTTGGCTGGCTGGCGCTCGCTTCCTCGAGCTGAAGACCGTCCAGACCCTCGACGAACTCGACGTCGCCAAGCCGTGCATCGACGTCCAGGACGAGGGCTACAACGTGGAGTGGTCTCAGGAGTTGAAGGTCTATGAGTCCTTCGATGAATACCTGCGCGCCTGGGTTCTTATCCACACTCTGCACCACAAGTTCGGCTGGCACGGGGAGCGCCCCGGCATGATCTTCAACATGAGCGTGGGCTACAACCTCGAAGGCATGGCGAAGCCGAACATCCAGTGGTTCTTCGATGCCATGGATGACGCATCGGACTACCTGCCCGCCTACATCGACATAGTCGCAGAGCGGTATCCGGAGATCCGCGACATCGAAATCCCATCCCAACTGTCTGACACCATCACGCTGTCCACGATGCACGGGTGCCCGCCAGAGGAGATCGAAAAGATCTCGCTCTATCTGCTGGAGGAACGTGGGCTGCACACCTCTGTCAAATGCAACCCCACCCTGCTTGGCGCAGATCGGGTGCGGACGATCCTCAACAAGGATCTGGGCTTCACGGATGTGCCTGTTCCCGATGAAGCTTTCGGGCATGACCTGATGTACGTCGACGCCGTACCCATGTTGCACAACTTGCGGCGGGTTGCTGCGGCTCGTGACCTCACATTTGGGGTCAAGCTCAGCAACACCCTCGAGGTGGACAACTGGCGGACTGTCTTCGAGGGCGACGACATGATGTATCTGTCTGGCCGTGCGTTGCACGCCGTCACTGCCAACCTCGCCTCCAAGCTCTCTGAGGAGTATCGCGGCGATCTGCTGATGTCATTTGCCGGGGGAGCAGACTGCTTCAATGTTGCCGACCTCATCGGCAGTGGGATGAAAACCATCACGGTGTGCTCAGACCTGCTCAAGACCGGTGGGTACCTGCGCATGCTCCAGTACATGGAGAACCTGGACGCAGCCATGGGCGAGGTCGAGGCGGTCGACATCGCCGACTTCATCATGAAGTCTGCGATCAGTCAGCCAAACTTTGATGAGTTCCCTCTGTCCCTTCGAGACGCTGCCATTTCCGGCAGCGGTCTGGAGCTTCCCCGAGATCGATGTAATGAGCTGTACGAGGTGCTGAAACAGCCGATGGCTGGTCGCACCGCGGTGTCGGTAGTGGAAGAGTGGGCGACGGCCGCAGGCTTCGATGCCGTTCGAGTCGAGGTCATCGCGCAGTTGACGCTGAAGACGTTGGCTCGAATCAATCTGCGCCAGCGCGCTGACGACGTGCGCACGGACTGGCGTTACCAGAAGCACTCGTTTCGGATGGACCGGTCAAAGACACAGCGAAAGCTGGAGTACTTCGACTGCATCGAGGCGCCATGTCTCGACGAATGCCCTGTCGATCAGAAAGTTCCCCAATACATGGGAGCCGTGCGCTCGGGCGAGTTCGCTGAGGCCGTCAAGCTCACCCGTGAAGACAATCCGCTGCCGACCATTCTCGGCCGTGTCTGTGACCATCTCTGTGAGAACACCTGCATCCGTACGCACCTCGATGAGCCCCTCGCCATTCGCCATATGAAGCGATTCATCATGAGCCACGAGGACCAGCCCGTGGTCATCGGACAGAAGCCGGCCGAGCTGGGCCGGGTCGCGATAGTCGGCGCCGGACCAGCCGGCATAGCTGCCGCGCGCGAACTCGGATACGCGGGCTTCGGGGTCACGATCTTCGAAGCACACCCCTATTCAGGCGGAATGGCTGGTGGGGCCATCCCGACCTATCGGCTACCCCGAGTCGAGATCGACCAGGACATGGCGATCCTCGACGAACTCGGCGTTGAGGTGCGCTACAGCCAGAAGGCGGGCACCGACTTCACCATCGAAGATCTCCGCAACGATGGGTACATCGCTGTGATTGTCGCGGTGGGTGCACAGTTGGCCAAGCGCCTGGGTTTGCCCGGTGAGGACACCGAGGGCGTCATTGACGGCATCAGCTTCCTGCGTTCGGTGCGAGAGGGCACCCCGATGCCCATTGGTTCCAGGGTCGGGGTGATCGGCGCCGGCGACACTGCGATGGATTGCATTCGCTCAGCTCGCCGGGTGGGTGCCGACGAGGTCAATCTCATTTATCGCCGCACCATCGATCAGATGCCGGCCGATCCCGAGGAGATCCACGCCAGCATCGAGGAAGGCATAAACATCATTGAGCTCGCCACTCCTACCGCCCTCAAGGTCGGTGACGGCCGACTCCAGGCACTGGTGTGCACCAGAACGGAATACCGCGGTGAACGTGACGCGTCGGGCCGGAACATCCCGTTCGCGGTCCCTGAATCCGAGTTCGACCTTCCCCTCGACACGCTCATCTTGGCCATCAGCCAACATTCGGTGCTCGACTTCTTCGGAGATACACCGCCTGATCTCAACCGATGGGGGTACATCGAGGTCGATCCGCTGACCCATGAATCATCGATCGCCGGTCTGTACTCAGGGGGAGACGCGGCCGCCGACGGCCCGTCCTCCATCGTGAAAGCCGCGGCTGACGGCAAAACCATCGCCAAGGCCATCATCGCCAAACACACTTCTGACGAACCGACGATTGAGAGAGCTGTCGCCAGCTCAATCGATCTTCAAGGCTTGATGGTTCGTCGAGCTCGGCGGGAGTACCGGGTGCCCATCCAGTTCACCGCCCTCGATCAGCGCGATGGATTCGATGAGACGGTTCTCAACTTCACGCCCGAAGAGGCGATGGCCGAAGCCGGCCGTTGTCTCGACTGTCATGAAATCTGCAGTCTCTGTGTAGGCGTCTGCCCGAACATGGCGCTGTTGACCTACGAGATGGATGCGGTCGTGGCCGATCTACCAACTCTGCAAATGGTCGACGGCCAGGTCATCGTGAATGATGCACGAGACTTCGAAGCGACCCAGGGGCTTCAGATTGCGGTGCTCACCGACTTCTGCAACGAGTGCGGCAACTGCGAGACGGTCTGCCCCACCTCGGGTAGTCCCTACCGGGACAAGCCACGGCTGTACCTGGATAGAGCCGACTTCGAGGCCCAGACGGACAATGCCTTCATGCTGTTGGGAGAGTCCGCGATGGAGTCACGCATCGATGGCGAAACCCACCGCATCGAAGTGAACGGTCATGTCAACTACACCTCGCCGGCGTTCACGGCGATTCTGCACCCGGACTCCTTCCAATTGGTTGCAGCATCCGCGGGCGATGCGATCGTCGATGGCGATCAACTGTCCCTCGAACCCGCTGCGGTCATGGCGACATTGCTCGCCGGGCTCAGTGGTTCACAGCCGCATTTGCCTGTCCACGATCAGTCCGGAACCTTTATCTCGCACCCTGGCTATTCGGAGGACTAGCTGCGACCACCGGGGACTTTGTCCCCGGCTGGATGGGGTGAGGTGATCCACCGGTGAGATGAGCCTGAGGGTGCCGAGAAGTCGTCGGGGCTGGTGGCCGAATATTGCGTTGGTCCACTGGGGGAGCGCCTTGATTCCGAGTGGTGGTCGCTGGTCGAGTGAGCGGTGGGTTGGTGCCACCCGTGCCTACTCCGAACGACGCAAGACGGAGGGCCTCTCCCACCGCGAATCATCCGCTGCTTGAAGCGATACCTCGCCCGACAGCTCTACCCCATCCTCATCAAAGACCTCGCCGCATTGACATGGGAGTATCAACGCCCATATGCGATACTCGGGCAATGGATGGGTCCGAGGTCCTTGAGCGATCTGCTCGTGCTATCGACGACAGTGTGATGTTCGAGCCTGATGGACGTCCCATGGGGCTCGCTCTTCCTGGTGACGGCATCGGTAACACCCTGGACCTCGCGCCCGGCGTCCACATGATCGAGTCGTTCGCCCACGTGCACCTGATCGAGGGTGAGACATCTGCCGTGGTGTTCGACACGAGTGTTCCCGATCTGGGCGAGCGCGTGGCCGATCGGGTCGCCGACGTCAGTGATGGCCCCATTTCGCACGTGGTGCTCACTCATGGCCATCGAGACCATGCCGGTGGCGCGGCTCCGCTGCTAGACCGCCTTGTTGCCCGCGGTCAGCCGCGTGCCACGCTCGTCGCGCACGAGGCGGTGCCTGCTCGGATGGATCGGTACCGCCTAACCGATGGTTACAACCGCTTCATCAACGATCGCCAGTTCGGGAACGTGCCGAACTGGGATCTGAGCGAGGGGTGGGCGTGGCCGTTCCCCGAGGTAGATCTGGTGTTTCGCGATCACCACGTCATCGAGATCGACGGTCTGGTAGTCGAAGTCCATCACGTTCGCGCCGAGACAGATGACCATCTGTGGGCGTGGCTCCCCGAGCGGCGGGTCGCGGTGACTGGCGATCTGATGTTGTGGCATTTTCCGAACGCCGGTAACCCAGCGAAGGCGCAGCGGTACCCGCTCGAGTGGGCGGCCGCGCTGCGCGATGTCGCCGCTGTCGGGCCCGAATTGCTGCTCCCTGGTCACGGGCTGCCGATCGGCGGCGAAGACCGTGTCCGGCGTGTGCTGCTCGACACCGCGGACACACTTGAGGCGTTGACCCGCAGAACGCTGGAGCTGATGAATCAGGGTGCTGATCTCGACACCGTTATCGCCACCGTTCGATTCGAGGCCGATGAACTCGCTCGTCCTTACCTGGCCCCAACATATGACGAGCCGGAGTTCGTCGTTCGCAATGTGTGGCGGCTCTATGGCGGTTGGTACGACGGAACGCCGTCACAGCTGAAGCCCGCCCCGAGGGCTCAAGTGGCTGGTGAATTGGCAGCCCTTGCCGGTGGGCCAGGTGCGCTCGCCCACCGTGCCGAGACCCTCAGTGGCGAGGAGCGCCACCGGCTTGCATGTCATCTGATCGATCTCGCCGCCGAGGCAGATCCCGAAGACCGCGCAATACATGCAGTGCGGGCCGAGATCTACTGGCGCCGCCGCGCCTCAGAGCAGTCGCTGATGTCTGCGGCGATCTTCGAATCAGCCGCCCGGACCTCGGCCGAGATAGCCCAGGTGCCGCTCGACGAGTAGAAGTCTCAGGTCACCCACACCCGTTGGTGAGTCCATCAGAGCGGGCCGATCTGATCCCTTGTTGTCGCCGTCTTCGCGTCGAAGAATCGGCCCTATCCCAACGCGTTGCCGTAACGCCACGAGTCGATTCTTACCTCGGAGAAGACTCCACCCGTGTTCAGCGGCTCTCGGACCCAGAACCCGTCGCACGCCTCGCGATCCGGGAATTCCACGATCATGAAGCTTCCGATCAACTCACTGCCGTCATCGGTGAGCATCGGTCCTCGAGCAACGTAGCGGTCTATGACCGTGGCCTGAAACGCGTGATGGGCAGCGGCGACCGCGTCGCGTCGTTCGCGGCCATCGGCTCGATCGTATGCGGTGATCGCGAACTGCTTCCAACCTTGGGTGCGGGCGTACTCGCGTTGGCGGATCTGCATGCTTGACGACCAGCGAGTGAGAATCACCGAACTGAATGCACCCGCCTCGGAGAACGGTTCCGCCGCTACCCACTTCTCGGCAGCCGCTCTGTCCTCTGCGTCGATCAACCAAATAGAGCCGACTCTTGTCCTCCCGTCGCCACCGAGCGTGGGACCAGCGAAACGAATCTGATCGCCCGCTGACCGCAAATACTCGAGATGCTCGCCCATCACCGAGTCGGTGGTCTCCAATCCGCCTTCGTCCCGGAGGATTGTATGAACGATCCAGCTCGGACCCCGCTCGCGGTAATAGTCGTCGAGCTGCTGTTCGGTGAGGCCGTGACGGGGGTCTCCTGGCAAGGCACCGGACGGATTGGTGGGCTTGGCCACCGGAGAATTGCTCATCGTCCTCGAAGCTCCACATCGAGCATGGAGCAAATTCTATCGTCGCCGAATTGTGGTTTCGTTCGACCAGGATCTCGACGACATAGACGACGGTCTTCGAGTAGTGCTGGGGCTTTGACGGCTGTCGCCTTCGGGCTCTACGCCGCTACGACGTTCATCCAGTCGGACCTGGCGCGGTGAGGGCCAAGTGTTGCAATCGCCCCTCCGACACCAAAAAGGCGCTGCAGGCCGATAGCGCGATGGCAGCGGCGATTATGAGCCGGCGGACGCGGCCAGACAACGGGGCCCGCCGAGGGGGTCGAGTCCGTAGCATTGGCGATATGCGAATCTTCTTCACCGGTGGTAGTGGCAAGGCTGGTCGACATGCGATCCGCTATCTGGTCGAGAAGGGGCACCGGGTGGTCAATGGTGATCTCGTGCCACTCGGTCACCCCGGCGTCGCCGACCTCCGCATCGATCTCACCGACGCCGGGCAGGTCTTCAATGCCCTCTCGGCATATGCCGGGTTCGATGAGCTCGAACCCGGCACCGGTGTGCCGTCCTACGACGCTGTCGTCCATTTCGCGGCGATCCCTGCGATCCTTGTCCGGCCCGACAACGAGACGTTTCGCGTCAACGCCCTCAGCACCTACAACGTCATCGACGCTGCGGTGAAGTTGGGGATCAGCAAGGTCATCTTCGCCAGCTCGGAGACGACCTACGGGATCTGTTTCGCCGACGGCGAGGCGATTCCCGAATACGTGCCGATCGACGAGGAGCACCCGACGGTTCCCCATGACAGTTATGCGATGTCGAAGGTCGTCAACGAAGCGACCGCGCGCTCGTTCCAGGCGCGGACTGGCATCGACATCTACGGGTTGCGCATCAACAACGTGATCGAGCCGCACGAGTACGAGACCAAGTTCCCGGCATTCGTCGCAGACCCCGAACTGCGACGTCGCAACATCTTCGCCTATATCGATGCTCGCGACCTCGGCCACATGGTCGATTGCTGCCTTCGCACCGATGGCCTCGGCTACGAAGTCTTCAATGTCTCGAACGACGACACGTCGGTGGGGATCACAAGCGAAGAGGTGTGCGAGCGCTTCTACGTCGGAGTGGAAAGACGGCGCGAGTTCGGTGGCTATGAGACGTTCTACGCGAACGACAAGGCTAAGCGGCTCGTGGGATTCGCCCCGCGCCATTCGTGGCGCCCCGAATCTGGCTGACTCACCGGCGACGATCGGCTCGGTGTTGCGGAGTGAAGTCGCCCGCCCGGATGGTCATCGACCAGCCCGCGCGTGGTATGTCTCGTCTCGTATTTGGCTGGGTGCACCAGACGGCCGATAGGAGGTCGCGGCCGCGCTCACCCTCACCTCGATCGTTGTCGTGGCCGCCGTCGAAGACCGCCTCGTGGCCGATAGCCGGGCTAGCGCTGAGGCGGTGCTGGGCGGCTATCTCGACACGATCTATGGCGGAATCGCGACGGTCGGCATCGTTGACCCCACCGCCACAACCCGATTCTTCTACCTCGACGATCAGGGCACCGAGATCAACGAACAGGCGTACTTCGAAACGATCTTCGCCAGTTTCGATGCCCAACTCGTCGAAGCAATCGACCTCGGCGCGATCGGGCAAGCAGACTTCGGCGACGTGATCGTTGGCAGTACCATCGCCACCCCGCCACTCATCACGCCGCTCGCCACCTCAGGTCTCATCATCGACGCCCAGAGTGGTGTCCTATCCAGTGCCGACGGCGGATCGATCACCCTGATTGAGGGACCTGTTCCCACCGGTGAACCCCACCGCATCGACCGCGGCCCCGACGTTGTTGCGGTCGCCCAGACCCTTACCTTCGCCGACGGCGCCACCATCGATGTCGGCGTCTCCAACCCGCTCAAACCCGTCACCGACAGCCTCGATACCATCACCGCACTGCTCTGGTTCGCGCTTCCGACCCTGATCGCGGCCACCGCTCTCATCACCTGGCTTGCAGCCACCAGAGCGCTCCGACCTGTCAAAGCGATCGCCGATCAAGCCGAGGCCATCACCGCCACCAATATTGATCAGCGCGTCCCCATCCACGATGCCAACGACGAGATCCGCCACCTCGGCGTCACCGTCAACAACATGTTGGACAGACTTCAACACGCCCAAGACCGCCAACGTCAACTCGTCGCCGACGCATCCCACGACCTCCGCAGTCCCGTCGCCGCCAGTCGAGCCCAACTAGAAGTCGCTGCGACCAACGCCGACACTGTCGACTGGCCGGCAACCGCCCACAGAGTGCTGGTCGAACAAGAGCACCTCGCCATGCTCATCGATGACCTCCTCGCACTATCAAGCCTCGACGAGGCAGGCGTTGGCGCTACCACCGACGTCGATCTCGACGACCTCGTCGCCGCCGAAGCACGCCGACAACCCGCCACCGTCGACGTGACCATCGCCCAGCCCGTCCGCGTCAGCGTCAACCAACAACTGATCACCCGAGCCATCCGCAACCTCCTCGACAACGCGAGCCGTCACGCCCACCACAGCGTCGCCATCACCCTCACCACCGACAACCGGAACGCCATCGTCGATATCGACGACGATGGCCCCGGCATCCCACCGGACCAACGCGACCGTGTCTTCGACCGCTTCACCCGCCTCGACGAAGCCCGCGACCGCGACGGCGGCGGAGCCGGACTCGGGCTCGCCATCGCCCGCCAGGTCGCCCGCACCCACCACGGCGACATCACTTGCACCGAGAGCCCTCACGGCGGCGCCCGCCTCACCCTCACCATCCCGCTTCCACCATCGACCAACGCACGACCAGACACACCGCGTCGAAACTGACATGACCCACATCAGCCGCAGCCGAGGTAAGCCAGGCCGATCGTTTGGTGACGCCACAGCGAGCTACTCACACCAGGAGACACCGATGCACGGTGCGAGCGCTGAGGCGACCAAGCGGCTGATTGCGCAGATCTCCTGAGTCGTCCGCTCGTGGTGGTGCCCCCGCGGTCACCTACCTCTCTACCTCGAGAGGCTCCGCCAAACCGGACGCGCCCAGTGGGCCCGCGACCTCGCGGAGCGCTACCCATCAGAGGCAAGCGGCGACGCTGCCGCTTCAATCGTGCGTCAGCGCAGCTGAGTACCATCGAATGCCATGAAGATCCTGATCGTCGATTCCCACCCTCAGAATTGCCGTGATCGTGAGATGATCGGCGCCGCGCTGGAGACGTTTCGTGCCGGCGGCCATGAGATCGACCGTCTGGCTCTCGTGGGAGGCCCGTTCGAGACCTTCATGACCGCCGAAGAGCGCGCGGCATATCACACCGAAACGCCGCTCATCACGACGGAAACGCGCGAGGCCGCTTCAGCGCTCAAATCAGCAAGCGGCCTCCTCTTCTGCTATCCAACCACACTGTTTACGTTGCCCGCGGTTCTCAAGAGCTTCATCGAAAGGGTGTTCGTGCCGGGAGTCTCGTTTGTTCTGGACGACAAGGATCGTGTCAGGCCCGGAATGACCCACATCAGACGTCTCGGTGCGATCACCTCGACTCCCCATGATGCTGCCTCCACGCGGCGTGCCCGCGATGCAGGACGGCGCACCCTTCTCTGGGGACCCAGGCTGAGCTGTCATCCCCTGGCGCGGCGGACGTTTGTGTCGATACCGACCGGACGACCTGATGCCGCGGCGGTGCAGCGAGCCCTCAGTCGCTGGTGAGCAGCGTCGACGGCCCGAAGTGTGACTGTACGTGTTCGATGAACTCCCGGCGGTCCGCGTCGGTGGCCCGGTCGATCTTGTGGAACGCCAGCCACTCGAGGGATGCCCCGGGCGCACACATGGGGACCACGACCCGGTCCCAGGTCTGGCGGCCCGGCTGGCCTTGGAGGCGGTTGCGAAGACGGCTTGACCCATGCGATGTCACCACGGTCACGAGGTTCAGGCCAGAGAATGGTGACGAACGCCTGTCGGCATTCGCATCGACCCACGGCGACAGAACCCGCTGCAGCCAGTCGAGCATGACTGCCGGAAGCCCTCCATTCCAGGTCGGGTACACCGCCACGAGCTGATCGATCCCGGTGAGGTCAGGATCCGCTCCTGCGCCGAGTCGCACCAAGCGGTGATCGTCTGCCGACCCGAGACCCTCGACCACAGCGTCTCGCAGGGCTGCGCTGTAGCTGTCTTCGAGTGGATGGGCATGGACTACCAACGCGCTCACATCGCGACTGCACCCTGGCTCACCCCCACGAGGTGAGGGCCTTCCGCAGTCGGGATGTTCGTCGCCGCGCTGTCATTGCTGGAGGACTTGAACGACCAGGGTACCTCTGTCGAGGCGACGCTCTGAGTTCACTTGAAGGTCGGCCGCGTCGACGATTGACGGTAAGCCGCCGCGCTGTGAGTAGTTGCGGAAGGCGTTCACATGCTCGCGGCCAGCGGCCAGTTCGAGAGCCCGGTTGCGGAGGCCGGAGACGTTTCTGGGCATCGGGACTGCGAAGTCGACGACGAGCACCCGCGTGGCCACCCGGCCCAACTCGCGAAAAACCGGGACCCGACACGCCTCGGGCATCTCATGTAGCGCCATCACCACCGTTGCCACATCGAACGCCTGATCTTCGTAGTCGAGGTGCGCCACGTCGCCGACCGCAAACGACAGCGATGCGCTGGAGCGGTTTTGTGTCGCGAAGGCGATGTTTCGCGGCGATAGATCGACCCCGACCACTTGGCGGCCCGATGCAGCCATTCGTCTCGCCAGCCCACCAGTGCCGCAACAGGCGTCGAGCACCCGCTCGCCCTCGGGCAGATTGTCGGCGACGTAGGAGTGCACACCTCCCAGGAGTGGCTCTACGACGCGGCCATAAAGCGCTCCGTCGTAGAGAACGCTACGGGGAGTGCGTCGCTCCTCGTGGGCATCACCGCTGCCATCCGGCTCGCCCAATCGTCCGGTCTCGAGGAAGCTCGAAAGGGCTGAGATGACGTCATCGGGATTGTCGATCGTCGACAAATGCCCGGCTCCGGGAACTACAAACAGTTCTGCACCCGGGATGCCACTGGTGATGACCCGTGAGCGCTTGGTTGGTTGGGGCTCATCATGTTGGCCCACCATCACGAGGGTGGGGACGTTGATCTCGCCGAGGCGATCCACCACCGCGTCACGAGCAAAGATTCCCCTACCGAACCGGATGAGCGCCTCGACGTCGCCGGCGAGGATGCGCTCGCGCCACAGCTCTACTTCATCGATGCGTTCGGGGTCGGCCAGGAAAGCCGGCCCGAACATCATCGCCATCGTCTTGTCGATCATGGGGCCGAAGCCTGCCCTCTTCACCACGGCGAACATGGCCTCGTACTTCGCCCGTTTCAGCAACGACTCGCTCTGAGCCGACGTGTCCATCAATACCAGGCTCCTCAACAGGTCAGGGCGGCGAAACCCGAGACGGAGCCCAACGAAGCCACCGGTCGACAGCCCCACGAAGTGGCACGGGCCGGCATCGGTCGCCTCGATGAAGCCCTCCGCATCGCGGTAGAGCGACTCCATGTCGTAGCCGTGTTGGGGCTTGTCGCTCTCGCCGTGACCGCGGTGGTCGTAGGCGAGCACGCGATAACTTTCGCTCAGCGCCTCGATCTGAGCATCGAACTGGCGCCGGTCGACCAGGTAGCTGTGGGAGAAAACGACGGTCTCGTCCCCCGTGCCGTGCTCCTCATAGGCAAGCACGCAGCCATTGACGGATACCCGATCGATGCTTCAGACCATAACAATCTCCTCCCGTCGTTGCCGGTCGACAGGGCCGCCGGTTCGGGGCAAGCTTGGCCGCTACGGCGTCGAGCAGTGCGGGGTGGTTGTCTATGGTTGTGTTTCAGAGCCTGGCTGCGATTGTGAAGACGTTGGAGGCAGATCCTTGTCGGTGTCCACCGGGCGGAGGGGCTTGGCGCTGAGGTCGAGAGGGTGAATCGCTCGAATTTCGAGTCTCGCGATGGCGCGGGCTACGAACTGCAGATGGGTCGGTGGAGCCGACGTTTGGCTTCGCGTTTTGTCGACTTTGCTGGGGTCGGCGACGGCGAACGTGTCTTGGATATGGGTTGTGGAACCGGGAGTCTGACCGCGGAGATCATGCGTCGAGACCCCGGGAGCTCGGTGGTCGGTCTCGACTACTCGGCGGCCTACGTCGACCATGCCAGCCGATACGTCGGCGGCGGGTGTCGATTTATCGTGGCGGACGGAGCAGCGCTGCCGTTCTCCGATGGGGTGTTCGACCGGAGCTGTTCGCAGCTCGTGTTGCACTTCGTTCCAGACCCCATTTCGGCGATCGGCGAATTGGGGCGGGTGACCCGCCCCGGTGGCGTGGTGGCAGCCACTGTCTGGGATGCGGGAGGTGGGGTGATGGTGAACCGCTTGTTCTGTGACACCGCCGCCGCGGTGAGTCCCGGGGGCGAAGCTTTCAGGCAGCGCATCTTCGGCCGATCGATGACCCAGCCCGGAGTGCTGGCGCGGGCCTGGCGCCAGGCCGGTTTGCTTGATGTTGACGAAACGACCTTGACGATCCGCATGGACTTCGAGTCCTTCGATGACTATTGGGCGCCCTACGTTGGCGGAGATGGGCCCTACGCGGCGTTTGTGGCCACGCTCGACGACGCGGCTCGCGCCGCACTGACCGAGGCCGTCAGGCGGGCATTCCGGGGCGGCATGGACGACGGCCCCCGCTCCTTCGCCGCTAGTGCCTGGGCAGTTCGAGGCCAGGTGCCCAGCCAGCGCTGAAAACATCGCGTTTGAGGAGCACGATCGGGCACACGATCCGGGGGATGATCCCGCTCTTGCCGTGGTTGTGTCGGCGGGCTGTGCGATAGTGGCTTCTGGTCGGCGTTTCCGCCCGGCTGGGGAAAGGCCATCATGGCCGGCAAAGACAAGGGTGGGCGGGCCAGCAAGACTCCCGCCGCGAAGAGCGCCAAAGAGAAGCGGCAGGCCAAAAAGGCCAAAAAGGCAGACAAATAGGTCTTCCCAGACTGAGCGCCGACAAAGCAGGCGTTTGCGCCGGAGAGCTTTGCCTTCGCTGAGTAGCCGCTGAGGACACCTGCGGATGCAAGGTCCACTGTGGCGCCGGGTTGTATCGTCGCCCCAATGACGATCGACCATCGAGAGCACACACGGCTCACCGATCGCGGACGCTGGGTCGATCGCACCACGGTCGGCGTAGTGGTCGCGCTCGGTTGGTTTGTCATCGTCCTGCTGATCGGCCCGCAAGGCGACTTGAGCGCCCCGGCCAGCCGGATGCTGGCGATCTTCGGTGCCGCGGTCGTGCTCTGGAGCACCGAGGCGATCCCGCTCTCCGCGACATCGATCTTCGTGATCTTCGCGGAGATCGTGTTGATCTCCGATGAGGCGATCGTCGGGTTGCCCGCCGACTTTGAGGCTCCGGCCTACCAAAGCATCTTCGCGACGCTGGCCAGCCCGGTCCTGATGTTGTTTCTGGGCGGCTTCGTCCTTGCCGACTCGGCGGCAAAGTTCAGCCTCGACCGCAATCTTGCCGGCGTGCTCCTGCGCCCATTTGGAAACTCACCCCGGGCGATCCTCGCCGGGCTGATGGCGATCACAGCAGTGCTGTCGATGTTTGTGTCCAACACTGCGACCACGGCTGCAATGATGGCCGTGGTGTTGCCCGTGGCAGCCGGTCTGGCACCCACCGACCGTCTTCGAACCGGCCTCATCCTTTCGGTTCCTGTCGCCGCCAACGTGGGCGGTTTGGGAACCCCGGTCGGATCCCCGCCGAACGCGATCGCGCTGGGGCGACTCCAGGACCAGGGCATCGAAGTGGACTTCCTGAAGTGGATGGCGCTGGCGGTGCCGGTTGCCCTGATTGTGCTCGTGTTCGCGTGGTTCCTGCTCATCAAGCGGTTTCCTGCCTCGGTCGACACGCTTCACATTCGCATCGGAGGAGAGTTCGATCGCCGACCTCCGGCGCTGATCCTGTATGTCGTGTTTGCCCTTACCGTGCTCGGATGGATCAGTGAGCCGTTCCACGGCGTGCCGTCGTCGATCGTCGGGTTTGGCGCGGTCGTTGTCCTACTCTCCACTCAGGTGTTCACAGCCGACGACCTTCGCGGGCTCAACTGGCACATTCTTTGGTTGGTCGGTGGTGGCATCGCGCTCGGCAACGGTGTGTCCAACACCGGGCTCGACGAGTGGCTTGTGGGGCTCTACGACTGGGGGTCGCTCTCTACTCTCGTACTGAAGTTCGCGCTCGCGGTGATCGCGATCGGGCTCAGCACGATCATCTCGAACTCGGCCACCGCCAATCTGATGATCCCGATCGGGCTCAGTCTTGCCCTGTCAGATGCGGTCGACCTCGATCCGCTGCTCGCCGGCCTGCTCATCGCGATGTCCTGCTCGTTGGCGATGGCGCTTCCGGTCAGCACGCCTCCGAACGCGGTTGCATACGCCTCGGGAGAAATCGAAACGAAGGAGATGGCGATCGTCGGACTGCTCGTCGGTGCGGTGGGTATCGTCCTCGTGGTATTCGTGATGCCGCCGATCTGGGACAGGTTGGGGTTGTTGTGAGCGGTCGCGCCGTCGTCCTCGTGGTTGACGCCAACGCCACGACCGGCGCGGAGTTGGTCACCGATATCCGAGCTCTGCTCGGCGGTCTCGCGGATGTCGAGTTGGTGAAGGGCGCCGACGAGGCAGTGGGGGCCGCAGACTCGATTCACGCCGCCGGCGGCCTCGTCCCGCTGGCACTGGTGGATCTGGACTCAGAAGCGCACCGGGGGGCCGATGTCGTGGTTGCGCTCCACCAGCACCCGCAGCTGACCGCCACGCGGACCGTACTGATGACGTCGCGGGTGTCGCTGCACGATGTCGACGAGGCGCTCCAGCTTGGCGCTGTGAACGGCATGATCACTCGACCGTGGACCGAGCTGGGCCTCGGCAGTCTGCTCACGGCCCAGCTCGCCACCTATCTGGTCGAGTACGCGCCGGACCGTCTCGACGAGTTCGGTGAATTGCTCGACGATGAAGATCTCACCGCCGCGCAGGAGCGGATGGAGCAGCAGCGTGCCGCGCCGGCGCTCGATGCAACGGCGGCCCACCCGCTGCTGGGCGAGCCGATGGACGACACTGAGATGACGCGGCGATTGATCGAGCTACTCGACCGCGCCCTGGGGCACCCGGCTCGGCTACGCGTTGCGCCGGGCACGATCATGATCGAGGAGGGTGAGGACGTCGGCGGGATCTATGTC
>CAXMSE010000020.1:0-6324 GCA_964196195.1 uncultured Gammaproteobacteria bacterium | reverse complement strand
CTCGCTGACCGAGCTACCCCACTCGAGAACGGCACTTCTGATCGGCTCGGCTGGGCTTGCCGCTGTGGTGCCTCAGAGGGCGATTGGTGAGGCGCGCTAGGTAGTCGCCGGTACGGAGAACGTGCGGCGGCCGAGGATTTCGTCGCCGTTGTCTTCGACGTGGCGAAAAGTGAGCGACATCCTGGGGTCCGCGTGGCGTTGGGGTTTCACGCAGTGCTCCCACGCCCAGCGACAAGGGGTAGGCGAGTAGCTCGGTGCTCGGTAACGCCTGCGGTCTCAATGGGTCAGTGCATCGCTTGGGCGAGGACTTGTGATGGTGTCAGCCAGTTGAGGGTCTGTCGAGGTCTGGTGTTGAGCGAGTGGGCGGCGGCGTCGAGTTGGTCGGTGGTGAGGGTGGCCATGTCGGTGGATTTGGGGAAGTACTGGCGGAGCAGTCCGTTGGTGTTTTCGTTGCTGCCTCGTTGCCAGGGGCTCTTGGGGTCGCAGAAGTAGATCTGGATGCCGGTGTCGATGGTGAACTGGGTGTGTTGGGCCATTTCCTTGCCTTGGTCCCATGTCACCGAACGCCATAGATGCTCAGGGAGTCGTTTGACGGTGGCGGCAAGGGCGTTGCGCACTGATTCGGCGCGGTGGTCATCGGGCAGGGCGAACAGCATCACGTAGCGGCTGTGGCGCTCGACCAGGGTGCCGATCGCTGTTTGTCGTTTGCCCATGACCAGATCGCCTTCCCAGTGACCGGGAACCGCCCGATCGGCTACCTCGGCGGGGCGTTGCGAGATCATCACCGGTTCACGGATCTGGCCTTTGCCCGACGGTTTGGCTTTGGTCTGTGGGCGACGGATCGCTCGCCGGGTCCGCAAACATGCCGTGAGCTCGTGGCGAAGCGCGCCGCGGCCCTGCACGAACAGCGACAGATAGATCGTTTCGTGCGACACCCACATCTCCGGATCACTCGGGTGTGTCTCGCGCAGCCACCCTGCGATCTGCTGCGGCGACCACCACACTGCCAGCTTGTCCTCCACCACCAACCGCAACGCCGCGTTGGCCGCCAGCTTGCATGCTTTGGGCCGTCGAGCCCGCCGCAGCGCCGCCCGATCAGCGCGATGAGCGCGATAACGGCCGCGGCCACCATTGCGGGCGACCTCGCGAGACACCGTCGACGCCGGCCGACCCAACCCACGAACGATCCCCCGCAACGACCCGCCAGCCGAAAGACCTCGAGAAATCTCCTCTCGTTCCTCGACCGAGAGATGCCGCGCCGCTCGCCGCTGCCCCGCCGGACGCACCCCACCACACGCCTCGATCATCGCGCGCACCGACGCCTGACCCCGACCCAGGCCACGAGCAATCGACCGCATCGACTCACCGCCCTGCCACCGATCCCACACCTCACACCTCTCAGACACACTGAACCTGCGCACACCCAACCTCCTCGACGAGAACAACCACTCTCACCGAAGCTGATGCAACGACCCACTGAGACCACACCGGATCTCGCGCTGCCTGACGAGGACGGTACGGCTGTCGATATCGATCGCCCGAGCGAGCCTCAGCGCTAGGTGCGGACGCGTGGGTCGTCGTTACTGATCCGGCGGATCGCAACGTGTGTCCAGCCGCTCCCGCGAGGCGATGCGAAGCTCGTTGGGCGTCCCTGGTGCTCGCTGGCCTTGCAGACCTCCAACACGTCCCTGCTGAATCGGTAGATCGCAAGCTCGCGTGCGATCTGCAGGTCTGAGTCAGCGGCTACCGGCACGTTGGTGAAACCGTCCGGATCGACGGTGAAGTCAACGTGGTGGCCGGCACCGATGCGTTCGCCGTCCCTGAACACCGTGAAGTTCCCGGCAGCGTCGACGTGCTCGATGATGTCGGTGACGTCTGTCTGCTCACCATCTCTGATGTGGAAGACAATCTCCCACCAACCGATGAAAAAATCGGGCTGGCTCGCCGGAGTATCGGGCATCTGGCGAACGTACACGTGTTCTCGCCTGCTCAGCTGATCTCGACCGGTTCGATCTCGTCGGCGGGCTCGAAGCCGAGCACGGCTCGCAGCTCTCAACGCGAGTTGATGCCCCACAAAAGAGGGTCTCAGCAGGTTCGCGTCTCTCCGCGCCGACTTGTCGCTGCGGAGGTCACACGCCGCTCGGTAACGGCACTTCTGAGCGGCCTACATAGGTTGAGATCGAGGCCCGACAGATCGGCGCATAATGGTCGCCGTCTGCCTCGATGGCTCCTCGACTAGACCTCACGTTGTCGTTCAGAGTGCGAGATCACTGATATTTCAGTGGAGCTGATGGGAATCGAACCCACGACATCCTGCTTGCAAAGCAGGTGACAACCGTCCGTGCACGTCCGCTGATGTCCGTAGATGACTGGTACTTCAACGGTCTCTGTCCGTAGACGTCCGTAGTTGTCCATAGCCGTTCGTGCCCGTTGGCTCCCCACTTGGCTCCCCATTTGGATCTCCGTGGGCTGGCCACACGGTCGGCAGGACGGATTCTGAGAGGTGCGAGATGCGCCAAACCGGGGTGTCGCGGCGGGGCCGCAAGAAAATCTCGCTTCCCTTATCGCGCCAGCGCCCCGTCTGAGCACTTTCTATTGTGAGAGGGCTTCTCGATCACGGGAAGGAGGCGTCCATGCAGGTGGGTTCGGCGTTTACGGTATTCATGACCGAAGCCGAGCCTCGCTTGTTGCGTGCCTTGGTGGCCCGTTACGGCGTGCAGCGTGGCCGCGATGCCGCCCTTGATGCCATGGCCTACGGGTGGCGCCACTGGGAGCGAGTGAACGCCATGGACAACCCGGTGGGCTATCTCTACCGCGTTGGTTCGTCGAGTGTGAGACCTACCAAGGAGCCGCCCATGTTGGCGCCGGTTGATGAACATCGGGAGCCGTGGATCGAGCCGGGCCTGGAGCGAAGCCTTGACACGTTGAGCGAATCGCAGCGTGTCGCGGTGGTGCTTCGGCACAGCTTCGAGGATCGCGTTCTCCTTGCCGTCGAGATGGCGGTAGAGCACGGCGGGAGGGTCGTGCGTCTCGTCACGGGACCGGATTGCCATCGTGAACGAGGAGAACTCCCTTCGGATCGTCGAAGTCGAAATCGTCGACGCCGAGCCCCCGCCAATGAGGGAAGACCTCCTGGCACGTAGCCGGCGCCGTTCCCCTCATGTCCCGATCGCCCATGGCGCGATCCTGGCACGCGGCAAGGGCTAGAACTTCAATGCACTCAGCGGGTTCGACCAGTCGTCGGTCCAGAGTGGGCCTGAGTCGCCCAAGAGTGTCCACCGGTCGAGGTCGAGCGGGCTCAACGCCTCGGGGTCCTGGGCCAGCACCACCCAAGCCGAGATCGAGGCGCCCGCCTCGAATTGTGCGGCGGTGGGTTCGTAGAACTGGAAGAGCGCGGTCGCGCCGACGTCGGCGCCGATGCGACCCAGTATCGGCGCGAGGTCGAAGTGCCGGTTCGAGATGTGCATCAACAGCACGCCGCCCGGGGCGAGACGATCGAGGTAGAGCTGGACGGCTTCCCGGGTGAGGAGATGGATCGGGATGGCATCCGAACTGAAGGCGTCGACGACCACGATGTCGAATTCCGTCTCCGAGTCCTGCAACCCGAGGCGGCCATCGACCACGTTGACAGTGACGTCTGCCCTCGCATCGGAGAGATAGGTGAACAGGTCGGTGTCGGAGGCGATGTCGACCACCAGCTGGTCGATCTCGTAAAACGTGTAGTTGTCGCCCGGCCGCCCGTATCCCGCCAGCGTGCCGGCACCGAGCCCCACGACGGCGATGTCGTTGCGGTCCGGCTTGCTGTAGAAGACCTGGCCCACGGGGCCGTCGCCGAAGTAGTACGAGACCGGATCGAGGCTTCGATCGGGATCCACGAACTGGAGCCCGTGCACTGTGGTGCCCGACTGGAGGATCCGGCTTCCGTCGTCCTGGTCAGTGACTGTGTACATCCCGAAGAAGGAACGATCCCGAAAGGCGCGATCCGACGAGGGGAAGTTCCCCGGAGTAGCCATCAAGGCGACGAGAATTATCGCGATGCTGACCTGGGCACCCCGGGTGGCGTAGGCGAGGATCGCCGCAGCCAAGCCGAAGGCGAGGATCATCTCGGGAACAAGCACCCCGAGGGCCAGGGCCGCGATCAGGGCGGGCGTGCCCGAAGGGAACGCGGCTGGGCGGGCTCCCTGGGCCAACGGAGTGATAAGCAACACGAGCCCGATTGCGATGGGGTATTCGAGAATTGATTCGAAAATCACCGGAGCGAGGAGCGAGGCGAAGACGCCACCGAGGGCACCCCCCACCGAGAGCATCACGTAGAACTCGGTCAGACGCGATGCCGCAGGGCGGTCGGCTGCGAGACGGGAGTGAGCGACGAGAGCAGCGGCGAAGAACCAGACCAGGTGAGCTGCACCGAGAAGCAATGCCAGCGACACAGGGGCGAAGAAGGTGAGGACGACGATCGGTGCACCGAGCCACACGACCCGGCCGGCCAAGCGGGACCGCCGGTCGGAGTCGGTGCCGAAGGCGATGATGAACGTCGACAGGTAGAGCAGCAGCGGAATCACCCATAGAAGTGGGAACGACCCGAGGTCGGTGGAGATGTGCGCCGTCACGCCGAGCATCAGGGCCGACGGGATGAAACTCCACAACAGCCACCGGCCACGACGCGACCAGTCGATCGGGGGGCCTTCATCGATGCCGGCATCGAGGCCGAGTGCGGCGACCGTGTCGGCCCTGCGCACCACCGCACCGCACGCGACGAACCCCACCAGGAACGCGACATACACGCCAGACCACAGCTGGGCCTGACCGCGCGAGCTCAGCAACGGCTCGAGGACGAGCGGGTAGATGAGCAGGGCAAGAACACTTCCGACGTTGCCGGCGGCGTAGAGGAAGTACGGATCGCCGGCATGTGGGTGCGTGGTGACCGAGAACCAGCGCTGCAACGTCGGGCTGGCGGTGGCGAGCGCGAAGAAGGGCAACGCAACCATCACGAGGAGAGCCCACAGCACCCAGAGTGAGGTGGGGAGGCTGCGATCGAGCTGCCAACCTCCCGGTACGGCGATGGGCAGCACGAGCAGTGGGACGGCCAGGACCACGAGCTGCGCGGGAACGTGGCGGCGCATGCCCAGGCGGTTGGTCGAAAGGTGGGCAAACCCGTAGCCGATCAGGAGCGTCACCTGGAAGAAAACCATCGCGGTCGTCCACAACGCGGTGCTCCCACCCACGAGCGGAAGCAGGAACTTCGCGACCATCGGCTGGACGAGGAACAATAGGAACGACCCGAGGAAACTCGTGGCGACGAACAGTGTCGCAACCCGCCTGCCACTCACCACGGCAGGGCGGGATGCCGCGTGTTGATTCAACAGCAGGGCCATGACCAAGTGTGACGTGCCGCGGGAGGGCCCGACATCGTCAAAATTGGGGAGAGTGCCGGTCCGACTCAGCGCGGCTGGACTGTGATCCCGGCGGGGCCCAACATCTCCCGTTCGAGGAATCTCGCGATCGTGTCCCACGCGGAATCGATGTCGTCGGCCCCACCGTGGCCGGAGTCGTGGGGAATGAGCTCGCACGTCACCCCGACTGCGCTCGCCCCCTGACAGGTCTTCTCGGCGAGCGCGAAGGGCACGGTCCGGTCGTTTAGCCCGTGAAACAGGATCGCCGGAGGCTCTCCGGTGTCGATTGGGTCGGCGAGCCCGAAGCCGGAGAACGAGACGGCTGCGTTGATGTCATTCGAGAAGCCGGCGAGTTCCGGTGGCGGTCCCGGCGGCGATGGCCCGACGATTGCGGATGCGCCGAACTCGTCGAGGGTGATCAGTTCGCCCTCGACCAACTCGCCTTCGCTGTATGCGAGAGCGAGCGCACTGATACCCCAGAAGGAGTGCCCCATCGCGGCGATGGCGTCGGGCCCGATGCAGTACTGCTCGGCGTTGGCGGCTGACGGGGCCGAATTCAGCCAACCGACCCGCGTGCCGAACTCTAGCGAGTGAAACAGGTCGGGTTGGGCAAGGGTTGGGCAACGGTGGGGCACGACTAGCGATCACCGCTACCTGAAGACGACAGCTCAGCCTCCCTGACGATGTAAGTCGCCGGTCGCACAGCGCGACATCGTTGAAATTGCAGTGGAGCTGATGGTGTGTGAGTTCCGGACATCGGAACATGATGTGTCGAGACATCGGAACGTTGGCTGGGGTCATGGTTGGCGATGTCGAAGCGTCGTTTGGTCGTTACAGCGGTGGTTGTCGAGGGCCGCACTCATAGCGACGTCGCAGCCCAGTACGGGGTGTCTCGGTCCTGGGTGACCCGTCTGGTTGGCCGCTACGGGAT
>CAXMSE010000019.1:0-41396 GCA_964196195.1 uncultured Gammaproteobacteria bacterium | reverse complement strand
TGGCATCGAGTGCCTCGAGCATCTAGGGCATCCATTCGTCGGGTGTGGCGCCCGACCAGCGCACGAGCTCGATGTCGCCCGCCCGGTCGTGGTGCTGCTGGATCCAACCGCGACGGGCCGCGAGGGAGGTATCGAACTGGTTGCCGGTAAGACCGTCGAGTGAGATGACACCCATCGCTACGCGTTCGCTGGTGTATCGAGCTGTCGCAAACGAGAATCGCGTGATGGACACCAGCATCACCTTCGAACCCCACGCGATCGACATGGATGTCGTTTTCGGGTTCCTCCACCACGATGCCTACTGGTCGCGAGGCCGTCCGCGAGAGGTGTTCGACCGGGCCGTCGGCGGCAGCGCTGTCGTGGTCGGCGCACTGGACAGTGAGCGCCGAACGGTCGGGTTCGCCCGGGTGGTTTCTGACGGGGCCACCTTCGCCTGGCTCTGCGACGTGTTCGTACTCGAGTCGGCGCGTGGCATCGGGATCGGAAAGCAGTTGATCGGAGCGGCCATCGACCACCCGCGTGTGGCCGGGGTGGGTCGATACCTGCTCGCCACCCAGGATGCTCACGGACTCTATGCCGGGTTCGGATTCGTGCCGATCGACACCCCCGAGCACTGGATGTTGCGGCCGGGGCCCGCGAGCTAGCGGCGCCGCCGTTTCTGGGCCTGACCGGATCGTTTCGGTTGCCCCTTCGCGCTGGGTCGGCTCCGATTCTTCGGCTTGCGCCCCTTCTTGCTGGCAGCCTTTTTCGCCGGTCGAGGCGACTTGTGCTGCGGCTTCCCCCGAGGAGCGTCGGGTCTTTCGTGTGATGCTCTGGGACTCCCCGGGGCGGGTTTCACTTCGGAGAGCGGCTCGTTCTCGGTCTCCGGCGGCGGGGTGAGCTCCTGGGGTAGGCCCAGCCGGCGTTTCATGGCCTTGACGAGGCGGACCTGGCCGGGGTCGACGAACGACACGACATGGCCGTGGGCGCCCGCCCTCGCGGTGCGGCCCGAGCGGTGGACATAGGCGGAGTCCTCGTCGACCGGATCAAAATGCACCACACACGCGACCGCGTCGACGTGGATGCCTCGGGCGGCGACATCGGTGGCAACCAGTGCTTGGGCCTTGCCGGCGATGAAGTCGTCGAGTGCCTGCTTACGTTGGGCCTGGGAGCGGTTGCCGTGGATCGCCGCCGCCTTGATCCCGGTGCTCTCCAACTGCCTGGCGGCGCGATCGGCACCATGGCGGGTGCGGGCGAAGACAATTGTGCGGCCGAAGGTGGCGACTACCGACGCACAAAGAGGTATGCGATCGGCCCGGGGCAGCACCCAGAAGTGATGTTGCATCGACTCCAGGTCGGGGGCGGCCGAGCCGACCTCGTGGTGAATCGGGTCGGTCTGGAACTCATCGATGATCTTGCCGACATCGCCGTCGAGCGTGGCCGAGTAGAGGGCCGTCTGGCGGTCCTTGCTGGTTTGGTCGAGAAGGCGGCGCACGACCGGTAGGAAGCCCATGTCGGCCATGCGGTCGGCCTCGTCGACCACCACGGTCGCGACAGATTCGAGCGTGACTTCCCGCTGGGAGATTAGATCTTCGAGCCGCCCGGGCGTGGCAACGAGCACATCGACTCCGCGCCGAAGCTTCTTGATCTGGGGTTCGATCGCGACCCCACCATAAATTGCCGTGATCCTGCGCTCGACGACCTCGGCGAGGGGGAGGAGGTCGGATGCGATCTGGGCCGCAAGCTCACGAGTGGGTGCGAGCACGAGAGCGACGGGGCGCTTCGGTTCGGCCCGTGGCACCGTCATCAGCGCGGGTATGCCGAAGGCGAGGGTCTTGCCCGAGCCAGTAGGTGCGCGGCCGACGATGTCGCGGCCGGCGAGGAGGTCGGGAATGGTCTTCGCCTGCACGGGGAACGGTTTGCGTATGCCTGCCTTGCGGAGCACGTTCACGATCGGGTCGGAAACTCCGAGTTCGCTGAAGGTGGAGGCCATGAGTAGTCCAGAGTACTGAGGGCCGAAGTCAGCCCGCGAAACAGCCGAAGGAGTCGTTGACCAGTTCGAGATCGCCGAGTTCGAGGAGCTCGCCGCTCGCTCCCTCTACGACAGCATCCTCGAGCGATGCAGAGACCGAGCCGAGGCAGAAACCGCCCTCGCCGAGGGCGCCGATGGTCAGTGTTCCAGCGGTGAGATTCCATGTCCGGTCCACGACCGGTGTGGGGTCATCGACCTCGATGACGTCGTCGCACCAGTTGGCGAACAGATCGGAGCCGGAACGCAGCTCGCCGAGCCAGCGATCCGACGGGAACTGCACTGCTGACGAGACGTTCGGTGCTGTGCCACCACGCCACATGATCTGCAGGGCGAGGTCCTCCGTGGGACTGCCGAGTGCGAAGAGATAGCCACAGCCGTAGTGGTCGACAAGTAAGGTCGGATCGATTACCGGTTCGTCGAGACGCTCGAGCGATACGAGCACTCCGTTCTCCTCGTCCGCTGTCCGTTCGTCGACATCCACCCAGAATCGAACGAGGCCGCCGGTTCGGGGATCGAACTCGAGCTCGAGGGTGGCGTAGCCGTCGACGATGGCCCCCTCAACCTGGGCGAAGAGGTCTTCCATCGTGCGTTCGCCCGGGTTCCAGACCGACTCTGGCGATCCGGGCTCATGGCTGGTGACCACACCGTCGACAGTCGTGTCGACCCAGATCGTCTCAGCGCAGAAGCACAGCTCCTGCACAGTGAGGCGGTATGACGTCGGACCGGCTTCAGCCCAACGCGCCCTGGCGGTTGTGAGCCTGGCGCCTGGTGTGTCGTCGTCGGCGGGCGGATTCGTCGTGGTCGTCGATGTGGAGTCGGAGGGTCCGGCCGGGCCGACCTGGGTGGATGCTCCGCCGCAAGCTCCGGCGACGATGGCGAGGGCTACGAGAGCAGTCGAGAATCGAAGTGTCATGGCAGTACGACGCCGCGCACCACCACTGGGTTCCCGATCCTTCGACTGCGCCGGAGATGGGTTACGCGTCGTCTCGATCGAGCCGGAGGCTGGCCGAGTTCATGCAGTAGCGATCGCCGGTGGGAGTGGGGCCGTCGGGGAAGCGATGGCCCAGGTGGGCGCTGCATTTGGCGCACACCGCTTCCTCTCGCACCATTCCGTGGGTCGAGTCGGTATGGATCTCCACCACGTCGGGACCGACCGTGTCGAAAAAGCTCGGCCATCCACTGCCCGACTCGAACTTGGTGTCGCTCGAGAACAGGGCCGTGTCGCACACGACGCAGCGGTAGGTGCCGTCGTCGTGGCAATCCCAGTACTCGCCGGTGAAGGCCGGCTCGGTGCCCGCCTTCTGGGTGACGGCGTACTGTTCTGCGCTGAGGCGGTCGCGGAGGTCCTTGTCCTCGAACTGCATGTCGGTCATCGATTGCTCCTGGAATCTGGCTTACATGGTAAACGCTCCCTGGAGGGGATTCGTTCCAGATCGGCCCGAATCGTATCCGAGGACCTCAACTCGACCCGGAGTTGAGCTCAGACCCCTTAGCCGCGTGCCATCCACTCAGCGATGTGGTCGACGATAATGCTCACCGCAGGCTCGGAGACGAGGTCGTGTCCGACTTCTTCGATGAGATGGATCGTGACGTCGGCGCCCCTGCTCTTCAGGGCAGCTCCGAATCTGTTGGTGGATCCCGGAGAGACGGTCCAATCGCTGTCGCCGTGGATCAACAGCGCATCCACGCCGGTTGCCGCGTCGAGGTGCTCATATGGGTTGAGCATCGCCCACCGTGCCTCGTCGGCTGTGAAGAGATGTGCGCCGAACCCGGGTTCGGGAGAGTCGAGAACCAGGTACTCAAAGCCGCCGGCGAGCCCGATGAAGGCATCGGGAACCGGTGACAAGGACTCGTCTTGTTCGCACTGTCCCTGCACGGCGTCACCATTGAGGGCCAGTAGTGAGGCCATCGACCCTCCTGCTGAGTAGCCGACGATGATCACCCGTCCGGGGTCCCCGCCGAAGCGTTCGGCGTTTGCCCGCGCGTACCGGACGAGGCAGGCGGCCTGGTAGTGAGCGCCTGTCGCCAGCAAGTGGTCGGGGTCGAGCTGCCAGTCCGCGTTCAACACCACGAATCCGTGCCCGGCCAGCGCAGCGGCGATCTCCTCGGTGGAATGTCTCGACGGCGGTTCACCGTCGAGGATGATCAGGACCGGAGCCTCGTCGGCGTCGGCCGGCGCCCACACATCCAGCTCAGGCTCGCTGGTGTGGCCGTCGGCGATCTCTGCGCCGTATCGGACATCTTGTGCCATCGGTTCGGCGATCGGTTCGGCGGCTTCGGCAACACCGGAAGTGGCTGTTCCACAGGCGGCCGCGGTGAGCGCCAGGATCGTGAGCAGGCTGGTGCTTGTTCTGGTGAACATCATTGATCGGTCCCTGTGTCAGATCGAGAACGGCCGAACGCTGTTCCCGAGATGTCTGTCTCCGGACCGATCAAAATCTGACAGGCGATGCCGCGGCCGGCCGTGTCTTCAGCTGTCGGTGGCGAGGAAGCCCGCGACGAGTCCGCGCACCAGTTCGCCGTTCTCCCTCGACCAGACCGGATCTCCGCCGCTCTGGAGCAAGCCGCGGGGTGCGAGCTCAGCAGAGGCGAACTCGAAGAAACGGCTGTCGTCGAACGCGGCGTCGAAGTCGCCGAGAAGGTGCTCAATGAAGTCGATCTTCCGGATGCCGTCGTCCCAGACCTCGAAGGTCATGTCGAACGTGGGGAACCTGAGATCAAGAGGTAGCAAGGCTGTGGTCTGCTGGTTGGCTTCGCAGATGACGAGGGTGCTGGGGCCGATGGTCTCGGTGTTGCACTCGATGAGTTCGGCCTCCACTCCTACCGCTTGGGCGAATTCGAGATAGTCACGGATCTGTTCGGTGCGGTTCACCGGGCCGATCGAGATGAACCACACCGACCCGAGCGGATCCGACAGCAGATCGATGGCGCCGTCGAGATCACCTGCTTCGAAACGGGCGAGGAAGGCTGTGGCCTGCTCGGTGGGCGTGATGGGATCGGGTGAAGCGGCGGCATCGAGATCGGGCTCGGACGCTCGCGTCAGGACGGCGGCCCCGATCAGCAACACCAGGCCGGCAGCGAGTGCGACGCGACGGGTCAGGTGGCCACGTCGTGGGCTACCCGCGTCGGAGAAGAGGTCGATGACTTCGACCTCGTCGGCTGATGAATCAGGCACGATCAGTCTGAGTTCTGCTTGTGCGGTGGTTGGCGTCGCGGACAGCTTCTCGGGGTCGGGTACCGGGTTGGCGGCAACGAACTTGGCGTAGATGCTCTCGTGGTTGCTCATGTCGAGCCTTCTGAAGTGGCTGAGGTCTCGGTGCCGGCAAGAGCCAGATAGGCAGTGGCCAGACGTTTCTTGGCCCGATGGAAACGTTGATCCACCGCGGCCACGTCGATGTCGAGAACCTCGGCGATCTCGCGGTGGGCGAGGCCCTCCCAGGCGGCAAGGCGCAAGACCTCCTGGTCAAGAGCCTTCAATGTCTTGGCTGCCGCGAGCACGAGCGAGTCTTCGTAGCTTCGTACGGCCGCGGTGGCCGGGTCGGGGGAGGTCTGGCGAGGTTGGGCCTGTACCCGATCTCGGAGTCGGGAGAACCGGCCGGCACCTCGCCACTGACGCGACAGCACCCGGCGGGCCACTCCATAGAGCCAGGCGAGTTCCGTGTCCGGGTCGGGCAGATCGTCGAGTCGGCGCCACGCAGTTGCGAACACTTCTGAGGTTGCGTCGTGGGCGTCGGCTTCGCCGGTGCGCCGAAGACAGTACGCGAGCACCTGCCGGTGGTGGCTCTCATAGAGATCGCTGAACTCGGTCGCACGTGACGACATCGGGGCCTCGGCCGGATGGAGGTACACAAATGTATGTCTCCGGCCCGAGGAGAAACCTGACAGAAAGAGTTGAAGATGCTTGATCGAACGAGTGTTCGCAATTACGCTGTTGTCATTCGTTCGAATCGGAGAGAGAGTGTCACACCCCCTCCGTAATGTTCGGGTCCAACACCACACCCCAAAACACACAACCTGCCAGCGGGCAGCAACACTCCAGGAGCAATAGTGGAACGAGACAAGGCACTCGACATGGCCCTCGGGCAGATCGAGAAGCAGTTCGGTAAGGGCTCGGTCATGAAGATGGGCGAGAAGACCACGATGAACATCGAGTCCATCCCCACCGGTGCTCTCGCTCTCGACCTCGCCCTCGGTATCGGTGGTCTCCCTCGGGGTCGGGTCACCGAGATCTTCGGTCCGGAATCATCGGGCAAGAGCACCCTCGCAACTCATGTCGTCGCCGAGGCCCAACGTAATGGCGGTATCTGCGCCTACATCGACGCAGAGCATGCGATGGATCCGGTCTACGCGAGGGCCATCGGGGTCGACATCGACGAGCTGCTGATCTCCCAGCCCGACACCGGCGAGCAGGCTCTCGAGATCACCGACATGCTGGTCCGCTCAGGTGCCCTCGATGTGATCGTGATCGATTCGGTGGCTGCCCTCACCCCTCGGGCAGAGATCGAGGGCGACATGGGCGATCATCATGTCGGCCTCCAGGCCCGCCTGATGTCGCAGGCACTTCGCAAACTCACCGGCAACCTCAGCAAGTCCAAAACCGTTCTCATCTTCATCAACCAACTCCGCGAGAAGATCGGTGTGATGTTCGGCTCACCGGAGACCACGCCCGGCGGCAGGGCACTGAAGTTCTACTCCTCGTGCCGGCTCGACATCCGCCGCATCGAATCGATCAAGGACGGCGTTGAGATCGTGGGCAACCGCACTCGGGTCAAGGTCGTCAAGAACAAGTGCGCCCCGCCGTTCAAGCAGGCTGAATTCGACATCATGTACGGAATGGGGATCTCCCGAGAGGGCTCGGTACTCGACCTGGCGGTCGACGAAGGCATCGTCAAGAAGTCCGGGGCCTGGTACACCTACGATGGCGAACAACTCGGCCAGGGCCGCGAAAACGCCAAGAAGTACCTCACCGAGAATCCCGAGATCATGGTGGAGATCTCCGACCGGGTCTGGAAGGCAGTGATGCCGGACACCGAGGAAGAGGAGATCGATCTCATCGAAGGTGAAGGTGAAGAGTTCACCGACGCCGACGATCTCCCGATCGCGCTCGACGACTAGTCCGACGGCGGCTTTTCCTCCCCCTCTGAGGTAGCCAGTCGGATCGGCGGACCGTCCCTGCCGGGGCGGTCCGTTCCGGTTTGGGTTGGTCGGGGCCAAGACGCTGCCTGATTGGGTTGCGGCACCGGTGGTTGGCGGCGTGCGCTAGGGCGGCCGGTGGGCCAAGGTGGTAGTCATGCAGCGGGCACTCATCGTCGTCGATGTGCAGCAGGGGTTGGGCGAGTCCGGCTATTGGGGCCACCGCAACAACCCCCTCTGTGAATCCAACATTGCCCAGCTGATGGAGGCATGGCGACAAGCGGGCCAACCGATTGTGCGAATTGTGCATCACTCCACCAATCCACGGTCCCCGCTACGCGACGACCGCCCCGGTCACGCGCTCAAACCCGAGGTGCTCGGCGAGGTCGACCTGGAGGTCCACAAGTCTGTGCATTCGGCCTTCCACGGATCGCCCGACCTTCACGCCTGGCTCAGCGACAACGAGATCGAAGGCATCGCCGTCTGCGGGATCACCACGAGTATGTGTTGTGAGACCACGGCGCGAGCGGGGAGCGACCTCGGCTACAACCTCTGGTTTGTTCTCGACGCCACCCACGGGTTCGACCTCACCGATCCCGACGGGGTTCGGGTCACCGCCGATCAACTGGCTCGTTCGACCGCCGCGGTGCTGGCCGCGGAATTCGGGTCGGTGCTCGACACCGAGATGGCGTGCGCCATGGTGTCGATAGCCTCTGACGGGTGAGCAAGTCCTACCTCGTCCGCACTTACGGATGCCAGATGAACGAGCACGACTCGGAGCGGATCGCCGGCCTGCTCGAGGCCGACGGTATGACCCGCGCCGACGATGCCGACAGCGCCGATGTGATTGTGCTCAACACCTGTTGCATACGGGAAAATGCCGACAACAAGCTGTACGGGGCATTGGGAAATCTGAAGGCCCTCAAGGAGAAGAATCCCGATCTACAGATCGCGGTGGCCGGTTGCCTTGCCCAGAAGGACCGCGACCTGGTGCGCGACCGCGCCGGCCACGTCGATGTCGTGTTCGGCACCCACAATGTCCATCGGGCGGTGGAACTCTTGAATCACGCCGCCGACAACGGTCCGATCGTCGAGATCCTCGAGGAGACGGTTCGCGACAATGCCGAAGCGTTTCCCTCTGCGCTTCCCACACGGCGAGAGGTCGATCATGCAGCGTGGGTCACCATCCAGATCGGATGCGACAACAACTGTGCCTTCTGCATCGTGCCGGCAGTGCGGGGCCCGGAGATCAGTCGCCCGTTCGGCGACTTGGTGGAGGAGGTCGGCCGCCTCGTCGAAGACGGGGTCAGCGAGATCACCCTCCTCGGCCAGAACGTCAACTCCTACGGCCGCGATCTTGCCCTCGCCCGACGTGGCCCGAGTGAGGGTGCCGAGGGCGACGATGCTTGGTGGTGTGGCACCCGGTGGACCGAAGACCGAAGGGCCAGGTCCTTGTTCGCCGACCTACTTCGCAAAGTGGGATCGATCGACGGCATCCATCGAGTGCGCTACACCAGTCCGCATCCCAAGGACATGCGCGGGGAAACATTCCTGGCGATGGCCGAGACCCCCAGCGTCTGTGAGCATCTCCATTTCCCGCTCCAGTCGGGGAGCGATTCCGTGCTCGCCGCGATGCACCGCGGCTACACCGCCGAGCGCTTCCTCGCCAAGCTCACCGATGCTCGTGCCGCGATCTCCGGCGTGGCGATTTCCACCGACATCATCGTCGGATTCCCGGGCGAGACCGACGACGACTTCGAGCGCACCCTCGAAGTGGCTGCCGCGGCCGAGTTCGACAGTGCCTTCACCTTCGTGTTTTCCCCCCGGCCCGGCACCGAGGCCGCGGCCATGGAAGACCAATTTGTTCCCCACGACGTGGCGGTCGAACGTTATGAGCGCCTGCGGTTGGTGATCGAGCGCTCGTCTCGGAGGGCCAACGAGACTCGCCTCGGCATCGTCGAGGAGGTCACCGTGGAAGGTCCCAGCAAGAAGGACCCATCAGTGCTCACCGGCCGGACCCGCCGTAACACCCTCGTTCACTTCGCCAGCGCCGCACCCATCAAGACTGGTTCCTACGCCGAGGTGCGGATCACCGATGCGCGTGTCCACCACCTCCTCGGTGAGCTCGTCGGAGTCACGATTGCGGCCCGCCACCGCACCCGCATTCCGGTAATCGCAGGCTGAGATGGTGCTCGCCTACCCGCGGGTCCTGTCCCCTGGTGTTCGACGCGCCCTCGGCGGCGAGGAACCGGCAGAGTTCGATGTCGATCATGGCGTTTCTCGACTCCGCGTTCGCAACTTCTTGGTGCTCCACCAACGGCCCCCGCAGATCGAGCAGGTCCTTCAGGAGGCCGACCGTCTGCTTTGGCTCGACGGTAGCGGTGGGGCCCCTCGACTCGTTGCCACCGGTCGGGCTGCGGAGGGCGACGAAGCGCTCGTGCTCGAGCTCGATGAGAATTCCTCGCCGGTGGCCGGTGGTGTCCTGCCGGTCAATCCCGAACTCCTGGTTACCGAGCTCGGAAAAGCGTTGCGTGGGCTCCACGAGATACCAACCGCCGGATGCCCGTTCGAATCGGACACTGCGTTGCACTTCGAGTCGATGGTTGAGGCTGTCGAGCGGGGAAGGGTCGAGCCGACGCCCGATGGCCCCTATGCGGGCCGGACGCCAGCCGAGCTGGTGGCCATTCTCGGGGATTTGCTGGCCGGCATGGAGGAGTCGGCATCGGCCTTCATCCATGCGGGACTGGCCCTCGAGCGAGTCTGGTTCGCACCCGATGGTGTGATGACCATCACCGGGTGGGACCGCGCCGGTCTCGGCGATCGTCACCTCGACCTGGCCGCGGCAGCAACTTCGGTCGCAGCCCACTTCGGACCGGCGACGGTTGCTCCCCTGCTCGAGGCGTACGGGCTCGACGACGTCGATGTCCGTTCTCTCGATGCCCACCAGCTTCTCGTGCACCTGATGCCATGAGTGGCCGCCAACCCGAGCCGGCGGCCGCTGCGGGGACACGCAGCGAGCGTCCACTGACGATCCTGGGGCCCACCGCATCCGGCAAGTCGTCGCTGGCTATGGCTGTGGCGGCCGCGGTTGAGGGCGTCGAGTTGGTATCGATCGATTCGATGCAGGTCTACCGGGGAATGGATCTGGGCACCGCAACCCCCACGCCCCAAGAGCGTGCGGTGGTGCGCCACCACCTACTCGACCTGGTCGAGCCCACCGAAATGTTCGCAGTGGGGGAGTTCCAGCAGAGGGCCTTCGCCGTCATCGACGACATTCGCGATAGGGGCGGCATCCCGGTGCTCGTTGGTGGCACCGGCTTGTATCTCCGCTCAGTGGTCGACGAGCTCGAAATCCCCGACCAGTACCCGGCGATCAGGGAGGCGCTCGAGGCCGACGGCGACACTTGTGTCCTCCACGAGCGACTCCGCTCACTCGATCCGATCGCCGCCTCTCGGATGGAGCCCAACAACCGGCGCCGTGTCGTGCGCGCCCTAGAGGTCACCATTGGGAGCGGTCGACCGTTCTCTTCGTACGGGCCGGGAATGGAGACCTACCCGCCCACCTCGTTTGTGCAGGTCGCTCTGCGGTGGCCCCGTGATGAGCTCTACCGGCGGATCGCCCTGCGTTATGAGCAGCAGATGGCCGGCGGCTTCCTGGCCGAGGTCGAGGCCTTGAGCGACATCGGCCTGAGTCGGACGGCCCGCCAGGCGCTCGGCTATCGAGAGCTCCTCGAGCATCTGGAGGGCGACTGCAACGTGGAGGAGGCGATCGCCAATGCGGTTCGGCGCACCTGTCGTTTCGCCCGTCGCCAGCAGCGATGGTTCCGTCGCGATCCTCGTATCCGGTGGATTGATGCGCCCGTGGACACAGACGAAGTTCTCGCAATCTGGGACGAGGTTCGATCAACCACTGCGGAGTGAGCGCTCAGATCTGCGACAATGATCACCATGGCCGTTCACCTTTCGAAACACCATGGTCTCGGCAACGATTTCCTGGTCGCGCTCGTGGAACACCTTCCGCTCGACGCGGGGGAAAAGGCGATTGCCTGGTGCGATCGTCGAACCGGGATCGGTGCCGATGGGCTGATCTTCGGATTGCCGTCGCGAGGCGAGGGCATCGAGATGCGGTTACTCAACTCCGACGGTAGCCCGGCCGAGCTGAGCGGCAACGGCCTGCGCTGCTTCGCTCATGCAGTGGCGATCCAACGTGGTCTGCCTGATCTCGAACTCGATGTGTCCACCCCTGCCGGCGTGCGCCATTGCACCGTTCGCGCATCCACCGACCCGAGAACCGTGCTCGCCACTGTCGACATGGGCGTCGTCTGTCCTGGCCCCGACCCCGGGGTCGAAGATCTCATGGCTGCGGTCGGTGAGCCTGTGGTGGGGGTGAAACGCTGGGAGACCGGCGATATCGGCAACCCCCACGTGGTCTGCGAGGTGGATGATCCAGAGGAAATCGACCTGGAGGTGGCCGGCCCCGCGATCGAGCGCCACTTCGACGAGGGCGTGAACGTTCACTTCGTGGCCTTCAGCGGGCCCAATGAGCTCACGCTTCGAGTTTGGGAGCGCGGCGCCGGCGTCACTTATGCCTGCGGAACGGGTGCCGCGGTTTCGGCCGAGATCTTTCATCGATGGGGCCTCGTCGGCCCCAAGGTGGTGGTGCGGATGCCCGGTGGCGAAGCTCTTGTCGACCTCAGTGGCCCGGTCACACTCACTGGTCCAGCCACCCACGTGGCCGACCTCGAGATTCCAGATGCCTGATCCGGGAGGTAGCTGGGCCGTCGACGACTGGGATGAGCCCGCGGATCCCATTGGAGCCGACGCTCTCGACGACTCGGCCGACGAAGACGGGTTCGACGATTTTGATGATCTCGACGAGGTCGACGACGGCGAGACTCACCGTGGAGCGTTCGGCGAGTTCGGCGGCGAGTCCGGTGGCCTCATCGAGCGGACGTTTCGCGAGAAGATCATCCTGGTTGGTGTCACGGGGCCGGGTGAGGATGTCGCCGACACCGAGGCTTCACTCGATGAGTTGGCACTCCTGGTCGACACCGCCGGCGCCGACGCCGTGGAGCGGGTTCACCAGCGCCGCAACTCGCCGGATCCGGCCACCTATGTCGGCAAGGGCAAGGCTAAGGAGATCCACGATCTGGCCGAAGCGGTCGACTGCGACACGGTGGTGTTTGACGACGAGTTGACACCGGCCCAACAGTTCAACCTCGAGAAGATCCTCGGTCGTAGTGCCCTCGACCGCACGGCGGTGATCCTCGACATATTCGCCCAGAACGCGAGCTCTCAGGAGGGCCGGGCCCAGGTGGAGCTGGCCCAGCTCCGCTATCGACTCCCGAGGATTGCGGGATCCGGTCGCCGGCTCAGCCAGCAGGGCGGTGGAATCGGAACGAGGGGACCCGGCGAGACCCAGCTCGAGATCGATCGTCGACGCCTGATCCGGCGGGTCCACAAGCTGGAAGCCGATCTGCGCAAGGTCCAGTCCCACCGGGTCACCCAATCCAAGCAGCGTTCTCGCACGCGAAATCGGGCCGTGGCCATCGTCGGCTACACGAACTCGGGCAAGTCGTCCCTGCTCAATCGGCTGACCGACGCCGACGTGCTCGTCGAGGATCGCTTGTTTGCCACCCTCGATGCCACCACGCGTCGCCTCAACCTCCCTGGTGGCGAGACGGTGTTCGCCACCGACACCGTGGGCTTCGTCCGCAAGCTTCCCCACCAACTTGTCACCGCATTCAAGACCACCCTCGACGTCGTTCGCGATGCCGACCTCCTCGTACATGTGGTGGATGGGTGCGGACCCGACCCCGAGGGTTCGATGGCAGCGGTCCGTGAGGTATTGGCCGAGATCGGTGCTGGTGATGTGCCGGAGTTGCTCGTCTTCAACAAGGACGACACCGGCGATGGGGCGGCCCGGCTGGCCGCCCGTTACGAAGGCTCGGTAGCTGTTTCGGCCCGCAATGGCCACCAGATCGATCTCCTGATGGCCACCATCGGCGACCGGGTGCGGTCGATGACCGAGATGGCTGAGCTACTGGTGCCATGGGATCGTGGCGATGTCCTGGCATCGGTTCATCGTGAGGGACAAGTGTTGAGCGAGGCAGCCGAAGAGAGCGGTATGAGGATCAAGGCCCGGCTCGAACCGGCGTCGGTGGGCGCGCTGAGCGAATATCTGGTGGAGAAGGCGGCCGACGCGTGACCGAGGGTTACGTGCCGCCGGCCTACCCCTACGACCTCCTGGATGGTCTGCGCAGTGAGGCGGAGCGAGGGTTCGGGGTAGCTGTCGATTGCTCGATCGGGGCTCCGATTGATGCGCCCCCGGCGTCGGTCGTACGCGCCTTGAGCACTTCGAATGCTGAGCGTGGCTACCCGCCTTCGATCGGGTCGCAGGCATTTCGCGAGGCCGCCACCGGCTGGATGAAGCGACGGTTGGATGTGGAGATCGACCCTGCCACCGGGATCGGTGCATGTATGGGCACCAAGGAGTTCGTGGCCGGGGTGCCGCACTATCTGAGGCTTCGCCGACCCAGCCGCGACACCGTGCTCTACCCATCGGTGTCGTATCCCTCGTACGCGATGGGAGCCACCTTCGCCGGTTGTCGGGCGGTGCCGGTGCCGGTCGACGACCAGTGGCGTATCGACCTCTCGGCCATCGATCCGGTCGATGCGGCGCGGGCCCTGTGCATCTGGGTGAATACGCCGGGCAACCCCGCCGGTGGCATCGACGACCTCGAAGCTGTTGCGGCATGGGGGCGAGCCAACGACGTCCTCGTCCTGAGCGATGAGTGTTATGTGGAATTCACCTGGGACGGGCCGGCTCAGACAATCCTCTCCTCTGGATCTCAAGGTGTGCTGGCGCTCCATTCGTTGTCGAAGCGATCGAACCTGGCCGGAGCGCGGGCCGGGTTCTACGCGGGCGACGCGGATGTAGTGCACTACCTCAAGGAGGTCCGCAAGCACGCGGGTTTCATGGTGCCGGGGCCGGTGCAAGCCGGTGCCGTGGAGGCTTGGAACGACCAGTCCCATGTCGATGTTCAGCGCGACATCTATCGCGAGCGGCTCGAGATCGGTATCGAACTCCTGGCCTCCGCCGGGGCCGAGCCGACGATGCCCGGAGGGGGTTTCTACCTGTGGGTCCGGGCGCCCGATGGCGATGCTTGGGGTTTCGCCAAGCACTTGGCCAAACGCTCGGGTGTGATCCTCAGCCCCGGAGAGTTCTACGGCGACGCGGCCACCGACCATGTTCGCTTCGCCGCGGTCCAGCCCACGGCCGATCTGTTGACTGCTCTCGGTCGCCTTCGGAAATGAGGCCCAAAGTTCCGGGAGTGGCCCCTCGACCCGGGGCGCTAGCCTGCCGCCATGTCTGATCTGAAGTCCCGAATCGAAGCCCTCTGGGAAAGTCGTGACACGCTCGAGTCCGAGGATCCCGACGTGATCGCCACGGTACACGAGGCGATCAATCAGCTCGATACGGGTGTGGCGCGAGTGGCCGAAGTGGGCGCTGATGGAGTCGTGACGGTCAACCAATGGTGCAAGTTCGCGGTGCTCTTGTTGTTCAAGATCTCCCGGATGGAGACGATCGAGAATGCCCCGTTCGAATACGCCGACAAGATTCCGCTCAAGAGCGACTACATGAGTCGAGGCGTGAGGGTGGTTCCGGGGGCCCAGGCTCGATGGGGTAGTTACCAGGCGCCGGGGGTGGTGATGATGCCGAGCTACATCAATATCGGCGCCTATGTCGGTGCCAACACGATGGTCGACACCTGGGCCACGGTCGGCTCCTGCGCCCAGATCGGCAAGAACGTGCATCTTTCCGGTGGCGTCGGCATTGGTGGCGTTCTCGAACCAGCTCAGGCCGCCCCCGTGATCATCGAGGACGAGTGCATGATCGGCAGCCGCTGCGTCGTGGCCGAAGGCGCCAGGGTGGGGGAAGGCACCGTGCTAGGGGCTGGTGCGGTTCTCACCAGCTCGATCCCGGTTATCGACGTGGAAAGTGGCGACGAGATCAGCCGGGGTCAGATTCCCTCGTGGTCGGTCGCCGTGGCCGGCACCCGGCCCCGCAGCTTCCCCGGTGGTGAGTTTGGATTGCCGGCTGTGCTCGTGATCAAGCGATTGGCCGCGGGCGAACGCCACGACAAGGCCGCCCTCAACGACATTTTGCGCGACCACGGCGCGGCCACCTGATGAGTCGAAGTGGCTGATGGTGTCCCTGCCCCACGGTGATCTTTTTGCGCTGGCTGCTGCCATCGTCGACATCGCCTCGGTGAGCTTCGAGGAGCAGGCCCTGGTCGATGTCCTCGAGGTCGATCTTCGTGCCTGCCCGCATCTCTCGGTTGAACGCATCGGCGACAACCTGGTGGCCCGCACTGAGCTTGGTCGGTCTCGTCGACTCGTCCTCGCCGGTCACACCGACACCGTCCCGCCCAACGGAAACGACGGAGCTCGAATCGAGGGCGACACCTTGTGGGGAGTCGGTTCGACCGACATGAAGGGTGGCATCGCCGCGATGCTCGAGCTCGCTCGTACTGTCACCGAGCCGGCGGTCGATGTCACCTATGTGTTCTACGCACGCGAAGAGGTCTCGGTGATGCACAACGGCCTACGCGAGATAGAGGCGGAGCGGCCGGACCTGCTCGACGGCGACGTTGCCCTCATCGGAGAACCCACGCTGGGTGCCATCGAGGCGGGCTGCCAGGGCACCTTGAGAGTGAAGGTGACTCTCGTGGGTGAGCGGTCTCACACCGCTCGGCCGTGGATGGGGCGCAACGCGATTCATAGGCTGGGTGCGGTGCTCGCCCTGGTGGAGGCCTACGAAGAACGACGCCCCGTGGTGGAGGGGTGCGAGTATCGAGAGGCCCTCCAAGCCGTCGATGTGAGCGGTGGTGTGGCCGGCAACGTGGTTCCCGACGAGGCCACGGTGGTGATCAACCATCGGTTCGCCCCCGACCGCAGCGGCGAGGAAGCGGTCGCCCACGTTCGTGAGGTCTTGGCGCCGGCGCTCGGCGAAGGCGACAGTGTCGAGCTCACCGATTGCTCGCCCTCGGCACGGCCCGGCCTCGGCGACCCACTCATCAGTGCCCTGATCGAGAGAAACGGCCTCGAGGTGAGAGCAAAGCTGGGCTGGACCGATGTGGCCTTCTTCGCCGAGCGAGGTATTCCCGCATCGAATTTCGGCCCCGGTGATGCCACCATTGCTCACACGGCCGATGAGCGACTTGAGCGCCGCTGGCTACTCGATACCCATGAGGCCCTTCACGACCTCCTGGTCGGGGGCGTCTGAACTCTGCTACCTACTCGCCGAGTCGGATGTCGTAGTCGCCTGCGTCGAGGTTGGTGATCGTGTAGATGATCGGGGCTTCCTCGCCGAACTGGTCGGTGCCCACACATGTCATCTCCGAGGACGCGTTGAGCACCACCGCCTCGGATCCGCAGTCGATCTCCACCGCCCCTCCGATCAACTCACTCACCACACCGCCTCCCGACCTTTCCCAGACATCGAGCGGGTCGGCGCGGATCACGTTGGTGGAGCTCAGGTCGATATGGTCGGCTTCGTCGGTCAGGCCGACGAACTCGATTACGCCTCCGTCGGGCGTGGTGGCCGTGCAGGTGAACTCGGTGCCGAGGTCTGGGTCGAGAACTCGAAGCTCGCCCCTCCACAGCCAGACGCGAGTAGGCCGAGAGCGCTTGCAGCCGAAACGCTGAGGAGCATGGGGAGACAGGCATCGCCCAGAGCTGTCAGAGCTTGCGCATCACCGTGACGACCCGGCCAAAGATCTCGACATCACCGTCGTCGAACACCATCTCCGAGAGGGCCGCGTTGGAGGGTACGAGGACGATCTTGCCGTTTCGTTCGTCGTAGGTCTTCACCGTGGCTTCCTCGCCGGGTATGCCCGCGATGACCACATCGCCACGATCGGCGGTGGACTGGCTATGGCACACCACGAAGTCGCCGTCGAAGATCCCCATCTCGACCATCGAATCGCCGCGAACTCTCAGCATGAAGAGCTCACCATCGCCGGTGAGGTCGGATGGAACCGGCACGAGTTCTTCGACGTTTTCGTTGGCCAGCACGTCGGTGCCGGCCGCGACATCTCCCACGAGCGGGACGTGGCGCACGGGCCGGCGATCGGCTGACACGCCGGTGTTGCCCTCGTAGCGAACCCGGATGGCTCGGGGCTTGGCCGGGTCGCGGATGATATAGCCGGCATCGCGGAGATTGTCGAGATGGGCCTTGACCGTGGCGGGCGACCTGAGCCCGATGGCCTGGCCGATCTCACGAACCGACGGGGGATAGCCCCGCTCGTTCTGGTGCTCGACGATCACATCGAGGACCTGGCGTTGGCGAGGGGTGAGGGTGTTGGGCATTGGCGCCTCCGGCGTGGGCTGGATGGTCCTGTGGATGACCTGTGGAAGATCGGTGGACTGGTTGTTGACAACGAACGGGTGTTCGGTGTTGACTATTCGAACAGTTGTTCGTCGCACACATGTTCGTCAAACATTCGTTCGGCGTCAAGTACCTGAGCCAAAACAATTCCACGGCCCGAGTGTCACACCCCTCTATCAAGATCAGAACCATGACCGCAGTCTTCGCACCCCAGCCCCCGATCTTCGCTCCGAGATCCACCCAGTCGCCTGCTCATCACGAGGTCCACACGCTCCCACTTCCCAAGCGTCAGGCCGCCGAGGTCTATCGTCGTCGCCGGCTGGTGGCCCTTGCCCTACTCGCCGGCACACTCATCGGTGTGCTCTCTTTCGGGCGTCAGGCCGATGCCACGCCCACACCCGAGTCACTGGTCGAAGCCTCTGTGGTAATCACGGTGCAGCCCGGCGACACCCTCTGGGACATTGCCCGATCGTTCGATCCCGATGGCGATCCGCGAGCTCTGGTGGATGAGCTGGGTCACCTGGTGCAATCCTCCACCTTGCAGCCCGGACAGCAGATCGTCATCCCCAGCCGCCTGCTCGATTGATCAGGTTCGAACGTACCTGGCGAAGAGCGCCCCGTCGTGCTCGAGAAGGCGCCCGAGCCTCAGTTCGGCCGGCTTGGCGTGGGATGCGCCACTCACTATGCGAGAGGACGTTCCCCCTACCAACTGGGGCGAAATGGTGATGCACAGCTCGTCCACCAGACCCGCGTCGACGAGTTGACCGTTGAACGAAGGTCCCCCCTCCGCGAGCACCACGCGGGCGCCACGAGTGAAGAGTTCGGCCATCACCATTTCCGGAGTGGGTCGCGGCGCGTCGAGATGAGTCCACTCGGCTCGGTCGCCGATCGCGGCCACTCGATCAGGCGGCGGGTCGGCGCCTGTGATCACCAGCGGGAGCGCCTCACCGGCGCGCTGGTCGGCAAACATTGGCAGGCTCGGGTCGAGGCTCACCGACGCCGTCACCACCGCCAGGCGTGCGGCCCTGGCTCGCCCAGTGGCGACGCGTTGCTCAATCACATCGGCTCCGGGGCGGGGCACCCCGTAGCGCTCGGCCGAAGCCGTACCCGCGGCAACCACGATCCAATCACAGCTCGCTCTGATGGCGCGAAAGACGACCTGGTCGCCTTCGCCACCGAGGCCTCCGCTCACTCCGTCGATGGCGATTGCTCCGTCGGTACTCGCCACCATGTTGGCCATCACCCACGGCCGCTCGCTCGGGGTCGGGCGGTGGTCGGAGGGGTACAACTGGAGCGGATCGGCCCTTGCTTCGGTGTGGGGGTATAGCTGCTGCATCTGATTCGACGTTAGCGGCCCGTCGGTTGGGCTGTTGTGGCCCTGTTGTGCCGGCCTGGGGAAAGACTGTGGATGAAGACCCGCGAAATCCACTGGGAATCCACATCCGTTCCCCTTTTGGTCCACATGGGTTCGGCCGTAGAATCTCATTGCTGTGGCGGATGGGTCATCAGGATGGTGGTGGCAAAACGTCTCGAAACTGAGTCGAAACTGCTCCTTGGGGGCCCTACGCCCAGGGGGGTGTGGGGAAGCCGCACTTCGGTGCTGCCCTCTGACCCGGGTCGACCTGTCCTCCATGGCAACCCTGCTCCCGAGTTGGATTGCATCCGCGAAATTACGATAACGTAGTTCTAATCTCGGATCCGTTTCGAAAGGCCTAAACCCTTATGGCACTCGCCCCTCAGCAAGCCGCCCTCGGCCTTGGTCGCCGTTTTACCACCGAGGGAACCCACCCGTATGACGACATCGAGTGGGAGCTGCGTGATGCCCGCCTGATCGATCACCGCGATGGGTCGGTTGCCTTCGAGCAACTCGGCGTAGAGGTGCCTGCTTCATGGTCTCAGAACGCCACCAACATCCTCGCCCAGAAGTATTTCCGGGGGGCCCTCGGTACGCCCGAGCGTGAATCCTCACTCAAGCAGGTCATCGATCGCGTCGTCGACGCCATCGCCGCATGGGGCGAGCGCGACGGCTACTTCGTCGATGCTGCCGAGGCCACGAGCTTTCGAGCCGAGCTCTCCCACATGCTCGCCACCCAGAAGGTGGCCTTCAACTCGCCCGTGTGGTTCAACATCGGAGTCGAGGGCGTCCCCCAGCAGGCGTCGGCCTGCTTCATCTTGTCGGTCGACGACAGCATGAACTCCATTCTCAACTGGTACGCCGAGGAGGGCCGGATCTTCAAGGGCGGCAGCGGTGCCGGCGTGAACCTGAGCGACATCCGGGCATCCACCGAACTTCTCGAGGGTGGGGGCACCGCGAGCGGACCCGTGAGCTTCATGCGGGGCGCCGATGCGTCGGCCGGCACCATCAAGTCCGGTGGCAAGACCCGCCGCGCCGCCAAGATGGTGCTCCTCGATGCCGATCACCCCGATATCGAGGAATTCATCTGGTGCAAGGCCCGCGAAGAGCACAAGGCACGCGCCCTGCAGGCCGCCGGCTTCGACATGTCGCTTGACGGTGCCGACATCCACTCGGTGCAGTACCAGAACGCCAACAACTCCATCCGTGTCACCGACGAGTTCATGCAGGCAGTAGTCGACGACGGCGACTGGAACCTCGTTGCTCGCACCACCGGCAAGGTCGATCGCACGATGAAGGCACGCGATCTCTTCCGCCAGGTGGCTCGGGCGTCGTGGGAATGTGCAGATCCCGGCGTCCAGTTCGACACCACCATCAACCATTGGCACACCGCCGCCACCACCGGTCGCATCAATGCCAGCAACCCTTGCAGCGAATACGTCCACCTCGACGACTCGGCCTGCAACCTCGCCTCGCTCAACCTCCTCTCCTTCCTCACCGGCCACGAGGGCGCGGGGGCCGACGGGTTCGACGTCGAGGGGTTCTCCCATGCCATCGGGGTGGTTCTCACTGCTCAGGAGATCCTCGTCGGCAACGCCGACTACCCCACCCCGCGTATCGGCGACAATGCTCGAGCCTTCCGCCAGCTCGGTCTCGGATACGCCAATCTAGGTGCCCTGCTGATGGCTCTGGGCCTGCCCTACGACTCCGATGAGGGTAGGGCCGTGGCCGCGTCGATCACCGCCCTGATGACCGGCGAGGCCTACCGCACCTCGGCACAGCTCGCGGCCCGGATGGGTCCGTTCGCGGGCTTCCACGACAACCGTGAACATGTCCTGCGGGTGCTGGAGCAGCACCGTGCGGGCGCCGCTCAGATCGATGAAGATCTGGCGCCGCCGGCGATTCTCGATGCAGCCCGTCTCGCCTGGGACGACACCTGCGAGCGCGCCGTCACCGACGGCATCCGCAACTCCCAGGCCACCGTGCTCGCGCCCACCGGCACCATCGGCTTGCTGATGGACTGCGATACCACCGGCATCGAGCCCGATCTCGGCCTGGTGAAGTTCAAGCGTCTCGTGGGTGGAGGCTCGATGAGCTTCGTCAACCGCACAATCCCGCGGGCCCTGCGTCGTCTTGGCTACACCGATGCCGAAGCCGATGCGATCCTCGCTCACATCGAAGAGCACCACACCATTCTCGGCGCGCCGGGCTTCAAGAGTGAGCATGTGGCCGTCTTCGCCTGCTCGCTGGGCGACAACCCCATCCACTACCTCGGTCACGTGAAGATGATGGGAGCCGTGCAGCCATTCTTGTCGGGTGCGATCTCCAAAACGGTCAATCTTCCCGAGGAGGCCTCGGTCGAAGAGGTGGAGTTGCTATTGATCGAGTCTTGGAGGCTCGGCCTGAAAGCCGTTGCCCTCTACCGCGACAACTGCAAGGTCGCCCAGCCGATGTCGACTGGCGACGGCAGCGAGGATGCCGCCGAGGATGCCGACGACGCTGTCGCGGTCACCACCAAGGTGGTCGAGCGGATTGTCGAGAAGATCATCGCCACCCCGGTGCGCGAGCGTCTGCCCCGGGCCCGCAGCTCGCGCACCTTCGATTTCCGGGTTGCCGATTGCAAGGGTTTCGTCACCGTGGGCGAATACGACGATGGTCGCCCCGGCGAGATCTTCGTGAGGGTCTCCAAGCAGGGGTCCACCCTCGCGGGGATCATGGATGCCTTCGCCATCTCGCTCAGCCATGGGCTGCAGTACGGCGTGCCTCTGAGGGCATTCGTCGAGGCGTTCATCGGGATGCGCTTCGAGCCTGCGGGCATGACCGACGACCCCGAGATCCGTATCAGCAGCAGCCTGATGGACTATCTCTTCCGCCGTCTCGCGGTGATGTACCTCGATGTGGAGGAACGAGCTGGGCTCGGGATCCTCACCACCGACGAACGCACCGAGCCCACCCTGCCCGGCGTGGTCGAGCAGGTCACCGAAACCGTGCAGGGGTCCGATATCCCACCGGATCCGCCATCGGTCCCTTCGCCTTCCGAGCTCGTCGCCCAGCTGGAGTTCGGAGCTGATTCCGCTCCTGAAGAGCCAGCCGCCGCGCAGAGGCCCTCCACCCCGGTGGTTTCCCGAGCCTCGGCAGTTCATGCACCGTTCTGCATGACTTGTGGCGTGCCGATGCAGCGGGCCGGCGCCTGCTACGTCTGCGGCGACTGCGGAACCACCAGCGGTTGTAGCTGAGCGGCCCACCTCCCACCCACTAACGCGCTGGTGGGGCCTCGATGAGGTCTGCCACCTTCTGGCAGGTCGCGAGATTGCGCGCGGTCGCAACGGTGGCCAGCTGACCATCGACCCATCCCACATTGAAGCGGGCCCGGGCCGAGCCCTGGTTGTACCTCACGTGTACCTCGCTCCCGATGACGGCGAAATCGTCGTTATCGGCGCGTTCGCCGAGACGCTCGGCCGCGTCGCTGGGAGCGGGCTCGGTGAGGAACATGATGTGGTGGAATTTCGCCTCGACCTCGCCCGGCGGGAACGGGTGAGCCTCCACGGCAGCAGCGAAGGCGTCGGCGGTGCGAAGGGTGATCGGCACGCGCAGATCGAAGCGGTGCCGTACTGCGTCTGAGATCGCGACGCTTGCTTCGCTGTCGGTGGCGGCGGAGTCGAAGACGACATTGCCGCTCTGGATCACCGAACCGACGCCGGTGTAGCCGAGTTGGGTGAACACCTCGCGTAGTTCGGCCATCGGTACCCGGTTGTGGCCTCCCACATTGACTCCCCTGAAGAAGGCCACCCGTCTGATCACGGATCATGACCGTAGCGAGCCTTTGCGACATACTGCGGCCATGAGCGACGACGCCCGCCAGCCCAAGCCCGCATCCGGTCACACGGCCCGGCTCAATCGCGAGTTGGGGGCGGTGCTGTCCCTCGACGATCCTGGCGACTGGGACCGTGCCACCCGCGGTCTCATCGCCACCCACCCCACGGGCGTGATCGAGTCGGAAAGGGGAGTGGCATGGGATACGTCGGCGCACGACTTCCTACGCGGTGATGAGTCCCAGACCGTACCCGCCTCGGTGAACCCCAGCCTGTGGCGCCAGGGTCAGCTCAACGCCGTGCACGGACTGTTCGAGGTGGCCGACGGCGTGTGGCAGGCCCGCGGCTACGACATCTCCAACATCACCTTCGTCGAGGGCGCCACGGGGTGGGTGCTGGTTGATGTGCTCACCACCGCGGCGACGGCTCGAGCGTGTCTGGAGCTGGCGAATGCAACCCTCGGCGAGCGCCCTGTCCGCGCCGTGATCTACACCCATTCCCATGCCGACCATTTCGGCGGGATACTGGGGGTCACCACCGAAGAGGCGGTCGAGGCCGGCGACGTTCGGGTGATCGCTCCGGAGGGATTTCTCACCGAGGCAGTGAGCGAGAATGTGATTGCGGGTCCGGCGATGCTTCGTCGCGCCGGCTACATGTTCGGCTCACTGCTGCCGGCGGGGCCGCTCGGACATGTCGACTCGGGCTTGGGTAAGCGGACCCCCACGGCCACCTCAGCGCTGGTGGCGCCCACCGAGGAGGTCTCCATCACGGGCACCGAACTCGACGTGGATGGGATCCGGATCGTGTTCCAGAACACACCCGGCGGCGAGGCACCGGCGGAGATGAACTTCTTGTTCCCCGACAAGCGCCTGCTGTGTATGGCCGAGAACTGCACCCACACCATGCACAACATCCTCACCCCCCGAGGTGCCCAGGTGCGCGACACGTTGGGGTGGAGCAAATACATCAACGAGGCGATCGAGCTGTTCATCGATCAGACCGACACCCTCTTCTCGACCCATCATTGGCCGCGTTTCGGGCAGGCCGATGCCCACGAGTTCTTGGTGAAGCAGCGCGATGTGTATCGCTGGCTCCACGACCAGACCATGAGGCTCGCCAACCACGGCCACACGTCGATGGAGATAGCTGAGTTGTTGGAACTGCCCGACTGTTTCGGCGCCCAGGGCCACACCCGGGAGTACTACGGCACCGTCAGTCACAACTCGAAGGCGGTGTATCAGCGCTACCTCGGGTGGTTCGACGGCAATCCGGCCAACCTCAACCCCCATCCGCCCGAACAGGCTGGGTCGCGTTATGTCGAGGCCATCGGCGGTGCCGATGCGGTGATCGCCCGGGCCCGATCGGCCTTCGAGGAGGGCGACTATCGCTGGGTCGCCCAGCTGCTGAACCATCTCGTGTTCGCCGACCCGTCCAACCAGGAGGGGCGCCTACTGCAGGCCGACACCTTCGAGCAGCTCGGCTACCAGGCCGAGTCGGGCCCCTGGCGCAACTTCTATCTCACGGGCGCACAGGAACTCAGATCGGGCAAACCCGTCGTGGGCGGAGCCGGGCGAGCGATGACCAATGCGCTCACGGTCGAGCAGGTGTTCGATGCGCTGGGGGTGAGGCTCAAGGCGCAGGAGGTGGAAGGTAAGCGTGCGGTGCTCAACTGGCACTTCACCGATATCGACGAAGACCACATACTTGGGCTCGACAACTGTGCGCTCCACCACGTCGCGGGCCGCAGCGACCCCGATGCCGACGCCACCCTCACGCTCACCAAACGTCTCCTCGGACAGATCCTCACCGGTCGGGCATCGATTCCCGATGCCCTCGTCGACGGGAGCCTTCGATTGGATGGCGATACGGAGGCCGTGCTCATGGTGCTGGGCGCTCTCGATCAGTTCGAAGGCAACTTCGCCATCGTCGAGCCCTAGAACAGCTCGATCGCGCACGTTTGGTCATGTGGGGCGGGCATGATGCCGATTGGATCTCTACGATGGCTTCTGTGTTGCGCGTCCGTCTTCTCTCAGCCCTGGTGGCAGTGGCTCTACTCGGCGCGGCCTGCGGATCGGGTGCGGCAGCTGAGCCCGAGGCTGTGGCCGAACCGACATCCACCACGAGCTCTGCACCCACCACGAGCTCTGCACCCACCACCACCACAACGGCAGCGCCGACCACCACGACCACCACGGTCCGACCTCCTGAACTCCACGAGACGTTCGTCGCCACCATCAAGCCCGAGATCGGGTTGCTTGCTCCCCTCGATGAGCCCGATGGTGATCCGGTCCCGCTCGAGTTCGCGGTCACCAACCCCACCTACTTCGACAATGAGCTGGTGCTGATGATCACCGAACGCACCCCCGATGGGGAGTGGCTGAAGGTGCAGATACCAGTTCGTCCCAATGGAACCGAGGGTTGGATCCCGGCCGATCACGCCGAGATCAGCTCTCACCACATTCGGGCGGAGATCAACCTCACCGATCGAGCCGTGAAGGTCTGGGACGCTGAGGAGCTCATCGCCGAGACAGCAGCGGTGATCGGGGCCGCCTCCACTCCCACCCCCTTGGGTCGATTCTTCGTGAACGACCTCGTCGAGAAGTGGGACGGAAGCGCTTACGGCCCCTACATCCTCAGTCTCTCGGGGTTCTCCGAGGCGATGGAGACCTTCGGTGGCGGTGTGCCGGTGATTGCGATTCACGGCACCAACCAACCCGGCCTGATCGGTGGTGCCCACTCAAACGGCTGCATCAGGATCCCCAACGATGTGATCGAGTTCCTCGCGGCCACCGTGCCGATGGGCACTCCCGTCGATATCTCGGCCTGACCCCGGCCGGTCGCGGAGTGGCTCTCAACCGGGAGCCGTACCATCGCGGGATGGATCGAGTGAAGGTCATCGCGGCATGGCTTTGGGACTTCGGCGGAGATCTCCGCCGGGAATGGACCAAGGACCGCGTCGGCGGCCTGTCGGCGGAGATCGCCTTTTTCGCCCTGCTCGGCTTCTTTCCATCGGTGATTGTGCTCGCCGCCGCTCTCGGCTCCGCCGACGGCATCCTCGGTGAGTCGGTTGCGGTGGACGTGGAGGACTGGCTGCTCACACAGATGACCGACACCCTCGGCGCCGGCAACACCCTCAACCCCACGGTGCAGGACCTCTTCGACGGTACCAATGCCGGGGCCTTCACCATCGGTGCGCTGCTGGCGGTGTACGCAGCGTCTCGTGGGTTCGTGGCCGTGGTGAAAGCCCTCGATATCGCCTACGACCATGAGGAGATGCGGGGCTGGCTGTCTACCCGCCTGGTGGGGTTCGGACTCACCATTCTCAGCGTGCTGGTGGCCGCGATCGTGATGGTGCTGATCGTGGTAGGACCCCTGTTCGGCGAGGGGGCCCAGATCGCCGACGATCTGGGTGTCGACGGATGGTTCACTGTCTTGTGGACCTGGTTCCGTTGGCCCCTGGTGTTCGTCGTGTTGGTGAGTTGGGCGGCCACGGTCTTTCACATAGCTCCCAACCACCGATCGCCGTGGAAGTTCGAGCTGCCCGGTGCCCTGGTCGCCTCGGTGTGGTGGGCGCTGGTTTCGCTCGGCTTCAGCCAGTATCTCGAGGCTGCGTCATCTGGAGCCAACGCCGTATTCGGCCTGCTCGGAGGCGCACTGAGCCTGCTCTTCTGGCTGTATCTGATGTCGATGGGGCTCCTGCTCGGTGCGGAGATAAACGCAATCGTCGCGACCCGAAGCGGGATCGAGATCGAGCCTCGACCGAGGCGGTCGTTGCGTGAGCGTTTGGAGGGTCGCCGCAACTAGCCTGCAGCCATGACCGACTATCGCGCCCCCCTCGACGACATCCGGTTCGCTCTTCGCCAGGTCGCCGACCTCGACAGACTTGCTGAGCTGGATGCCTTTGCCCATGCCGACCCCGAGCTCGTCGACGGCCTGCTCGATGAGGCCGCCCGATTCTTCGAACAGGTGGTGGCGCCCACCAACCGCGACGGCGACACGGTGGGATCCCAGCGCAACGACGACGGCTCCATCACTGCAGCCCCCGGGTTCGTGAAGGCCTACAAGCAAAGCGTGGAGGCAGGCTGGGGTGGCCTGGGAATGCCAGAGGAGTACGGCGGCGGCAGCTTTCCGTGGCTGCTCTCCATAGCGGTTCAGGAGATGCTCACCGCAGCCAACATGGGCTTCTCGTTGTGTTCCCTGCTCACCCAGGGGGCCATCGATGCCCTGATTCACCACGGCAGCGAGGCCCAAAGAGAGACCTACCTTCGCAAGATGGTGACGGGGGAGTGGTCGGGCACGATGAACCTCACCGAACCGCAGGCCGGCTCCGACGTGGGCGCACTCACATCCAAGGCCACTGCGGCCGACGACGGCACGTGGCGAATCACCGGTCAGAAGATCTTCATCACGTGGGGCGAGCACGACATGGTCGACAACATTGTCCACCTGGTCTTGGCCCGCACTCCCGGGTCTCCTCCGGGCACAAAAGGCATCAGCTTGTTCCTCGTTCCCAAGTTCCTGGTGAACGACGACGGCTCACTTGGCGACCGCAACGACGTGTCCTGCGTTTCGGTCGAGCACAAGCTGGGGATCCACGGAAGCCCCACTTGCGTGATGTCGTTCGGCGACCACGAAGGTGCGATCGGCTACATGATCGGCGAAGAGAACTCCGGCATGCGTGCCATGTTCACGATGATGAACAGTGCGCGCCTCACCGTGGGTCTCGAGGGTGTCGCCATCGCGGAGCGCGCGTATCAACAGGCGCTGGCCTACGCCCACGAGCGTCTGCAGGGCCGCGCCCTCGGCGCCGAACCCGGCACGATCTCGCCGATCGTGGAGCACCCCGACGTTCAGCGGATGCTTCTCGACATGAAGTCGGGTATCGCTGCGATGCGTGGGCTCTGTTATCGCAATGCCGAGGCGATCGATCTCTCGATCCACGGCGCCGATGCGGAGACCCGCACGAGGGCCGACGACCTCGCGGCGTTGCTCACTCCCCTGTCGAAGTCGTGGTCGACCGATCTCGGTTGTGAGCTCACCAGCATCGGGCTTCAGATCCACGGTGGTGCGGGCTACATCGAGGAGACCGGCGCGGCCCAGCACTTCCGCGACGCTCGGATCGCTCCGATCTATGAAGGCACCAACGGCATCCAGGCGTTGGATCTCGTGGGTCGCAAGCTCGGACTCCGTGGAGGAGAGGTGGTGCGCAGCCATCTCGCCTCCATCGAAGCCACCCTTGCTTCTCTCGAAGGCATCGACGAGTTGGAGCCGGTGCAACGCCATCTGGCGGCGGCGTTGGCCGCTACGAGCGAAGCCTCCGATTGGCTGCTCGAGACCGCAGGCGCCGACATTGCCGCCGTTCTGGCGGGTGCGACCCCCTATCTCAACATGCTCGCGATAAGCACCGGCGGCCAGGTGCTGGCCGATGGAGCGGTGGCTGCTCGCGCGCTCGACGCCGACACGATCACCGACCGCAACGTGCTGGCCCGCTTCTTCGCCACCAACCGCCTTGCAGCCGTGCCGGGCATGCTGCCCGCGGTCACTGCCGGTAGCATCGATTTCGCTACCGCGGCCGAGCGCATCCTGGCCAAATGACGGAATCGCTCCGCGGCGCATAGGGTTTCTTCGCCATGCTCGCGTCGATCCCCAGCCCGTCCAGCAACGCCATCGAACTCGGCCCTCTCGACCTTCGCGCCTACGGGCTGATGATCGGGCTCGGGGTTCTGGCCGGAGCCTGGCTCGCCCAGAAGCGATGGGAGACCAAGGGAGGCCACGCCGACGATGTCGCCACGGTGGCCATGTGGGCCGTGCCGGCCGGGCTCATAGGCGCCCGCGTGTACCACGTCTTCACCGACTGGCGATTCGACGAGGGGTGGGCCGAGCCGTTCAAGATCTGGGAAGGCGGGCTCGGGATTCCCGGCGGCGTGGCCGCCGGCGTGCTCGCTGCGTTGTGGATCATCAAGCGCAACGGCTGGGACCGACCCGACATGATGGACGCCATGTTGCCCACCCTGCCGCTCGCTCAGGCGATTGGTCGATGGGGCAACTGGTTCAACCAGGAGCTTTTCGGCGGGCCGAGCGACCTTCCGTGGGCGGTGGAGATCGATGCCGACCTCGCGGCCGAGGCCGGCCATCCGGGCGTCGAGACTTTCCAGCCCACCTTCCTTTACGAATCACTCTGGAATCTCGGCCTGGTGGTGTTCCTCATCTGGGCCGACCGCACCCAGAAGCTGAGGCGGGGAGCCATGCTGCCCCTCTACATCGTCGGCTATCTGGTGGCCCGACTCTGGCTCGAAACCGTGAGGATCGATCCCGCCACCGAAGTCGGTGGTATCCGCATCAACATCTGGATGAGCGTGATCGGGATCGTGGTGGCCGGAGGCTGGCTGATCCTGCGCGGCAAGCGTCCCGACGACGATCTTTCTGCCGACGCCGACTCCACCGATGGTCTGCCAGACGACACTCCGTCCGGCTCCAACGCCAACTCCGACTCCGACTCCGACTCCGACCTCAGTGGGTCAGACGGCGTTGGTGTCGAGGAGATCGAGATGGCTCTGCCCGACGACAGTTCGTCGTAGCCGGTTGAGGGCGTGATACTCGCTCAGCTGGTGGCGGGGTGCCTGGGGCGGGAACATGGTGAGGTCGCGGAGGTCGTAGGCGACGCTGTAGAGCTGCAGTCGGTCATACTGACGGGGCACCGAGAACAATTCGGGGTAGTCCTCCTGAAGCCACCAGGGCACCTCTGCGTAGTCCTCTTGGCGTGTCCGCTCGACCCAGTCGTCGCCGACGTGGAGTTGGGGCAGGCAACACATCCGCAAGAACACATCGAGGTCGACATCGGCCGGAGATGTTCGTGCCCACTCGAAGTCGAGAATCGCGGTGATGTCATTGCCATCCCAGAGCACGTTTTCGAAGGTGAGGTCGCCGTGGACAAGAAAGTCGCTGCCGAAGGGTTCGATGGCCGAGCTCGTCTCGTACACAATCTGCTCGACCTCGCTGATGATCCCGGGGTCGACGTAGGGGAGCGAGCGGGCTTGGTCGAGAGCGACGAGCAGTGACATCACCGGCGACAGGGTGTCGGAGCGCAGCATCTGGGGGGCGTCGATGGTGGGGAGATCCGGCGGCCCCGGAGTCTGGTGGAGCCGCTTCAGCTTGGAAGCCAACTGGCTCACGGCCCGACGCCGCTGGTCGCGGGTCATGTCGGGCCAGCAGTGGGCGAGAGGAGAGCCCGACACCCGCTTGACGACGAGGAAGTCGGCGCCCATCTGGCCCCCGTAAGCGACCACCGTCGGATAGCCGATCTCGGGAGGCAATGACGGCCCGAGGATGGCCTCTCGTCTCAGGCGCTGGTTGGGGCGACGGTTGACCCTGACCACATGATTTTCGGTCAGCCAGACCTCGTTGGTGACGCTGGTTGCGGCTTCCAACGGCACGGTGGAGTCGAGACCGGCCTGGAGCAGCGCGTGGCGAGCGCGGGCCATGGCCATTGGACTGCGGCGCTCTTGGTTCACCTGGACTCCTGATTCATTCGCCGACGGGCGGACACTCTTGAACCATCGGCACGTCTGTCGCCGAACTGAGCAAGCATGGCCCCAAGGACCAACCTGATGGATCGTTGGACCTATTCTTCGTCTCCAGGCTCATCGAGGACGGCGCTGGAGAGAATTGGCCAAGCCGCCGCCGCCCAAGAGCCAAAGGGCCGATCGGTGAGAGCGATGAGGGTCTGTTCGGCGACGGGGTCGATCCAGAGCATCGTGCCAGCCTGACCGAAGTGGCCGTAGGTGAGTGGCGAGTTGGAGTCGCTGGTCCAGTGGGGAGCTTTCTGGCCTCGCCTCTCGGGCCCGAGACACCAGGGGTTGGGACGCTGGCGTCCGAAGCCCGGAAGAACGCCATCGAGAGCGGGGAGATGCACGGTGAGAGCGCGGGTGAGGGTGAGTTGATCGACCAGCAGGGGCTGTTGCCACGCCCTGGCCAGTGCCACCAGGTCGTTGATCGATCCGTTTGCGCCCGCCCCAGCCGATCCCTGGAGCAGCCGGGGCGACATCCCCAGTGGCTCCAGCACCGCCTCGAGGAGGTATCGGGCAAAGGTCATCGAGGATCGCCGGCTGATCTGGTCGGCGATGATGTCGTAGCTCGCCGTGGAGTAGATGCGGCGGGTGTGGGCGGGCGCCAGAGCCGATCGGTCATCGGGGGCGATCCCGCCGGTGTGGGCGAGTAGGTCGGCGGTGGTCGACCCGTTGTCGACGATGGGCTCATCGAGATCGAGGGTGCCCTCCTCATGGGCGACGAGCGCGGCCATGGCGGAGATGAGCTTGGTGATCGATGCCAACGCGAAGGGCCTGTCGGCGTCGCCGTGAGTTTCGACGGTGCCGTCGGGCGCGATTCGTGCCGCGGCCGCGTGGGGTACGGGCCAGTCGGCGATCAGGTCGAGTGCAGACACGGATCAAAACGATACGCCTCGAGTCTCAGAAAGAGCTCGAAGTATTCGCCCTGCTCCCAGTCGGCGACGGCGCAGGGCGAATCGCGACGATGCCAGACGATCTCGCGAGCCTGACTGTCTCTGGCTAGCGTGATTCGGTGGATACCGACAGCCGAGAGGGTTGGACCGATTTCGAGAGGGCGGTTGGTGAGGTTCTCGATGCACTCGGCGACGGCGATGTCGTGACCTACGGCGAGGTCGCGGCGGAGGCGGGATATCCAGGCGCGGCCCGAGCGGTGGGGTCGGTGCTGCGCCGGTCGGAGGGAGGGTTCGCCTGGTGGCGGGTAGTGACCTCCACGGGTCGCCTGGTCCCCGGCCACGAGCGGGAGCAGGCCAGGCTTCTGCGGAGCGAGGGCGTCGGGGTGAGAAACGGGCGTGTCAACCCCACACAGTGACGGCGCCGATACGCTGACAGGGTCGATGGGCCGCTCATGGCCGTCGGCTTCCTCTATCGGTCGGGCCGCCCCCTCCGGTTCCTCGACCCATTGTGAAGATGATGACAACCGCTGAAGAAACCACGTTCGCGGATCTGGGCCTGCACGAAAACATCGTCGCCGGCCTGACCGCCCGGGGGATCACGTCCCCCTTCCCCGTCCAATCCCTCACCATCCCCGACGCCCTCGCTGGTCGCGATGTGTGTGGCAAGGCCAAGACCGGCTCTGGCAAGACGCTCGCGTTCGGTCTGCCCGTGCTGCAACGCATGCCCAAGGCTGCGCCCAATAGGCCCACCGGGCTGGTGCTCGTGCCCACGCGGGAGCTCGCCAACCAGGTTTGTGATGAGCTCGCTCCTGCAGCGAAAGCCGTCGGCCGGATGGCCCTTGCGATCTACGGCGGAGCGCCCATCGAGAAGCAGATCGAAACGCTGGCCAAGGGTGTCGACCTCGTTGTTGCCACGCCGGGCCGGATGATCGACCTGATCGACCGCAAGGCCGTCTCGGTGGCCGAGGTCGCCCACGTGGTGGTCGATGAGGCCGACCGTATGGCCGACATGGGATTTCTCCCCCAGGTCGAGTGGATCCTGCGCAATGTGGAGTCCGAGCATCAGACCCTGCTGTTCTCTGCCACCCTCGACGGTGCTGTCAACTCCCTGATCCGCCGCTACCAGACCGACCCATCGATGCACGAGGTGGAGGGTCAGGAAGCCAATATCGAAGAGATGACCCATCGCTTCATCGGCGTCCACAAGATGGATAAGGCGAAGGTGGCGAGCGCGATTGCGAAGTCGACCGATCGCACGATCATGTTCACCCGCACCAAGGTGATGGCCGACCGCCTCGCTGGTGATCTCAAGGAACTCGGCGTAGACGCCGCTCCGATCCACGGAGACCTGCGCCAGTCGAGCAGGGAGAAGTCGCTGAAAGATTTCATTGGCGGCAAGCTGGCTGTATTGGTGGCTACCGACGTGGCGGCCCGTGGCATCCACGTCGACGATGTCGATGTGGTCATCCAGTTCGATCCGCCCGGCGACCACAAGACCTATGTGCATCGTGCCGGCCGCACCGCGCGAGCGGGTGAATCCGGCCTGGTCGTCACCTTGTCGCTGTGGGACGAGGAACTCGACATCAAGCGCCTCCAGAAGCGCATCGATGTGGTGATGCCGATCGTCGAGATGTTCTCCAACGACGAACGGCTCACCCGTCTCGGCGAGTGGGATCCTGCCGACGGCTGACAACACCGCCGATCTTGTCCGCCTCTGGTGTGCTGAGGGCGGCGACGACATCGCTGGCACCCTGGCGGCGGTAGCGGCCGCGGTCGCTCGGCAACGGCGGGTTGAGGTCTGCTTCGAACTCGACGGGCACCCGGTGGCTCCCAATCCCGCTGTCGCGGCGGTATCGGCCGACCCTGCGGTGCTGGCGGAGTGGGGCCCTTGGCTCCCCGGGTTCGTTCGCGAGGCGATGATCGGTTCGGGCGAACGTCATCGCTCGGGGGTTCATCACACCGCGCCCGGTTTGGCGGCCGCCGTGGTGGCGATCGCCAACTCGGTGGCCGAGCCGCTCGATGAGCGGAGCACGGTCGCCGACCCGGCGGTCGGCGGTGGGGCCTTCTTGCTCGCCGCGGCGGAGCAGATGGCGGGGACTCGAGAAGACATCCTCGGCCGCCTGTTCGGCTGCGATATCGATCCGATGGCGGTGGCCGCCAGCCGTGTGGCGCTCGCCCTCTGGTCGGGGGGAGTTGCTTCGCCACGTGGTCACCTCGTCGTGGCCGATTTCCTAGATGAGAGCCCCTTCGCTGTTGCCCCGGATCTGGTGGTGGGCAATCCGCCGTTTCTCGCCCAGCTCAGGGGCGATACGGTCCGTTCCGGCGAGGGTCGGGCGCGTCTCGGTGAACGCTGGCCCGGAGTGGGTCGCTATGTCGACGGTGCCATTGCTTTCCTGCTGGCCTCGGCCGATTCAGTGGCTCCCGGAGGCACGGTGGCACTCATCCAGCCCGACTCCGTGCTGTCTGCCATCGACGCGCGGCCCGCACGGGCGCGCTTGATGTCGGTGGCGCCTCCGGTTGCGGTATGGGTTGATGATCGACGCCGTTTCGAAGCCGATGTCGACACCATCGCGTTGGTGTGTCGCCGGGGGTCGGATTCGTCGAGTGTGGGGCTGTGGTCGGGAGTACCCGCCCAGCTCGATGGTCATCACGGTGCGCAGCTCGTGTCCGACTCGTGGGCGCCCCTTCTCGCGGCCCAACGCGGTGTTCCGTCGGTGTCGCTCCCATCGGGGGGTCCTCGTCTGGGCGACCTGGCGAAAGTCACCGCAGGCTTTCGCGACCAGTTCTACGGCTTACGCGATGCGGTTGCCGACGACTGTGATTCTCCCGTGCGCCTTATCACGTCTGGTCTGATCGATCCCCTGGTCAACCGGTGGGGTCGCACGCCTTGCCGCTTCGACAAGCGCCGATGGACTCACCCGGGCGTGGATCTGGAGCGTGTCAGCCCCACGATCACCGGTTGGGTCGCTGACCGCCTTCGGCCCAAGCTGCTGGTGGCCAGCCAGACGAGGGTCATCGAGGCCATTGTCGACCTCGATGGCGACCTGGTGCCGTGCACTCCGGTGATCGCAGTCGAACCTACCGCCGACGTGCCTTCCCTGTGGCACCTAGCGGCCCTGCTCACGTGCCCGGTGGCCACGGCTCGGCTCGTCGAGGGGGCGACAGGGTCGGCGCTCAGCGCCGACGCGATCCGTGTTTCCGCTTCTCGGCTGGCTGCCCTGCGCCTGCCTGACGACAAGTCGGCGTGGGATGCCGCTGCTTCACGGGCGGAGGCGGGGGATGTGCTCGCCACCGGTGAGCTGATGTTGGCGGCCCACGGGCTCAGCCATCGAAGCGATGTTCTCGAATGGTGGCAGAACCGTCTGCCCGGCCCGAAAGGTTGAGCCAGACCCGGGCTCAGGGGATACAGTGGGCGCCACATTAAGAGAGGTGATGCGCTCGAGATTTTCGGATCGAGAGTGAATTGCCCGGCAACCTGGGAATGGACACCCAAGGTGCCCTCTCACTTCGGTGGGGATGCGGCGTCAGCACCGGGCTGGCGCAACGAACTGTCCGGTGGTCTCGACCATCGCCACAGGGGGCACCCGGGAGCACATCTCGCGGAGCGCTCGTGACCGATCAACCCCACAACCTGAGCTACGACCCCCACCGCCGATTCCCCGCGGACCTGCCGGCGAGTGGTGCCTGGACGCGGGGCCATCCGGTGGGACGTCGACGCTTCATGACGGTCACCGACCAACGCCCCTTCGCCCTGGAGGGCGGCGGAGCCCTGGCTCACATCAGGATTGCCTACGAGACCTGGGGTGAGCTAGCGGACGACGCGTCGAACGCGGTTCTCGTGTGTCACGCCCTCACCGGCGATTCCCACGCGGCGGGCGGGATCGAAGTCGGCCATAGTGCCGACGGCTGGTGGGATGCCCTGATCGGCCCCGGACGCCCTCTCGACACCGATCGCTACTTCGTGGTGTGCGCCAACGCCTTGGGAGGCTGCCAAGGCTCCACCGGGCCATCAAGCATCGATCCCTCCACTGGCACCAACTACGGGCCCAGCTTTCCCCAGGTGACGATGCGCGACATCGTCCGCACCCAGAAACGCCTGGCCGATCGCCTCGGCATCGACCGCTGGCTTTCGGTGGTGGGCGGCTCGATGGGCGGAATGCAGGTGCTGGAGTGGGGCGCCATGTACCCCTACCGGGTGAGATCCCTGATGCCGATAGCGAGTGTCGCAGCCGCGAGCGCGATGCAGATCGCCTGGAGCGCGGTGGAGCGGTTGGCTGTGGTGACCGACCGCGACTTCCGCGATGGCTGGTACTACGAGGCCGGCGATGGTCAGGGGCCATGGCAAGGCTTGGCCCTGGCCCGTCAGATCTCCCAGATCACCTACCGAACCTCCCAAGTGTTCGACGAGCGATTCGGGCGCGAGGCCTACGACCCTCGCACCGAGTTCAGCCAGTGGGGCCGCTATCAGATCGAGTCCTACCTTGATCATCACGGCCAGAAATTGGTCGGCCGCTTCGACGCCAATTCGTTCCTCGTCCTGAGCAAGGCGATGGATCTGCACGATGTCGGGCGGGGGAGGGGTGGTATAGCCGCCGCGCTGGGCCGCTTTCGTATGCCTGTGCTCACCGCCTCGGTCACCTCCGACATCCTCTATCCGCCCTATCAACAGGCCGAGATGCACCACCTGATCGAGGCCGGTGGGGGCGACTGCTCTTATCACGTCGTCGAGAGTCCCCAGGGCCACGACGGCTTCCTCCTCGAGTCAGAGTTTCTCGGACCCCTCATCGCCGACACCTTGATCAAGGCCGAGAAGAACCCATGACCTCATCCGACAACCGACCGCCGCTCCACCCCCACACCCGCGCCATCCGGTCGGGCAGGGGTAACAACGACACTGCGCTGGCCCCGGTGCTCTGGGCCAGCAGCACCTTCTTCGCCGGATCCGTCGATGAGGCCCACACCTTCGCCACCGACATCACGGCTCCGAAGTTCTACGGGCGCCACTCCAACCCCACCGTTGCCGACTTCCAGGATGCGATCGCCTCCCTGGAAGGGGCTGAGTCCGCCCGGGCTTTCGCTTCGGGCATGGGTGCGGTGAGCGCCACGATCCTCGGCTTGTGCTCCTCGGGCGATCACATCGTCACCCAACACCAGTTGTATTCCCACACCCAGCTCCTATTCCAGGCGGTCTGCCCGAGGTTCGGGATCGATGTCTCGTTTGTCGACGGCACCGAGCCGGGAGCCTTCGAGAAGGCGATCATTCCGGGCAAGACCACGCTCGTCTTCGCGGAGACGCCCGCGAATCCCAAGCTGTCGCTGGTGGATCTCGAGGAGCTCGGAGCGATTGGCGGACCCGTGACCGTCGTGGACTCCACCCTCGCGACGCCTCTTGGCCAGCGCCCCCTCGAGTACGGGGTCGACCTGGTGCTGCATTCCGCCACCAAGGCAATTGCCGGCCACAACGACGCGATCCTCGGTGTGGTCGCCGGTTCGGAGGATCTCATCGCCTGGATCCGCGGCTTTGCGGTGTTGCACGGAGCGGTGGCGTCGCCCTTCGATGCTCTCAACGGCCTGAGGGGTCTGCGCACCCTGCCGGTGAGGATTCGCCAACAGAGCGAGACCGCCGAGGCGCTGGCCCGGATGCTGGAAGCCCATCCGGCCGTCGACGCGGTGTTCTACCCGGGCCTGCCCTCACACCCCCAGTACGAACTTGCTCAACGACAGCTCGAGTGCAGTGGTGGTCTCATCACCTTCGATCTCCGAGGCGGTCGCGAGGTGGGGGGACGGCTCGTCGACAAGGTGGAGCTCGTCCAGTTGGCCACCTCGCTGGGTGGTCCCGAGACGCTCATCACCCATCCCGCTTCCACCACCCATGTGGGACTTTTGCCGAGGGAGCTCGAGGCCTCGGGGATCAATGAGGGAACGGTTCGACTCTCGTGTGGTCTCGAACATGTCGATGATCTCGTCGTCGACCTCACGCGAGCCCTCGACTCGTTGGTCTGAGATGCCCGAGCTGCTCGAGATCGAGACGTATCGCCAGGCCGCCCTACCGGTGGTGGGTCGCGTGATCAGCGGAGTCCACGCACCCGACGACTGGTACGTCAAGGGAGACACCACGCCCGCCCTGCTCCACCAGATGTTGCCCGGCTGCACCGTCACCGCGGTTCGCAGGATCGGCAAACTCATGTTGTTGGATACCGACGGCCCCATTCTCGGGATGCGCTACGGCATGACCGGCCGACTCATCGTCGATGGTGGTGCCCCGATCGACCAGCTGGAGTACTCCACCGGCCGCGACGATCCGGCCTGGGACCGATTTGGCCTGCGATTCGGCGATGGTGGGGCGCTCACCATGCGTGACCCGCGGCGACTGGGTGGGGTCGAGCTCGACCCGGATGAATCGCGGTTGGGTCCCGACGCAACCACCGTTACCTACGCACCATTTCGCGACATCGTGCGTGGATCCACGGCGCCTCTGAAGGCGAGGCTCATGGATCAGGCCCGCTTGGCCGGCTTGGGCAACCTGCTCGTCGACGAGACGCTCTGGCGCGCCGGCCTGGCCCCGGGGCGCTCGGCCCGCTCTCTCGACGATGTGGAGATGAAGCGACTTCACCGCGTGATGAGGCGCACGGTGACGGTCCTGGGGGAGCGGGGTGGCAGTCACACCGGCGATCTACAGCCGGCGCGGGTGAGGGGCGGTCACTGTCCGAAGGACGGCTCGGTGCTCGAGCGCGACGAGATAGGCGGGCGCACCACCTACTGGTGCTCGCACCATCAGCACTGATGCCACTACGGTCGGACGTCGTGTCGACCTCCCGTTCTCGCTTCCTGCTAATGGGTTTACTGATGGCGCTGTTGCTCGCGGTCGCCTCTCCGGCCCGGGCCCAGGATGGTTCCTCCGGCGACCCCGATCCCGTTGCCGATGCCGATGTGTTCGATGAGAACGAGAGCGAGGCCACCATCGAGTGGGTGACGTTCACCCTGGTGGGCATCGCGGTCTGCACCGGGCTCCTGCTGGTGCTCTACATCTGGCATACGAGTCCCCGGCGCCGACTCCGCGTGGCCACCCGACGACGTGAACGCCGCGATGAGGGCCGCCAACTCGACTTCGACGACGAGTTCTTGTTGCCGGCCGACGTCGACGACCGCACCGACCCCACCGACGGGTCCGACTTGCCCGTCGACCCGGTGGCCAGCGAAGACTGAATTCTGGGTCGCTTGTTCCCGATACTGTGGTGATCATGGCCGATGACCTGGATATCGACGCAATGTTGGAGAGGTTCCGCGAGCGTGCGGAAGCGGTGAAGCGCCGCAATCTCCCCCCTGTGGGAGGAGACGAACGAGCCCTCTTCATCCAGCAGGCGAAGGACGACTATCAGGATTTTGCGATTGTCGCTGATGCCGCTGGGTCGATGGAAGACGGAGTTCTCACTCTTCGTATCGACCTCCGGGGTTCTGGCGGCTGAACGTCTTCACGACCCGCCCGCTGACCTACGCTCGGAACATCTACTGAACCAGGAGGACCTGGTGCCCAACGAATTCGACACCGACGACGCACCCCCGCCACCCCCACCCCCACCCCCACCCCCGCCGCCACCGCCGCCGCCACCCCCTGCGCCCAGCATGCCGGGCGCCACAGAAGCCATCCTCGACGACGTAGCCGGCCTTCCCGTCAGTGGCGATGTGACGGCCCCCATTGCCGGTGTCGATCCGTCACCGCCTCAACCCGTTCCTGTGGCGCCGAGGGCCCCTGTCGCCGACGTGGCGCCGCCGCCTGCCCCTGCTCCGCTCTCCTCGCCGGTGGTGGTCGAGGAGGCCCCTGCGCCACCGCCGCCGCCACCGCCGCCACCGCCGGTCGACGAGGCTCCCGCTCCGCCACCACCACCGCCTGCGCCGCCGGTCGACGAGGAGGCGCCTGCGCCGCCAGCGCCGGTTGACGAGGAAGTTCTTGCGCCTCCTCCGACACCGGTCGAGGACGCAATCACGCCGCCGCCTCCTCCGACGCCGGTCGAGGACGCACCGGCTCCGGCTCCGACTCCCGCAGTTGCTGAGACCATGCCCGACGCCGCATCGGGGCCCGGACTCACCGATACAGCGGGTCTCGGCGCCGCGATCGGCCAACTCGGCAACGCCAGCCGCAAGCTCGGCAAGTCGGCCTTCATGGTGCTGGCGTGCCGGCTCGACGCCGATGAGCAGGTTGAGCTTCTTGTCCAGGGCCGGTTCCTGGGCGCCGCCGGAGTGATGGCGCTCACCGATCGTCGCTTGTTGATTGTCAACGCTCGGGAGTGGAATCCCGACGTGATGCCGGTGGGCCTCGAGCCGGGACTGACAGTGAAGGGTTGGCAAGATGGTGGCAGTGCCGCCCTCGTGCTTGCTCGGGATGGCCATGAGTTGGTCATCGACCGCATCGGTGATCTCGATGTCGTACAGCAGATGGTCAGCCAGATACGCAGTCGCTCGGATGCTTGACGGGTTGAGATCTGTCCGTCGGAGGGTTCGGGAATCCGACGCCAGGCGCTAGATTGAGATGCCGCTGCGGACGTAGCTCAGTTGGTAGAGCGCAACCTTGCCAAGGTTGAGGTCGCCGGTTCGAACCCGGTCGTCCGCTCGATGAAACCCCAGGTCAGAGGCTCCACCCTCATGATCTGGGGTTTCTGACTTTTGGCGTGTTCTGGCGGCGTGTTCTGGATCGGCAAATTCGATGTAGCTTGCAACCCCCCTGACCGAGGAACCCTCGAATGGCTGGAAGCCTCCGCTATCTGCCGTCCGGCAACATCCAGCTCCGTGTCTACATCGGCACCGACCAGGCCACCGGCCGCCAACTCGTCCGCACCCGCACCATCACCACCCGATCGAAACGGGCCGCGAACCAAGAACTGGCCCGGTTCGTAGCCGAGCTCGACCCGCTCCGCCAGAACTCCGACGCGATAGCTGACCGGACCATGGCCGACCGGCACTGTTGCGTTGAGGGATCGGCTCCTTGACCGGCGAGGCTCCCGGAATGCGTGAAGATCAGATTCAGTCGCTGCCCATCGAGCGTTCGGCGTTCACCGGCTATCGGTTCCCGCCCGAGGTCATCATGCTGGCGGTGCGTTGGTATCTCCGCTACGGACTCTCGTATCGAGACGTTGAAGAGCTCCTGGTCGAACGCGGGGTCGAAGTGGATCACGTCACGATCCATCGGTGGGTTCAACGCTTCACGCCTCTGCTGATCGACGCAGCTCGGCCGTGTCGGCACGCGGTTGGCAGTCGGTGGTTCGTCGACGAAACGTATGTCAAGGTCGCCAGCAAATGGCGCTACGTCTACCGTGCCGTGGACGAGCATGGCCAAGTCATCGACGTGTTTGTCTCACCCAGACGAAACATCGAGTCGGCCAGATCGTTCTTCAACCGTGCGCTCGAGGCGCACGGTGAACCCGATGCGGTTGTTACCGATCTCGCCCAAGCCCTCGAGACCGTGATCGAAGAGCTCATCCCCGAGGCGTTCCACAACACCGAGCAGTGCGCAAACAACCGCGTCGAGTGGGATCACGGCCGGCTGAAGTCCAGGCTCAGACCGATGCGCGGACTGAAAGCCGACCGGACGGCCTCAGTCGTGATCCGGGGTCACGCCTTCATCCAGAACCTACGCCGCGGTCACTACGAACTCGGAACCGACGCTCGATATCGACACCTGCGAGTTGCCGCAGCATTCGACGAACTCGCTGAAACGATCTGACCCGTACGAACGACGGACCGCTGGCGACCACCGCGCCCGGCGATCAAACAACGCAACAGTGCCCACCCGCCCGGTCTAATGCCGAGGTGACCTGTGCCGCTTCCGCCCACGCCACACGGCAAGCGCAGCTCTTGCTACCTTCGTCGATAGCAGACGGCGGCTCACCAGCCCAGTGCTGCCGGGGAGATTCCGTTTCAACGAGAAGATGACCGTCAATGTGCTCTCTGGCCATCGTTCGGTCGGCCCCTACGGGCAAGCCGGGCCTCGTCGGCAAGAATCGCAAGATCGCAGCTGACGGCAGCGTCACTGAGTTCGGGGCCGTGCTACAAACCACCGTCGGACCGGGTGACCGGCTCGAGATCGAAACGCCGGGCGGCGGCGGCTTCGGAACAAGTTCTGAGAACACAAGGGGATAACCAAAATGAAGTTTGAAAACAAGATCGCGGTCGTGACAGGAGCGGCCCGAGGAATCGGGCGAGCTTGTGCCGAACGGCTCCTGGCTGACGGGGCAAGGGTC
>CAXMSE010000018.1:0-111167 GCA_964196195.1 uncultured Gammaproteobacteria bacterium | reverse complement strand
TCAAGCACTACCTCAGGGCGTGCTCGAGCAAATCATGTGCAACTCCGTCTTCGCAGGCGCCATCTACAACACCAACGGCGCCGTGCTATGGCAAGGCCGCACCAAACGCCTCGCCACCGACGACCAATGGAACCAACTCATTGCCCGCGACAAAGGCTGCGTCATATGCGCAGCCTCGCCCGCCCACTGCGAAGCCCACCACCTCACCCCCTACGCGCCACCCACCAACGCCAACACCAATATCGACGAAATGATCCTCATCTGCCCCACCGACCACCACCTGACCCACTCAGGCAGCCACCAACTCGTCCACACCCGACACGGCTGGAAACTCCAACCCAAACACCACCAAAAACCCCACCAAAAAGAGCCCGCCCGAGAGCTCGACCAACAACCCAACCAAACACCCGACCAAGAAACCCACCAAACACATGAAGCGGCATGAGGTCATCGCGCAGGACAGCTCGTCGTCGTCTGGCGGTGGCCGATCCAGCTGCTTACGCTTCGCCGATGGCCGCTCTCACTCCCCAAACCTCGAAATGGACCGACACCGCACCGGTGAAGATCAGCGCCATGCGCGAGATGCCCACCACCGCCGATCGCGTCTTCGCCGCCCTCGCTCACCATGAGGCATGGCCCGAATGGTTTGATGCCATCGATCGAGTCGAAACGCTCGGCGATCAACGAGAAGGCCTCGGCGCCAAGCGCAGGGTTTTCCTCGCCGGCCGTCGGATTCGCATCGACGAGGAGTTCATCGAGTGGGAGCCCGAGAAGGTCTGGAGCTTCACCGTGGTGGAAGCCAACGGGCCGTTCCGGATGCTCGAGACGCTCAACGAGAGGGTCACCATCCAGGCGATCGGGCCCAATCGGGTGCGGGTCACCTACCTGATGGCCCTCAAGCCCCGAGCTCGCTCCAAGATCCTTTTCGACAAGGTGCTGAGACGCAGACTCGAGAAAAACCTCGGTAGGGCCCTCGAGGGGCTCGGCCGAACCCTCAGCTGATCCAGGACTTGACCTTCTCGATATCGCCCAGGGGATCGCTGCCGGCCGGTGAGATCTGGAGATGGGTCACGCCGGCCTCGCGATAGGCCATCACCCGCTCCCGCACCCAGCCCTCGTCGCCCACCAGGGCGGTGGCATCGAGGAAATCCTGAGGAATCAGGGCCATCGCCTCCTCCTTCTTACCCGACAGGTAGAGGTTTTGGATCTCCTCGGCTTCTGACTCGTAGCCGTACTTGCGGAAGATGTTGTTGTAGAAATTCTTCCCCTTGGCGCCCATGCCGCCCACATAGAGCGCGGTCATGAAACGGGCCCCGTCGCGGATCTTCGCCGCCTCTTCGGTGTCGGCGGTGATGGCCAGAGCCCCGCCGGCAACCACCTGGAGCGGACCCAGCGCCTCGTCGCGCTTCGCCAACCCCGCCGCGAGATCGTCACCCCATACGTCGTTGGATTTGCCGGGATGGAAGAACACCGGGAGCCAGCCCTCGGCGATCTCGGCGGTGAGCTCGACATTCTTGGGTCCGAGGGAAGCCAGATAGATCGGGATCTCGCTGCGAACGGGGTGATTGATGAGCTTGAGGGGCTTGCCCAGGCCGGTACCTTGATCCTCGGGCAACGGAAGGTGGTAGTTGGGCCCGTCGTGCACCAGGCGTTCGCGCTTCCACACCTGGCGGCAGATCTCGATGATCTCGCGTTGGCGGCCGAGCGGCTTGTCGTACGGCACGCCATGCCAACCCTCGATCACCTGGGGCCCCGACGCTCCGAGGCCGAGGATGAAACGTCCGCCCGACACCGCATCGAGACCGGCCGCGGTCATCGCCGTGAGGGTGGGGGTGCGACTGTAGATGGGAAAGATCGCCGATCCGAGCTCCATCGTCTGGGTCTGGGCCGCGAGATAGCCCAGGATGCTCACCGAGTCGAAGCTGTAGAGCTCCGCCACCCACCCCACATCGATCCCGGCACTCTCCAGATCGCGGGCCTCCGCGGCAGCCAATCTTGGGTCGCCGGAGTAGCTGAGCATCATCGAAATCTTCATGGGGCCTCCTGTCAGCGGACACGACAGTAACAATCGCCTCACACATCGCGGCAACGGGGCCGATACCAAAATGGATGCCGCGCTCGCTACCGTTGAGGGCGCAGCGGGCCCGAGGCTGCATGTCCAAACTTCGTCGTCACCAGATTCGACGCCCTTTCGCACTACTGCTGAGCGCCGTCGTGCTCTCGTCGATCACCACCGCAGTTCCCGCCGCGGGAGCGGTGGATGGCTTCCAGAGCCTCCTGGCCCCCTTCGAGTGCGGAAGCGAATGGTCGGGCGGCACGCGATCAGGCCATGGGTTCAACAACTGGAACCTCGACATCAACCGCACGTCGCGCACCTATTCCGACCCCCAACACGACCTTGGTCAACCCCTTCTCGCCCAGGCCGATGGCGTGGTCACATGGCTCGGGGTTCATGCGTCCGCCGGCACCTATATCGATATCGACTATGGCGACTACACCGTCCGATACGTCCATCTCGTACACGAGTCGATCCCGGCCCACCTCGACCAGATCGGCGCGCCGGTGGCAATCGGCGAGTTGATCGGGCTGCTCGGCGACACCGGCAACGCCACCCACGCCCACCTCCATCTCGAGTACTTCGACAGCCGCGCCTACGACAACGCCGCGGGCTGGCGGATCCCCGACAACGAGCAGGTCCAGATCGCAATGGCCGGTGAGCTCATCGATCCGGGCGAGTCCTTCGTGAGCACCAACTGCTCATCGCAGGTCGCCGACACACCATTGGAGCGCCACATCCGATCGCTGGTGCAGCCAGAGGGACGAGCCTCGACCACAGCCGCCGCACGTTCGGCTCGCGCCTACCTGATCGAACAACTCCAGCCCTACACCGAAGCCCTCGACACCAGCACCGATCCTCTTTCCTATGAGGACGATTTCGGCGCCGGGACCAACCTCATCGCCCGCGTTCCCGGCTCCGATCTGGCCCATGAGATCGTGATGATCGGCGCCCACTACGACACCCTTGCCGACTGTGACGGCGACGCCGATCCGGGCACCGTCGTGGCATGCCCCGGAGCTACCGATAACGCCGCCGGCGCGGCCATCCTCCTCGAGTTGGCCAAGACACTCGGTTCAGCCGAAACCGGCCCTCGCCGAACCGTGGTGTTCGCTTTCTGGGACCGCGCCGAGACGGCCCTTACCGGGGCCGAGTCCTGGACCGAGACCAACTCTCCCGGTCTCGTCGACAACGTGGTGGCCTACCTCGACTACGACAAGCAGGGTGCCAGCCTCTCGCTGGCCCTCAGGAGCACCACGTTTGCAGTGGGTGCGGCCAGCGGGGGGACGGCGCTCGGCAACTCGGTCGGGGCCGCCGACCACGCCAGCCTGCCCCTGAACGTGACCCGGCTCGACGCCGCGTCGGAGCTCAGCACCGACGCGGCCACGTTCGTCGACCTGGGAATCCCCACCGTCGGTTTCACCGACCGTTCCACGGCGTGCACCAACACCGTCGACGACACCACCGACCTCGTCGACATCACCAAGCTCCAACGCCAGCTGGCCACTGGCATCCACCTGGCCACCCAGCTGGCCACAACCGACTCATCGCCTGTGTTCGAACCCCTTGCCGGCCCCACCCCAGACGAGGCCGCGGCCCTCCTCGGCCTCGTCACCAACGCCGGGATAAGCGGGCTTACTGACTTCAACGAACTGGCCACCATCGTCGGAGACGCTCCCAGCGCGCTCGACCCCACCCAAGCAGCTGCGGTGACCGCCGCCTTCATCTCGTTCGACGCCCAGATCGCGGCCCTCGGATGCTCCAGCCATCGCTCACCTGCACCGTTCACCGATCTGGCGGCCCAGTCCTACGCCCTGGCCGACGTCGGCCTGCTCTACGACCTCGCCATCACCACCGGCACCTCACCCACCACCTACAGCCCCCACGCCAACGTCACCCGCGAACAAATGGCCGCCTTCCTCGCCCGACTCTGGCAAGCCCTCAACCCCGACCACCCCGACCCACCCGACGACCACCCCTTCACCGACGTCGACCCCGACTCGTTCGCTCTCCCCGGCATCAACCTCATCTACGACCTCGCCATCACCACCGGCACCTCACCCACCACCTACAGCCCCCACGCCAACGTCACCCGCGAACAAATGGCCGCCTTCCTCGCCCGACTACTGAGAGCCGCTGGCGCCGGGTGACCACATCAACAGTGGCCTGATTTCCGCCGGCGGGAAAGCATCGGGCAGACTGCGCCGATGAGCGATACCGATCTTCAGAAGGTCGAGGGTGCCCTCGACACTCTCCTGGCCCAACACGACCCCACCACCGAGGGTTACGAAGAGTTTCGAGGCCACCAGTACGACGCAGGCCTCGCGTGGGTGATGTACCCCGAGGGATTCGGTGGGCTTGGTGTGGCCCCCCAACTCCAGCGAGTCGCCAACCAGCGCCTCTCGGCCGCCGGCGCCCCACCGATGGATCCGACGATGTTCTTCATTGCCCTGGCCGGGCCTACCATCGTCACCCACGGGTCCGACGATGTGAAGAATCGTTTCCTGCGACCGATGTTCACCGGCGAGGAGAAGTGGTGCCAGCTGTTCTCCGAACCGGGAGCAGGTTCGGATTTCGCCGGCCTCGGCACCAAGGCAGTGCGCGACGGCGACGAGTGGACCGTCAACGGTCAGAAGGTGTGGAACACCCTGGCCCACGTGGCTGATTTGGGAATGCTGGTCACCCGCACCGATCCGAATGTGCCCAAGCACCGCGGCATGACCTACTTCGCTCTCGACATGAGGGCGCCGGGCGTGGAAGTGAGGCCCCTACGCCAGATCACCGGCGAGGCCGAGTTCAACGAGGTCTACATGACCGATGTTCGCATCGGTGACGACTACCGCATCGGCGAAGAGGGTGAAGGCTGGCGAGCCGCGCTCACTACCCTGATGAACGAGCGCAGTGCCATCGGCGGCGGTAGCGGGGGTGGACCCAAGCGCGGCGGAGGAGCTATCGGACACCTGGTGAAGGTCTGGGAGGCAACCGGCGATCATCACAATCAGGTGGCAAAGGACAGAGTCATGAAGCTCTGGATCCGCGCCGAAGCGCTGAGGCTCACCAACATGCGCGCCTCGGAGACGGCCAAGAGCGGCAACCCCGGCCCCGAAGGCTCGGTGGGTAAGTCGATGATGGCCAACCTCAACCAGGACATCTTCGAAACCGCCGTCGATCTCATGGGTATGGCCGGTCAGATCGACTACAACTACACCTTCCGCCGCCCCGAGGCCTTTGATCTTTCGGGCGACACCACTGGCCTCGGTCACGCCTTCCTGAGAGCGAGAGCCAACTCCATTGAGGGCGGCACCACCGAAGTGATGAAGAACATCCTCGGCGAGCAGGTGCTGGGCCTCCCCGGAGAACCACGGGTCGACAAGGAGATCCCCTGGATCGACGTTCCTCGCGGCTGATACTGCCGGCTCGATCAGGCGCCGAGGTATTCGGCGACGTCGGGGAAGAGCTGGCGCTTGATCAGGTTGAGGTTGGAGCCCGCGGTAGCGGCGAGGGGACGGCCTCGCTTGATCGCGACGTCGAGAAGATCCTCCTCGGATGCGACCGCATCGACAATCCCGGCCTCCACACAATCCGGGCCCGAATAGCGCCGACCGGTGAGCGCCGCCGACCGCCGAGTGTTGCTTGGCAGGGTGGCATGGAGCACCGACATCAGGGAGCGAGGGAACGACATTTGGAGGTGCACCTCGGGGAGGCAGAAGAAGCCGCGGTCGGCGCGCATCACCGCCTGATCGTGGGCGAGAACCAGGAACGCCCCCATGCCGAAGGCATGCCCGTTCACCGCGGCAACCGTCGGTGCGGGGAAGAGCATGAGCCGACTCACGACCTTCTCGATGCGGTTGACGTAACCGACTATCTCACCGGCGTCGACCGACGACATGTAGCCCACGTCCAGACCGTTGGAATAATGCTTGGCCGATCCCGTGGTGATCAGCACCTTGGGCCCATCGGCCGACTCCACCTCGTCGAGTAGATCGTGCATCTCCAGAGCCCACGCGTCGCTCGTGACGTTTTCGTCTGCGCCGTGGTCGAGCACGAATATCTCATCGGTTCGGGTAAGACTCACCATGGCCGCGCACCCTAGCTCTCCACGTTCGCGGGATTCGAACCGATCACCTATCATCGGCGCCGCTTCACCTCCTCCCCCGGTCGTCCCATGATCCCAGCCAACGGCAACTTCATCAAAGACCTCGTGTCGGCCTCGGCGGAACAGCCCGATGCACCGTTTCTGATCGTGCCCGGCGGCCCGACCGTCAGCCACGGCGAGTTCTGGGACCGCGTCAGCCGGATGGCCACCGTGCTCACCGATCGGGGCGCTACGCCGGGCAGCCGCGTCGTATCCCAGGTCGACAAGTCGATCGAGGCGGTCGTGCTCTACGCCGCCTGCCTTCACGCAGGCGCGGTTCATGTTCCCCTCAACCCCTCGTTCACCGACGACGAACTCGACTACTTCGTGGCCGACGCCGATCCGGCGATCGTGCTCGTGCCTCGGGATCGAGCCGACGGCGTGACCGCCAGCCACGCCGTCGAAGTCCTCAGCCTCGATGCCGACGGGAGTGGCTCTCTGGCCGAGGCAACCAGCCGCTCGATGCCCCGCACCTCGGAGCCTAGATCCGGAGACGACCTCGCCGCCCTGCTCTACACCTCGGGCACCACCGGGCGGCCCAAGGGGGCGGCGCTCACCCACACCAACTTGAGACTAAACACCGCGGCACTGCACCAGACCTGGCGTTTCAGCACCGCCGATCACCTGATCCACAGCTTGCCGATCTTCCACGTACACGGCTTGTTCGTCGCCCTCCACTGCCCCATGCTGTCGGCCGCCCCCGTCACTTTCCTGCCCAGGTTCGATCCCGCGGCCGTCGTCGGAGCACTGCCGGAGGCCACCGTGTTCATGGGGGTCCCCACCCACTACGGCCGCCTGCTCTCCACTCCCGGACTCGACCGCGATTCCTGCGCCGGCATGCGCCTCTTTACTTCGGGGTCTGCCCCCCTGCCCGACACCTTGTTCGACGAGTTCACGGCCCGCACCGGCCACGTGATCTGCGAGCGCTACGGCATGAGCGAGACCCTGATCACAACCAGCAACCCCTATGAAGGCGACCGCATCGCGGGCACCGTCGGCTTCGCCCTGCCCGGCATCGAGATGCGCACCGTCGACGACCTCGGGCACCCGGCATCGGTCGACGAAACCGGCGTGGTCGAGGTACGCGGCAGCCAGGTGATGGCCGAGTATTGGCGTCGACCCGAGGCCAGCGCCCTCTGCCGACGCGATGGCGACTGGTTCGTCACCGGAGACATCGGCGCCCTCGACGACCAGGGCCGTCTCACCCTGCACGGCCGCACCAGCGACCTGATCATCAGCGGCGGCGAGAACGTCTACCCGCAGGAAGTCGAAGTCCTCCTCGACGCCATCACGGGAGTGATCGAGTCAGCGGTCGTGGGCCTCCCCCACCCCGACCTCGGTGAGGCGGTCACCGCGATGATCGTGGCCGATGCCGATTCGCCCGACGACGCCACGATCGCAGATGCCCTCCAGACCTCGCTGGCCCGGTTCAAGCACCCGAAGGCGATAGTCCGTGTTGCCTCCCTGCCTCGCAACTCGATGGGGAAGGTTCAGAAGAAGGAACTACGCGAGCTCTACGCAGCTCACTACTCCGCCTCAGACTGAGAGGGTTCGTCCTCCACCACGGGCCGACGGCGCTTCAGCACCCAGTTGACCAGTGCAAACACGGCCACCAGCGCCACCGAAGGAACGACCAGACGGAGCGTGCCTCGGGCGACAGCCCCGTCGATCTTCTCGATCAGGTCATGGGCCTCGTCGGTGGCGGATTCGAAGTCGCCCTCGTTCCAGATGGCGACGATCTCGTCGTACTCGGCCTCGGTGTCGACCCCTGCGAGCCCCATCCGAGAAAGGAGCCCGCGATCACCGGCAGTGAGCTGGCGGGCCTCGGCCAGGGCCTCGAAGGCTTCTTGCTGTACAGCCAACAACTCAACCGCGTCATCGAGGCCTTCAGCGGCGGGCTCGAAGAGCTCGCGTACAAACGATCCGAGCGGCAGGTCGATCTCAGCCGCTTCGATCCTCAGTTCGTCGCGTGCGGTGATCACCTCATCCACTCGGGGGCGCACACGATCGAACTCGTCGAAGTCCCAATCGGCCATGGGCACGCGGACCCATGGCGGCAGCGACCAGTCGTCGCTCCGCGTGACCAGATCGAAATAGTCGAGGCGAGCCGTCGCCCGCCTCTCGAGTTCGGCGTCGGCCTCCACAACCGCACCGAACAGGTCCGCGGCTTCGGAGGTGCCCGCCACGTTCTCCACGACGTCGAGGACCACCCTCCAGTCGAGGGCACTGGTGCGCGCCACCTCCGAGGTGCCCGTGTAGGCGATGGACCCCTCATCGAGCAGGCCGATCACTGCGGCGATTCCACTGTCGTCGAGCTCGCCGAAAACTGCGCCGAGAGCACCGACCCACGGCTTGTCGACGGCGACCTCGACAGCTGCTTCAAAGCCGATTCGAACAGCAGCCTCGCGTCCGAGGAATCCGGCGAGGGCTGCACCGATGCGGGGGTCATCGAACTCGATGGGGGCGAGCCATTCAGCGGCAAGCTCGCGTGCAAGCACGGCTGGGTCGACCAGCGGCGACACGATGATCACAGTCGAGTCGGCATCGTCGACTGGCTCGATCCGCACCACATCGTTAGTTCCCGTCCACCCATGGCGAACCTCGATCGGGCCCGGTACCTCGATCGGCAACCAGGCCCCGAGGACCGGAACGAGATCGCGAATCTGGGCGAGGAGTCCCCCCTCCGAAATAGATAGGGATGCCAGGGTTATATCGAGGGTGATCTCGTTGACCCGGATTCGAGGCATTCGTTCGGGCGCGCTCAGCACCACCGGATGCGAGCGGTAGGGCTCTGCCACGCTCGACCACAAGCGGATCAGGCCGTCGACTTCACCGGCGATCAGGTCGGAGTTCTCCGTGACCTCGTAACCCGCCGGCGCTTCGATGGTGAGGGAAGCCGCACCGCCACCGTGGCCCACTGCGAAGCCCTCGATCGCCACCAAGGCTGCCGACGCGTGCTCGAGCTCATTGGGGTCTCCGTCGAGGCCCGAGCGAAACCAGCTGAGCTCCACCGAAACCCGGCCGCCCGGCTCCAACTCGGTAGGAAAAACGATCCGGACCTCAACGGTGCGCTCGCTCTGTGCGCCGCGGAGAACAATCGCTTCCTCGGCATCGACTCGAGCGAGGATGTCTACCGCAGCTACCGGAATCGTCTCGAAGAAGCCACTGAACACCCGGTCTTCGGTGGGGTTGGTGAACTCATACAGATGGGTGCCCAAAATGCTCCCGGCCTCGGGATCCACCACGATCAGGGTGTCGGTGTCGGCGACAAGGGAGTCGCCGGGGGCACTCGTGCTCCCATCCTGACCGTAGGCCGGGTTTGGCGTCCCCACCCAGGCCACCATCACGAGTACCACGGCCAACACCGGTGCCCAGCGGACTAGTAAGGGTCGGGCGACGGGCACGTTGGCAAACGCTACCGCACTGATCGCCCCGCCCCGCCGCGTGCTCTACGGTCTCGGGGATGGAACTCAAGACGACAAGATGGGAGGCCGCCGACGGCGTCGCCACCCTCACCTTGTCGCGGCCTGCCCACCACAACGCCTGGACGGGGCGTATGCACACCGAGCTTCGCCACCTCCTCGAGTGCGCCGACACCGACCCCTCCGTGAGGGTGATCATCATCACCGGTGATCCGGCCGGCGCAACATTTTGTCCAGGTGCCGACAGTCGGGCGTTGGAGGGCCACGTCGAGCGAGGCGGCTACGACGCAGGCACTCCCGACAATCTGGCCGAGCCTGGATTCGGGGTGAGCACCGAATTCGACGCCGACTTCGCCTTCTTCTTCGGTCTCCAGACCACCACAATCGCCGCCCTCAACGGCGCCGCGGCCGGAGTTGGTCTCGCCATCGCGGCCTGGTGCGACCTGCGCTTCGCCGCGCCGGGCATCAAGCTCACCAGCGCCCACGGCCGACTCAACCTCCCCGCCGAGTACGGCCTGTCGTGGCTCCTCCCCCGGCTGATCGGCCACGGTCGGGCGAGCGATCTGCTTCTCTCGAGCCGGGTTGTTCTCTCCGAAGAGGCAGCCGAACTCGGCCTCGTCAACCGCGTCGTCCCTGCCGACGAACTCCTCGCCGAGGCGGCGGCCTACGCCGCCCGACTTGTGGCATCGGTGAGCCCCCACTCTCTTCGCGCCACGAAGCGCCAACTCGCGATCGATTCGACGCGATCGGGCCCGGCCGATTCGGTCCGTGACGCACAGGCCCGTCTCGACCAGATGACAACCGAAGCCGACTACCGCGAAGCAATCGCCGCGTTCGTGGGTCGCCGCGCCGCGGACTGGACCGATACCTGAATCAGGCAATGCCCGACCGGGCCGACACCGTCTCAACCGACGTCGATTGAACCAAGGGGTTCAAGGTTGGCCGTCAGGGGTCGATACAACAAGCGACCGGCGGTTTCGCCCCCGCCGGTCGAAGAGGAAGGGTGGGGGTTGGACACTCCCTCCAACGCATCGCCACCAGCGCTTTTCCAGGGTGCTGGCGCACTCGTCTGGCCTCCGCCCCCTCACTCTCTCCCCTACTGGGGCTGAGAGCTCGCCCTTCCAGAGTCGCGAGCTACTCCCCTTGCCCTTCGTCGGGTTTGACTCAAGCAGGACTGCTCCGCGCCGATGGAACCAGGTCCGGCGGTTTCGCCCCCGCGGGTCCATACGAGGAAGGGTGGGGGTTGAACACTCCCTCCAACGCATCGCCACCAGCGCTTTTCCAGGGTGCTGGCGCATTGCTTCGGCCTCCGCCCGTCCTCTCCAACCGCTCCTCAGCCCGCGAACAGGCTCGCCAGCGCCCAGATAGAAGCCACCACCCCGAGGCCGACGAACAGGATGCTCCGGGCCAGTGGAGCGCGGTCGAGGTCGTCATCGTCACGTCGGGTGTCGGGGGGCCTGAGAAGGGCTGCCAGATTGCCAGCGGCCATGGCTCCACCGATCGCCAAAACCAACCAGGCCAGAAGATCATCTCCGAGAAACACGCCTCATGATTACGCCATCGAGGGCGTCTCGCCAAACGGGCCGGCGCTGATCAGCCGAAATCGGCGTCAGTGACTTCGGTTCGAATGATGTTGATGACCTCCAGATCGATGGCCGAAGGGCGCAGCACCCGCGCCGACGCGAGAGCGCCGCTCGCAGGATCGAAGCAGAACTCGGCCCATCGTCCCCACGGGGCCGCGAGTATCGGCGCGATCAACTCCACCCGGTAACACCCTGGCTCGCCACGATCCACGTCGTAGAGCCGGCGGTCGCCATCGACATAGCCGCCCACCAGCAACAACTCGGCGGCCACGCGGTCGTCGAACGAGATCCCGCTGTCGCCGGCGGTACAACCCGGAACGATCACATCGTCGTCGGAGGCGTCGCAGGTGGCCACCGTTCGGTCGATCTCCTCCACCGTCGACCCGAGCCGCACCACCAGGCGTCGGGGCGGACGCTGGGCCGTGTAGACGGGGCCGGTCAGGGGCTCATCAACGCCGTCGATGGTGCGTGTCCAGATGCCTTCGCTGACAAAGGTCGCGGTCCGCCATCGCGTCCACGCCGCCACCAGGCCGTCGGCGGATACCTCATCGTGGTCGATCGCGGGAAACGAGGTCTCCGGGGGGTCGCCGGAGTCGGCGGCATCGAGGATGAACAGGGCGAATACACCCAGCGCAACGACCACACCCACCACCAACCCCAGAACTGCGAACAGACCTCGTTCCATCTCACCCGACGGTAGTCCTCTGTCACCAGTTCATGGGCCACACGGCCTATTGCTCAGATTTCCGTTCAGGCCCCCTTGGCAGGGTCGTGGATCTCACCGACGCTTACACCGTCGACCGGCACGCTGAGCTGTTGGCGGGGTGGGAACGACTCGAGATCCGCGCCCGCGAGATCCACAGCACCGCCGGCACCGCCGCCCAGGCCACTAGGTGGGCGGCTGAATCGATCGAGCGTCAGACCCAGCTCGATGCCGTGATCCGTTGCAACGTGGGCTGGGGCCCGGGCCACCTGTTCTCCCGCCCCGCTCCGGTGGTCTGACCCTCCGGCAGGCCCTCGCCGGCGACGGATCAGCCGTCGCGACGAGTGAGATTTCGAAACGAGGTGAATCTCGGGACGAAGCCGAGCTGGATTGTGCCGGTAGGACCGTTGCGATGCTTGGCCACGATCACCTCGGCCATGCCTTCACTGTCGGTACCCGGGTTGTAGACCTCATCGCGGTAGAGGAACACCACCACATCCGCATCCTGCTCGATAGATCCCGATTCGCGCAGATCAGCGAGCATCGGGCGCTTGTCCTGACGACTCTCGAGATTTCGTGACAGCTGGGAGAGGCCGACAACGGGGCACTCGAGCTCGCGGGCCAGGATCTTCAGGCCACGAGAGATCTCGGCCACTTCCACCTGACGACTCTCCGCACCGGCACGACCGGTCATGAGTTGGAGATAGTCGACCACGATCAGGCCGAGATCACCAACACGACTCTTGAGTCGTCGAGCCTTGGCCCGGATCTCCATGATCGTGAGGTTGGGGTTGTCGTCGATCCACAAGGGTGCCTCGGCCATGCGGCCGATCCCGTTGGAGATACGGGTCCAGTCGTCCTCGTTGAGCTTGCCGTCGCGCATGTTCTTGGCATCGACGTTGGCTTCGGAACAGAGCATGCGCTGGGTGAGCTCGAGATGGCCCATCTCCAAGCTGAACACCAGGGTGGGCTTTTGTTCACGCACTGCCGCGTGGGCGGCAATATTGAGAGCGAAGGCGGTTTTGCCCATGGCGGGTCGGGCACCGACCACGATGAAAGCATTGGGCTGAAGTCCCGAGAGCAACTCATCGAGATCGATGAAGCCGGTGGCGGTGCCGGTGATGCCCTCACCCAGCTCGTAGAGATGTTCGAGGCGATCGAGGGTTGCATCGAGCAGGTCTCGGATCTCGCCCATCGTGTCGGCCACCCGCCCCTGGGCCACCTGAAACATCATGTTTTCGGCTTCGTCGACAGCCCGACTCACATCCTCGGGCCGGCTGTATCCGATCTCAGCGATCTCGCCGGCTACTTCGATCAGCTTGCGAAGGGTGTAGCGCTCGGAGACGATCTGTGCGTACTTGGCTGCGTTGGACGTGGCCGGGGTGTTGACCTGGAGGCTGAGGAGTCCGTCGAGGCCGCCGATCGAGTCGAGCACACCGACCCTGTCGAGCTCGTTGGCCACCGTAACCGGGTCGGCGGGATCACCGGCCGCGTAGAGGGCCGAGATCGCGTCGAACACGTGGGCGTGGGCCGGCCGGTAGAAATGCTCGGTGTGAGCGTGCTCCACGGCATCGGCGATGGCATCGCGAGACAGCAGCATCGCGCCGAGAAGGGATTCCTCGGCTTCCAGATTGTGGGGCGGAACCCGAGGGGCTCGGCCGATGTCAACTTCACTCATCACCATGATTTGTGGAGCCCTCCCGACGCCTCAGTGATCGTGCCTCTCGAACCCTGTGTGGTACCAGTGGAAGAGTTGGTGATTACCCCCGGTTTTGTGGGGGAAATCACTGTGGACAACCAGTGGACAGACATGAACTCATTCTTCAGCATGGACGCGTCGAAGTCGGACACCCCTGAACAGTTGCTTGTGTATCGCCGCCGACGCACCGGCGACGGCTGAATCACTCTTCGATCACCTCGACGGTGATCGGGAACTGCACGTCGTCGTGCAGCTTGCACATCACTGCCACCTGGCCCAGGTCCTTGAGCGGATGTTCCAGATCGAGATGACGGCGGTCGATCACCACGCCGGAGCCGGCCTCAACCGCCTCCACCAGATCGGCGGCACTGACCGAACCGAACAGGCGTCCACCTTCACCGGCCTTGGCCGAGATTGTGAAGACCATCGGCACCAGCTTGGTGGCGATTTCCTCGGCATCGGCACGAGTGGCCGCATTACGCAGCGAAGCCGTGCGGCGCATGGCTTCGGCCTGACCCTCAGCCCCGGCGGTTGCCTTCAGAGCAAGCCCCTTCGGCGACAGGAAGTTGCGGAAGTAGCCATCGGCCACGTCGTACATCTCGCCCTTGCGGCCGAGCCCGCCGACATCACTTCGCAGAATCACTCTCATGATTCCGATGCCTCCGTGCTGTCGGCCGAGGTGAACTCGACGCCTTCGATCTCTGCGACAGCGGCGGCGTTGTCGATCTCTCCCTCGACCTCACCATTGTCGCCCTCATCGCCATCACGAACGGGAGGTGGTGCACTCGGGCGCGGCGCCGGACCCTCGGCGCGACTACCACGATCACCACGATCACCACGATCACCACGACCACCACGCTGGCTCGTAACCCGCGTGGCGTAAGGGACCAGAGCCATCTCACGGGCGACCTTCACCGCATCGGCGCACAGCTTCTGCTGCTGGGCACTGTTGCCTGTGACCCGGCGGGCCCGGATTTTAGACCGCTCCGAAACAAAGCGACGAACAAGGTTGGCGTCCTTCCAGTCGACATAGTCGAGTTTCTCGGAAGTAAGGACACTGACCTTCTTCTTAGCCCTGCGGTTGTTGTCCTTGTTCTTGCCGCGTTTCTTGACATTCGGCATTATCTACTCCAGTACTCTCGTTCTCGTTTTTTGATTTCGATTGGTGACGGAGTGCCCAGAAGGGCTCTTCGTCCAGGACCCCTAGAAGGGCTCTTCATCCATGTCGTAGGCCGGGGCAGAGTCGTTGGAGACCTGGCGGCCGCCACCCTGGGGTGCAGCAGCATCGCCCCCACCACCCTTGAATTCGTTCTTGCGGATCTCCGCCGATGCCCACCTGAGGCTCGGGGCGACATCGTCGGCGATGATCTCCACCTTCGAGCGACGCTCGCCTTCCTGGTTTTCCCAGCTGCGCTGGGAGAGGGTGCCGTAGATCACGACACGCGAACCCTTGGTGATGGACTCAGCGACGTTTTCGGCCAGTGAACGAAAGCAGCTGACGTCGAAGAACGAGACCTCGTCCTCGCCGTCCTTCTTCTTCTTGTTCCAAGCGACGCCGAAGTTAGCGACGGCCATGCCGCCCTGGGTGAACCTCAGTTCAGGATCGCGGGTGACGTTTCCCACGACGGTGACGGTGTTGTCGAATCCCATGTCAAGTATCTCCGATCAGCCGGCTGAAGCCGGCTCAGCGCCTCCGAGAAGACCACGACGAGTGGCCTCCTTGTCGGGGAGGCGAAACAGCTTGTGGCGGACAATGTCGTCCGCGAGACGGAGCTGGCGTTCGGCGGTGGGAAGACCGGGCGACTCGGTGACGATCTCCCAGACCACGTAGGTGCCTTCGTTCTTGTGATTGATCTCGTAGGCGAAGCGGCGGCGACCCCAATTGTCGGTGGACGCGACACGGCCACCCTCTTCGGTGACGAGACCTTCAGTGCGAGTGATCACCGCGTCGACATCGGCCTCAGCCACGTCACTGTCGATGATGATCATCAATTCGTAAACCCGTGTGATCACGAGCATCTACCTCCTGTGGACCCGACGGTGTCGGGGCCCCTTCCCGGGGCAGGGGTTCTCGGTTGTGAAGCCCACCGGAGTGGACCCCGTCCCACAAAGGGACCTGCAGAGGCTACCGGCGTGAACGGTGTCTCACGACGGGACCAGGCGAAACGAGGCATGGCGCCACTTAATCATGGGGGTGTGACACCGCCGCCGGCTGGGCCGGTGGTGGCTCACATCAAGCCTTGAGACGAGTGCCACCTCAACAGACGACGTTCGACCGCACTCAACGCGATCACCAACACGATGCCGATGAAGGCAAGCACGAACACACTCCCCCAGAGTTGGTCCACCAAAACTCGTGACTGGGCGACCCGGGCCGTGTTGCCAAGACCTTCCGTCGAGTTGAAAAACTCACCGATCACCGCTCCCACGAGGGCCAGGCCGATACATATTCGTCCCGCAGAAAAGAGGAAGGGAAGCGAGTGGGGAACGCGGAGTTGCCAGTAGATCTCCCAACGGCTCGCATCCACCGATCGCATGAGCTCGTGTGTGTCCTCGTCAACGGCTCGAAGGCCGGTCAGTGCGTTGGCCACGAACGGAACCCACGCGAAGAGCGCTGCAGTGAGGATCTTCGGCCACGGTGAAAATCCGAACCAGATGATGAAGACCGGCACCAGCACCGCAACCGGAGTCGACTGGATGAGGACGATCACCGGCATCGTGGCTCGCTCCAAGAACCGGGAATGGGCCATCAGGGTTGCAACCGCTACAGCAACGAAGAACGCCAGCCAGAATCCCCAGAATGCCTCCTGCAGCGTGACCAAACCGTGTTGCCAGTAGAAGCCGGCGTTCGTGAGCACATGATGCAGCACGTCCGACGGCAGCGGGAGGGTCAGTGGCCCGACGCCTGACACCCTCACATAGACCTCCCAGCCGACGAAGAATGCGACGATTCCCGAGAACGGCGCGACCACCAACAAGAAGCGCCGGGTGCGGTGGCGTGGTTCGTCGGGTGGCTCGTCCTCGACTTCATCAAGCGATGGAGTGTGGGTGTTCACCTTCCCGCCGAGCTTCCCCGGACAGCGCTTCTCACCTCACTGATGGCTGCGTGATAGGTCCTGGAGTCCTCCATGTCTTCATGCCGAGGTCGCGGAAGATCGACATTTATCACGTTCGTGACCCGACCTGGTCGACCGCTGAGGACAACCACCCTGTCGGACAGGAGCACTGCTTCGGGGATGGAGTGGGAGACGAATAACACCGTGCTCCCCGCCCGCCTCCAGATCTCGAGGAGCCGGTACCGGATATCGGCTCGGGTGATCTCATCGAGAGCGGAGAAGGGCTCGTCCATGAGCATCACCTGAGCGCCCAGAGCAAAAGCACGCGCAATACTCACCCGTTGTTGCATCCCACCACTCAGCTCCTTGGGATACGCGTCGACAAAGGAGCCGAGGCCTATGTGCTCGAGGAGTTCGAGCTGATCCGTGGGGGAGACACCGCCGCTGCCGACTCTACGGTTGAGCTCTCCCAGGAGGGCCACGTTCTCCCGTACGGTTCGCCACGGGAGCAGGGCTGGCTGTTGCGGAATGAACGCGTAATGCTTGCGGCGTCGGGCCAGCTCGGGAGCCTCAGATCCAACCATGATCGAGCCCTTGTCGGGCTCGAGGAGCCCGCCGGCGAGTCGAAGCATCGTGGATTTTCCGCAGCCGGAGGGCCCGATCAGGCTGACGAATTCGCCCTCGGCCACATCGAGGGTGACCCGCGACAGGGCGTGGACAATCTGATCCTTACCTCGGAACCACTTGGAGACCCGGTCGAAATGGATGCCCGTTGTGGTTTCAGGAATGGTGGTATCGGCTATGGCCACCCTGCTCCCTCGTGTTTCGAAAAGCCTCAGGTACCGGCGAGTAGCTGCTCACGCAGATCGGTGTCGCGAAACATGCCCTTGACAGTCTGGACGATGGTCTGGGTCTGTGTGTCCGGTTCGATATTCACCAGCGCTCCCTCTTGGATCGATCCCAAGGTGGTTCTGCGCAGGGTCTCGGGAATCAAGCTGACCGCGAATCGATGGCGGTCACGATCCACGCTCGAAACAGTGAGACTCACTCCGTCGACAGCAATCCATCCCTTCCACAGGATGTATGCCATCACGGGAGCATCGACAGAAACCCACATCGTTCGATTCCCGCGATCAAGCAACAGTTCGTCGACAACCCCGGTGCCGGAGATGTGGCCCGACACGAGGTGACCTCCCAGTTCATCGCCGAACTTCAGTGACCGTTCGATGTTAACAGTGTCGCCAACGACGGCCGCTCCGAGGTTGGTCAGCTTCATTGTCTCATCGACGAGGTCGAAAGTTACGTGGCTGTCGTCTATCGCGCGAGCCGTGAGACACGCCCCATTGTTGGCAACGCTCGCCCCGACCAGAAGTCCCTCCGCCGAGTCGCCGAGATCGACGGTCAACGCGCGCACTCCGTTGGCTTCGACGACTTCGACGACAACACACTTGGTCTGAACGATTCCGGTGAACATGACCCCCACCTCCGTGAGAACTTGTGGCTAGGAAGGCCAGACCAAGCTGGTTCCGGCATAGACGCCAGCGGCGATGTCGACGCTCACCATCGCGTTCCAATCGGGCAGTTCGGCAAATACACCGGCGTCCACCATCGTTTCGATCTCAGCTCCCAGGAGGGTGATGTCGGGGATCCCCACACCAACACCGTCAGGCGCGAGTTGCGCGATCAGGCCCGATTCGACCTTCCATCGGAACAGTTCGGCCGCTCTGGCGAGGAACAAGGGATTACCGGCCGCGTCGATGTGTTCGAATGCCGCCGCGACTGCCGCTTCGGGATCTGCCGATGCCGCTTGATAACCCTTTATCAAGGCGCGCACCACATCCTCGACGACGGTGGGATTGGCGTCGATGAACGACTGGGTCGTGAACGAAATACCGAAACTCGACGGTACGTCGAAATCGAGCGGGTCGAGCAGGGTGTAGGCCACCCCGGCTGCGTCGAGGGTGTTGATCTCGTTCGACTTGTAGACCGGCAGCGCATCAATTCCGAGGTCGAGATGGGCAACGGGATCGAACCCCTCGAGCAGCGTCTCGTCGAAGCAACTGCGGTCGATGCCCGATAGCGCCACCGCCGCCTGCAGCGAGTAGGGCAAGTCTCCCTTGATCCCCATCAAGGAACCGCACAGCGCATCGAAAGTCGTCGCCTCGTTGCCCTCAGGCAACACGATTGCTTCGATCGCCGTGCGACCCCAATGGAGCACGGCAACCAGATCGCCTTCGCCGGCAACATTGTTGTTGACCAATTCGCTGAACGAGCCGGCCATGCCGAACTGGCCTTGGCCGGCGATCACGATGGCACCGTTAGATGGCGCGAACCCAGGCTGAATGTCCACCTCGAGGCAGAGCTCTTCGAAGAAGCCTTCCGCATCGGCAACGATGATCTCGACGATGCCCGCGGCCGCCGCAAAATCGAAAGCGGTGACGAAGGTGATCGTTCCCACATCACGATTTGTCTGACAACGATCCGCGAGTTCGTCGCTGAGATCCCCGGTGCCGGTGGCGGTGGCGTCACCAGATCCGCTTCCGCCGCCATCGTCGCCACACGCCGCCGCCGCCATGCCAAGGGCCACGACAACCCACAAGCATCTCAGTTTTTCGGACATGGATCCCCTGTTGGACTGATGGTCAGACCATATCCGGCCACGCAACCTACACCACCAGTGGGCTTCTTCCCATCAGACAAGGTCGTCTACCAATGCCTGAGCGACAGCGGCGGCGTGATTGCGTGCGCACCTCTCCATCTCCGCTATATCGCCGATCGCGAACGCCAAGGCGATCGCTTCATGGGCTTCAGCGGAACCGCTGACCATTCGACGAACCGCCGCCCGGTTGCTCCCTTCGTTGAGTCGACTCTCGAACTCCTCAGAACCGAACAGCCGGTCGAGGACCTTTCCGTACAACTCACTGAGAAGAGGGTTACCGCACGCCGCGGCAAGCGTCGTGTGGAACTCCCGGTCGAGGCGACCGAACTCGGCGATATCGAGATCGGCATGGAAACGATCGGCGAGTTCGGTGACCCTGGCCCGCGTGGAGTCGTCAGCTCTCACTGCGGCAAGGGCGAAGATCGGCACCTCGAGCACACGACGGGTCTCCAGGAGCTGGGCCATGAACGTTCGCCGACCATCGGAATTCGCAAGCACCACGTCGGGGAGATGCTCGACCACAAAAGATCGATTGCCGCGGCGCTCGACCACCCCGATCGAGAGAAGTCCCTGCAGGGCCTCCCTCACAGATGTGCGAGCAACCAGAAACTGCTCGGCCAGGTCGCGTTCGGATGGGATTCGAGCTCCTGGAGCCAGTTCACCGGTGGTGATCCGACGCAGGACCTGGCTTCGAATCTGAGCGCTGACCGTTTCACGCGATATGGGTTCGAAAGTCAGTTCGACATCGCCCCTGGAAGTTTTCTCGCGGCCGGACCCGCCGAGAACACTTTCGTCGAGCATGTGATCTCCTGTCGGACAGATGGTCGGACCAATAGACCATCCTAACGTCATCGGTAGTCTGGCGGAGCGCCAGAGCCTCCTCTGGTTTGATCGTCTGGCAGTATTGGCTTTCATTTCCGCCTCGATTCGGAGTCCGTGATGAGCGCACCCAACCACGACGTTCACCCGGCGAAGGCCCGCTGGACCCATGTCGCCCTCAGGGTGAACGACATCGACGCCACGATCGCCTGGTACGCCGACTTCACGCCGATGGAACTGCTGGATCGGCGCGAGGACGAAGACAGCATCGGAGCCTGGCTCGGTATGAGCGACATGATCGACAACCCCTTCATCTTGGTGGTCGTCCAGTTCCTCGAAGGCCGAGACCCCTTCGCCAGCGCCCCCCACGCCGTGCTCGGGCCCTTCGCCCACTTCGGAGTCGAGCTACCCGAGGAGGCCGACATCGACGCAATCGCCGCGCGGGGACGCGAGGCCGACTGTCTGACGATGCCGCCCACGATGATGCCTGCGCCCATCGGCTACATCTGCATGCTGCGAGATCCCGACGACAACACGGTGGAATTCTCCTGGGACCAGGGCGTGTACACCACCGTTCGCGACCGCTGGGGAAGTGGCGCCTCCTGAGCGCCACCGCTCAGGTCGGAGGCCTCGCTGGCCTAGCCCTGCCGGCTAGTAGAGGAACATGGGCTTCCCGCCCACGTGGCGAACCTTCGGCCGGTAGGCATCAGTGTCGTACAGCTCGCCGATATCGACCCGCTTCACACCCGAGCCGGTGACGTCGATCGGAACATTGGTGTAGGTACCGTTTCTCAAGGCGACCATCCGGCCCGACGAACCCTCCTGGGCGAGGTCGGCGGCCATCACCGCATAGTTGGTACCCACCATCAGATCGAGGCTGTCGGGGCGACCGGAGCGCATGAGATAGGCCACCTCCTGCAGGATCGTTCCCTCCCCGGTGCGCTCCTTGAGCAGCTCGCTGGTGAGGTTGCCGATACCACCCAACTTGCGGTGGCCGTAGGCGTCCTCGTCGCCAGAGAGGTGCAGCTCTCCACCCTGGATCGTCGCCCCCTCAGACACCGTGACCATCGCGTAGTTGGACGGGTTGGCCGACTTGTCGCGCATGATCAGCTCGGCCAGTTTATCGATGTCGAACGGCACCTCGGAGATCAAGGCTCGATCGACTCCGGCCAGATATGCGGTGATGAGGGAGGTCTCGCCTGAGTAACGACCGAACAGTTCCACCACCGCGATCCGCTCGTGCGATCCGGTGCTCGTGCGGAGATTGTGGATGAACTCCACTCCACGGGTGACCGCGGTGGAGAAGCCGATGCAGTAGTCGGTGCCGTGGACGTCGTTGTCCATGGTCTTGGGGATGGCGATGACCGGCACACCTTCGTTGTGCATACGCAGGGCATACGACAAGGTGTCGTCGCCGCCGATGGGCAACAGGGCATCCACACCGAGGGCGTCGAGAACCCTCAGGACATGACTGGTGACGTCGTGGGGTGCGTCGCCGCTGACTGAGTCGGCGAGAAAGGCGGGCACGTTGCCCGCCTGCACCCGCGCCGGATTCGTTCGGGAGGTGTGGAGGAAGGTGCCGCCGGTGCGGTCGATAGTGCGGACAGTGGCTTCGTTGAGCACCATGGTGTTCAACGCGATCGACGCCGGGTCGTCGGGGTTGCACTCCACCAGCCCCCGCCAGCCCCTGCGAATCCCGATCGTCTCTCCCCCGGCCTCGCTGATGCGGGTGACCGCAGCCTTGATGCACGGGTTGAGACCGGGAACATCGCCGCCCCCGGTGAGTATGGCCACTTTCATGATCGGTATACCTTCATGCTCGACAGACCGCTCAGCGGTCAGGGATGAACACGAACGCTACCCACTTCGAGTCCCGCAACATTGCGGATCGTGTCGGGTTCCGCTTCGTCGAGTGCACCCAGATCATGGAGGATCCAGTACATGGCGGCCTGTGCGGCGCGACCGGCGCCGTCGCGGACTTTCAGGGCGATCCCGACCCCGATTTCACGAACGACGGCCGCGTACACGCCTTCGGCGCCGGATTTCACCACAACTCGGCCCTCCGCCTCACTGATGATACGGGTGCAAGAGCGACCGGTTCCGGCCACCATCACCGGCTCCTTGGCCATCGCGTCGAGAAGGCGCCGGCCGGCCGGCCGTTCATCGAGAGCCGCCCAACCCGCTGCGAATTTGTCGAGAGGGAGTTCCCACAGGGGTATTCCGCATCCGTCGATCACGGGAGTTGCATCGGAGAGCGACACCCCGCATAGCTCTTCGATCGCGGGGGTTATGTGATCTCGCTGAACGGGATGGTCCGGCGTGATGTATCGCGCCGGTTCGAGCCCGAGGTGGGCGGCGAGGGTCAGGAATCCGCAGTGCTTTCCGGAACAGTTGTTGTGCCTGGCGTCGAAACCATCTCCGGACGCCAGCAGAGCGTGAGCCGAGGCGTCGTGGCTGGGGAGTTGGCCGCCACACTCGAGCGACGACACGTCGAGTCCCAGCTGGGCCAACCACGCATCCACAACCCTGATATGAGCCGGTTCTCCGGCGTGGCTGGCGCAGGCCAGCGCCAACTGCTCGGAGCTGAGCGAATACGCATCGGCGGCACCCGACTCGACCAGTGCGATCGCCTGGATCGGTTTCATCGACGAACGGGCGAGCAGACCTCGATCTGGCAGCCCCCAGCCGGAGCGATGCCCATCGAGGCCCACCACCGCCACATCGACCTCGTGGCGACTCTCGACATAGCGACCACGGTTCACTTCGACGATGAGTGGCGGCGACATGGCACGCATCTTGGCAGACTTCGCCGGCCAGATGGCAGGCGACCAGAACCTCACCGCCCGCTGATGTGTTCGTGCACCTCCGCCCGGTACATTCCAACGGGCGGGTAGAGCCAACACAGAGGTACTGGAGAGATAATTTCATGCGAATCGCGGTACTACGCGAAGGCTTGGACGAAGAACGCCGGGTGGCTCTCACACCCGAAGCGACCGCCAAGCTGATCGCCGACGGTCACACTGTTGGCGTCGAGAAGGGCGCAGGTGCTCGCGCTGGTCTGCTCGACGACGGGTACCGCGAGGCCGGCGCCTCGATGATCGACGACCGCCGCGACCTGATCTCAAGCGCCGACGCCCTGTTGGCCGTCACCAGACCCGATCTCGTCGACCTTCCCGGCGTGGGTCCGAACCAGGCCCTGTTCGGCCTCCTCGACCCACTGTGGATGCCCGCACCGATGACGGATCTCGCCGATACCGGCGCCTCCACACTCTCGCTCGAACTGGTGCCGCGCATCACCCGGGCCCAGTCGATGGACGTTTTGTCGTCGATGGCCACCGTCGCCGGCTATCAGTCGGTGCTCACCGCGGCTCAAGTGCTCCCCCGCATGTTCCCCATGCTGATGACCGCGGCCGGCACCGTGCCCGCCACCCGAGTCTTCATCCTGGGCGCCGGCGTCGCCGGTCTGCAGGCCATCGCCACCGCCCGCCGCCTCGGCGCCGTAGTCGAGGCTTTCGACATCCGGCCCGCCGCCGCCGAGCAGATCCGTTCGCTCGGAGCAAAGGCCGTCGAACTCGAACTCGACACCGCCGACAGCGAAGATTCCGGCGGGTACGCAAAAGCCCAGGGCGACGACGAACAGTCTCGCCAGCGCGAAGCCCTCACTCCCATCCTGGCAGCCAGCGATGTGGTGATCACCACCGCTGCGATTCCAGGTGTTCGCAGCCCCGAACTGGTAACCGCGGAGATGGTGGAATCGATGAAGCCCGGCTCGGTGGTCGTCGACCTCGCGGCGGCCCGCGGTGGCAACTGTGCGGTCACGGTGGCCGATGAAGAAGTCATCCACCACGGGGTCACCGTTCTCGGCCCCACCCGGCTCGAATCCGGAGCCGCGCTCTCGGCATCACACATGTTCGCCAACAATCTCGTGTCGCTCCTACGGCACCTGACCGCCGACGACACATCCCTAAATCTCGACCCAGACGACGAGATCACGTCCGCAATGCTCGTCACCGCCGGCGGTTCGGTGGTGCACGAACGAGTTGCGGCCGCACTCGCCGCGTCCGGAGACACCGCATGACATTCCTGATCGCACTCACCTTGTTCGTACTCGCAGTCTTCCTGGGAGTCGAACTCATCAGCAAGGTGCCTCCCACACTCCACACGCCTCTCATGTCGGGGTCGAACGCCATCTCCGGCATCACCCTCATCGGCGCGATGGTGTCGGCGGGGTCGGATCATCGCACCCTCACCACCACCCTGGCGTTCGCCGCAGTGGTGCTCGCCACCGTCAACGTCGTGGGCGGTTTCCTGGTCACCAACCGGATGCTCTCGATGTTCTCCAGCCGCACCCGCAAGCCTGCAGAGCAGCACGACTGATGGACCGCGCCGACCTCATCGTCCTCGGCTATCTCGTAGCCGCTGTCCTCTTCGTCGTCGGGCTCAAGGGCCTTGCCCGGCCCCGCACGGCCCGGCGGGGCAATCTGCTCGGGGCCTCGGGCATGCTGCTGGCCATCCTGGTCACCCTCATCGACCAGACAATCGTGTCCTACTGGGTACTCGCAGCCGGTCTGGCAGTGGGTGCCGCCATCGGCACTGTCCTCGCCGTGAGGGTCCAGATGACCTCCATGCCGGAGTTGGTTGCCCTTTTCAATGGCTTCGGTGGCGCCGCCTCGGTCCTCGTTGCCGGCGCCTCGTTCACCGAGTTCGTCGATCTCGACCTCGTCGACGATCAGGTGTCCGCCGCGGCTGCAGTCACCGCCCTAATAGGCGCGGTCACATTCACCGGCTCCGTCATCGCCTTCTTCAAGCTCAAGGAGACGCTGCGCTGGTCGGGTTTCAGTGGCATCCGTATCGTCAACGCCACCCTGGCGATCGCCGGCCTGGGGCTAGGGGCGATGGTGATCATCGATCCGTCCAACACCTTCTGGCTGTGGTCGCTGGTGGCGGTGGGCGCCGCCCTCGGGCTCCTGGCGGTGGTGCCGATCGGCGGCGCCGACATGCCCGTCGTGATCGCTATTCTCAACTCCCTGTCGGGCCTGGCCGCGTCGGCCACCGGTTTCGTACTCGACAACACCCTGCTGATCATCGCCGGTTCTCTGGTCGGCGCAAGTGGCTTGATCCTCACCCAGATCATGTGTGTTGCGATGAACCGATCGGCGATCGATGTCATCTTCTCCGATGCACCTTCGTCGTCCGCTGCCTCCATCGATGCCGACGAGATCTACGCCGGTCGGGTCACGAGCTCATCGGCCGATGAGGTGGCAATGATCCTCGATACCGCTTCGCGCGTGGTGATCGTTCCCGGCTACGGCCTCGCCGTCGCCCAGGCCCAGCACGTGGTGCGCGAACTCACCAACGTCCTCGAGAAGCGGGGTACCGAGGTGGTGTTCGGCATCCACCCGGTCGCGGGCCGAATGCCCGGCCACATGAACGTGCTGCTGGCCGAGGCTGAAGTCGACTACGAATTGCTGCTGGAGATGGACGTGGTGAATCCCACCTTCGCCCAGACCGATGTGGTGATCGTGATCGGTGCCAACGATGTCGTGAACCCGCTTGCGGAGACCGATCCGGACTCACCGATCGCCGGAATGCCGATCCTCAAGGTCGGCCAGGCCCGCACCGTCGTGGTGATCAAGCGCTCGCTGAGCCCCGGTTTCGCGGGCATTCCCAACCCCTTGTTTGCGGCCGACAACGCACTCATGTTGTTCGGCGACGGTAAGCAGGCTGTTTCCGACATCACCAAGGCCCTGGCCGAGGTCTAACCCCACCCAACCCGTTCTCACCCAACCCGTTCTGGTGTAGCCGGGGTTCGGTTTCCGGGGTTCTGCTACACCAGTTCGATCAATCAGTGCGTCTGGGGGTCAGCCCTCTAGGGCGGCGGCCTGTTCGTCGTCCATGTGGTACGCCTCGTCGTGGGACGGGAATGCCCCCGAACGCACGTCGGCAGCGTAGGCCTTCACGGCATCCACCGAAGCGCCCTTGATGTCGGCGTAGCGGCGCACGAACTTCGGCACGAAACGATCCTCGATGCCGAGCAGGTCGTGGTAGACGAGCACCTGCCCATCGTTGTGCATACCGGCGCCGATGCCGATGGTGGGTATGTCGATCGATTCGGTGACGAGTTGGGCGACACGCACCGGCACTCCCTCGAGCACGATGGCGTAACAGCCCGCGTGCTGAAGCGACTTCGCCGCCTGGAGAAGCCTGCGGCCATGCTCGGCTTGCTTGCCCTGCACCTTGAATCCGCCCATGGCGTGTACCGACTGAGGCGTGAGACCGATGTGACCCATCACCGGAATTTCGGCGTCGACGATGCGATCGATCATCGGCAGGCGCTTACGGCCACCCTCGAGCTTCACCGAATGCGCCCCGGCCCGCATGATCTCGGCCGCGTTCTTCACGGTCTCTTCGGGCGACACGTGATAGCTCATCCACGGCAGATCGCCGACAATGTGGCAGTCGGGCTTCGCCCGCGCCACGGCCGCGGTGTGGTGGACCATGTCGTTGACGGTGACCTGGAGGGTGTCGTCGTAGCCGAGCACGACCATGGCGAGCGAATCGCCCACCAGGATCAGATCAGCCCCGGCCTCGCTGGCTATACGGGCACCAGGCGCGTCGTAGGCGGTGATCATCACGAGAGGGTCGTGACCGTCTCGCACCTTGTGGGTGGCGATTGCAGGGGCGGACATGCCCATGTCTGACTCCTTTCCCGTCCAGCGCGTTCAAGCTGCCAGCGGTGCCAAAAGGATAACTGAACCGGCGATCGAAGATCAACCGCTGATTTGACGGGATCGGGTGAGGTGGTTCCACTGGCACTCGACGCAGACCTCGACCACGTAGCCCTGGCTCGGGGCCTTCCGGTCGACGAGCCTGCTCATCTCGCGGTCGCTGGTGACGCACCGACCATGCTTCGGCAACCAGGGGCCGAAGACATAGGTGACTTCCACCAGATCGGACTCTTCGCACACCGGGCACGGGCGTTCGGTGGTGGCACCACAGAACTCCGCATTGCGTTGGAGTTCGCGCTGGGCGTCACAGATCTGCTCACGGGTGAGATCGCCCCCGCGCCAGGCCTTGAGCGTGGCTTCACGCGCCAAGCGGTAGTCGATGCCCGCACTCATACCGGTGGCCGCGGCCTGTAGACCCAGTTTCACGGTTCGCAGAGTACCCCTCCCCGCCCCGTCGGGTCACCGCGGCCAGACTTGGCCCATGTCCGACTACGACTCCCGAGCACCGAGCCAGCGCCCCCTCGACCATGTGGAACTCGGCCCGGGGCTCGACGAGCGCACCGACCGGCGACTCATCGGCGACGTCCAGGGCAGGAGGGTTCTCGATCTCGGCTGCGGGGGTGGTCACACCGCGGTGGGTCTCGCGCTCAGGGGGGCGCGCGTGGTTGCCACCGACCAGGATCCGGGTCAGCTGTTCTCGGCGCGCGCGTTGGCGAGCCAATACGGGGTGGCCGTGGAGTTCCACGAGGCCCTGCCGGCCGAACTCGCCTTCATCAGCGCCGACCAGATCGACCTCGCCATCTCGGTCTGGTCCCTGTCGCTGGTGGCCGACCTCGACAGGGTTTTGCGCCAGGCCCACCGCGTGCTGCGCTCACCCGGCCACCTGATAATCGCACTCCCGCACCCCGCCGCTCTCTGCGCCGACCCTCACGACTCGTCGAGAACAGTCCGGCCATGGACCAGTTCCGATCCGGTCGGCGAACGGTACGTACACACCGCAGAGGATGTGGTGACCGCCCTCGGGCGCACCAACTTCGCAGTCGACGCCCTTCTCGAGCGTCACACCGACGGACCCATGCCCACCACCCTCGTGGTGCGGGCCCGCAAGCTCGGCACCTGATCAATCGGACGGTCGAGAGCTCCACCAGGCGGCGAGCCGTTCACGGGCATCGCTCGGATCGAGCGGCCCCTTGGCGAATCGTTGTTCGGCCAACCAGTCGAGTGCCGTGCCGACCTGGGGTCCCGGGTGGAGTTCGAGCAGGGCGCACACCTGACCACCCGAGAGCACCGCGCCCGGGTTATCGAGGTCGGGCTCGGCGACTCTCAGTGCCGCGATCGCCTTTCGGGCCGCGTTGATGTCTACGGCCTCTCCGCCATCGGCGTGGCGCAGGGCCTCGACAAAATCGAGGCGTTCTTCCAGGACATGACCGCCGGACGTAGCTGCTGCCTCACGCCTCAGTGACCGATCATCGGTGGGCACCACTTCGAGCCATGACCGGTCGCCGACCAGCCAGGCCACCTCTCGGCTCAGCGCGCCTGAGGGCTTGAGTGAACCGAGCGCCTCGTGGAGAGAGTCGACGTTGAAGAGCAGCGCCGCCCACCTGGGCCCGATCGTCGGTGTCTGAGCAACGACCCGCCGACTCACAGCCTCCACCTCGCGCGTGTCGAGCGCACCCAACGCGGCCACGACCCGGCCCAGCAGGCGAGTGTCGTGCAGGAGGCGAAGCCCGGTGCCGGCCCGGTCGAGCAGGAGCAGCTTCTGCAGCTCGTCTCGAATCCGTTCGGCGGAAACGATGGCCATACGATCGCCGATGTCGATGATGGCAGTGATGAGTGGCTCCACTGGTGTGAGCCCGTAGGCGGCGTGGAAACGAGCCGCCCGCAACATCCGGAGCGGATCGTCCGAGAACGACACCACCGGATCGAGGGGGGTACGTAGAACCCCGTGTTGCAGGTCGCCACGACCGTCGTGGGGATCGACGAGGCGGTGATCGCCGAGATCGACCGCCATGGCGTTGACGGTGAAATCGCGACGAGCGAGATCCTCTTCGATCTCGTCACCGAACGACACCACCGGCTTGCGCGAGGCCTCGTCGTAGGCCTCGGCACGATGGGTGGTGATCTCATAGGGGTAGCCGTTGATCCGGCAGCCGATGGTGCCAAACCTCTCCCCTTGGGTCCATACCGCATCGGCCAGGTCGGCCACGAGGCGCCTGATCTCCGCCGGCCGGGCATCGGTGGTGGCATCGATGTCCTGGTCGGCGGTCTCGAGGCCGAGCAGATGATCTCGAACCACTCCCCCGACCAGATAGAGCCGGTAACCGGCGGCGCGAAACACTTCGGCCAGTGGAGCTGCTTCGGCCAGGACCCAATCGAAGGGAGCGGGAAGCGGAGCCTGGGTCACAGGACGGCCTGATGGATTCGCCGGGCTTCGGCGACCGATTCGAGGCCCGGACCACCCGAGGTGGGTGCTTCGGGGCGATGATCGACACCCACCAGGCGAGCCGCTACCGCCCCAGATGAATCACGAATGGCGTCGAGGTCGTAACCCCCTTCCAGGACGGTGACGATCCGACCATCAGAGCCGAGCGCCGCTATCGCGCCGACGAGATCGGCCATGTCGGCTGAGCTGTAGCCGAGCTCAGTGATCGGGTCGGCTCTATGGCCGTCGTAGCCGGCGGAGATGAACACCCACGTGGGAGCGAACTGCTCGATGGCGGGGCCGATGACATCGTCGATTGCGCTGCGGGCGATGTCGCCGGTGGCACCGGGCGGGACCGGAACGTTGATATTGGTGCCGACGGCATCGCCCTCGCCCAACTCGGTGACCGCCCCCGTGCCCGGGTAGAGCGGAGACTGATGTATCGACGCGTAGAAGACACGCGAGTCGGAGTAGAAGATGTCCTGGGTGCCATTGCCATGATGAGCATCGATGTCGACGATCGCCACCCTCTCCCCCTGATCGGCGAGGTGAGCGGCGGCCACCGCCACCGAGTTGAACAGGCAGAACCCCATCGAGCGCGAAGCGGTGGCGTGATGACCGGGCGGCCGAACCACGCAATAGGCACCTTCGGTGGTCCCCGCCGACAGCTCATCGACCGCAGTGAGCACCGAACCCGCCGCTAACAAGGCAGCTTCGAGACTCGCCTCATTCATGGCCGTGTCGGGATCGACCCATCCGCCTCCGGCGGAGTCGATGGCCTTGATCGAGGCCAGAAGTTGAGGGTCGTGGACCCTCGCCAACTCGTCGAAGGTGGCCCGCCGGGGCACCTGCCATCGCAGGGCATCATCGATGCCCGCACGGGCAACACCGTCGAGGGCCGCGACAAGCCGATCGGGTCGTTCCGGGTGTCTCGCACCTGCCGAATGGGCTATACAACGTTCGTCGGTGACAAGCAGCAGCACGCGCGGAGCGTATCCTCCGCGCACCACGGCGTATCGTGACTGCCACGATGGCCTTGTACCCGCTCACGATCGGCGCGGCGCGCGTACGCGCCGGAAGCTGGCGGGGAAGCGACGAACTCGCCTACCTGGTTCCTCTCACCGGAGCAGCCACCCTCACACCCCCCAACCTCGCCAGGATCCGTGATCGCCTCCGTCGCGACGGCTTCTCGGCGGTGGTCACCGCCGCTGTAGGGCCGACCGAACGCCACATGCTCGAAGCCGATGGCTTCGCACCCCATGAGCTGCTCCACCTTCTCTGCCACGATCTCGGCCGCGACCTGCCTGATCCACCCGACCGCAAGCTCAGCATCCAGCGAGCCAGACGACACGACCGCGGCGAGATTCTCGCCGTCGACCAGGTGACCTTCGACGAGTTCTGGCGCCTCGACCACGACGGCCTGGCCGAGGCGATCGGGGCCACGCCCAGCAGCCGGGTCCGGGTGGTGCGCGACAATCGGGTGATCGCCTACGCCGTGTCCGGACGCACCGGCTCGCAGGGTTATCTCCAGCGCCTGGCTGTCGATCCCTCCTTCCAGGGGCGAGGTCTCGGCACCGGCCTGGTGGCCGATTCGCTCCACTGGCTGAAGCGGCGGGGAGCCGACACGGTGTGGGTCAACACCCAGGAGGCCAACGCCACCGCTCTCGAGCTCTACGCCAAGACCGGCTTTCGACCCGCGGCCCACCAGCTCACCGTCTTGCGCCGAGATCTCTGATGAGGCATCTCGGTCTGCTCGCGCTCTGGCTGGGCCTGATATCGATGACCACACCCGCGGTTGGAGCCCAGGTCCACCCCCCTGCCCAGGCGGCCGCGGCGGGACGACTCGAGCTCGTCGCCCAAACCGTGTGGATCGGGGCCACACCAGCGGTGATCGACCTCCGGGTGACCAGCAGCATCGAGGACCGGCGCCTCGAGATTCGCATCCATGGACCGATCACCGATCCGGGGAGCCTGCGAGCCAGCTTCACCGATCCTCCCGTCACCGAGATAATCAGCCGGTTCTCGGTGTCCGAACTCGACGACCTCACGGTGGGCGTGGGCGACGTCGTGTCGATCACCCTCCCCGACGAGGAGATAGGGGAGGTCCTGAGGAGACAACCGGGTGCTCTTCCGGTGATAGTCGATCTCACCGAGAACGGCATTGTGGTGGACACGGTCGTGACCGCCCTACTCGTCGCCGACCCCGCGGCCACCACCGTCGACATCAAGCTGGCCTTCATCGCCGACCTTCGCACTCCGCTGGCTCATGCGGTCGACCAGACGATATCGGTCGACCCTCTCATCCTCGCCGAGGACATGACCGCGTTCGCCGAGGGTCTCCATCCGTCGGCGACGGTCTCGCTCACACCCGAGACGCTCAGCGCCCTCGACACCCTCGACACTGCTCCCGCGGCCTCCGCCATCTCCACCATCTCCTCGACCCTCGAACCCCACAGCCTCTTCGCGACACCCTGGGTCGATCTCGACGAAGAGGCCTGGCGCCAGGCCAACGAGGACCAGCTCGTACTCGATTCCTACCGGCTCGCCCAGTCGGTCCTCGAGGACCATCTCGGGCGCTCGGCATCGGCGATCGCCCGCCTCGATCCCGATGCCACCCCCGCCACCCTCGGCCTGCTCAGAACCGCCGGAGTCAGCGGCGTGTTGGTGGAGGCCGAACGGATTTCCCCGATCGACATCAGACGCGCCAACGGCAGGCCTCTCCAACTTGTCGACGACAACGGCGTGGCGATGCCGGTGGTACCGGTTGCCACCTCGATCCACGATGCTCTCACCGGCAACGACGTGGAACTGGCGGCCCACCAGCTCCTGTCCGAACTGGTTCTGCTGTCCACCACGGCCACCACACCGCGCGGCTTCGTAATCGATCTCGACACCGTCAACCTTCCCGCCCTCGACGCCCTCCTCACAAAGATCTCCAGCGAGGCTGCCATCAACACCGCCGGCCTCCAGGACGTGTTGGCGCTACAACCCGCCCGGTCTATCGCCGGAACGATCATCCTCACCGAGCTCGCGTCCACCGAAACCACCGCCATCGGCGGCGAGGCAATCGACCTCCGACTCACCGAGGCGGTGGTCGACTCCTACGAATCGATGGTTTCGCCTGCCGAGGCACCGATCGCTCCCCTCCGCACCCTCCTTCTCGTGGCGAGTGCGAGCGAGCTCGATGCCGAGGCGAGCCGCGCCTACACCGACGAGGTCTTCGCCGCAGTCTCGGAGGGCATCGGTGGTTTCGAGGTGCTGGAGGGCAGCCGTATCACCCTCGCGTCACGCACCGCCGAGCTTCCCATCACCTTGCAGAACGGCCAGTCGCTGCCGATCCGGGTGACTCTCACCATCACCAGCGAGAAGCTTCGGTTCCCCGACGGCGAGACGCTCGCCCTGCGCCTCGAGCCGGGGGCCAACGAGATCGCCATCCAGGTGGAGACGGTTTCATCGGGCGACGCTCGGCTCACTGCCACCCTCACCTCGCCCGACGGGCGCCTCGATCTCGCCACCGGAAACATCGATATCCGATCCACTGCGATATCGGGCTTGGGTCTGGTGATCTCCGTGGTTGCCCTGCTCGTGCTCGGAGCGTGGTGGGCCCGAACTATCCTGCGTGTTCGACGCAACCGCCACGCTGCTAGCGTCGCGGCCGCCGATTCCGACTCGCCCTGAACTCGGGATCGCGCGGTCTGCACCACTTAGGGAGAACCTTGACCGTACGTATCGTCACCGACAGTGCCTGTGATCTTCGCGGCAGTGAAGTCACCGAGCTTGGGATCGAGGTCGTACCCCTGTCCATCCGGTTCGGCGACGATGAATACACCGACCGCGAGCAGCTGTCGGTCGAGGAGTTCTACCGACTCCTCGCGGAGTCTGACGCCCTCCCGGAAACCGCAGCCCCCTCCCCCGGCCAGTTCGCGGCTGCCTTCCAGCGCCAACTCGATGCCGGGGCCACCGCCATCGTCTGCATCAATTTGTCGGCCGCCATCTCGGCCACGATGCAGTCGGCAGTCACCGCCGCCGCCGAACTCGACGCCGACATCCGGGTGGTCGACAGCGAGTCACTCACCGCCGGCCTCGGTTCGATCGTTCTCGGTGCCGCCCGCATGGCCGCCGACGGTGCATCCGCCGACGAGATCGTCGCTGCCGCCCGCTCAATGAGTGAACGCACCCACGTCTTCGGTGCCCTCGACACCCTCGACAACCTGAAGAAGGGTGGCCGTATCGGTGGAGCCCAGGCCATGCTCGGATCGATGCTGTCGATCAAGCCGATCCTCGACCTCTCCAGCGGAGAGGTGGAGGAGGCCGGCAAGCAGCGCACCCGCAAGAAGTCGTTGGCGTGGATGCGAGACAATCTCGCGTCGTTCGGCGAAATCGAGAATCTGGCGGTGATGCACGGCGAGGCTCCCGATCTCGAGGAGTTCATGACCCTGTTGTCGGAGATCACCGATGTCGCTGGTGTTCGTGTCGACAAGATCGGCGCGGTAATAGGCACCCATGGTGGTCCGCGAGTGATGGGCTACGCCTTCCAGGTTCCTGCCTGACTCGGTCCGAGCCATGGTGGAGCAAACCTGACGGTTCGGCCCACTACGGTCCGCGTCGTGGAATCGGCACATCCGGGCTTACAGCTAGGCGGGCGCTACACCCTGCGCGAGCGACGAGCCTCCGGTGCCACAGCAACGGTGTGGCTGGCGGCCGACGACTTTCTGGAGCGCCGCGTCGCGGTGAAGATCCTCCATCCTCACCTCTCCGACGACAGAGAGCTCGCCGGCCGGTTCGCTCAGGAGGCCCGGGCCGCGGCGATGGTGAGTCATCGAGGCCTGGTGGCGGTGTACGACACGATCAAGGGGCCGCCCCCGGCGATCGTGATGGAGTGGGTGGAGGGGATCGATCTCCGCCAGCGCCTCGACGAGGGCCCGCTCACCGGTCCTGAGGCTCAGGCCCTCGGGGCAGACCTGTGCGCCGCCCTGGGCGCCCTTCACGAGGCCGGTCTGGTGCACCGCGATATCAAGCCGGCCAACGTCCTGCTCACCCCCGACGCCCGCCCCAAGTTGGCCGACTTCGGGATCGCCACCGCCAATGCAGGCGACCGAACCGCCACCGGAATCGTGTTGGGCACGGCCAAATATCTCTCTCCCGAGCAGGTGAGAGGCGATCGGATCGATCAGAGGACCGACGTCTATGCCCTCGCCGCGGTTCTCTACGAATCGCTCACCGGCCAGGCCCCATTCGTACGCGACGGCGACCTGGCCACCGCCCTTGCCCGACTCGAAGGCGACCCGCTCGACCCGCGCTCCCTGGTGCCCGCCATACCCGAACCGCTCGCCCGGGCCGTGATGGGAGGCCTCGAACGCGACCCTGCCCACCGTTGGCCCCACGTCGCCGCGTTCGACGAGGCCCTGACGGCGCCCGCCACGATCCCACTCCCGGCCACCACCGCCCCCCTCCCCCGTCCGCCCGCGCCGCCATCGCCACAAGTGGTTCACCCACCACCACGACGCTGGTGGCCACGCCTCGTGGGTGTCGGCCTGTTTCTGGCAATCGGCGGGCTCGGGTGGCTACTGATCGCTCCCGATCAACAGAGCCCCCGGAGTCCTGCGCCCTCCGTGCAACCCGTCGGTGTCACGGCCTTTGATCCCGAGGGCACCGGCACGCCCGGCGAGCACGACGATCTCGCCCTCCTCGCTCTCGACGGCGACCGTGAGACCAGCTGGCCCACCGAGCGCTACGTCGCGCGCGACCTCGGTGCGAAGTCCGGAGTCGGGCTCGTGGTGGAACTGGCCCAGATCAGCCCCATCGGCTCGATCACGATCGAAACCGATGCCACCGGCTGGGCGGTGCAGATCGCCGTCGCCGATGCCGCGGGCACGAGCCGTGCCGACTACGGGCCGCCGGTGGCGGAGGGTGTTGATCTCTCGTCGGTCGCCGAGTTCGACATCGCCGCATCCGGTCGTTTCGCGCTCATCTGGTTCACCGACCTCGGCGAAGGTGAACTGCCCGTTCAGATACGTATTCGCGAGATCACGGTCCGCTGACCGCCACACCGGTAGCTTCTTCGCCATAGCGAGCCCCTCCGACGACGCCAGGCTGATCACAGCGGCACAAAACGGAGACCAGCGCGCCCTCGACGACCTGCTGCGCAAACATCAGGGCAGGATCTACGCGATCTGTCGGCGGCTGGCAGGAAACGACGCCGACGCCCTCGACGCCACCCAGGAGGCGATGATGGCCATCGTCAAGGGTCTCGGCCGCTTCGATGGGCGGGCCAGCTTCTCCACCTGGTCATACCGCGTCGCCACCAACGCCTGTCTCGACGAGCTGAGACGCCGAGGCAGACGAGCCGATCCCGGCCTGCCCGAATACGAGCACTCCGACGATGCCTACATCGGAGGTTCCGCTCCCCGCGATCCGGGCGAGACGGTGAGCGCCCGGGTGGATGTCGACGCCGGTCTGGCGCTAATCCCCGAAGATTTTCGAGCAGCGGTGGTGCTGCGCGATATGGCGGGTCTCGACTATGCAGAGATCGCCGCAGTCCTCGATATCGCGCCCGGCACGGTTCGTTCACGAATCGCGCGCGGAAGAGCTCGCCTCGCAGATGTGTTAGCCGGGAACCAAACCGACCCCGACCAACGTCAGAGTCCATAGATGAACGACGTATCTCCTTCCGACGACGAGCTGGTCTCGTCCTACCTCGATTCCGAGGCGACTCCTGAAGAGGTCGCGCGGGTCGAGGGCGACTCGGACCTTCTGGCCCGGGCCGAGGAGATGCGGTCCGCCATCGGGCTCACCGCCACGCCGGTGCAAATCCCCGAACTTGATCTCGCCCGGATCCGGGCGGCCGCGGTGGCCGCCAGCGACACCACCCCGGTTGTTCGCGATCTGAGGGCTGCGGGCGCCGCACGCACCCGGCGCCAGCAGCTACTCCCCCGCCTGCTTGCCGTAGCGGCCGCTTTCCTCTTCCTCGGGGTCGCAGTCACCGTCATCCGCTCGATCGACGCCGATGAGGGCACCGACACCGCATCAGGCGGTGACGCCGTGTCGGACTCTGCAGATGCCGGGGAGGATGGAGACAGCGGAGACGACGCAGGCGGATTCGACGCGCTGGGCAACAGTGATTCGGAGACTGCGGAGTCAGATGACCAGGCCACCGAGAGTGCCAGCGCAGCTGCTCCCCTCGCCGGCGACGACGCAAGCGCGGATGCCGGCGACGGCGCCGCGGCCGACGAGGCCGGTGCCGAGCTCGATCTCGACGATGCACTCCCCGAACGGGCCTTCCCATTCGGCCCCGATGACACCTTCGACGTGTTGGCGGCCGAGCTCGACCCGAGCGCCGACACCGAGGCCCTCCTCGAACAGATCCGCGCCGACGTCTCCGCCTTCTTCAAAGCGGCCGAGCTTCGGTTCGCGGAGCCCGACGATCCCATCGACCCGCCCTGCGTCGACAACTTCGCGGGCGTTCTCGTCGAACTCGGAGCCGACGCCGCCGATATTGCCCTGGCCACCGTGGCCGACCAAGAGGTCGTGGTGGTGGTCGCCCGTAACGAGGCCGGCGATCTGTTCATGCTGAGCTCCCTTGTCGGCAACTGTGGAGCGATCCAGATCGAGCCCCTGATCATCTCGGGCTGAGCACCGCGAAGAGGCCGACAGCAGGGGTCGGCTCGGCCGCTGGGGCGCCGACGCGGATAGGATCCGTCGCTATGGCCCGTGATCAAGACTCCTCCGCACCGGTCGACGGCGACTGGTCTGCGAAGCAGGCCGACCGGATCGTCGGTTGGGTCGACACCCTGAAGGGCTACAGCACCGACAAGGCCGTTCTGATCCTGCGGGTCGTGGTGTTCGGTCTGGTGGTGTTCGTTCTCGCGATCGCGTCGATCGTGCTTCTCACCGTGGCGGCGGTGCGTATGGCCGATGCCTACCTCCCGATCGGCGCGGGTGTCGGCGACGCCGCGTGGGCTGCCCATCTCTTCGTCGGCTCCCTGCTGTCGATAATCGGGCTCGGGGCCTGGGCCTCACGGCGAGGCGATGGAATGCCTCCGAAGCCTCTGGTGTTTGCCCTACTGATCGACCTCGCAATAGTGGTGGCGATCGTGTGTTACGGCATCATCCAAGCTCTTACCTAGTCCCCGGCTAGGCAATTCCCCCACAACCGGATCTTCCTATCGAGGCGAGGCCTGTCATGTCCGATATTCGCGACGTCATCATCATCGGATCCGGTCCGGCCGGGCTCACCGCGGCGATCTACACCGCTCGAGCCAACCTCTCACCGCTGGTGTTGGAGGGTGAGCCGAGTTCTACCAGCGATCAACCCGGCGGCCAGCTGATGCTCACCACCGACGTCGAGAACTTCCCCGGTTTCCCAGAGGGGATCATGGGGCCCGAGCTCATGATGAACTTCCGCACCCAAGCCGCCCGGTTCGGGGCGGAGATCCAGACGGTCAAGGTTTCCAAGATCGACCTGTCGGCTCGGCCCTACAGCGTTTGGGTGGGCGACCCAGATGCTGCCGAGCCCACCCACAGGTCACACGCGATCATCGTCTCCACCGGCGCCCAGTCGATCATGCTCGGACTCCCCCGCGAAAACGAGTTGATCGGCCATGGGCTCTCCACTTGTGCGACGTGCGACGGATTCTTCTTCCGCGACCACGAGATTGCCGTCGTCGGCGGCGGCGATTCGGCGTTGGAGGAGGCCCACTTCCTCTCCCGCTTCGCCAGCAAGGTCACCATCGTCCATCGGCGCGACGAGCTCCGGGCGTCGAAGATCATGCGCGACCGCGCCTTCAACAACCCCAAGATCGAGTTCCTGTGGGACACCGTGGTCGAGGGTTACCTCGGCGACAACGCTCTCAGTGGTCTCGCTGTTCGCAACGTGAAGACGGGCGAGGCCGGGGAGCTCGCCGTCACCGGTGCCTTCATCGCTATCGGCCACAAGCCCAACACCGATCTATTCAAGGGCCAGTTGGCCATGAAGGACAGCGGTTATCTCATCACCCAGGCCGGCACCACCAGCACCGATGTCGAGGGTGTCTTCGCCTGTGGCGATGTGCAAGACGACATCTACCGCCAGGCGATCACTGCCGCCGGGTCGGGCTGCCAGGGAGCTCTCGAGGCCGAACGATGGCTCGAGAGCCAACACGACGCGAGCTGAGTCGCCAGTCGCTACAGTCCGAAAGGACTCTGGAATAGACACACCGTCGCGTGGGTTGAATACCTCGATCGCGGTCCCTGCAAACAAGTGGCCCGTGTGCTCAATTTGAAAGGACGCCATCCATGGCTGGATCCATCACCACACTGTCAGATGCCACCTTCGACGAGGAGATCAGCGGCGCCAGCGCCCCCGTGCTCGTCGACTTCTGGGCGGAATGGTGTGGTCCCTGCAAGATGATCGCCCCAATCCTCGAGGAGATCGCCGACGAGCAGGGCGAGAATCTCAAGATCGCGAAACTCAATGTCGACGAGGCACCCAATATTGCTCGGCGCTTCGAAGTGATGAGCATCCCCACCCTGATCCTGTTCAAGGACGGCGAGCCCGCCAAGCGGGTCGTGGGCGCAAAGCCCAAGCAGGCATTGCTCGACGACATCTCCGAGTTCATCTGATCCCTTCCCTCCCCCCTGGGAACGAGCGGCCGGCCTTCGGGTCGGTCGTTTCGCGTTCGCGGCTGAATTGCTGACAGGCACCGAGGGGTACCGACGGGGGGGCTCGCCGCCGATACGATCGGGTCGGTGAATACCTCCGGCCTGCCTCTCCAGCGCGGCGACTACGGTCCGGCCGTCCGCGATCTGCACCGGCGCCTGATCGCTGCCGACCACGGTCCGGTGGGCGACCCCGAAGTCTTCGATGCCGATACCGAAATCGCACTCAAGGGATTCCAGGCTTCGCGACGCCTCATCGAGGACGGCGTGTGTGCCCGCCAGACCTGGGCCGCTCTGGTGGAAGCCGCCCACCGACTCGGTGACCGTATGTTGTACCTGCGCTCACCGATGACGCGCGGCGACGACGTGACCGATCTCCAGCAGCGTCTCGGGAGCCTCGGCTTCGACGCCGGATACGTAGATGGGATATTCGGCCCCGACACCGAGGGCGCCGTTCGCAACTTCCAGCAGAACCAGGCCGTTACCGCCGATGGCGTGGTGGGTCCCGACACGGTGAGCGGGCTCGGGCGGTTGGCGGGTCGTCGCTCGGGCGAGAAGACGGTCGCTGAAGTCCGGGAGGCGGAGATGCTACTCCACCAGCAGGCCGGGGTGAACGGCCGGCGGCTGGTGGTTGGCGAGGCCGGGGGCCTACCCGCGGTGGTGGACACCGTTGCCCGCCGCCTGCGCCTCGATGGGGCCGACGTACTAACCCTGCATCATCCGGATCTGTCGTCTCAAGCCCGCGCGGCCAACGAATGGGACGGGGCGGTGTATGTGGGGGTTACCCTGGCCCGCGACGACATCTCGGTGGCCTACTTCGCCACTGAGGGCTTCGTCTCCACCGGCGGTCAAGGGCTCGCCCACCGTTGCAGCGAGGAGCTCGGCGGCCTGCTTGGCACGGCCCTTCCGATGGTGGGCATGAGAATCCCGATCCTGAGAGAGACCCGCATGCCGGCGGTGTGGGTTCGACTGGGGCCACCCGCCCTGGTTGTGGAGAAAGCCGCCTCGGTCTCCGCTGCGCTCTGTGATGCGGTAACCGCGTGGTGTGGTCACCCTCTCGATGATTGCTAATGCACAGGGTTATCCACAGGGGTGGACAACTGGTTCATCTTCAGGTTTAGGGGCCCGTTCCGCCAGCGCGCCACTGTGACATATGTCACAATAGATCCCGTGTTGCTGTCTCCTAGACGACAGTGCCCGGCGGCGTGATCACTCGGTAGATCCGCTCGAGATCATCGAGATCGGCGAAGTCCACCACCAGCTTGCCTGGGCCCTTGCCAAGCTGCACCCTGACCCGTGTCTCCAAGCGAGCAGCAAGAAGTTCCTCGAGTTCGAGAACGCCCGGCTCAGCCAGGGGAACCGGTTTCGTTGGCGAAGTGTCCTCCCCGCCATCGTCGGTATCTGTGTCGTCGCCCTCGCGGAGCAACTCCTCCACCTGGCGTACGGTGAGCTGGTCCTTCACGATCCGGCGCGCCAGTTTTTCCTGAACCCCTCGGTCCGATGTGGACAACAAGGCACGGGCATGACCGGCCGATATCTGGGACTCCACCACTAGCCGCTGCACTGACGGAGGCAGCTGGAGCAGGCGGATCGTATTGGCCACCGCCGACCGCGAGCGCCCGACCCTGGTGGCAACTTCTTCCTGGGTGAGCGAGAAGTCCTCCACCAACTGTTGGTAAGCCGCGGCTTCCTCGAGGGCGTTCAGATCCTGACGGTGTAGGTTTTCCACCACCGCCGTTTCGAGGCTTGATAGATCGTCGGAGGTTCGGACGAGGGCTGGAATCGACGGCAGTCCGGCTCGCTTGGCCGCCCGCCACCGCCTCTCCCCCGCTATCAGTTCATAGCCTCCGTCGTCGCTGGCCCGTACGACGATCGGCTGGATGATGCCAACCTCGGCCACCGATGCCGCCAGCGCCTTGAGCGTCTCTTCATCGAAGTGTTCGCGGGGCTGGAACCGATTCGGTACCACCGTAGCCACTTCGATCTCGCGATAGATAGCGCCATCGGTCTCCAGATCCGCGGGGATCAGAGAACTCAGCCCCTTACCCAGTCCGCTACGTCTCGACACCGAGCACCTCCTTGGCCAGTTGTTGATAGGCGAGTGCGCCCCGAGACGAGGGGTCGAACACCGTGATCGGCTGCCCGAAGCTGGGGGCCTCGCTCAGGCGAACGCTTCGCGGGATGACCTGCCGACAGACCTTGTCGCCGAAGTGCTCACGCACTTCGTCCGCGACCTGCGCAGAAAGCTTGGTTCGGGCATCAAACATCACGAGCACGATCGTGCTGAGTTGGAGCGTCGGATTGAGATTCCTGGTTACCAGATCGACGTTCCTGATCAGCTGGCCAAGACCCTCGAGTGCGTAGTACTCGGTCTGGATCGGCACAAGCACCTCGTTGGCTGCCGTCAAGCCGTTGATCGTCAACAGCCCTAGCGACGGTGGACAGTCGATCAGGATTATGTCGTAGTCGTCGATCACCGTCTCGATGGCCGCCTTGAGCTTCCGCTCGCGGCTGAAGGCGGGCACCAACTCGATCTCCGCTCCCGCGAGATCGAGGCTCGCCGGCGCCAAATAGAGATTCTTTACGGCAACCGGTTCTATTACATCCTCGAGCGGAACATCCTGGAGGAGGACGTCGTAGAGCGAATGTTCGAGTTGGCGCGGGTTGAGTCCCAGGCCGGTGCTCGCGTTCGCTTGAGGATCGAGGTCGATTATCAGAACTCGTTGTCCGAGTTCAGCGAAACAAGCACCGAGGTTGACCGTTGTCGTGGTCTTCCCGACGCCGCCTTTCTGGTTTGCCACCGCAAAGATGCGGGGGCGGGATGCGGAGGCCGCATCCTCTTGAAGCATTGCCACGGGGCGCGCTCCCTTCGATCGAGCATGGCCATCCTCCCCGAGGCGCGCTCACGGGTCAAGGACCCTCAACCATCTTTGGGGAAGTTTCACGTGAAACAGTGGAAAGGGGCCCGGGCCGGGGCGATCTCCGCGTTTCACGTGAAACGACTTCGTGGCAGGGACGCTCAGAAAAGGGGAGAACGCTTACGAACCGAGCTGCGGCGGGGGAGAGCCCGCGCCAGCTCGCCGCTGCGCCGAAGGGTCAGGAAACTGCCCTCGGCGCGACGATCGACACCAAGAAGCTCCGCCCCCAAAACCTCGGGCGGCGCCGCCCGCCACACACCCACCGCTTCATCCTGAGCCGAAACCACCACCAGGCCGCCCGATCGCACCAGTGGCACCAGGAGCTCACCGGTCTCAGCCGGCGCACCCAAAAGCCGCGCCACCGCCAGATCATGGGACTCCCGCCACGAGCCTTCGTGGCCGAGATCCTCAGCCCGGCCGTGGTGTACCGACACGCGGTCTTCCACCCCGGCGGCCCGCGCCCCGGCACGGGCAAGGTCACAACGCCGCTCGCTGGCATCGACAAGGCGCCACCGCATTCCAGGAAACGCCAGAGCCAGCAGGAGCCCGGGAAGCCCAGCCCCGCTACCAACATCGACTCCTAAGCCTGTCACGTCCTCGGCCTCTACGCCCAAAACAGAACACACGGCCGACACATAGCCAGCCGTGTGCGCTATCAGTTCCTGCATCGGGGCGTTACCGAGCACCCCGTCAGCCCGAGCCGCCAACCAGGCCGCCTCGAGTCGTGCGTCGGGTGAGTCAGGCATCCCCAGCGGGGACGATCACGACGCGACGGTTCGGATCCTCACCTTCGGAGATCGTGGCCACGCCCTCTTCGTCGGCAATCGTGTCGTGAGTGACCTTCCGATCTGCGCCGCCCATGGGCTCGAGCGCGCGGGCCACACCCGACTCGCGGACGAGATCAGCCTGCTCGCGACAGAAGTTCGCCAGAGCCTCCGTTCGCCGGGCCCGGACGCCGCCAATGTCGACGCGAACCCGTCCGTCTCGCGAGCTACCCGCCTGCCGCTGCAGAACCGTTCGGACGAGCTCGTCGATCGCCACCGCGGTGTTGCCGCGCCGGCCGACCATACGACCGAGATCGTCGCCACTAACGGTGATTCGGATCTCGTCGTCGTCCACGTCCTCACGGACGAAATCGACCGATGCACCAAATCGTTCGGCCAATCCGGCCACGAACTCCTGGGCGATGTCGGCCTGCTCGGGGAGCGGCATTGTTGTCTCGTTGTCGTTCACGCTTCTCTCCTGTTTCTTGCTGCGATCAGTTGACTTCGCTGAATCGGCACGACCCCCCTGGCCGTCGCCCTTCTGCTGAGAGCGGCCCCTCTGCTGGGACCGGCCCTTCTCGGAGCGGGGTCCGTTGTTGCCATCGCCCCTATTGTCGGCATTCCTGTTGCCGGAACCCTTGCTTCCGGAACCCTTGCTGCGTTCGCCAGAATTGTCGCGGCCCTGGCCACGCGAGCCCCGGGCACCGCCCTTGCTACGGCGGCGGCGGTCGTCCTTGGCTCGGGGAGTGGCAGGTCGGACGCGGGCTCGCACCCGAGCGTCCTCCTTTACCCGTCCGAACAGGCCGGTCTTCGCTTCCGAGACGATCTCGAACTCAGCATCGTCTTCGTGCACACCCAATCGGTCGAGTGCGCTCTCCTTCGCTTCGGCGGTTGTCTTGGCGGTTGTCTCCACCCATTCCATTGGTGTCTCCTAGTCGTCTTCTGTTAATGCCGCGCCGTCCGGCGGGCATCGAGTCCTACTTCTTGCGCTTCTTGTGTTGAGGGCTACCCGGGTCGGTGGTACGCCCACCCGAGCGGTTCTGGCGTGTGGGGGCATTGCCCGTGCGTCCCGCACCGGTCTTCTTCGTCCGTGAGCCGGCCTTCTTGGAGCCAGAGCCCCTCTTGGAGGCAGAGCCCTTCGATCCAGAGCCCTTCTTATCCGAGCCCTTCTTGTCGGAACCCTTGGCCGGAGCGCTTCCCCGCTTGGGCGTTGACTGCCCCTTCTTCGGTGTGGTGCGGCCACCACCTCCCTTACTCCCTGAGCCGTCGCCACGCGAAACCTCGCGTGAGCGGGCAGCCAGGGCGCCGAGACTGTCTTCGCCCTTGTATAGCGATCGGGTGATGTAGCCCTGCTGACCGATGCGATAAAGGTTGCTTATGACGAAGTACACCACCAGAGCCGCGGGCATCGTGAAGCTGAATACCGGCAGCATGAACGGCAGGATCTTCATGATCATCTCCTGCTGAGGATTCACCGGTGCGCCACTGTTGCGGCCGCGGATCTGTCGCTGCTGGTAGATGCTCGAAACGAGCACGACACCAATCAACAGCAGGTAGGGGAGTGAGTCGATGATGCTGTCGCCGAGCACGTCTTGAGCCGAACGAGCCAAGTCGATGCCCCACGACACCATCTCTGTGGGCCGATCATCGAAATCGAGCTCCCGGCCGGTGAGATCGGAGAACATCTCGCTGTCCACCGGGAGGTCCTGAGGATCGAACGAACGTTCGTTTCCACCGATTTTCGAGACTTCGCTCTCCGCGCCGACTCCGAGACGGCCGGCACTCCAGCCCAGCTGGTTGCCGACATCGGTGGCCCTCCGGGTGATACCACGCACCACCCTGAACAGCACCAGGAACACCGGCAGCTGGATGACCATCGGTAGACAGCCGCCGAGGGGGTTGATGCCGTTCTCCTGATAGAACGCCATCAACTCTTCGTTCATCTTCGGGCGGTCGTCTTTGTACTTCCCTTGGATCGCCTTGAGCTCGGGCTGGAGTCGCTGCATCTGCAGCATCGAGCGGGTGCTCTTCAAGGTGAGCGGAGTCACCACCACCATCACCGCGAGCGTGAGTCCGGCTACAGCAAAGCCGTAGGACGGAATCACCGAGTAGAACCACGCCAGTACGGACGCGATCAGGTCGAACATGAATGCTCCCTCGGTTCAGGAACCGGGTCGTAGCCATGGGTACCCCATGGCTGACAGCGGCAGAGTCGTTTGGTGGTGAGCCAGCCGCCGCGTACCGCCCCATGGGCGGCGACTGCCTCGAGTGCGTAATTGGAGCAGGAGGGAACATGTCGACACGGCGAGGGTCGTCCCGCGAAGACACGCTGGTAGCCGCGCACACAGGTTGACACGAAGCGCGCGCCGAGTCTCATGGGTGAACTTCTTTGGAAGCTGAGCCGGCGAGGAGAAGATCGGTCATGGTTGAACGTAGTGTGGCGTAGGACCAGTGATCCAGCGGTGCTGTGACCCTCACGAGATGGTCGCCACCAGGCAAGCCTGCCTGCAGCGATGCATCGAGGTCGACCAGAGCCGCTCGTATCCGACGCTTGATCCTGTTCCTCACCACCGCGTTTCCCACACCGCGTGGGATTGCAAACGCAACGCGTGGTGGTTGAGAAGGATCGAGCCGGCTCACGAGTCGCAAGGGCCCTCGTCCCGTCCTGGTGCCTTCAACGCGGAGACGCTGAAACGACCGTTGGGAAGAGAGCTTTGCAATCACGCCGACAGGCGGGCGCGGCCCTTCTGGCGGCGAGAACGCACCACAGCACGGCCGCCTCGCGTACTCATACGGGATCGGAATCCGTGTTTCTTGGCCCGCTTACGAACATTGGGCTGATATGGGCGCTTCATATTTCCTCCCAGAGAATGCGGGCAAGAGGGGCACCGCAGAAAAATCGGTTTCGAAGGTTGGGGAAACCGACGACGTCAGCGCCTAACCGTAGGGTGAGCAGGCACCGTCGGCAACCACCACACCGCTTGGGATTTGGCGGAAATTCACGCGATCACAAGCTCCAAGCACCTGTCACTTTTAATGACACCAATGTAATTCAATCTTCCATCAATGTAATTCATCTCTGAAAAAGGGCCTCTGAACAGGGCCTATCAAATCTTTGGATCTCCCAATTTGCGGGTGCCGTGGTTGTTGATAGGTTCGCAAACCTACCGGACGGGCTACGGGTCGGGGCCGCGATTTCGCGACCCTGTATTCTCCTGTCCCTGCAATGATCTAACCGTCGTCCACACCTGTGGATGTTGCTGTGGAGACAGGATTGAACAGCGTGGATGAAGCTGGTGAGGCCGACGGCCTCTGGAGTACATGTGCCGCCAGTATCAGGGCCCAAGTCAGCGATGCCGTGTGGCGTACCACTTTCAGTGGCGCAAAAGCGGTGGCGTTCGACGAAGGGGAACTGGTCCTGGTGGTGCCCAATGGGCTCCAGAAAGAACGCATCGAGGGCCGCTACCTGGGCCTTGTCCAAGATGCGATAGAGGAAACCAGTGCCGATGTGAGCGTGAGGGTGGAGATCGACACCGATTGGGACGATGTCGCCTTCGACGTGCCGGCCGCTGATCTCCGCTCGCCGGATGCCGCGCCTCGCCAGCCCGCTCAGGTCGCCGGCCTCAACCTCGATCGCTTCGACGAGAAGTTCACCTTCGAGCATTTTGTCATCGGCCCATCCAACCGCTTCGCCCATGCTGCCGCCCTGTCAGTGGCCGAGGCACCAGCCGCCAGCTACAACCCCTTGTTCATCCACGGCGACTCGGGGCTGGGCAAGACCCACCTCCTGAGGGGCATCGCCCACTATGTGGCCCACCACTACCCCACCTACCGGGTTCGCTATGTGTCCACCGAGACCTTCCTCAATGAGTTCGTGGAAGGCATCCGCACCAATGCCCTGCCCGATTTCAAACACCGCTACCGCAACAACGATGTCCTGCTCATAGACGACATCCAGTTCATGGAAGGCAAGGACGGGCTCCAGGAGGAGTTCTTCCACACCTTCAACGAGCTGCACCAAAACGACAAGCAGATCGTGCTCACCTCGGACCGCACACCCGATGCCATGCCCACCCTCGAAGCTCGGCTCCGTAGCCGCTTCAAGTGGGGACTCATCACCGATATCCAACGCCCCGACCTCGAGACCCGCCTGGCCATCCTTCGCAAGAAGGGTGAATCGAAGACCGTCGACATTCCCAACGGTGTGTTGGAGTTCATCGCCGAGAACATCACCGAATCGATCCGCGAGCTCGAAGGCGCCCTGATCAAGGTCACGGCCTACTCCAACCTCACCCAACAGCCGCTCAATGTGGATCTCGCCGCCCTCGTGCTCCGCGATCTCATCACCAACACCGCCAAGCCCCCCGTCACCGCCGAGCGGATCATCGCCCTCACCGCCGAACTGTTCGCCTTCCCCGTCGAACAGATAACCGGAGGTAGCCGGCGCCGACCCCTGGTCGACGCTCGTCAGGTGGCCATGTACGTCACCCGCAACACAACCGAGCTCTCATTCCCCGACATCGGCAAGGCCTTCGGCGATCGCGACCACACAACGGTGATGCACGCCTGTCGCAAGATCGAAGCCCGGATGGGGGAGCGCCAACAGATCTTCGACAAGGTCACCGAGCTCCAACACCGCCTCAACAACCCGTCGTCCTAGGGAATCACAGTGGATATCGCTGGGGATCTCATGGGTACGAACGGGGGACGAACATGAACAAATCCCCATCTGTCCACGATCACAATGATGTCATTTGCACGCCATGGGGAAACACAAGCAAGCCGTGTGGACACCACTTCTGCGCAATTTCAAGGCAAACTCCGATCCATCCACAATCCACAGCCCCTATGGACTTCTATTATCTGGATTCCATACAACCGGGAGAAGTAACCCCACCATGGGCATGAAGTTCCGTTGCGAACGCGACACCCTCGTCGAAGCACTCTCTGCCGCCGGTCGAGCGGTCACCACCCGCGGTGGTGCAATGCCAGTGTTGGCCGGCGTGAAGCTTGAGCTGGTGGGCGATCAACTCACCGTCACCGGAAGCGATCTCGATCTCACCATCACCGTGGGCGTCGAGGTGGCCGGCGGTGAAGATGGCATCACCGTTGTGCCGTCGAAGCTGGTGTCCGACGTGGTCCGCTCCCTGAGACCGGGATCGGTCGACGTGGCCGTGGACGACGACGACGTCCGCATCGTTTCATCGCCTTCGGAGTTCTCGATCCGCACGATTCCGGCCGATGAATTCCCGGAGCTGTCGGGTGCCGAGGGCGACGCTGTCACTCTTGATGCTCGCGAGTTCCGTGCCGCGATCGACCAGGTGGAGAAGGCAGCATCGAGCGACGATGCCAGGCCGATTCTCACTGGCGTACTCATGGCGGCGGAGGAGGACGGCCTTCGTCTGGTGTCCACCGACTCCTACCGACTTTCAGTACGCGACCTCTCCGGCACCTCGATCCTCAGTGAGGGCCAGACGGTCCTGGTGCCCAGCCGTGCCTTGAAGGAACTCTCACGGGTAGTCGGCGATCACGAGCAGATCACCCTCAGGCTGGGGGAGCGCGACGCCGGGTTCGAAGTGGGGCGCGTATCGATCACCACCCGTCTGATCGAAGGCGAGTTCCCCAACTACCGCGGACTCATCCCCCAGAACCATCCCAACCAGCTCACCGTCGATCGCGAGACCCTGCTCGATGCGGTGCGCCGCGTTCGCCTCCTCGCTCAGGAGTCCACCCCCGTGAGGCTGTCGATGTCCGGCGACGGGCTCGAGCTCGTGGCGGTCACCCAGGACGTCGGCCAGGCCCACGAGACGGTCGAGGCGAGCTACAACGGCACCGACCTCACCGTTGCGTTCAACCCGGAGTATCTGATCGACGGCATCGAGGTGGCCCCCGGCGACGAGATCACCCTCGAGACCGTCGACGAGCTGAAGCCGGCTCTTCTGAAGGCTGCGGACGATCCCAACTTCTTGTACCTGTTGATGCCGGTGCGGGTCAGCTGACCTATAGACCGTGAAGATCCGGTCGCTCCACCTCACCAACTGGCGGTCATACGAATCGATCGACGTGGAGTTCGGTGACGGACTCACCGCCATTGTCGGCGAGAACGGTCAGGGTAAAACCAACCTGCTCGAGGCCATCGGTTGGCTGGCGGGTCTCGGTTCCTTCCGGGGAGCTCCCGACGACGCCCTGATCCGCGTCGGCGCCGACTCCGCGATCCTGAGAGCGGTGGTGGTGTCCGGCGACGGGCGAGAACAGCTCATCGAGGCGGAGCTGCCCCGCGTCGGTCGAAACCGCATCCAGGTCAACCGACAGAGGCTCCAACGCGTGGGCGACCTGCTCGGCGTGGTGCAGGTTACTGTGTTCTCTCCGGACGATCTGGAGCTCGTGAAAGGCGGTCCCGGCCTGCGACGGGCCTGGCTCGATGCCGCCCTCGTGAGTCGGCATCCGAAGTACGGCGCATTGCGCAGCGACCTCGAGCGCGTCCTGAAGCAGCGCAACGCCCTGCTCCGGTCGGCAGGAGGCCGCCTCGATCCTGACGCCGAATTCACCCTCGACGTATGGGACGCCAAGCTGGCGAGTACCGGCACCGCCCTGAGAACAGCTCGCGTCGAGTTGCTTGACGAGATGGCGCCGCGCCTCGGTGACGCCTATGACGTGGTAGCGCGTCGACCGGCCGCGGTGGAAGCCATCTACGAGAGCAGCTGGGACGACGACCTGTCCGCCACCCTGATGACGGCGCGGGGCCACGACGTCCGCCGCGGCGTCACCACCGTGGGCCCTCATCGTGATGAGGTTCGCTTGTCGATCGGTTCCACCCCGGCCCGCACCCACGCATCACAGGGGGAGCAGAGGTCGCTGGCGCTCGCCCTGAGGCTCGGAGCCGACTCGGTGGTTAGAGCGGGCGGCGTGGCGAAACCGATCCTGTTGCTCGACGACGTGTTTTCCGAGCTCGATCCCCACCGCGCCGCGGCCCTGCTCGACGCCCTTCCCCAGGGCCAGCGCCTACTCACCTCCGCTGTCGGCCTACCCACGCCGGCGCGGCCCGATCAGGTCTTGTACGTGGTCGACGGCACGGTCAGAGTGGCAGAGGCATGAAACCCCGCAACGACCGAGGCCCCCAGAGGATCAGCCACAGCCTCGACCGCCTCCTTGGAACCATGCGCGCCCCCTCGGTGGATGTGCTCTCTGCGGTGTTCGGCCGCTGGTCTGAGATCGTCGGACCCGACCTCGCCAACCACACCCGGCCTGCCGCGATCGACGGCGAGAAGCTGGTGGTGGTGGCCGACGACCCGGTTTGGGCGAGCGAGTTCCGCTGGCTCGAGAAAGAGCTCCTGATCAGGGTCGAAGAGGTGTCGGGGAGCGATCGGATAAAGGGCTTGATCGTGAAGGTCCGGCGACGCGAATGACAAGCATGTAACTGGTAGACTCGAAGGACCGTGTACGGGCCCGCCGACCAGCGCATTTTCGGCGCCACGACCCCTCCTGAAACCCTGAATTTTGCTTGCCGCACCAGGGATTTCGGTGGCCTTCAGTGACCGGTGACGGCGAGCTGAACCCCTCGGACCCGACCCCCTCCAACGGGGAGCCGTCCGCCTCCCAGGAGTCAGATGTGACCACCACCGAAGAGTCTTCCTACAGCGCCAAGGACATAACCGTCCTCGAGGGCCTCGAGGCCGTGCGCAAGCGGCCCGGCATGTACATCGGATCAACCGGTCCCACCGGCCTGCACCATCTGGTCTGGGAGGTCGTCGACAACTCCGTCGACGAGGCGATGGCCGGCCACTGCAGCCGCATCGATATCACGATCAACACCGATGGGTCGTGTGAGGTCAACGACGATGGTCGCGGCATTCCCGTGGAGAACCACCCCAAGTATGAAGATCTCAGCGCGGCCGAGGTGGTGCTCACCATCCTCCACGCGGGCGGCAAGTTCGGTGGCCACGGCTACAAGGTGTCCGGCGGACTGCACGGTGTGGGCGTGTCGGTGGTCAACGCTCTTTCGAGCAGGGTCGAAGTGGAGATCGATCGAGACGGAACCCGCTACGCGATGTCGTTCGTCGACGGTGGTGAGCTCCGTGACCGCCTCGCACCCATCGGCGAGTCCCCTCGCATCGATGGCGAGCCGCGCACTGGCACCATGGTGCGTTTCTGGCCCGACCCGATCATCTTCGACGAGGTCGACTTCCGTTTCCAGACCTTCGTCGAACGCTTTCAGATGATGGCGTTCCTCAACCGGGGGCTCGAGATTCGAGTGCGCGATCTGCGCCGCGAAGAATCCGACTGGACCATCTTCCAGTACGACGGTGGCATCATTGATTTTGTCAGCCATGTGAATGCTTCCAAAGAGGCTCTCTTCAGCACGGTGGGGTTTTTTGTCGGTGCGGAGGACATCGATGGCAATGCCCACGAGGTGGAGATCGCGTTCCAGTGGAACACGGGCTTCAACTCCGACGGCCTGCACAGCTTCGCCAACGGCATCGCCACCATTGAAGGGGGTATGCACGAGCAGGGCTTCCGCACTGCGCTCACCCGCACGGTCAACGCCCACGCCCGCGACAAGGGTCTGCTCAAGGACAAGGACGACAACCTCCAGGGTGAAGACATCCGTGAGGGCCTCACCGCCATCATCTCGGTTCGGATCGGCGACCCCCAGTTCGAAGGCCAGACCAAATCGAAACTGGGCAATGTGTCGATGAGATCGCTGGTCGAACGGGTCACCAACGAGCGCCTCGCCGACTGGCTCGAGGAGCATCCCGGCGAGGCCAAGGTGGTGCTCACGAAGGCCTCCAACGCCGCTCGGGCGCGTGTTGCCGCGTCGGATGCTCGCAAGGCGATCCGCTCGAAGTCACTGCTCGACGGTGCCGGCATGCCCGACAAGCTCAAGGACTGTTCGGCGAAGGATCCCGAGAGCCGCGAGCTGTTCATCGTGGAGGGCGACTCCGCCGGCGGTTCCGCGGTGAGGGCCAGGGACCCCTTCACCCAGGCCATCCTCCCGATCCGCGGCAAGATCCTCAATGTCGAGCGGGCCCGTATCGACAAGATGCTCAAGAACAACGAGGTGCAGAATCTCATCACCGCGATCGGGGCCGGATTCGGCGAGGAGTTCGACCTCGAGCAGTGCCGCTACCACAAGGTGATCCTGCTCGCCGATGCCGATGTCGACGGCAGCCACATCCGCACACTGCTGCTCACCTTCTTCTTCCGCCAGATGCGTCCCCTGGTGGAGGCGGGCTACGTCTACATCGCCCAACCGCCGCTCTACTCCACCAAGTTGTCGACGCGAGAAACCGTCTACCTGAAAGACGAATCGGCGCGTGAAGTGTTCCTGGACGAGCGGCCCAACTACACCAAGGACTTCCAGCGCCTGAAAGGCCTGGGCGAGATGGACTGGGAGGAGCTCCGCGACACCACGATGGATGTGGGCAGTCGCTCCCTATTGAGGGTGTCGGTCGAGCAGGCCGCCATCGCCGACGATGTCATTTCGATCCTGATGGGCGACAACGTGGAGCACCGCAAGAACTTCATCGTCACCAATGCCCGCGAAGTGCGAAACCTGGACTTCTGATGAGCGACACACCACCCCCCACAGACGGCGATCTCGACATCGACGAGGAGCCCGACGACATCACCATCATCGAGATCCAGGAGGAGATGGAGAGCTCCTTCCTCGACTATGCGATGTCGGTCATCATCAGCCGGGCGCTGCCCGACGCCCGCGACGGGCTCAAGCCGGTTCACCGCCGGATCCTGTGGTCGATGCACGACCAGGGTTTCCGTCCCGATCGCAACTTCGTGAAGTGTGCCCGAGTGGTGGGCGACGTCATGGGCAACTACCACCCCCACGGCGACAGCGCGATCTACGACGCCTTGGCGCGCATGGCCCAGCCATTCTCTCTGCGCCATCCCCTGATCGACTTCCACGGCAACTACGGCTCGATGGAGGATCCGCCCGCAGCTGCTCGCTACACCGAGTCGCGGCTCGATCGGCTGGCGATGCAGATGCTGGCCGACATCGACCAGAACACCGTCGACTTCATCGACAACTACGACGGCACCCGCTCGGAGCCCACCGTCCTGCCCGCTCGCTACCCCAATCTGCTGGTCAACGGCAGCCAGGGCATCGCGGTGGGCATGGCCACCAACATCCCGCCCCACAACCTCAACGAGGTGTGTGACGCGGTCACCCACCTGCTCCTCAACCCCGAGGCCACCATCGACGATCTGATGGAACACGTCAGGGGCCCCGACTTCCCCACCGGCGGCCAGATCCTCGGCCGAGTCGGTATCGAGTCGGCCTATCGCACCGGACGGGGCTCGGTGAAGATGAGAGCCACCACCGAACTCCGCGAAACGGGTAAGCGCCGCGAGATCGTCGTCACCGCCTTCCCCTATCAGGTCTCCGCCGGTGCGGTGGCTCGCAAGATCGTCGACCTGGTACGTAACAACGACCTCGACGGCATCTCTAATGTCAACGACGAGTCCTCCGGCGACGACACCCGTTTCGTCATCACCCTCAAGCGCGACGCCAACCCCGAGGTGGTGCTCAACAACCTCTGGAAGAGCACCCCGCTGCAGAGCAGCTTCGGCGTCAACATGGTGGCCCTGGTGGGCGGCGTGCCCCGCACCCTCAACCTCCGCGATGCCCTGGTGGCCTATGTCAAGCACCAGCTGGAGGTCGTCACCCGTCGCTCGGAGTTCCGTCTCAGCAAGGCGCTCAGCCGGCTCCACATCGTCGAGGGCTTCCTGAAGGCTCTCGACCTCATCGATGAGATCATCGCCGCGATCCGAGCGAGCGACGACCGCGCGGCCGCCCGGGGCGCTCTCATGGCCACCCCGTTCGAGTTCTCAGAGGAGCAAGCGGTCCATATTCTCGACATGACCCTCGGGCGGCTCACCCGGCTCGGCCGTGAAGAGCTAGACATCGAGGCGGCCGAGCTCCGCGAAACCATCGCCGCGCTGGAAGCGATCCTCGGCGACGATGCCAGCCTCCGCGCCGTCATCGTCGAAGAGCTGTCGGAGATCAGAGAGAAGTTCGGCGAGGAGCGTCGGTCTGTCCTGGAGATCGATCCCGGCGAATTCGACATCGAAGACCTCATCGACGACGACGACCTCGTCTTCACGATGTCGGCCTCGGGCTATGTCAAGACGGTGCCCGCCGAGGAGTTTCGGGCCCAGGGCCGCGGCGGTCGCGGCATCGCGGGCACCAAGCTCAAGGACGAGGACACCGTCACCCACCTCATCCAGACCACCGCGCACTCCTACCTGTTGTTCTTCTCAACCAGGGGACGGGTGTATCGCCTCAAGGCCCACGAGGTACCCGTTTCGTCCCGCACCGCGCGAGGCACTGCAATCGTCAACCTTCTTCCTCTCCAGGACGACGAGAAGATCCAGGCGATCATCGACACCCGCGACTATGAAACCAACCGGTATCTCTTCTTCGCCACCGCCAAGGGGCGGGTGAAGAAGACCCGCTTCAACGCCTACGACTCCTCCCTGCGGGCCGGGCTCATTGCGGTGAAACTCAACGACAACGACAGCCTGGTGGAGGTGATTCCCACCAACGGCGTCTACGACATCCTCCTGTCGTCGAATCTCGGCCAGACCATCCGGTTCCACGAGGACCAGGTTCGGGCGATGGGCCGCAACGCCGCCGGCGTGATCGGTCTCAAGTTCAAGAAGGCCGGCGATGCGGTGGTGGCCTGCGACATCGCCAGTGAGGGCACGACCCTGCTGCACATCACCGAGTCTGGATATGGCAAGCGCACCCCAGTCGACGAGTACCCCGTGAAGGGGCGCGGCGGGATGGGCGTGGTCGGTATCAAGGTCACCCCCGACCGGGGGTCAGTGGTGGGCACCCTTGTCGTCGACGACGACGACGAGATCCTCGCCGTCACCCGCAACGGCGTGCTCATCCGCACGTGCGTGGCCGACATCTCGGTGCAAGGTCGCTCGGCCAGCGGGGTGAAGGTGATCACTCCCGACGATGAAGACTCCGTTGCCTCGATCGCCCTCATGAGTCTTTCCGACGAAGAAGAAGAGATCGACGCCGAGGGTGCCGGCGAAGAAGAAGAGATCGACGCCGAGGGTACCGACGCCACCGTCGACGAGGCCCTGCCGGAGACCTGATCGACCCGAGAGGGTCCTCCACTTCCCCCCAACCGAACGAACCAGGGGAAGTCGATGGACAACACACGTATTCGCAAGGGGAACGAACGCGGCCAGGCAATGCCCCTGATGGCGCTGGTGCTTCTCACCGCGCTCACCCTGATCCTGGCGGTAGCGCGGGTGGCGCCCCTGGTCGACGATGCGGCGCGGGCGCGCACCGCGGCCGACGCGGCCGCCCTGGCCGGGGCTGCCGAGGGCAGGGCCGCGGCCGACCGCTACGCCAGGCTGAATGGTGGCGAGCTGGTGAGCTACGAGGCATCGGGGGCGACCGTCACCGCCACGGTGGGGGTGGGCGATGCCAGTGCAACCGCGCGGGCTCGAGCCTGGGTCGTATGGCTGCCCGGAGGTGAGCAAGACTGAGCGGGTGCCCAGTTCCAGCGTGATCCGCAACACCACCGTCTTCGATGGATCCGGGGGGCCACCCTTCCCTGCCGATGTGTTGATCGAAGGTGAGTTCATCGCCGAGATCGGAACGGTTATTGGCGATGCGGAGGTGGAGCTCGATGGCACGGGCATGGCCCTTGCTCCCGGGTTCATCGATGTACACACCCACGATGACTTCGCCGCCCTCGTCCACCCCGACATGAGTTTCAAGTCGCGCGGAGGGGTGACAACGTGCATCGTGGGCAACTGTGGATTCGGAGCCGCGCCATGGGAGGCCGCCTCGTCGATGGCGAGGATGTTTCACCCCAACGATGTGTTTCCCGTCTACGAGGGTTTCGCCGGCTACCTCCGCCATCTCGAGCAGCATCCTCCCGGCGTCAACGTCGGGGTTCTCGCCGGCCACGGCACCATACGTCTCGCCGCGATGGGAACCGAGCGGCGCCCACCCGACGAGCGCGAGATGAGAGCGATGAAGAGCGTCGTGGAAGAGGGGCTCGAGGCCGGCGTGTTGGGCATGTCCACCGGGCTCATCTACGAACCGGGTCGCTACGCGGCGACCGAGGAGCTCATCGAACTCGCCTCGATCATGAGCGGGGTCGAAGGAATCTACGCGAGCCACATTCGCGACGAGGGAGCGGGCTTGCTCGATGCTGTGAGTGAGGCCATTCGGATTGGATCGGAGGCCGAAGTGGCGGTGCAGATCTCTCACCACAAGGTCACCGGCAGGGCCAACTGGGGGCTCGTGTCGGAATCTCTCGGGCTCATCGAGACTGCCCAGAGGCGAGGCCAGGTCGTGCACGCCGATCAATATCCCTACACAGCCGGGAGCACCTCGTTGGCCGCGGTGGTGCAAAACGAAATGTTCGGCGACGACGGCAAGGCTGAAGCCAGCGGCGACGACGTGGTCGTCGCCGCGTGCGCGGCCCGGCCCGAATGGGAAGGCCTGTCGATAGCGACGCTGGCGCAGCGGTGGGAGGTGCTCCCTTCGGTAGCAGCCGCCCGCGTTATCCAGCAGGATGCGGGTACCTCGGTGGTGATCCACAGCATGAACGAATCAGATGTGCAGACGGTGCTGAGTCACCCGTCCACGATGGTCGGTTCCGATGGCATTCCGACCCTCGATGGAAAGCCCCATCCCCGGCTCTACAACACTTTCGCAAGGGTGCTCGGCCACTACGGCCGAGAGCTGGGGGTGCTCTCCATGGCCGAGGCGATTCGGCGGATGACGAGCTACTCCGCCGACGTGTTCGGTCTCGTGGACCGCGGCCGGGTGGAGGTCGGCCACTACGCCGATCTGGTTGTCTTCGATCCCGAAACGGTGATCGATCGCGGCACCTTCGAAGACCCCAACCAATATCCGAGCGGAATCAGCACGGTATTCGTCAACGGCGTCGAGGTGGTCCGCGACGCCACCCACACTGGTGCCTTGCCCGGCCGCGGCTTGAGACGCGCCGGTTGAGATGAAGAACTTTCGTGTGGACGAAGACGGAGGGTGAAGCAGGCCTTTGGTTCGCGTCCCGTACACTTCTCGTTGCCCATGAGCGAACTTCCCGAGATCGACGACGCGACGTTCAAGCTCGCCTCCGGCGAGGAACTCGTGATGCCCGGTGCCGACGAACACGACGACACCGGCACGATCGACGTGGGGGTCGAAGCGTCTCTCGATGAGGCCCTCACTGCTCCCACGGCAGTCCCGCCCCGGATGGTTCGGCCCACGATCTCCCGTCCAACCTGGCGCGATCGTCGCACCGCAGGCAAGCTCCGGGCCCGCAAGGTCCGTCGTCTGGTTCGCCATGTCGAGCCGTGGTCGGTCCTCAAGATCTCGCTGATCTTCTATTTCTGCCTCTGGGTGATCATGCTCATCGCCGGTGTGCTCCTTTGGAACCTCGCGGTCAGTTCCGGCACTGTCGACAACATCGAGAAGTTTGTTACCGAATTGTTCGCGCTGGAGAGTTTCACCTTCAACGCAGATCAGATCTTCCGGGCGAGCGCCATCGGAGGCCTGGTTCTGGTGGTGGCCGGCTCGGGCTTTACCGTCTTGATGGCGGTTTTGTTCAACCTCATCAGCGATGTCACCGGAGGCATGCGCTTCACCGTCGTCGAGGAGGAGACGGCTCGTCCGCGGCCCAAGCGCATCCGTCCTCGTCGTGGCCTCATCGCTCGGGCCACCGGCGCCCAGGTGCCCGCCGGTCCTCCTCCTGCTCAACTACCGCCCCAAGCGCCGGAGGAGTTCGAGCTTCCCTTGGCCACCGAACGGTCGGTCACGGGTGAGGAGATCCCGATTCTGCCCACAATCGACTCTTCTGATGTCGACTCCGAAGAGGTGGCGACCACCCCACCCGACCGGTAGCGTGTTCGCCTCGCGGGGCTATAGCTCAGTTGGTTAGAGCGCACCCCTGATAAGGGTGAGGTCGCAGGTTCGACTCCTGCTAGCCCCACGCTCCGTGTCCTTGCTCGACTGGTATCCGGTTGAGGCGGTCGGGCACGGTGAGCACACAACCATTGGAGGCAGAGTTGGGCGGAGGACTGGTCACCCTGATTCGCCGGAGCCTGGTGGCAGTGGGCGCGGGGATAGCTGTCGCGGCCGCGATCCGCGTTCGAGGAAGCGGGGGTGTTCCGCCCCAGACCGGAGGTTGGCGTGAGCTCCGTGGCGACGACCTCAGCTGAACAGATTGTTGTGACACCATGACCAAGGTCGTGCTTTTCGGAGCAGGCGCCACTGGGGCGCGCGTCGCTCGCCAGCTCCGTTCGAGCGGTCGGATCGACACCGTGGAGATCCGTGATCCGGATCCGTCACGCCTGCATCGACTTGTCGATTCACTCGTCGACGGCGCCGAGGTGGGCGGAGGTCGCTCGATCGAGCCGGACACCGCGGCGGTGGTGATAGCCACACCGCCCGGCACCCAGGTGGCGCTCGCTCGGCGCGCGGTTCATGCCGCGGTACCTGTCATCACCACGTCGAATCAAACCTCGGAAGTTCGCCGCCTGCTCGAACTGGATCAGGAAGCGCGCTACCACTCGGTGGCCGCGGTGATCGGAGCCGGGTTCATGCCGGGACTCACTTGCCTGCTCGCCAGCCATGGGGCGCGGGAGTTCGACGAGGTAGATGAGATCCACGTGGCGAAGATGGGAACGGGGGGCCCATCTTGCGCTCGCCAGCACCACCGCGCCCTCAGCTCCACCGGGATCGATTGGCGCGACGGGCGATGGACGTCGCGCACGGGGGGATCGGGTCGTGAGCTCGTCTGGTTCCCCGATCCGGTCGGTGGCCGTGATTGTTATCGGGCCGCCATGCCCGACGCCCTCCTTCTGGTGCCCCACTTCCCCGGAGTTCAACGTGTCACCGCCCGCCAGGCGGCCACCCGTCGCGATCGGCTCACTGCGCCTCTCCCGATGTTGCGTCGACCCCATCCCGAGGGCGGAATCGGTGGCATTCGGGTCGAGCTTCGTGGTCGGGTCGGCGTTGAGCGCCGCGTCGTGGTGTTGGGGGCCATCGAGCGGCCGGCAGTGGCCGCTGGTGCCATGGCGGCCACTGTGGCGCTCCGCGCTATCGACGGTGGCCTGGTTCCCGGCGCGTACGGGCTCGCTGCGGTCGCCGACCCGGTCGATCTGCTGAGCTCGCTGGCCTCGCGAGGCGTCAAGCCGGAACGCTTCGAGGGTGCTGCCACCTTCGTCTGATCGCCTTGATAGGCCAAAGAGGCCATCAAGTCGGCTCCGTCTTCGACCGAGACTTCTCAGAAGCGACTGCGATATGGGCGAATCAGATTATTTCGCGAGAAATCCCTAAAGGCCGTTCACGAAGCTGCCGAAACTCTCTCCGCTGGAAGAAGTGCGCAATTGAGTGCGCTTCACAAACCCGAGGGAGAGACCGGGCGATGAATCAGGGCGACAATGAGTTGAGGATGCGGACCACACGAGCCAGCCGGCGACGAGTGAGGCCATCCCAAGGTGCAGGATCGATGGATGCGGATCTTGCCGAAATGATCGAGCACAATCTGCCTCTCGTGAAACACATCGTGTTCCAGGTTGCGGTGCACTTCCCCCGCCACGTCGATCGCGATGAACTGGCCCGCGCCGGTGCGCTCGGACTTGTGGAAGCTGCTCGTCGCTACGACAAGGATCGTGGTGTCCCCTTCGAACGATTTGCCGCTCAGCGAATCCGCGGTGCCATTCTCGATGCCGTTCGTGCCGCCGACTGGGCTCCCCGCTCGGTTCGCAACCTCGCCCGACAGCTCGAAAACGCCGAGCAGCGCCTCGCCACCGAGCTGGGCCGCGTGCCCAACAAGGTAGAGATGGCTGATGCGCTCGGGATGAACCAGACCGAACTCAACCGGCTCCAGGACCGTATGTTCCGCAGTGTCGTTCTCGCTCTCGAACACGAGACCAACGACGAGGTAGAGAAGGATCTCACCCTCGTGGATGTGTTGGTCGATGCGAGTTCGATCGAACCCTCAGTGGAGCTTGAGACCCGAGAGCTGCACGGCTACCTCCGAGACGCGATCTCCCTGCTGCCCGAGAGGCACCGCCTTGTCGTGGTCGGCTATTTCCTCGAGGGTCGCACCTCCCAGGAACTTGCCGAGTTCCTCGGAGTCACCGAATCCCGGATCTCCCAGCTGCGTTCGGAGTCGTTGTTGATGCTCCAGGAGGGGATCGAAGCCCAGTATTTCGCCGACTCTCCCGACCCCTGCGACGTCACCGGCCGGGTCGCTCGCCGCAAGGCCACCTATGCCAAGGGCATCGGTGAAGCATCGAAGTTCGCCGATCGGATGGAACAGATCAATCTGATCGAGTCCGACGCTCCTGCAATCGTGGGCCTGTCGTTCTGAATGAATTTCTTCTCCGGCCCCCGCGGGGCCGGAGAAGTAAGGTCGTCTCTGTCGGCTCAACCGATGGTGTCGTTGAGCAAGCCGATCAAGCGGTCGTGGAGGATGCCGTTGGTGGCCACACCGGAGCCGCCCCGCCACGCCTCGGGTCCTTCGGAGCCATCGAGTGTGCTGAAGCGGCCACCGGCTTCGTTGATGATCACCGCGATGGGAGCCACGTCCCAGGGATTGGCGAGCGGATCCACCATGGCTTCCGCGCGGCCGGTGGCGACCAGGGTGTAGCCGTAGGCGTCGCCCCACGTTCTCAGGACGGTAGGGCTGGAGAGCACGCGCTGGAGCATGCGGTCGGGCCAGTACCCGAATCCACTGGTCATCACGGCCGCCCCGTCGATGGCGGCACGCTCGCTCACCCGGCAGGGCACGCCGTTTCGGAAACAACCGAGACCACGGCCGGCCCACACGGTCTCATCGAGCCCCGGTAAGTGGATGACCCCGAGAGCCGGTCCGTGTTCGTCGACCAGGGCCAGCAGGGTGGAGTAGAGGGGGACCCCCCGGGTGAAGGCCTTGGTGCCATCGATCGGGTCGATCACCCAGGTAAGGGTCGAAGTGCCTTCGCGGTCGCCGTGCTCCTCACCGAGGATCCCGTCGGCCGGAAACGTCTCGGCGAGCCGCTCGCGGATGAGGGTTTCGGCTGCGAGATCGGCGGCGGTCACCGGCGAGCCATCGTGCTTGTGATCAACCGTGAGCTCACTGCTCTGGAACCACTCGAGGGTGAGGGTGCCGGCTTCGCGTGCGAGGGCAACCGCGAAGTCGAGCAGTGCGGGATCGGCGGGGGGAGGGGTCATGGTGCTCGGGGTGATCGCGGTGGTCGGGGGATGAACGCGGACGTGCGGGCGGCGTAGTCGTCGTAGCCCTCGCGGCGCCGCTGGAGTCCACGTTCGAGGATGGGTATTCCTGAGACCTTGAGCAGCAAGAACGACATGAGCAGAGGTCCAACGATGCCTATTCTGGCATCGGGGGTGTCGGCCGCCACCAGCCAGATCCCCCACCAGACGCAGAAGTCGCCGAAATAGTTGGGGTGTCGCGAATAGCGCCACAGACCCCAGTCCATCACCGCGTGGTCGTCGGCGGCGGCGGCTCTGAACTTGGCGAGCTGGGAGTCGGCCACTGTTTCGAAGAACAGGCCGATACCCCAGACCACCACGCCCACCACCGCCACGGCCCTTACTCGAGGCCCCGCAGGTGTTGCCGCGAGTTGGACCGGAAGCGACACAAGCCAGATGAGCAGTCCCTGAAACAGGAACACGGTGAGCAGGCTGCGAATCGCGAAACTATCGCCGGTCCGTCGGCGCATCGACTGGTAGCGGTAGTCCTCTGGTTGGCCGCGGCTGCGCCACCAGAGGTGGAAGGTGAGGCGGACCCCCCAGATGGACACCATGGCCACCAGCAGGTCGGAACGATTCGTCTCGCCGTCGCCGATGGCCCACGACACCCAGGCGACGACGACAAATCCCATCCCCCAGAAGATGTCGACGATGCTGGCGTCGCGCAGCGGCAGGCTGATCAGCCACACCACCACCATCAGGACCAGTAGGACCAGAGCGGAGCTGGCGAGCACATCGGTGTGACCGCTCATGAAGCGGCTCCGATCTTCAGCGCGGCAGCGCGGGCGGTGAGGCGGTCGTGGATCCAGTCGTCCATCTCCACCCAGCGATCGAGAAGCCACGTGGTGAGCTCGTACTCAGACGTGGGAAGGCCGGTCCGATTGTGGCGCCAGAGCTTCACTTCGATCGTCTTCGGCAGTGCGATGTTGGCCATGATCTCCTTGATCGATCCGAAGTTCTCGAGCCCCACGTTGGCCATGATCACCAGGTCGGCCTCGGGGGCGCCGCTGAGCAGGATCAGTGTGCCCGCGGGTCGGGGAGGAAGCAGATACCTCAACGATCGGGCCCTCTGCTCCAGGTCGGGACGGTGCTGGCCGAGGCGCGCGGCGGCGCGATCGCGCCGTTCGGCGCTGAAGAACGTGCTTTCAGGGAAGATCACCGCTGCGGAGGTGGTATCGATGACTGCGGCGAGGTTCTCGACGCGTTGAAACATCGGCGATCCGGGCTCGGGGGCGCGATCGAGCCACACGTTGTGGGTGCGGTTGCCCACGATGTCCATGGCGGGAGCCCATTGGAGCTCTTGCTTGAGGGTGTAGAGCGGGAAACGATGAGCGATGTTGGCGATGTAATCGAGGGGGGCCAAGGCGTCGACGTGACTGGCGTGGCGAGCCACCACAATGGAGTTGGAGATTTCGGTCTCCCCCGGGTCGGGGTACACGATCCGCACCGCCGTCCAGCGGCGGAAGTTGGCCATGTGCCACTTGCACCACCAGAACTCCACCTTCCAGTTGGACGCCAGCCAGCCCTTGTTCCTGCGCCCGCCGAAATGGGTCACCCACAGCCATGTACAGCCCGCCAGACTGGCGATCTCCACCCAGATGGCCCCCACGACGAACATCCAGAGGCGGACCAGGCGGCCTCGCTGGTTGAGTTGGACGAGGTCGATCAGCCACAAGACCATCACGGCCGGCGGCGTGAGCGCGAGCAGGAGTGTTCCGGCGACCAGGATCGTCGGAACAGAGATCAGGCGACGAACACCGGGCCGAGGAAGCGACGACACGTCGAAGACCGTACTGTGATCGCCATGACTCACGCTCCTTTGTGGACCCCCGATCAGGAGCGGGTGGCTTCTTCGAACCTGTCTCGATTCCGGTCGTGGGTCTCTGGCCGCCACTACGGCGACATCACGGATTTCGATGCCCTGCACCGCTGGTCGATAGCCGAACCCGGCCGGTTCTGGAGCGAGGCCTGGGACTTCTGCGATGTGGTGGGCCACAAGGGTGATCGCCTGATCGAGCCAGCCCCGGAGTTTCGCCACACCCGCTTCCTCCCGGATGCGACCCTCAATGTGGGCGAGAATCTCCTCGGCTCGCGAACCGATGAGCTGGCGATCATTTTTCGTGGAGAGGATGGAGAGGCGGTCGATGTCACACGCGCCGAACTCCACGACCTTGTGGGGAGAATCCAACACCTCCTTCTGGAGGCCGGCATCGGTGAAGGCGATCGGGTAGCAGCCTGGCTGCCGAACCGGCCCGAGACCTACGCGGTGATGATCGCCGCGGCGGGGCTCGGGGCGGTGTTCTGCAGCACTTCTCCCGATTTTGGTGCTGACGGGGTGATCGATCGATTCGGCCAGATCCAGCCGAGCATCCTTTTTGCGGCCCCGGGCTACACCTACAACGGTAAACAGCGTGATTGTCTGGGCCGTCTCGACGAGATCAGCGCGGGGCTCCCGAGCCTGCAACAAACCGTCGTGATCGAGCCCGGCTGGCTCGACGACCACCCCGCTCAAGCCGTGGTCACCAAGGCTCTGCCCTTCGATCATCCTTGGTATGTGTTGTTCTCTTCGGGCACCACTGGCAAGCCGAAGTGCATCGTCCACCGCACCGGGGGAGTGCTGCTGAAACATCTCGTGGAGCAGCGCCTGCACTGCGACATCCGGCCCGGCGACCGCGTCTTCTACTTCACCACCGCGGGATGGATGATGTGGAACTGGCTGGCGTCGGCCTTGGCGAGCGACGCCGCCATTGTCCTGTACGACGGAGCACCTACATATCCCGATGCGAATCGGCTCTTCGACCTGATCGATGAGGTCGGGATCACCTTGTTCGGGACGTCGGCCAAGTTCATCGATGCCTGCCAGAACGCGGGTGTCCGCCCGATCGACAGCCATAAGCTCTCGTCGCTGCGAGCGATCAACTCCACCGGTTCGACCCTGTCGCCGGAGGGCTTCGAGTGGGTCTACGACGCGGTGAAGACCGACGTGCACCTGGCATCGATGTCGGGCGGCACCGACCTCTGCGGGTGCCTTGTGGCCGGCGACCCGACCCGGCCGGTATGGGCTGGTGAGATCCAGGTCCCCGCACTGGGGCTCGACATCGACGTTGTCGACAGCGAGGGCGCCTCCGTCGGCGTGGGCGTGGAAGGCGAGCTGGTGTGCCTCAATCCGTTCCCGTCGTTGCCCCTGCATTTCTGGGACGATCCTGAAGATGGCAGATACAAGGCCGCCTACTTTGACCGCTTCGCCGACATGTGGCATCACGGGGATTTCATCTCCCAATCGAGCACCGGCGGGTTCGTGATCTCGGGTCGCTCCGATGCAACCCTCAATCCGGGTGGCGTCCGCATAGGAACCGCTGAGATCTACCGCCGGGTCGACACGATGCCCGAGGTCGAAGAGAGCGTGGTGATAGGTCAGCCGTGGGATAGCGACACCCGTATCGTCCTCTTCGTGAAGATGGCTGCGGGCTACCTTCTCGACGATGATCTACAGGCCCGGATCCGAGACCGCATCCGGGCCGAGGTGACACCCCGGCATGTGCCTGCGGTGATTGCAACGGTCACTGATATCCCCCGCACACGCTCGGGAAAGATCACCGAACTGGCGGTTCGCGATGTGGTGACGGGAAAGGCGATCCAGAATCTGGAAGCTCTCGACAACCCTGAAGCACTGGATCAGTTTCGGGACCGACCCGAACTTCTCGCCTGAGCTACAGTCCGCATGTTCAACCAGCACTCCGGAGACAGCATGGCTCAATTCCACGAATTCGAGATGGCTTCATTGGAGGGTGAGCAGATTTCGTTCTCGGATTTTGCCGACTCTGCCTGCCTGGTGGTCAACGTCGCTTCTGCTTGAGGCCTTACGCCCCAGTACGCAGGTCTGCGTACGCTTCACCATGCTGATAACGGCGTTCAGGTGCTCGGGTTTCCGTGCAACCAGTTCGGTGCTCAAGAGCCCGGTTCGGCCGAGGAGATCCGTGCCTTTGTGGCCGACAACTACAACATCGATTTCCCCATGTTCGCCAAGATCGAAGTCAACGGCGACGGAGCGACCGAGCTCTACCAGTGGCTCAAGACTGAGCAACCCGGTGATGGCGAAAGCGCCGATCTCGTCTGGAACTTCGAGAAGTTCCTGGTGAACTCCAGCGGAGATGTCGTGAACCGCTTCGCACCGGCGGTCACCCCGGAGGAAGTCGGCGAACAGTTGGCCGATCTGTTGGGCTGAAGCCTCAGGGAGCAGTTCTTCCCGTCTCGAACACTTCGTTTATCAGAGGTTCGCCGCGGCGGTAACGCGCCAGGTTTTCGGCAAAGAGGTCGTCGAGTCTTTCCTGGGCCCGCGGTCCGTCCCCCGACTGGTGGGGCGTGATCACGAGGTTCGGCACGTCCCAGAGGGGAGATTCGGTAGGTAGGGGCTCGGTCTGGGTGACGTCGATGGTGGCGCCCCGTATCGTGCCGCCGTGGAGCGCCTCGGAAAGGGCGTCCTCATCGACCACCTCGCCTCGGGCCACGTTGATGAGCACGGTTTGGGGTCCCATCGCAACGAACTCGTCGGCACCGATCAGGCCGACGGTGGCGTCGGTGAGAGGCACGGTGATGGCGACATAATCGGATGCCGCGAGGAGCTGGTGTAGCTGATCGGGGTGGAGAAGCTGGTCCACGTCGGCTTCCGAGCCGGGGGTGCGCCTGGTTGCGATCACCGTCATGCCGACGGCCTTGGCGATACGGGCGCAGGCCTTGCCGATGCCGCCGTAGCCGACAATACCGATGGTGGCCGCGGTGAGATCCTCGGCAGGGAGTGGGCTCCACTCGTGATGCTGGGAGCGGAGTATCTGGCCGCCCAGGCCCTGGGCCCAGGCCAGCACCCAGGCGTTGATGTACTGGGCCATGGGTTCGGCGTACATGCCGGACGCGTTGGTGAGACGCACGCCCCGGGCGAGGAGTTCGTTCCAGATCATGTGGTCTACGCCTGCCGAGGGACCCTGTAGCCACTTCAGCTCGGCGTCGTTCAGCTGCTTGCGCATGGCCTTGGCCCGAGCCTTGTCGCCGAACAGACCCGGTCCCCAGAAGACAATGTCGGACCCTTCTGGATCGCCGTCGAAGGTGGCATCTACGTCGAGGACGACCCAGTCGGCATCGGGAGCCAGGGTGGTGAATTGTTCGCGTCGAGACTCGAAGCTCTCGCGTGTGAGCACGATCTTCATGCCGTGACGCTAGACAATGAGCGACATGAGTTCACACGACCCAGCGCCTGAGCCTGTCTCGAGAGCGGGTTGGCTAACCCGAGACGAGATGATCGAGGTCGATCGGGTGATGGTGGACGAACTCGGAATTGCCCTCCTGCAGATGATGGAGAACGCGGGTCGAAATCTCGCCCAGCTGGCTATCGAGAGGTATCGACCTACCTCGGTGCTGGTGTGCGTCGGTTCGGGCGGAAACGGTGGAGGCGGGATGGTGGCGGCCCGCCACCTCGCCAATCGGGGGGTGGCTGTCGCCGTCACGCTCACGCGTCCGGGTGAGACCCTCCGGGGCGTCCCGAGGCACCAGTTCGACATCATGGAACGGATGGAGGTTCCCGTCGGTGAGGTATCGAATGAGGTCGATCTCCTCATCGATGCGGTGATCGGCTACTCGCTGAGAGGGGAGCCGATGGGTCGTAGTGCCGAGCTGATCGGTGCGATGAACGCGGTGGCCGTGCCAGTGCTGGCTCTCGACATCCCGTCGGGCGTCGACGCCACCACCGGAGCCACTCCCGGCGTGCACGTACAGGCCGACGCAACCCTCACTCTCGCGGCACCGAAGCTCGGCTTGGGTGTGGCTTCAGGCGTGGGCGATCTGTTTGTCGCCGATATCTCCGTTCCCCCCGCGGTGCTGGCCGATCTCGGCCACCCTGCGCCAGACTTTTCGACCTCGCCGGTGATTGCCGTGGTCTGATCGCAGATGCTCGGCCCCTTGTTCGACGAGAAGGGGTTCCGTGAGGTGATCCGTGAGCGCGACGCACCTTGGCAGGACGAGGGAGAAAGTCCGCGCTGAAGCCACCCCTGACGAAATTGGTGCCGTTTGTGACCGCATGGGTGCACCAACCCCACCAATTTCGAGATGGGGTGGGGTCGCGGGGCGTTGTGCTCGGGGGTTGTGAGCGGTAGGAGTAGCGGGGTGACTGACACGCCCTCCGGGTCGACGAGCAATTCTGGCACCGACTTCATCCGCGACCTCATCCGCAGAGATGCTTCCGACGGCCCCTACGGGGGACGGGTACAGACGCGTTTCCCACCCGAGCCCAACGGCTTTCTCCACATCGGCCATGCCAAGTCGATCGTGTTGAACTTCGGCGTGGCCGCCGAGTTCGACGGCACCTGCAGGCTCCGGTTCGACGACACCAACCCTGAGACCGAGGATGCCAGCTTCGTCGACGCCATCCAGGACGACATTCGCTGGTTGGGTTACGAATCCGGTGAGCCCCTCTTCTCGTCGGACTACTTCGACCAGCTCCATGCGTGGGCGGTGCAACTCATCGAGGCGGGCTTGGCCTACGTCGACGATCAGGACGCGGCAACGATCTCTGAGAAGCGTGGTGGCTTCACCACGCCGGGCACCGACAGCCCCTGGCGTGAGCGGAGCGTGGCGGAGAACCTCGACCTGTTCGCCCGGATGAAGGCTGGTGAGTATGCCGAGGGCTCACGGGTGCTGCGGGCCAAGATCGAGATGAACCACGAGAACATGCAGATGCGTGATCCCGTCATGTACCGGATCCGTCACGCCCACCACTTCCGCACCGGGGATGGGTGGCACATCTATCCCACCTACGACTGGGCCCACGGCCAGAGCGACGCCATCGAGGGCACCACACATTCCTTGTGCACGTTGGAGTTCGATTCTCACCGGCCCCTCTACGACTGGTATCACGACAAGATCGGTTTGGGCGTCGATCATCCGCGCCAGACCGAGTTCGCCCGCCTCAACCTCACCCACACGGTGCTAAGCAAGCGCAAGCTTCTCCAGCTGGTGGAGGAGGGCCATGTCGATGGCTGGGACGACGCTCGGATGCCGACCCTTCGAGGCTTGAAGCGTCGGGGTTACCCGGCTGAATCGGTCCGGGATTTCTGCAGCCAGATCGGCATAGCCAAGGTGAACGGCGTGCACGAGATCGAACTGCTCGAGTCGTTCGTTCGCACCCACCACAATCGTCGCGCCTTGAGGCGGATGGCCGTGCTCGATCCGATCGAGGTGGTGATCACCAACTGGCCCGATGGTCAGGCCGACACGCGAGAGGCGATCAACAACCCCGAGGACGAATCGGCGGGTACCCGCGAGGTGCCCTTCTCCGGGCGACTGTTCATCGAGCGCGACGATTTCATGGTCGATCCGCCGAAGAAGTTCTATCGGTTGTCGCCGGGTCGCGAGGTGCGACTACGGGCCGGCTATTTCATCACGTGCAACGATGTCGAGTTCGATGCCGACGGCGAAGTGGTGAGGCTGTTGTGCACCTACGACCCAGCCACCGTGGGCGGCCAGGCCCCCGACGGCCGCAAGGTGAAGGCCACCCTTCACTGGGTCTCGGCAGAACACGCGGTCGACATCGACGTCGCCCTCTACGAACGCCTCTTCACCGATGCACACCCGGGTTCGGACGGTTGCGACCCGATGGCTTCGATCAATCCGAACTCACGAGAGCTCAGGGCCGGGTGCAAGGCCGAACCGGCGGTTCTCGACACCACGCCCGGCGACGTGATCCAGTTCGAACGCCTCGGCTACTTCGCTCGTGATATCGATGGCGGAGCCCTGTTTCACCGCACTGTCGGTCTACGCGACGAATGGGCCAACATCCAGAAGCGCCAGAAGAAGGGCTAGCTGTTGAGGGCCACGATTGCTTCGTGCTCGACAGCTGCGACGAGCTTGCCTTCGATACTCATTCGGACGTCGACCAGCGCCCGTTCACCGGCTCTACTGGAGAAGCGGTCGATCAGGTAGGACTCGATGGTCACCGTGTCCCCTGGTCGGGCCACGCCCAGGTGCCTGATGCGGCTGCGAGTGTGTACCCACGCGCCTGTGACCAGTTGGAGCTTGAACACACGGTTGGCGAGTGACGGCCGCGGTTTCGCACCCACCCCCGGTCACCCACTCGGCTCCCCACGCCGCGGCGACGGGCCTGGTGAGGTAGGCGTAGACGGTGGTTCCTGCCACGACCGCGCCGTCGTAGCCGGCTGCGGTGCCACCCTCGAAGGTGTGGACCGGGTTGTCGGAGTGCTCGGGAAGGTTGATGGCCTCGGTCGACCATGGGGAGAAGGAGGACATGGACATCAACGGATCGTAGGCAGCCACAGCTCAGAACTACACTCCGCGGCGATGACTGCCAGCACGACACCGCCCGACAGCTACGACTACATCATCGTGGGGGGTGGCTCGGCCGGTTGTGCCCTGGCCAACCGACTCAGCGCCGACCCCGACAACGAGGTGCTCGTGCTTGAGGCCGGTCGTCCCGACTACAAGTGGGACGTTTTCATCCACATGCCGGCGGCCCTGATGTTCGCGATCGGGAATCGGTTCTACGACTGGAAGTACGAGAGCGAGCCCGAACCCCACATGGGCGGACGGCGGGTCTCCCACGCCCGCGGCAAGGTGCTCGGTGGCTCGTCGAGTATCAACGGGATGATCTTCCAGCGGGGCAATCCGATGGACTACGACAAGTGGGCGAGCCTCCGGGGCATGGAGCACTGGAGTTACGCCGATTGTCTGCCCTACTTCAAGCGGATGGAGACCTGCCTCGGTGCGGGGCCCGCCGGCGACGACTGGCGCGGCGTGGATGGCCCTCTCGTGATGGAGCGGGGCCCCGCCTCGAGTCCCCTGTTTGCGGCCTGGCTCGCGGCTGGCCCGGAGGCGGGTTATGAGCGCACCGATGATGTAAACGGCTATCGCCAGGAAGGGTTCGCGGCTTTCGACAAAAACGTGCATCGCGCCCGCAGGATCAGTGCCGCCCGCGCCTATCTGCACCCGGTGAAGAAGAGGGCCAACCTCACAGTGAAGACGCGGGCGCATGCCAACCGGGTTGTCTTCGACGGTAAGCGGGCGGTGGGTGTCGAATACCGCAAGGGTCGGCGCACCCATGTCGCGAGCGGGAAAGAGATCATTTCCTGTGGCGGAGCCTTCAACTCGCCACAACTCCTCCAACTCTCCGGAATCGGCGACGAAGAACATCTGCGTTCGGTGGGGGTCGAGCCTGTGCATCACCTGCCCGGCGTGGGCGAGAACATGCAGGACCATCTTGAGGTCTACATCCAGTACAAGTGCAAGCAGCCGGTGTCGATGCAGCCCTATCTTGCCTTCTGGAAGCGCCCCTTCATCGGGTTGGCGTGGTTGTTCAGGAAGGGTCCGGCCGCCACCAACCATTTCGAAGCCGGTGCTTTCGTGCGCAGCAACGAAGACGAGGCCTACCCAAACCTCATGTTTCACTTCCTGCCGATCGCGGTGCGCTACGACGGATCGGCGCCCGAGGGTGGGCACGGCTATCAGGTGCACGTGGGACCGATGTACTCCGATGCCAAGGGCACTGTGAAGATCAAGTCGGCCGAGCCGTCGGTGAAGCCCGCGGTGCGGTTCAATTACCTGTCCACCGAACAGGACCGGCGCGAGTGGATCGAGGCGGTGAGGGTGGCCCGGCGCGTCCTCAACCAGCCGGCATTCGAGCCCTACAACGGGGGTGAGGTGTCGCCGGGTCCGTCGGTGGAGACCGACCAGGAGATCATGGACTGGGTGGCCAAGGACTCCGAGACGGCCCTCCATCCGTCATGCACCTGCAAGATGGGTGCGGCCGACGACGAGATGGCGGTGGTGGATCCGACCACGATGAGGGTTCATGGGCTGGAGGGTCTGAGGGTGGTCGATGCGTCGGTGATGCCCGTGGTGAGCAATGGCAATATCTACGCCCCGACGATGATGATCGCGGAGAAGGCCGCCGACCTGATCCTGGGCAACGCACCGCTCGCGGCTGTGCACGTCGAGGTCTTTCGCCGGAGCTGAGGCCTCAGCTCAGGTGGGCTTCGTCGTCAGCCGATCCGCCAGTTGGTCGAGCGACTTGCACCCCGTCTGATGCATAACATTGAGCAGGCCCTCGTGAAGGATGTCGTAGGCGTGGCCGGGTCCCGGCTCGCCGAGAGCAGCCACGCCGAACATGAAGGCCCGGCCGCAGAAGACGAAGCTTGCTCCGTGAGCGATGGCGCGAGCCACGTCGAGGCCGTCGCGGATGCCACTGTCGAAAAGGACCGGGACCTGAGCCCCGACCCGGTCGACGATCGGGGCGAGGGCATCGATCGCCCCGACCGCTCCGTCGAGTTGGCGCCCCCCGTGGTTGGAGACCTGAACGGCGTCGGCGCCGTTGTCGACGCAACGCTGGGCGTCGTCGATGTCGAGGATCCCCTTCACGATCAGTGGCCCCTCCCACTGGTCGCGAACTGCCGCTAGGTATTCCCATGACAGGGTGCCGCCGAGCTTGTCGCCGACGAAGGCCCCCATATGTCTCATAGAGGCCGCGTCGACATATTTCTCGAGACAACGGAAGCGGGGGAGCCCCTCGCGCGCAAGAGCCCTGGCCCACGCCGGCCGACGCGCCACCTCGAAGATCAGGCGAGGACCGATGGAAGGGGGAACGCTGATGCGGGCCTTGCGCTGACGCTCGCGCCGGCTGGTGGTCGGTACGTCGGCGGTGACCACCAGGGCGGTGAATCCGGATTTCTGGGCTCGATCGATCAGGTCGCGGCGGGTTTCTTCGTCTCGCGGCGGGTAGAGCTGAAACCAGCCCATTCCGTCTGCCTCCGGTCCGGCGATCTCGGGCTTTTCGTTGGCGACTGTGCTCAGTACGTATGGGATTCTGCGACTTGCCGCCGCTCGGGCCAGCGCACCATCGGCTCCGGGCCAAATGAGACCGGTGAGCCCGATCGGGGCGATGCCGATCGGGGCGGCGTAGTCGACTCCGAACAGGGAGGTCTTGGTGATCGGCTCCATCAGCCCCTTCAGCAGCTGGGGCAGGAAGGTGACTTGGGCGAGAGCGTCGAGGTTGCGATCAAGCGCCTGTTCGGCTCCTGTGCCGCTGTCGAGATAGTCCCAGGCAAACGATGGGAGGCGCCTTTGAGCGCGCGCCTCTAGATCGCTGATCGCGGGCCAGCGGTTCATGGTGGCTGCATCCATGGGGCACCTCGGGTTTCGGTGGCAGAGGACTGAACCTGTGCGGACTGTAGTCAGGCCCGGCGGCGGTATCCCCAACCGGCTCAACGGGCGCTGAGTGCCTCGATGGCCAACAGGACGCCCGACATGGCGTGTTGCTGGTCGTCCATACGCGTGACATCGTCGAGGAACCAGGCGCCCTCTACAACGTCGGGCTGGGGCCACGCGGCCGCTCTGGCGGGGTCGTACTGGCGGGCCGCGAGGATCGCGGCTCCGCACACGAGGTCGTCGCGCACATCACCGTTCAGATCAGCGAGGCCAGGGTCGACGGCGCTCAGTCGCCAAAGGGAAGCAAGCGCCTCGACGGTGGTGCCGAACGCTGCGCCGCGGGCCTGGCGTTTCGATTCATCCGGTTCATTGGTGCCATCGCCCACTCGCTTGGCTTCGCGACGGATTTCTCGCTCGAGGCGGCCCCCGTACTGGTCGATAAGTGATCGCACGTAGGCGAGCTCGTCGGCCTCCAGATCGCCCCACCCACCGATCTCGGCGAATCCGTAGGCCGACCACTGATCGGCCAGCGGCGGGTCGTCGATCTCTTCCTCGATGTCTCGCTGGGTGGCGATGTAGCTGGCGACCGAACGAGCCGAATCATCCCAACCTTCATCCGGGAACTGGTTGGCGAGCAGGCCGAATGCCCAGAATGCCTCACCGGTGTAGAAGGTGGATGTTTTGCCCACTGTCGGCTCGAAGAAGCCACCGCTGGCGTCGCTCTGGTAGCGCGCCCCGAACCACATCCCGCCATCGTCGCGCAGGGCCAGCTGCATCCATCGCCCCATGGCCCGCAGGAGCTCGTCGTCGCCGTTGTCGCCGGTGGCGATACGCCGATGCACGAGGCCGGCGATCGTGAGCGCGGTGGAGCCGAGGTGGAGTTCGAGGTGAGGCTGGCCGAAAGCCACGAGATCGCCGTCGGTCACGAGATTGGCGTCGATGTATTCCCGACCCTGGTCGGCGATGGACGCGGCTTCGAGGTTGCCCCCCGCGGCTACCTGATAGAGCGACATCGTCACTCCACTATGGCGCACGTCGTGATAGCCGGGAGCGAACTCATCGGTGGCACGGTCGTACTCGTACCAGTAGGTCCCGTCGCTCTGAAGCGATCGTTCCAACCAGGCGGTAGCCGCCTCGACGGTGGACTCCAACTCCGATTCCGACGGCAAATCGCAGGGGGGAAGGGGTCCGTCTTCACGACTGAGTACAACCGCGCCCACCGTTGCAGCGAGCACGGCACCGACGGTCAATATCAAGACGATGAGTTTGGGGCGCGAATCGAGGCTGCGAAGTCGAGGCACGGCGAGGATTATGGACGATCGGCGGGCGCTGCGCCTGTCGCGGCAGGCTACGGTCGCCGCCATGGAGTGGTGGGAAGCCCTGCTTTTGGTCGCCGGTGGTGTTTTCGCGGGCGTGATCAACTCGGTCGCGGGCGGCGGTTCCACGCTCACCGTGCCCTTGCTCGTGCTCGCCGGAGTGCCCGGAAACAGCGCCAATGGGTCGAACAGGGTTGGCATTCTCACCTCCACCGTCGCGGCGGCTGCGTCGTTTCACCGACTTGGCGTAAAGGGCCTCAGCCACGCGGTGCCGATCTTTGGGCCGGTTCTGCTCGGCTCTCTGGTGGGGTCGGTCGGTATCAGCCGCCTCACCGACGAGGCCTTCGAAACGGTGTTCGGCCTCATAATGATCCCCCTGATCCTGTTGTCGATCCGCAAGCCCAAGTTTCGAACCGACGGAGACCGGTGGAGCCCTCCAGTCGTGGCGATCGTGTTCTTCGGAATCGGGATCTACGCCGGTGCGGTACAGGCGGGGGTGGGGTTGGTATTGCTCGCCGCGCTCACCCGCGCCGGTCTTGATCTGGTCACCGCAAACCACGTGAAGGTCCTGGTGAACGTGGCTGTCACCACGGTGGCCCTGCCGGTGTTCATCGTGCAGGGGAAGGTCGACTGGTTGCCGGCGCTGGTGCTGGCGGGCGGATTCACCGTCGGTGGTTGGCTCGGTGCTCACGCCACCGTTAGGGGCGGCGACCGTCTCATACGAGCGGTGATGGTGTTGGCCTCGATCGGGCTGGCGGCGAAGCTACTCGGCCTGTTCGGCTGAAATGTCCACCTGAGGTTCGACACGGGGAGGGGGCTGGCGTTCGCCGTGTGTGCCCATGACCTCTAGAGTGTCCGCCGACGGCACGGTATTTACGCGTCAGGAACCGAGACGGAGAATCGTGGGATACGCAGTTGGAGTCGATCTAGGCACCACTTACACCGCGGCCGCGACAAATGTCGATGGCCGGGTCGAGGTGGTCACCCTTTCCAACCATGCAGCTGTCATGCCGTCAGTGGTGTTTCTACGCGATGACGAGACACTCCTCACAGGAGAGGCGGCGGCGCGTCGTGGGATCGAGGATCCCACTCGTTATGCCCGGGAGTTCAAGCGACGGTTGGGAGACGATGTACCCATAATGTTGGGTCATTCGCCGTATTCGGCAGAACGCCTGATGGCGGTTGTGATTCAAGATGTCTTGTCGCGGGTGAGCGAACGCCAGGGCAGTTCGCCAGCCAGCGTCGCGATTTCTCACCCCGCCAACTGGGGCCCGTTCAAGGTCGAACTGCTTCGTCAGGCGGCAGCGACCGTGGGATTCCCCGAGGCGACTCTGATCACCGAGCCCGAGGCCGCCGCTATCCACTATGCGGCGGTAGAGCGGATCCAGCCCGGTCAGACAGTGGCCGTGTACGACCTCGGCGGCGGCACTTTCGACGCGGCGGTACTTCGGCGGACCTCTGAAGGTTTCGAGATTCTGGGAGATCCTTCCGGGATCGAGCGCCTCGGTGGCATCGATTTCGACGCGGCAGTGTTCCAACACGTTCGTCGTGCGGTGGGTACAGATCTGGAGGACCTGGATCAGGCCGACCCGGCAGTGGGTGCGGCTCTTGCCACGATCCGCGAGGAGTGCATCGCGGCCAAGGAGGCCCTGTCCGACGATGTCGACGCGAACGTGCGTGTGATGTTGCCGTCGATACAGACGACGGTGAGAATTACCCGCGCCGAATTCGAGGACATGGTCCGGCCCGTATTGCGCGAAACCATCGATGCACTGAGACGCACGGTGCATTCAGCAGGGGTCAGGCCTGATGAATTGACGTCGGTTCTCTTGGTGGGTGGCTCGTCGCGCATCCCGCTGGTTGCAGAGATGGTTTCCCAAGAGCTCGGCCGGCCGGTAGCCGTCGATGCTCATCCGAAGCATGTTGTGGCGTTGGGAGCCGCTCGTTTGGCGGCAGTGGAGCAAGCCGGAGAGGTGGCCGCCGTCGCCGGCCCGGTTGAAAACCGAGCGGATCCTGTGTCGAACCTTGCCGACCCTGCGCCCCCATCTGGAAGCAGCTCCAAGGGGCTGAACCTGAAGATTGTCAGTGGGGCGGTGGTAGTGGTCGCGGTGGCGTTGGCCGCGTTTTTCCTGACCCGTGGGGATGACTCAGGCGATGGTGGCGGCGCTGATCAGGCCGGCGATGTTGTCGAGGATCAGGTCGACGATGTCGGCGACGATCAAGCCCTTGCCGATGATGAGACCAACGGGGACGCAACGGAGTCTTCTACTACCACCGCGGCGCCCTCGACTACTTCAACTGCGGCGCCGACGACCACTGCGTCAACGACCACGGCGTCAACGACCACGGCGTCAACTACCACCGCCGCTAGTTCTTTTTCAACTGGCAATCTGACCTGTTCGTTTCTCCTCGCTCCGGGCGGCGACTGTGCATCGATCAGCAGAATCACCGTCGTCGCCGGTTTCTACAAGGCCACCTATGAGACGTCGGGTTTCGTGCCCCGGATTCTGGGCGGCGACGCCGACTTTGTGAGCGGCGACCACCACGTGCACTTCTTCTTCGACGACACCCTCCCGATCAATGCGGGAGTGAACGGTGACGGCACTGGAGAATGGTTCCTTTGGGGTCTTACTGACGGTGGAGGTGAGCTCATCTTCGATGGCTTCGAGCTGAGCGATGCTCGGCCCGGGGCCTCGCGTATGTGTGTCGTGGTGGTCGACGAGAACCACAATGTCGTCGACGAGGGGCAGACCGGCAATTGCGTGGATCTGCCGGTCGCGGTGATCGTGACCGACGCTCCGAACGTGGTCGGCAGCTAGAACAGGTGTGGCCATGAAGATGGCACCGACCGGGCTCAGCCGCGATTGTGGAGCGATCGATGGTGCTCTGGCGGCGGCTGGGGAGGGTTCCACCCGAGTGGTGCTCATCGAGGGTGATCTGGGCAGCGGCCGTTCAACCCTGCTTCGCGCGAGCCGGGAGTTGGCTGATGAGCGGTCGATGCGGGTTCTTTCCACCCAGGGTCGGCGCACAGATCGCGGCGTCGGGTATTCCTGCCTGCTCACCTTGCTTTCGGGACTCGAAGATGACCTCGATGATCTCGCCGGCCCGTACGCGGTTGCGGTTCGCTCCGCTCTGAGCCTCGCGACACCCGAGACGAATCCGCTGGATGTCGGCCTCGGCCTGTTTCGGATCGTCAATGCTCTCTCGGAATGTTCGCCGGTTGCGGTATTGGTCGATGATCTTCATCTCCTCGACTCGGCCACGTCCGAAGCCCTGAGTTTGGTTCTCGGTCGCCTCGATGTGGATGCGGTGGCGGCGGTGATGACGGTGCCTTCCGCAGCCTCATCCCGGTTCGTCGATCTGGCCCACCTCATCGTCACGATCGGACCCCTGGCGGTCGCCGACCTCGCCGAGATTGTCGGAGACGGGATCGATGTCGACCAGGAGGTGCTGCTGGAGGTGTGTGGACGCGCCTCTGGTAATCCACTGGTGGCGTTGGCAATGGCTGAGTCGCTCACCGTCGACCAGCGAGCGGGTCTCGAGCCCCTGCCGCGGGTGCCCAGACCACCCGAGGCCCTTGTTCGTCAGTTCGAATCGGCGGTGAATGATCTGGGTGAGCATGCCCGCCGGACCCTGGTGGTCGTGGCTGCGGAGACCGACGGCGACAAGGCCACCATCGAATCGGCCTTGGAGCGATTGGGCGAACCCCCAGATGGGCTCAGGCTCGTGGCCCGGGCGGGCCTGGTCGTCTTCGATGGGCCGCATGTGCGTCTCGTGCATCCCCTGCTACAGGGGTATGCGTATCGTCAGGTTGGCGAGGCCAGCCGCCGAGCAGCCCATCGCGCCCTTGGCGAGGTGCTCGTGGCGCCGTCTCAGGCAGCCAGTCGGGTGTGGCAATTCGCGGCGGCCAGCGAGGGACCGGATGACAACTTGGCGGAGTCGCTGGAGTTGGTCGCGAGCGACGCGAGGCGGCGTTCTGACCCCGTTTCTGGTGGCCAAGCTCTGGTGAGAGCCGCTGAGTTGTCCGAGCGGTCCGTGGATGCACGTCGGCGGCGTCGTCAGGCCGCGAAGATCGCATTCGAAGCGGGCTATGTCGATGAAGCGCTCCACTACCTCGACGGTGCCGGACCGGGAGAGGCGAGTGCGGCTGAGTTGGCCGCCGCCCGCCAGGCGATGATGCGCTGGGCGAGAGACGCCAGCAAATTCGGTCATCCCCTCGTCGCAGATCCCGACCGCGAACTCACCGACGCCGCCTCGGCCATCGACGGCGCCCAGAGAGATCTTCTGGAAGGTCGCAACAGTCGCTTGATCGAGGCCGACTCGAGGTCGGTGCAGTGGGATCCTTGTGAGTTTGTGATCCTCCGCGTACGTGCGCTGCTCGCGGCGGGCCATACCGCGGCAGCCGAGTCACTGACCGCCGCCCGCTTGGCCGCCCTCGATGACCAGCGGTCGGCAGTGGCCGCGGCCGTCGCCGCGGCTCGCGCCGATGTGCTCGCCCTAACGGGTGATCTCGATGGCGCGGCGCGGCTTGCCGACTGGGCGAGGCCCGTGCTCCAGGAGCGTTCACTGGTGGCGCACCTGGCCGGTCTCGACCACACGATCGGCCGTATGGCGATGGCTCGGGGCGACTATGAGGACGCTGTCGTGGCCTTGGAACGGATTCCCTCACCAGAAATGCACCGCGCGGTGGCCGATCTTGTACTGGCGCTGTTGCGAACCGATGATCACGCTGCGGCTCGGGCTTGGTGTCTTCGACTCGAGACCCGAGACGAACTCGTACCGAGAATTCGTCGGAAGTGCGCCGATGGTCTGCTTGGTGCTCGCGATGAGATCGGTGAAGCTCGACAACTGGCCGCCGATTCCGGTCTGCCGATGGAGGTTGCGGGGGCCCTCGTTGCCGAGAGTGAGTGGCTTCGACTTGATGGCAGAGAGGATGAGTCGGCTGCGGTCGAGGCCAGCGCTCGCGCTCATCTGCGGCCACTGGGCGCCTGCTACCTCCTCGGGCCGCCCGCGTCCGCGGGTGCATCCGAAGGTAACGGCGCGGTTGGCTCCCCCCACGATGAGGTGGCGCAGGTTCTGTCACCCGCGGAATTGCGGGTAGCTGCCTCGGTGGCGACGGGTCGCACCAACAAGGAGGCTGCAGCCGAGCTCTATATCAGTGTGAAGACGGTCGACTTTCATCTCCAGAACACCTACCGCAAACTGGGTCTACGATCGCGAACCGAGTTGGCGGTCCGAATGAGTGGAACAAACCCGACATGACAACTCCACGCGATGACGACTGGATGAGCGAGCTCGACGATCTCGTTCCCGCTGATCCGCCCGATCCCTGGGTTGATGAGGATGGCGCCGAGGCTGAGCTCAGCGATGAACAGAGGGCGTTTCTGGCCGGTTTGGCCGACACCCCGCCGGTTCAGCGTCTGCGCGATCTCGACGCGGACGACGACCCGGGGAGCTCCCTGGGATAGGACCCGGGAACCGAACCGGGAATCTTCCGGAGGACAGAAGGCGGCGCGGACCCTACTCTCATCATTGGCGATAGGAGCCCACATGAGCATCGGACTGGGTGTCGACCTCGGCACCACCTTCACCTCAGCAGTCGTTTCGCGCGACGGATCGGTCGACGTCGTATCGCTCGAGGCCGATTCGACGTCGATGCCTTCGGTCGTGGCCTTTGATGGGGACCAGGTCCTTACCGGCATCGCCGCGGAGCGCCGTATCGCCGAGAGTCCTGGGAGCGGGGCTCGTGAATTCAAGCGTCGACTGGGCGACACCACTCCCTACATCCTCGACGGGACACCCAGGGGTGCCGAGGTTCTCACCAGTCATCTGCTTCGTGCGGTGGCCGATCGGGCCGGTGGGCAGGTAGAGCTTGTGCGCCTCGCTCATCCGGCCAATTGGGGCGAATACAAACTGGAGCTTCTGCGCGACGCCGGAAGGCTCGCCGATCTGGGCGAGGTCGAACTCATCGCCGAGCCGGCCGCTGCCGCCCTGCATTACGCGTCGGCTGGCGGTCTCGAGCTGGGCGCGCTTGTGGCTGTCTACGATTTTGGTGGGGGGACCTTCGACGCTGCAGTTGTGCGCGTCGGGGAGGGCGGCGCTGAAGTTCTCGGCCGTCCCGAAGGCCTCGAGCGCCTGGGTGGGATCGATGTCGATCAGCTTGTGCTCTCCCATGTCGACAAATCGCTCGATGGGGCCTTGGGCCAGCTCGATACCGCCGATCCGGAGGTCAGGCGTTCGATCGTGGCCCTTCGGGTTGCCTGTACCGAAGCCAAGGAGGGTTTGTCTGCCGATACCGACGTGACGATTCCGGTGCGCTTGCCTTCCTTGGTCACCGAAGTTCGCATGACGCGCGCCGAACTGGAGGGAGCCCTCGGCCCCCGCATCGACGACACTCTGGGTGCCCTCGATCGAGCGGTTGCTTCCGCCGGCGTCGACATGGCTGCCTTGTCGGGTGTGTTGCTGGTGGGGGGTACGTCTCAGATGCCGATGGTGGCTGAGCGGGTGGGCGACCACACCGGTCGTCCGGTGCTCACAGATATCGATCACAACACAGCAGTAGCCCAAGGTGCGGCTGCCGGCACGGTCGCCACCCAACCAGCCGCGGCGGTTGCAGCCGTGGCGTCGCCGTCCTCGGCGTCGACCGAGAAGGGCGCCACCGGTTCCAAGGCGTCGGGCCGCTCTTCGCGGCTCGGAACTATCGGTCGGGCGGCAGCCGCGGCGGGCGTGATGGGAGCCGGCGCGGGTGGTGGTTATGCGGCCTGGCGCTATTTCCGCGACGAAAACGGCGAACGAGTGATCGAGGACACGATCGAGCTCACCTCCGACAGCTCGCCTGTCGCCGAAGGTGCCGATGTGGGTACGACGAACCCCGAAGTTGCCACCGCACAGCGACTTTCGGACACTTCCACCGAAGCGGCATCGGCCGCCCCTTCGGTAGATCCGGGCCTCGCGGCACCGGCGCCCGACCCCGGGGTCTTCACTCCGAGCCCTCAGGGGCGCATCGCTGCTGCGGTGTTTCAGCCTCAGGCGGTGACGTCTCCGCCGGCCCCAGCGCCGGCAGCCACCTCAGCGCCAGCACCGGCAGGTACTCCGGCGCCAGCCTCAGCCCCAGTTCCGGCGCCAGCACCAGCCCCCACACCGGCGCCTCCACCTCCGCCTCCGCCGGTCAGCGCGATCGTCAGCGATCCGCGCATCGAAGAGATCCGGGCTCAGCTGCGGGAACGCCTCGAGAGCTTGGCTGTCCCCGAGGGCGCAGACCCCGAGGACACTGCTCGCCTCGACCGTGATCTCGAAGGCTTGCTCGACCGATTCCAGCCCTATCCGGGCCAGGAGGTCGACGACGCGGTTGCAGCACTCAAATTTGAGTTCGAGGACCGGGTTCGTGACTTCGCCCAGGACCAGCGGATCGAAGCGGTGATCGACGAGCAACGGCGCCAGATCGAAGATGCTGAGGCGGTGGAGACCGAGGTCGCCGAGTTCCGTGGTCGTCTCAGCGAACGGCTCGAGAGCTGGGAACCGCCGGCCGGCGCAGACCCGGCCGAAGCCGCTGAGCTTCGTGAGACGTTGCAGGGAATGATCGATCGAGCAATAGCTATTCCAGGCCAGTCAGCTGAGGATGCCATCGCCGATCTGCGGTTGAACTTCAACGACCAGGTCGGGGACTTTGCCCAGGATCTCAAGATCGATGCGCTCGTCGAAGAACAGCGCGATGACGACCCCGGCGAGCCAGATGCTGATGAGGATCAGCCTGCTGATTCTGGCGAGCCGCCGGAGCCGGACGACGCAGAGGAGTCTGAGGCAGGCGAGGAGTCAGAGACCGGTGAAGATGAGCCGGTTGATTCCGACGTTCCTGCTGAGGTCGACGAGCCTGCTTCGACTGATGAGGCGGAGCCAGGCGAGCCCAGCCAAGCGGAGCCGAATCAAGAGAGCGGCGCAGAGGACTCTGTGCCCCCGGACCTACCGGACGCCGAAGCGCCGGTAATGGGAGCGATCGTCGACTCTTTCGAAGTCCTGATGGCGGAGGACGCCCCAGCTGCACACGCTGGGGTATTCGCTAAGGCGGCGGAATTCGCTGAGACGACGACCGAGGGCCGAGAAACAGTGGCTGAACCAACGTTCGAGGCCGATCTCGTAAGCGGAGTGGTGGGGTCGACGGCCGCGGCCGATCTGGTAAGCGGACAGGATGAGACGATCTACATGCCCGATCAGCAGACGCGAGAGAGCTCAGGAGGCGGCGCCGCCGGTGCCGAGCTTCCCCCCGATGATCTTCTCGGGCGCGAGAGTCTCGTCAGTGAGGAGATCACCGATCTCCTGCCTGAGCCCACGGTCGATGTCGAAAGTGTGTTGGACACCGCGATTGCCGGGGTTGATGTCGAGCTTGAGGCTGTGGAGTCCAACGTCCTCGGCGACGAGACGCCGCAAGACGCAATCGGTGGGGTGGACGTCATCGTGCCCGACGTCATCGTGCCGGAGATCGACCCATTCGACGAGATTGATGCCGGTCTCGAAGACGCCGCCGACGACTTCTTGGCGGAGCCTGATGAGGACCTTGAGGACCTCGACTCCTTTAATGCACCACCTGAGCTGCCCTAATTACCTGAGTTGAAAGGACAATCGATGGCGAACGAAGACGAGAACAGTGGTGGAGGATCCGGGGGTTTCTGGGGTCGCTTGTTCGGGCGCGGCGATGAGCCGGAGGCGGAGCCAATCGAGGAGGCTGATGCCGACAATGAGGGGGGTTTCTTCAGCGACTCGTTTGATGCCTTGGCGGGTGCTTTTGAGTCTGCGACCGAAGCTGCTGGATCAGCACTGAAGAAGGTTGCCGAGTCGGACCCTGACCATGACGGACTCACCACGGCCGAGGAGCTGGAGCATGGCTCCGATCCCCGTAAGGCCGACTCGGACCTCGACGGTCTACCCGACCGCGAAGAGTACCGAATCGGCTCTGATCCGATGGATCCGGCCGACCCGTCAGAGATTGCGGGGCGCTTCTTCGGCGGAATCCCGCCCGAGGATGACGACAATGGCTTTCTCGAGGACTCAATCGATCAAGTGACCGATGTCTTTAAATCGGCGGCTGAAAAGGCCGAGTCCGCGTTCGAGAGCGTGTTGGAATCCGACCCGGATCACGACCTACTGCGCACAGGGGACGAGTTGAGACTAGGTACCGACCCTTTCGTGGCCGATTCTGATGGTGACGGGACGGACGACGGGATCGAGTACCTGGACGACACCGATCCGCTTGATCCTGCCGAGAACGCCGTGCATAAGACGCGTTCTGGACGTACATCCCCAGCGTCCGACGACCCCGGATTCTTCGGGGATCCTCTCGGCACGATTGGCGAGGTTGTCGATGACATGACAGGTGGAGTCGCCAGTGCCCTGGTCGACGAAATCGGCGAGGCACTGGAAGAGGTGGGCGATTCCGATCCCGACGGAGATGGTTTGTCGACAGCGGACGAAATTCGGTTCGGCACCGACCCCAATGTCGACGACGGGCGAGATATCGATGGTGATCACATTGCAAACAGTGCAGAGATAGAGATCGGCACCGATCCCACGTCTTGGGATACCGACGGCGACGGCCTGAGTGATTTTGCTGAGCACCTTTCACACCGCACCGATCCGAACAACCCGGATACAGACCTCGATGGCGTATCCGATTTTGTGGAGATAAATATCAAGGAGACAGACCCACTGAAGCCACCCTCAGGCCCCGGGCGTCTGCGCTCGGCCGCAGAATCGGTCTTACGGTCTTCTCCCGACGCGACTGTGGAGCCGTCCGTCAAACCCGACGATGCGGCCGATGATGGAGAGAGCCAGGCCCCGGCGGCCGATACAGGGGAATCGTTGAGCGATGAAGAGCTCGACGATTTCGAGCTAGATGACGACGACTTCGAAATCCCGAGTGGCGACCCGTTCTCACAAACGCAGGATGACGATTTCGATGGAATAACCAATGACATGGACGAGATGGGCGCCGTATTCGCAGGCAGAAACATTGGTGGCACGACTGATGCCGACCACGACGGCCTCACCGATGTCGCTGAAGCCAAGCTCGGCACCGATCCCAACAATCGCGACACCGACGGCGACAAGATGCCCGACCTCATCGAGGTGCGACTCGGCACCGACCCGCTTGTCGCCGATCCGATACCGGCCATGTTCGCCGACGAGGGCCCCTCGGACGGGACTGAGAGGGGCGACCTGTTGGAAGGTATGGGCAAGGCCGAGGCCATTCTGAAGGACCGGGACAACGCCGCTTGGGAGGCGGCCCTTGCTGAAGAAGAGGCGGCCGCTCAGAAACTTGCCGAGACGAAGGTTCCGGTGGGCGATGATGAGCTTCTGGAACCGGAGATGGTGATCACCGATCCGGCCCTGGAAGGTATCGACGAGGTGATCGCCGAACTCGACCAGCAGGCGATCACTGCGCCAGAGGTGGTCGTGGAGGAGCCAGCCATTACGAGCGACGAGCCCACCGACACCTTCGAGAGCATCGACACTTCGGTCGATTCCCTGCTCATCGACAGCGACGAAATCGATGGTGACTGATGGCGACCAGGGATGAAGACCTTTGGGGGCGGGCCGCCGGGGGAGACGGCGAGTCCGACGCGAAAGACGACTCGCCGGTGGAGGATGCTTCGAGTGACGACGACTCGGGATTCTTCGGAGGGGCCTTCGACAAATTGGCTGGCGCCCTTGGTTCGGCGGCCGAGGCCGCCAAGTTGGCACTCGAGGAATTGGCTGATCAGGATCCGGATGGTGACAAACTGACCAACGCGGAGGAGGTGCGGCTGGGCACCGACCCTCTCCGGCGGGATACCGATAAGGACGGCCTTGACGACGGATTCGAAGCGGGCATGGGCACGAATCCGCTCAATCCCGACTCTGACGATGACGGCGTGTCCGATGGTTTGGAAACCGACTTGCTCTCTGACCCCATGGACTCCGACAGTCCTGAGGGTTTCGTTCGATCCGGTTCGGAGATCCTGACAACCGCTCGGATGGCCGAACCCGTGCCCGTCGACGATGACCCGAGCTTCTTTGAGGACCCGCTGGCGGCGATCGGGAATCTCGTCGATGCCGCGACGGGAGGAGTGGCGGGTGCTCTGGTTGATCGAATAGCGGAGTCAGATCCCGATGCGGACGAGCTCACAACTGCTGAGGAGTTCAGGCACGGAACGGACCCGTTCAAGGCCGACACCGATGGTGATCTGATGCCGGACGGGTGGGAGGTCGACGAAGGTACCAACCCCGTTCATTGGGACACCGACGGTGATGGTCTCAGCGACTACACCGAGATTCAGGGCGGCAAGTACAGCCCTACGGATTCCGACAGCAACAACGACGGCACTTTGGATGGCGAGGACCGCTACGCAATCGAGATTCCATCCTCGACCGAAGACAGCGACGGTGACGGTATCCCCGACGACGCCCAGGAGATGGGAAGAGTCCTCAACTTCGGCGCGGTCGGCGATCGCGATCAGGATGGTCTAACCGATGTCGCTGAGGCAGGGCTGGGTACCGATCCGGACAACCGAGACACCGACGGCGACAAGATTCCCGATCTCATCGAGGTGCGGCTCGGCACTGATCCGCTCGCCGCCGACCCGCTGAGGGCCGATTCGGTGGCGGGCCTCGAGGAGGCGGTCGAAGATTGGGGTACCGAATTCGACTTGACGGTCGAGCCGCCGACCAAATCCGTTCTACCGCTGACTGAAGCACAGAGAGATTATCTGGAGGGTGGGGCGAAGATCGAAGACATCGTGACGGATCGCCGTGAGGCCGCGGAGGAGTCAAACCAGGCTGAAGCGATCGAGGTTCCCGTGGTGGCCGAGTTGGCGAACGTCTCCGGCGATGTGGGTGAGATGAGCGAACCGGCTCCGCAAGTGGTGATGGAGGACCCCGTCGTTGCCGTGAACGAGAGCCCGGCCGACCACTTCGACTTGATCGACGAATCGATGGGCGACCTGACTGCAGACTTCGACGACCTCGACGGCGACTGACCTCTTTGCGTCGAGGCTGATCGAGGGCGCGAGCTCAGGTGAAGCGGAACGACCCGATCATCTCGATGAACGGCGACCCGAAGTTCTCCATCAGTTCCTCAGGGGCGGTGCAGATGAACTGGAAGAAATCGACGGTCTTGCCGCCCTCGTCGGCGGGAGCGAAGAACAGAGCTTGCAACTGGTTGAGTTGGCGGCCCGACTTGGGGGCGGGCAGTTCGACGCCGCGGAGGTACACCACGTTGGTGCCGAAGCGGACAAGGCGTTCCATCTCGACCTTGGCGTCGGGTGATGCCTTGGAGATTCGGTCCCAGGTGGTCTTGGCTGCAACCTTGAAATCGACCGCTCGGGCGACCCTGTCGTGGCTCAGAAGTGCGTTCACCCAGAAACCATCGACCTCCTTGGGTGTGCGGACGACTGCCAGCGAGTCGGGTGCCTCATCGATCACCCAGCCGCGGGGCACAGTGAAAACGAAGCTCGGGATCGGGCGGATCATGCGCCCGGGAAACACCGCCAGGCGGTCGTTGGGGGCCGGCTCGGCCGCCTGTTGGTTGGTTGCGCCCGCTTCGGTTGTGTCAGTCATGACGGCAAGTTCTATCAGGATCAGGCGACCGGCGAAAGCGCTCGGCGCTCCGACTCTGTGCCCCTGGTTCCGGCGACCGGGGAAGCAACCGGGAATGCTCCCGGTGACCCCCTTGCCCTGGTTGCCTACTATCGGCATCACAAAGCCATACCCAGCTCTGGGAGGTGTTCGGAATGTTGATCGATGAGTTCGGTTCCATAGATGAGACGTGGAACGTCAGCGGCGACGTCTGCTGCTGGGGTTTGCCCAATCCGATCAGCGCGATTTCCAACGCAGGCGGAGCGTTGGTCGATGCAGCGACGGACGTGCTCGAGGAGGTTGTCGACGAAGTTGTCGACGGAGTGACCCATGTGGTCACCGCGGTTGCAGATGTGTCGGTGGACCTGACCGCCGAGCTGTGGGGCGCCTCGAAGTGGGTGGGTGCTCGCGGCTTCGAAATGGTTGGGCAGGGAACGGCGATGGTCGGGCCCGCCATCTCACTCGTCGGTACGGTTGCCGATACCGTCACCCTGGGTATCGCCGACGATCTACTCGAAGTGGTCGACGACACTGTGCTCGACACCCTCGATGAGGTCACGGGAGGGATAGTCGATATCGACTACGACGACGGAGGACTCTCCGTCGATGTGGGAATCGACGATGTGATCGGCGTCAGTCTGTCGATAGGAGAGGACGGGCTCTCCACCGATTCGGAGGTACTGGGTGCCGACCTGGCGCTTGGCGTGGGCGACGAGGGCTTGATGCTCGATGTGGAAGCAGGTATCGACACGTTCCCTCTCCCTTACCTGGAGACCCACCTCGAGGTGGATGGCGACGGCAACATCAGTGCAAATGGAGTGGTGCAGGGCCCGTATCCGTACCCGGTGGGTGACGGCATGGTCTACGGGAAGGCTGGTGGAGGTTTCCAGAGCACCGACGAGGGCTGGGCGGTGGAGGGCGAAGCAGAGGCTACGTGGTATGGCGCGGACGGTACCCAGATCCATGGCGAGGTCGGGGTCTCTTACGCGGAAACTGAAGACGGCAGCGCCTTTTCGGCGAGCGCGGCCGGCTCGTTTTCCAACGAATACGGCACGGTGGGCGGTGGGGTTGGCTACAACCGGCTCGAAAAAGATGGTGAGGTACTCGAAACCTTCGAAGCCGAAGCGCACGCCGAGGGATTTGGGCTCGAGGCCTCCGCCGAGGCCAAATACCTGGGGATCGACACCGCGGAGGGTTCGAAGTCGATTTGGGAGACAGACACCGATTTCGACGGATTCGACGCCGAGAATCTGGTCTCCCTCGGTGCCCAGCTGCTGGGATCATCCGATGTTCTCCCCGATTCGGTCGATGGCTTGGTCGACCAGCTCGCCGAGGGTGGCACTGGCGCTCTCATGGAAAACCTCGACCAGCAGGGTTTGGCCCAGGTGGTCCAGGGTCTCGGGCAACAGGGCACGTCGCAACTGGTGAACAAGCTGGGCGACGATGGCACCGCGGGCGCGCTCATCGGCCAGCTCAGCGATCAAGCGGCCACCGAGTTCGTGCACAAGGCGGTCGAGACCGGTGATGTGGCCGACCTTCTTTCGGGCCTTGATGCCGGAGAGACCGCAGCGCTCGTTTCCCGCTTGGCCACGTCGCGCGGTGGCACGGTCGGCGCCCCGTCCGCCGATGGCGCCGATGCGGGAGCTGACGATCCTCTCGGCCTCGATACTCCCCTCGATGTGGGTGTCGACGACCTGGGGCTCGACGACGCGATTCCCGGTCTCGATGAAACTGGCGGATTTGATGCCGTCGACGATCAGACCGCGGTCGTGGAGCTGGCGGGAGACCCCCTGGCTGATGAGGCGGCGGCATCCCTGATGGATGAGACAGTCGAGGCGGCTGACGCCTTTGAGGATTCGCTCGATGATCTATTCGAAGGGCTCGACTGAGTCGGGCCTCTGAGACAAGGACACAAATATGGGATTCGGACTATTCGATGCGATCGGCGCCGGTATCGACCTGCTCGACGACGATGGTGGTGGCGGCCTCGGGGGCCTGGTCGGCGGTTTCCTGGGCGATGATGGCGGTGATCTAGGTGGTCTAGTCAACAATTTCCTGGGCGATGATGGCGGTGATCTAGGCGGTCTCGTCAACAACTTCCTGGGCTCGGACAGCGGTGGAGTGGGCGGGCTGGTCGACAACTTCTTGGGCTCCGACAGTGGAGGCATCGGTGGCCTCATCGGCAACTTCGCGGGTAGTGAGGGCCTCGGCGAGATGGTCGGAAGCGTGATGGAAGGCGACGGGATCGGCGACACGGTCACGAACTTTCTCGGCGGTAGCGATGCCGGAAGCACCGTGATGAACCTTCTGGGCGATGGCGGACTCGGGAGCGGGGTGAGCGAGGTTCTCGGCGGTGGCAGTGGTGGCGGCTGGCTGGGCGGGCTCTCGGAGAGCCTCGGGGCCGGTGATCTCGGCGGTATCGCAACCACTGTCTCCGACGCTGTAGGTGGCGACTTCGGCGGGATCGGCGGCCTGGCCGACACCCTCGGCGAGGCAGTCGGTGGCGATTTCGGTGGTATCGCGTCCACTGTCTCCGACGCTGTCGGTGGCGACCTGGGGAGCGCGATCAGTGGCGGGGGCGGTGGGTTCTTCGGCCGGCTCGACAATGTGCTCGACAACGCGGGTGATGCGTTTGGGTCGCCGGACGGCATTCTCGCCACGGTCGGCGAACTGAGCGGGGGCGGCCCGAGCTGGCTCGACGCCATATCGTCGACGATCGGTCCGATTGATCCCGCCGGCATCCTCGCTCCCATCATTGATATCTCGCCCACATTCTCCGCGCCGGAGATCTTCGGAGGAGGGCTGGGGGAGCTGGGTGACTGGGGGGAGTTGGCGAGCGAGGGAGTAGGTGCTCTCGGCCTCGACCTGCCCGACATTGCCGCTCCGGCCGACGTCCATTCGCTGATTTCCGCATTTGCCGATGATGCGCTACCGGAAGGGGTTCAGACCCTGCTGCCCGAACCCATCGCCGGGGTGGTCGACGACCTGCTGGGTGAAGTGGCGGCGGGTGCAGAGTCGCTGGCTCCAGTTTCTGCGCCAGCGGGAGCTAGTGATGAAGCCGAACTCGAGCCCCCATCCGACCAGACATCACAGGCTGGGGTGGACACCGATGACGAGTTCGATGCAATCCCCGATTTCGAGGCGGAGCCGGTTGCTGATCTCGATTCAGACCCAGGGGTGGATCTTGTCGACATACCCGTCGTGCACGAGGAGCCGGCGCCCGACGACGAATTCGAGGCCCTGACCGAAGTTGTCGAGGCGGCTGATGAGCTCGAGGACTCGGTCGACGACCTGTTCGAGGGGCTCTAGTGATATGAGCGAGGATCCCTCCTCGGGCATCAGGAACTCGATCGTCGGCTTGACGCGGCTCTTGCGCGACATCGACCGCGGTGATCTCGTCGAGCGCGCCACGGCGGCCGGTGCTCGGCTCAAGCGGCCGGCCACCATCGTCTGTGTGGTCGGTGAGTTCAAGCAGGGCAAGAGCTCCCTGGTCAACGGACTCCTGGGCAGCGAGGTCTGCCCGGTCGACGACGACCTGGCCACCTCGTCGATAACTCTGGTTCGTTACGGCGAGAAACTGGGCGCGGTGGTGAGGCGCCGAGAAGGCGGTGAGTCCGTTGGTGAGCAGGTCCCGATCGAGGATCTCGATCAATGGGTTTCCGAGACGGGCAATCCGGGCAACGAACGAAATGTCGAGCGGGTCGAGATAGCAATGCCCGCCGCGATGCTGAAGCAGGGCCTCGTCATTGCCGACACGCCGGGCATGGGCGGCTTAGGGGCCGGCCATGCTGCTGCGACTTTGGCATTTCTTCCCTTTGCCGATGGTCTTCTGCTCACTTCCGACGCATCGTCGGAGTTGAGCGGCCCTGAGATCGACTTCTTGGCGCGGGCCACCGAACTCTGTCCGACGGTGATGTTCGTGCAGACGAAGATCGACCTCTACCCGGCCTGGGAACGGATCTTCGAGATCAACCGTGGCCATCTCGAACAACGAGGCTTGAGTGTTCCGATGGTGGCCGTTTCATCCACGCTGCGCGCGGAGGCACTGGCTCGCAAGGATCGTGATCTCAACGAACGCAGCCGCTTCCCCGAACTCATCAAGCGCCTCGCGGATGATGTGATCGGGCCCGCTCGCGAGCAGGCAGAGGTTCGTTCTGCCAACGACGTTCGCAGGATCGCGGGCCTCGTCCGTACCGGGCTCACCGAGGAACGTCAGCTCCTCGCCGATCCGTCCGCGGTGCAGGCGTCTGTCGCCGACCTCAACGCCGCCAAGGAGCGACTGGGGCACCTGCGAGGTCCCGGCGCACGCTGGTCGGTCCTCGTGGGCGACAAGGTGACCGATCTCTCCACCGGCGTGAGCCACGAGTTCCGCGGAGGCATCCGAAAGATCTCCCAGAGAATGGACACGCGGATCGAAGAGCTGAAGAAGGGGATGGAGTGGGACGAGGTCGGTCGCGACCTGCAGACTGCGGTTGCCGACCAGGTGGCTACGGCGTTCTTGGCCCTCGAGGAAGGGAGAGGCGCCGTTCGATCCGATGTGGTGGAGCTACTCCAGGAGGAACACCTCGAAACGACACCTCAGGGCGCAGGAATCGCCTCGTCGGTCGACCTCGCCGATCTTTGGCGAGGCAAGGAAATCGACGCCGAAACCGGTGCCAAGGTGGCCTTCAAGACCGGTCTCACCGGTGCACGTGGCGCCCAGGGTGGTGTGATGATGTTCGGAATGATGGGCAACTTCCTGCCGGGCGCTGCGGCGGCCTTCATGGCGACCAACCCGATGCTTCTCGGGGCCGGCGCCATATTCGGTGGCGTGCAGTTGCTCGAGGATCGGAAGCGAAAGGTGACCCAGCGACGCCAGAGCGCACGTCAGCAGGTCCGCCAGTTCGTAGACGATGTCCAGTTCGAGGTCAACAACGAGATCACGGCGTTCATCCGGGAGATCCAACGCGACCTTCGTGACGAATTCACCGCCCTGCTCGCCGAACTTCAAGCGACGTATACAGCCACGGCTCAGAATGCCCAGGCCGCGGCGAAGCTCACCCAGGACGAACGCAAAACTCGCGCTGAAGAGATCGCCAGGCTGATCGGCGAATTGGACGCGATCGAGAAGGCTGCCACCGGGAGCTCGTCATGACCCTCGGCGATAGCGTCACCCGCGAAGTGAAGGAGCTGCTGGAGACGACCGCGGCGGAGATTCCCGGCTCGCCCTATGCCACCCAACTCAACGGCCTTGCCGACCGAATCGATGGTCCCCTGAGGGTGGCGATCGCGGGCCGGATCAAGGCGGGTAAGTCGACGCTCCTGAACGCACTCGTCGGGGAGCGACTCGCTCCGACCGACGCGGGAGAGTGCACGAAGGTGGTGAGCTGGTTTCGCCATGCGGCCGGTTATCAGGTATCGGCGCGACTCATCAACGGGGGCGAAAGAACGCTGGCCTTCAAGCGTGATCGAGGAGCGCTCGACATCGAGTTGGGAGGCCTGACCGAACGCGACATCCGTAGCATCCAGATCGGTTGGCCGGCCAAGAGCCTCACCGAAGTCACCCTGATCGACACGCCTGGGCTCGCATCGATAAACGACGAGAATTCGCGGCGCACTCGAGACTTCCTTGAAGTCGAGTCGGATCTCACACCGGAAGCAGATGCCGTCATCTATCTGATGCGCCACATGCACCGATCCGACATGGAGTTTCTCGACGCGTTCATGGACCGATCGGTAAGCGCGGCCAGTCCGGTGAACGCCGTTGCGGTCCTGTCACGCGCCGATGAGATCGGCGCGTGTCGCCTCGACGCGATGGTGTCGGCCGACCGGATAGCGAACCGCTATCGACAGGATCCGAACGTGCGCTCGTTGGCCGCGACGGTGGTGCCCGTCGCTGGCCTGCTCGCCGAGACCGGACTGACCCTTCGCGAGGACGAGGTGGCCGCCTTGCGAACACTCGTCGCCACCGAGCCCGCGGCACTGGAGCTGATGCTGTTGTCGGCGGAGCACTTCTGTGAGCTGCACGCAAGCGATCTCACGGTGGAGATCCGTCGCGAACTGATCGACCGTCTCGGCATATTCGGATTGCGGGTGGCGGTTCAGGAGGTGTCGAAGGGGGCCACCACCGCAGCGGCGTTGGCCCCGCGTCTAGTCGATCACTCGGGACTGGGAGAGCTCAGGCGTTTGATCGTCGAGCATTTCTTGCCTCGGGCCCGCCTCCTCAAGGCGCGATCGGCGCTGGTTTCGGCGCGGATGCTGGTTCCCGACCTGCGCGCTGTTCATGCCGCAGCGGCGGACCAGCTGGAGCGGGGCGCTGAGAGGATCGATGCTTCTGCTATCGAATTCGCCCGCCTGCGTGCCGCTCACCTTGTGTCGTCGGCCGGCTTGCGCTTGGCCGAGGGGGAGGACAGCGATCTGGAACGGCTGTTGCTCGGCGCCACGGCGAGGGACGCGCTGGGCCTGCCGTCGAAAGCGGGAGCTGACCAGGTCAAAAGGGTGGCCCTCGAAGCGGTGGCCCATTGGCGTAATCGAGCCAGCGACCCTCTTGCCGAGCCCGCGTTGATCGAGGTCTACGAGACCGCGGCACGTACGAGTGAGTCGATCTACGCCTCGGACGGCGTCTGAGGCACTGAGCCGCCGGCAATGGTCGTATCTCGCTTCACGCCATCGTTTCTCTGTGTGTCGATCGTGTTCGTCCTGTTCGTCGCCTCCTGCTCCGGGGGCGATTCGGCCGAGCAGGCGGCCCCCGACAGTAACGACAGCGCGGCCGCACCGGAGGTTCAACCCGAGAGTTCAGCTCGGGCTACGGGCACGGTCATCGTGACGGTCGAGGACACCGTCATGCGCATCTCGGCTGACGGCACCACCACCCCGGTCGACCTGTCGGCCTCCCTCGACGAAATCAGCCTGGGTGGCGACCAATGGGTCGTGCAGTCGCGCAACGGCCAGTGGCTGGCGCTCGACACGGAACGCTTTGGCTGTGAGGACTGGTCGTGTCTGGTCGTCGCCAGTTCGGATCTAGCGCAGATCATGGTCGTGGATGTCGCCGACGAGCTGGTTCACCCCCAAGATTGGGGGGCGGTCGACGACAACGGATCGTTGGTGGTCATAACGACTGATGCGGGCCCCCACGGGCTTGATCTGGCAGTCCTTCGGCGTGATGGCGACGACTGGTCTGCACCGCTGATCGTTACTGGTGATTCTCCCCACACCTTCAACGAGCGAGGGCGGATAAGCCTCGATGGCTCTGCCGTCCTGTTCGACTGTGGCCCCACTCAGTACGGACTCGAGGGGACGGGGGTATGCCTCGTGTCGCTCGATGGCACCGGATTCGAACAGCTCGTGGACCCGGGCGATGGTGTCGGCGCCAGTTCGACCAATGCCGCGCGGAGCGCGGATCTGGCTCTCGACGGAAGCATCGTCTTCGAAGCCGACTGGGGCGACAATGAGCGACTGTGGCGGAAGCTCCCCAATGGAGAACTGATCCTGATATCGGGCTTGGGCAATGACAATTCCCCATGTGTGCTGCCGGATGGCTCGGTGATGAGCCTCTGGCTCAGTCGCGATGGCAACGACGAGGGACTGCACGAGTTGAAGGTGAACGCCTCGGATTCCGCAGATTACGAACTGCTGTTGGTCGACGTCGATGTCATCGATGTCGGGATCCATTGCGGTGAGTAGGAGCTGAGCCATCCGGCTTGATCCTGTGAACGAGCATTTACGGGATTGGTGCAGAAGGTCACTTCTCGTCGGCCTGCTGTTTTGTTTAACGTGAGAGCGTGGCTTCTGATCACGCGGAGTTGTACCGCGGCATGGCTCGGGGTGTTGTTGCGTTCCGTGGTCTGGCGCTGACCTGGGCATGGGTTGGCTTGGTGCTCGAACGCGATCATCTCGATCGACCCTGGCTGGCTGTAGCGGCGCTGGTGATGATCACCTTGTTCACCTTGTGGATCTCTGTCGTGGCGTTCTCCAACAGGACGGTGTTCAGAGCTGACTACATAGCGCTGGAACTGGCTCTGGGTGTCGGTGTACTCGTGGTGGACGGTCTCGCATACGACGCACTCCGTCAGCAGTCGCTGCCCTGGTCGTGGCCGGCGGCGGGGATCATCACCGCGGCGATCGTCGGGGGTGTGCGGTGGGGCCTGGTGACGTCGGCGCTGATCGGGGCCGCGAGCTTTTTGGGCGAGAGCCTTCTTCGCGACACCCTCCAATGGAAGATCAGCACGGCCTCGAAGTCGGCGCTGTGGGTGCTGGCCGCGGTGGTGGCGGGATCTGTTGCTCGTCGGCTGCGAGATGCCGAAGAGAGAATCTCGATAGCTCGATCGCGAGAAGAAATGGCCAGGGTGCTGCACGATGGAGTTTTGCAGACGCTCGCGGTGATCGGTCGTCTCAGCACTGATGACGATCTCCGTGCGTTGGCGGAGCGCCAGGAAGAGGAGCTGAGGGGCTATCTGTCCAGCCAACACGACGAGCCCGCGTCGCTCTCGGTTCTGCTCAGCCAGACGGTGGACACGATCAGGCGACGGCATCGGCTCGCCATCGAGTTGGTGGTGGCCGAGGACCTTCCCGAAATTCGCGAGGATTCTGTGCGGGCCCTGGCCGGTGCGGTCGGCGAGGCTCTGACCAACGCGGCCAAGCACAGCGAGGGTGACCGGGTGGTGGTGTTCGTCGAACCCGGTGACGACGAGCGGGAGGTGGCGTGTTTTGTACGAGACAACGGCACCGGCTTCGATGTCGAGGTGACACGCCCCGGCTTGGGTGTGCGACACTCGATCCAGGGTCGAATCGAAGAGATTGGCGGCCGCGTGGACATCGAGAGCACCATCGGGCGGGGAACCGAGGTTCGCTTGTGGGTGAGCTGACCTCGATCCGAGTGGTCATTGCCGACGACCATCCGATTTGGTTGAGTGGCGTACGGGCCGATCTCGGCGACAACTTCGAGATCGTCGGCGAGGCGGTCGACGCCGAGGCGGCAATCGCCCAGATCGTCGAGCACAAGCCCGATCTAGCGCTCTGCGATCTCAACATGCCTGCTGGTGGTGGGCTGCGGGTGGCCCGCCAGTGTGGCGAGATCGCTCCGGTGGTGATTCTCACGGTTTCCCAAGCCGAACGCGATGTGCTCGATGCGGTGGCTGCGGGGGCGGTCGGATACCTCCTCAAATCGACACCGATTGATTCGCTGCGCCGCGCTCTTTGGAAGGCCGCGGCGGGTGAACCGGTCTTCTCTCCCGCTCTCGCCTCGCTCGTACTCACCGAGTTTCGCCGCCTCAAGAAGACTGATTCGTCGGGGGAAGGGCTGTCTGAGCGGGAGCGAGAAGTGCTGCAGTATGTGGCTCGCGGCCTCAGCTACAAAGATATCGGTGAGGATCTGTTCATCTCAGCCAAGACCGTCGAAAACCACACCCGCAACATCTTGAAGAAGCTCCATCTCTCCAGGAAGCAGGAGCTGATGCGTTACGCCATCGACCACGGGATCGAATAGGGGCCCGGCCTGTCGCGGGCGAGCCTCTCGGGCCGGTTCAGGCCAACTCCTCGATCCGGAGGGTGAACTCCTTGGCCCGTTGACGGCTTTGCTCGAAATTCGCTCCGAGGCCCAGCAGCAGCAACCCGGCGAATGCGAACGGGATCCAGCGGGGAAGATCAGCGGCGAGGGTGATGAGGAAATCGATGCCCACCGCTGCCACCACTAAAGCTCCGATGATCACCGGTGCCTGCTTGCGCAGCATCGCGCCGACGGCGACGACGACGAAGGCCACGACCGGCAGGACGAGGGGCCGAACGCCGGCATCTTCCCCGAGAGCAACAGCGAGCGATGGGCCTAGGGCGATGGCGGTGGCCGGTCCCCAGGTGATCCAGGAACTCGATGAGGGGTTCTCTCGATGCACGTACCAGCCGAACACCGCGGCCACCGCCACCATCGGAGCCGCGTAGGCCTCGACCAACTCGACGCCTGCTTCGTCCAACTGCACCGGCACCGCGGCTGCGAAGAGTCCTGAGGCCACGACCACCATCCACGACCGTTCGGGACGGACGGCGTGGACCACGCTCAGCACCGCAGCGATGATGAGAGCCGCCGTGATGACGCCGGCGTTGTCGGTGACGATGGCGGCGCGCAAGGCCAGAACGATCACCACCGCGCCGGACAGCTCGTATGCCCCTCGGGTCTGGGGGAGCGAAAGTAGCTTGCCCAGCCGTGAATCGGCGACAGCGGAGAGATGGGCGATGGCGGGAAGCGGCAAGAGGAGAGCCCCGGCGGCTATCTCCACCGCGAGGGCGATGGCTCCGGCCTCCCCACCGGCATTTGCCGTTATCGCCAGCACCAGCCCACTGGTGGTGCCGATAGCGGTGGCAGAGAACAGGGCGGCGCGGCTCGAGGCGGTGGGGGCTGTCGAACGGAGGGCGAGCGTCCAGGCGGCGGCGGAGACCACCGCGAGCGAGCCAATGGTGAGGGTCGGGGTAGCGAGGGAAACGGCAACACCGAGCGGAGTGAGAACTGTGCCTGCCAGGGCGAGCTCGTCGCGATCTGTGGCCCCGGCGACCGCGAGGCCGGCGATTCCGGCCCCGATGAGAAGTGTGATCGCGGCCCACGTGGGCACGCCGATCACCATCGGAACCGCGATGAGCGTCACCGCTCCGAGAGCTGCGCCCGCCACCCACTGGAGGTGGGGTCGCGACCGAACCTGGCCGATGGCGGCGAGACTCACCGTGGCCAACAGCCCGAGGGCAACGAGCTGGTCTGATGTCCGCCAGGGCTCGGAGAAGCGGAGGGTCTCGGTGGCCGAACCGGTCCAGTGCTCAGTTGCGGGTTCGAGGAGTGTCACCAGCGACCGGATGAAGATCACGACGCTGGGTAGCGCGCCGAACAGGATCACCGTGCCCGCGCCGACGAACGCGGCGCTGTCTCGACCACGCCTGGCGCTGCGTTCGGTCAGTGCCAACACGAGGGCCGCGGTGGCCGTGGCAGCCAGCAGACCCCACGCGTCGTCGTCGCCTCGTGTGGTGAGCACAGCGGGTGCCGCGATGACCAACAGGGCCGACTTCGCCATCCAGGCGCGTGGGCGAAGATGCGATTCGCCCGGTTCGACCCTGAGGGCACCTGCGACCAGGGCACCGGTGAATGCAACCAGGGCAACTGCGCCGGCGATGTCGTTACCGGCCAGGCCGATGAGGACTGCGCCGGCGGCGAAGCTCCACGCGAGATGCTGCATGCCCTCGGCGACGAATGTGCCGAACCGGCCCGATCGCTGCTCGAGGAGCCCGGCCGACCACCATGCGGCGGCGAACGCGAAGAGCCCGGATGCGGCTACGAGGACCTCACTGCCTTGTCCCATGGCAAGCAGCGGGAGCGGGATTGCCGCCGCTACCAGGCCGAGGCCGGGTGCGGTGCGAGACGAGGTGAGCGATCCGAATCCGATGAGCAGAGCGGCGACGGCGGCGAGGCCGACGGCCCAAGCGGCATAGGGCGGCGCATCGGGCACCAGAAGCACCCGACCAGCGGCCACATCGGCCACCAGCAGAGCGGCCCAGAACACCGTGATTGCTTCCGCTGTTGCCCGCAGGTCGCGACGGAAGAGGGCGATGGCGACGCCGCCGACGAGCCCGGTGACTCCGACAGCCAGCCCGACGCGGCCGGCGGTTGACATGTCGTCCCAGGAGACGACCGCGAAGGAGACGACCGCGACCACGAGCGAGAACACGCCGAGCGCGAGCAGGAAATCCCGCAGGGTGAACCCCGATACCCAGCTTGGCGATGAAACGGCGGTGACGGGGGGCGGAGGCGGGGGATTCGCTGCGCCGGCGAAGCGTGTGTGGCGGAGTTCGTCGAGGGCCTGATCACGTTGGCGGGAAAGATCTGCGATCTGGGTGTGGAGTTGCCAGAACCGAGCGGCGGCCTCGCCGCCCACCAGCAGGCCACACGTCGGGCAGCGATCTTCCATGCCGGAGGTGCCGCAGTCGGGACACCAATGTGTCGGGCGGGTTGAGTCAGCGGGGGGCGGCGGCAGTTTCGATGACGCCGGCGGGGGTGGGGTCATGCTTTTCTCGGCCATGACTCCACTGTGCATGATTGATGGGTGTCGATGCATCAGGAGAATCCCCCAAACTCGACTGGGGGTTCAGCTGCTTCCAGGGGAGCCAGATCTCGCGGATCTCGGCGCTCGTGTTGAAGCGCCAGCGTCGCTCCCACTGTGGCGGCGATGACGATCAGCCAGATCGGGGTGAGTGTTGGCTCGAGCGCTGAGGGGATCTTCCATTCGACCCAACCCCGCTTCTGGAGCTGTTCGTGCCAGAGATCCTGGATGAAGTTGGTCGCGCCGTAGGCGAACATCAACGACACGAAGATGGTGGTGGTGCGGGCCAGCCGCTTCGAGCTCAGCCGAACTCGCGACAGCAGGAGGGCGGTGATGAGCAGGAGAGCACCGTCGAGTCCGTGGTGATGGCCGAGGTGTACAGCAGGGTTCACCTTGCCATCGGAACCGGTGATCGGACGCTCGGTGAGGAAGAGGTTGTCGGGCAGGAACACACCGAGGTCGGCGGCCAGCCAGGGCAGCGATAGCAGGAGTACCACCACGGTGATCGCCATACGCGCGCCATCGAAAGGGAGCCGGCGTGCCGCGGGTCTGTCGGGTCCGCCCTTCTTCGGCATGCGCTGCGCGGCAAGGGTGAGGATCAAGGCGAGGGCGACACCCGTCGCTGGTATCGCATTGACGGCGGTGGCGTCGAGGTCCTTGTTGTCTACCACCCCGGGGTAGGCCGTCAACAAGCACATGGCGAGCGCCGGGCCGCCGATCCACCACCACCGTGCCGGAAGGGTGTCGAGCGTGATGAAGATCACCGCCACGGCAACAATGGCGATCGGAAAGTTCATCAGGACGATCACGCGTGATAGGCCGCCGGTCATCCCATCACCGCTGACGTGATACAGCTCGGACGGGTCGAGTCGCGCGTAGGTGACGGTGACGATCGTGAGCACGAGTGCCCACATCGCCCAGACGGCCAGGACCTCGCTTTGAGCGGCCCCATGGCGGGACCCTGATGGTGTCGAGTCGAACATGACTCCATCGTGAGGGAGCGACGGGAAGGACGCATCGGGACAATCCCTCATTGATGGCTGGGGAGTTTCGGGGGCGTGGACCCGCCTGTTATCAGCGGTCCTCACCATTAAATCTTCCCTAAATCGGTGCGCGCCCGAGCTGCATGTGGCAGCGTGACAGCGAATCAGAACCGGTGGGCCTCGGTGAAGAAAGTGCAGATCTTGGGGCCTATCAAGTTCATAGCGGACGGGATTACGACCCCGTCTCTCTCCAGTGGGGTTCGCGACACAAGCACACCGGGTGGGCGCGATCGCGGCCGACAGCGCGAGATCATGGTCATGACCGTCGTGCTCGCGTTCGGCGTGGTGGCATGGGCACAGTGGGTGCATGCCTCCGCACTAGGCGCGCATCACGAGTCATCGGGCGGGCGACTTTTTCACTGGGTTCGCGACGGGTCACTCACCCTCCTGCCGGCGTTCCTCGCAGTTGGCGGCGGCATACGGACAGCGGCTCGCCTTGCAAGTCGCAGGGGCGCCAGGGAGACCTTGGTCCCCAGCTCGCTGGCCATTGCGGCTCTCTTCGGCCTCTTGTTGGTGCCCCTCGTGGCTGCCCACTCCGCGGTTGATGGCCTGCTCGGGGGCGATGGCGGCTTGGGCACAATCAGGCGCCCGCCAGGAGCGGGCTACCTCGCGACCGGCGGGTCGGGTGGTCTCGAATCGGCAACCGGGTTCTGGGGTCAGCTCGGTCACGGCGCTCGAGACGCGCTGGTGGCGACACCGGTTGCTCTGGTGCTCATGCTGGTCACCTTGTCGGTGATCGCCTGGCAAGGCCTCGATCGTCAAGCTCCCGCCCGAGCTTCGACGCGGACGAGCTCGTCGGTCTCGACGGTCGTTCCTGGGGTGGCCACTTCCGGACTGACAAAACGCGAGCTCCTCACCTACAGCGGTGGCGGTGCAGCGGCGCTGGCGCTGAGCTCGACGGGTTTGATCGTGTTGAGCACCCGGCAGGCTCACGCCGCTGAAGCGGGCCCGACAACACCGTGGCTCAGCGAAAACATCGAGTTGTTCATGAACGACGGCATCATCAACATGATCGAAGACACGCCCGTCTACTTCTGGGGATGGGGGTTTCGCAGCGGTGGAGTCGACGAGAGCGAAGCTCTGAATACACCCGGTCCCGTGTTGTGGACCAACCACGGTGAGACGGTCACGCTCGACGTCACCAACAACCTCGCCGAGGACCATAGCTTCTTCATAGAAGGCGTGGTCGACACAGGGGCGATCGCCCCGGGGGAAACCAGAGAGGTCTCCTTCCCTTCGCCCGGCGCCGGTACCTACCTCTATCAGGACGGACTGAACCGGCCCGTCAACCGAACCCTCGGCCTCAATGGTGTCCTCATAGTCATGCCCGCCGATGGCAGCCTCGTGGCCCATCCCGATCTCGATCCCGAGCACTGGACGTTCGTCACCCAATGGGTCTGGATATTCAACGAGATCGACCCTGCTTACAACGCCCGGGCCCAGGCTGGTTTGCCCATCGATGCTGACGAGTTCGTTCAGAACTTCCTGCCGCGCTACTTCACCCTGAACGGGCGGATGGGGAGCCTGACGTCGCACGAAGAAACGGCACCGGAGACCGTCGTTCGCGACACGGTCGACAACCCAGCCCTGATCAGGGTCGTGAACGCCGGTGTGGCGATGCACGCTCCGCACTATCACGGCAATCATGTGTTCCCCCTGCTTCACAACGCGGTGATACCCGACACCATCATGTGGAAGGACACGCTGAGGCTGATGCCAGAGGATCGCATCGATGTGTTCCTGCCCTACACCATCCCGCCGAACGCGGTTCACTTCCCGCCACCCGAGGAGGGCTCGGCCTTCCTCAGAGAACTGCACGAGCGGGAGATGGAGGGCCGGTGGCCGATGCACTGCCACGTCGAGATGTCTCAGGTCGCGGCGGGTGGCCTTTACCCACAGGGCCTGCTGACGGATTGGAAGATGGAACTATGAGCGGGAAGCGAGACGACGAGTCCGGCGGCGACGATGATCATGGCAGCGGGGGAGGCGGCGGTGGTCACGAGGACTTCACCAACCCCTTGTTCTTCTGGGAGACCACGCCTGTAGAGGGCAGTCCTGAAACACCGGGGAAGGTCGCACCGGACAAGGAGTTCGAGATGAACTTCTTCAACCGCGATCTGGAGATGCCAGATGGCCGCGAAGTCGAGTTCTGGGGTTTCGAGGATCGGATCAACCGGGCTGAGGAAGACGTGATCCGGCCGTCTTCGTTGATCCGAGTGACCGAGGGCGACATCGTGCACGTCACGCTGAAACCCAGCAAGCGTCAGCACACCATCCACCTGCACGGGATCGAGATCGATACTCACAACGATGGCGTCGGCCACACATCATTTGAGGTGACCGGCAGCTACACCTACCAGTTCCGAGCAGGCGCCCCCTTCCGCCCGATGGAGGGCGGCCAGCGCCAGACCCGGGGCGCAGGTACGTACCTCTACCACTGCCATGTGAACACCACCCTCCACTTCCAGATGGGGATGTACGGGGGCCTGATCATCGACCCCATCGAGGGGCCAGGCACCGCTTTCCACAAGGGGCCGAGGTACGAGCCCGAGCAGGAACGGGCGTGGGGCTGTGGCGACGTAGATCCGGTCTGGCACGAACTGGACCATGCCGCGGGCATGAAGGGAGGCGACGCTGGCCTCAACGACTTCAACCCCGTCTATTTCGACATCACCGGGAAGTTCCAGCCGATGAAGAACGGTCGAACCGACCCGGACGCGGTGATCGAAGATCCTACGATCGCCGCCGAAGGTGATGTGGGCGGACTGCCGATCCTGGTTCGCTACGCGAACACCTCCTACACCCGACAACGAGTGACCTTCCACGGCATCGCTGACGGGAGCCTGGCGGTGGAGATCATAGCCAGTGACGGTCGGCCGTTCGACAACATGGCACCGAACTTCGCAACGCCAATTCAGCTCGATGGATCGATTGACGTGGCGACAGCCGAGCGTTACGACTTCATGGTCACCCCGTTGCGGAAGGGCACGTCTCTGGTCACCATCGAGAACCTGCACTGGATCAGCGGCGAGCGGCTCGGAGTGGTCAACACCACCGTCACCGGCAGGTGAGCGCCTCGGGATACCTCGGCCCTCAAGAACCGACAATCCCGTGCAATTGAAGGGGACCGTGGCCGGGGCAACAGGCTGTAATCATGCCTCGTTCGCCGCGCCGGTCGATGCGGTCACTTGGGCCGCCGGCGTTCCCTGAAATCAACCGCATCCGGTCGCGGACTGCGTCGCGATAGATGGGCCAGAAGTCCTCCCAGCTCGATGTGGCCGGTTGGGTTGAAATGGCTCGTCAGGCGATGCGTCGCCAATCGGCGATGCCAAGAGGAGGCGACAGTGAGCGACAATCAGTACGCGGCTCGTGCTGCGGAGGCGGCGTACGGGTCGGTGACGCTCGCGGTCGGTCTGGCATCGATCGAGTCTGGCGGACCCAATGAGAGCGGCCGCACCTACACCTCCAGGCCGAAGAAGATGACCGGGCCGCTGGTCGTGGGTGAACAGCCACACCTCAACAACCAACTGCGACAAGACACTGCGCTCGGCGTGCTCGACGAACTCATCGCGTAGCACCCGCAGTTCCCGACCGCGACCGAGAGCGCGCGACACTTCGTCGGATACCGGGTGTCAGGTATGGCATTGGTCGAACCCGATGGGATCGGCTCGGGTTTGACTCTCGCTCATCTTGGCGGCCCGGTCGATCCTCTGATGCAGAGCCGAGGAGGAAAGACCGCTCCGGTGGCCGGTTGTTGCGAATCGTTGATGAGTCGCAGTGCAAGTTCGCCGGCAGCTCGGCCGATCTCGATGCCGGGGTAGGCCACTGAGGTGAGCGGCGGGTTGACCTGGTCGATTGTCGGCGAGTCGTTGTAGCCGACAAGTGAGACATCTTCGGGGCAGGAGTACTCGTGTTCACCGAGGACGCTGAGTGCCCCGAGAGCCATGAGATCGTTGTGGGCGAATATCGCGGTGGGAAGGTTTTTGTGGTGGAGCTCGAGAAGCGTGCGGGCCAGGTACTCGCCGTGCTCACGCATCGGCCGGGGCGCGAACTCCGAGAGCTGGATCACGTCCACGCCAGCTTCTAGGCAAGCGGCCTGGAATCCTTCATGTCTGGCCACGAAGTTCCCCACGTCGTCGGGGCCTCGAAGTTCGGTCAGCCGCGTGTGGCCCTGCGCGATCAGATGGTGAGCAGCCATCGCACCACCGGCTCGGTCGTCGTGAAGGACCTGCGGGAGTGTCGTGTCGGGCAGGCCGCGCACCGCGACGACCAGCGGGGTGTGCTCCCCGGCCTTTTCCAGAAGGGGACGATCTTCGAATCTGGCGGCGGTGACTATCACAGCGTCGACTCTGCGGCTGAGCAGGTGGTCGACGCCCGATTCGAGTTGGCTGGGGTCGTCGTTGGTTTCGATCACCATCGGGAGTGTGTGGCTCGCGGCAATCGCCTGGGCGATTCCATGGATGACAGGGGCGATGAAGGGGTTGGCGAGATCGGCCACCACGACGCCTATCGTCCCTGTTACGCCGCGGCGCAGCGCTCCGGCGACCCGGTCGCCTCGATAGCCGAGTTGTTTCGCTGCTTCCCGAACGCGAGAAACGGTTTTCTGGCTCACGAGGTGGGCCTTGGCGGGGTCCAGAGCGCGAGACACTGTGGAAGCGTTGACCCCGATGGCCCTGGCGACATCCTTGAGCGTTATTTCAGCGATGGTCAGCGCCTTCCTCGGCTACTGGTGCCGTCCTGTTCAGCTCGCACGGGAGTGTAACCATGACGGTGCAATCGACTGCAGCTCACCGCTCGCCGGTCAATCACCCCCTGAGGTGGACCGCGACATCGCCCATATCGGAGTCGCCCAGCCCGCTGGCGGCCACTTCGCTCATGATCCGATGGTTGGTTTCAGCCTGGGGTACGGGCGTGCCCAGTTCGGCGGCGAGTCTCAGGATGAGAGCGAGGTCCTTGGTTGCCAGGTCGACTGAGAACGTGACCGGCGTCGTTCCGGGGTTCTCGAAGACGGCGCGACGGTAGTGCACCACGGGGGCGGCTATGGCTGACGCTGCGAACACCTCGTACGCCAGGGAACGGTCGATCCCGGCCTTCTCGGCGAGCACCAGCGATTCCGCCACGGCCTGGTTGATGCCGTACAGCACCGCGTTGACAGAGAGCTTCATGGCCGCTCCGGTGCCGGGACCCCCCGTCTCGATGACATTGGCTGCCATGGCATCTAGCACCGGAAGCACCGCGGCGATGGGCGAGGGGTCGCCGCCGACCATGACGAGAAGGGATTTGGCCTCAACGGCGGCGACACTTCCCGAGACCGGCGCCTCTACGAGGGCCGCGCCGATTTCGCTCAGCCGCTGGCGGGCTTCGTTGGTGTGTTGTGTCCCGCTGGTGCCCATGTCGACCACCACATCACCGGCAGTGAGCCCGGCCGCGAGGCCGTCGGGACCTTCGATGAGATCGAGCAGGGCGGGCCCGTCGGCAAGCATGGCGATGATGACCGATGCCCTCTCGGCGAGTTCTCGGGGCGTACGGGCGACGCCTACCGTGTTGGCCTCGGCGAAAGCTTGGGCTGTTGGCGGTGTGCGGTTGTAGACGGTGAGGTCGAAGCCGGCTCCCAGGATCTGGCGAGCCATCGGTGCACCCATCCGACCGAGTCCGGCGAACCCGACGCGGAGTTGAGTCATTGCTGTTCTCATTTCGTTCGTGTGGTTCGGAGTGTTTCGATTCGAGGGTCGAGCAGGATCTTGATCGGAGTTGGTTCTCCTTTGGCCATTGGTTCCAGGGCATCAGCGACGAGGTCTTCGAGGGGGAGAACGTGCGGCGCCACCTCGCTCCAGAGGTGTACTCCGTCCTCGAGGAGGTCGACAGCGTGGCCGAAATCGGCCCCGAACACGTGCGCCATCGTGCCGACCAGTTCCTTCTCTTCGAGTGAAACCGAGAGAAGGTCGATAGGTACCCGGGCTTTGTGCAGCCCCACAACCACGACACGGCCACCACGGGCGACCACGGCGACACCCGCTTCGACGGCCGGAGCGGCTCCGGTGCACTCGTACACCACCGTGGGCGCCAGACCCGCGCCGGCCAGTTGGTCGAGCAGGGGAGTGTCGCGACTCGCATGAATGGTGAGGTGTGCTCCGAGCGATGCTGCGACCCTGAGGCGGTTTTCGTCGAGGTCGACCGCGGTGACTCGAGCCCCTTGTTTCGTGGCCGCGTGGATGAGGAAGGCTCCGATTCCTCCCGTCCCGAGAACGACCACGTGGTCGTCGCGTTCGAAGCGGCCCCGTCGCATGGCGTGGACGGCGATTGCCATCGGCTGAGCCATCGCCGCGACGTCTGATGTGAGAGAGCGTCGCTCGACGTTGGCGCAGCATGGCGCAGGAACGGTGGTGAACTCCGCCAGTGCGCCGTGACGTTGTAGTCCCACAGTCGAGTAGCGGTCGCACAGGTTGGTGCGTCCGGCCAGGCAGCGTAGGCAGCGCCCACAAGAGATTCCGGCCCCGGACGTGACGAGGTCGCCCTCGCTAAATCCCCTGACCGATGCCCCTTTCGAGGCAACGATCCCTGCGAACTCGTGCCCTGGGACCATGGGTCCGTAGTGTCCGGTTACTTCGTGGCGGTGCTGGATGGGGAACATCGTGGGGCCGGTGGCGTACTCCGTGCTGTCAGTGCCACAGATACCGACGCCGGTGATCTGTAGCAGGAGCTCGTCGTCGGCCGGAGTCGGTTTCGCGATGTCCTCCAGGCGAATGTCGAGTCGGCCGTGGTACACCGCTGCCTTCATCTCCGGTCCCCTTGGCAGATCGTGCAATCGATTGTATTGTCCGAACCGGATCAAGGCAAGAGAGGAGTGACCAATGGCGATTCCGACTTTCGGTCCGAACACGGTCGACTGGGAGCAGCGAACAGACATGGATCGGCTCCGCACGGAGCGACTCCAACGCCTGAAGGCGACGCTCGAGGAGTCTGAGCTCGGCGCCGTCTTGTGCTTCGATTTCTCGAACATTCGCTACATGACTTCTACCCACATCGGCACGTGGGCGATCGACAAGCTGATTCGGTTCGCCTTGTTGCCCCGTGGCGGCGAACCCATCATCTGGGATTTCGGTTCGGCGGCCAAGCACCATCAGTTGTACAACCCCTGGCTCGATCATGGGCACGCCCACGCGGGCACACCCGGTGAGTCCTGTCACCAGACGCACGGATCGCGGCCCGGGTTGTCCACCCTTCGAGGAGCCATTCCTCCCGATGCCGGCATGGCCGATGATGTCGCTACGAAGGTCTACGACGTCCTTGCCGAATACGGCCTGGAGAACGAGCCGGTGGGGATCGATATAGCCGAGATGCCGGTACTAGCGGCGCTGGCCCGCCGCGGGCTGGAGATGGTCGATGGCCAGCAGGTGTTCTTGGAGGCTCGACGGATCAAGACCATCGACGAGATCTCCCTGCTGACCCACGCGTGCTCGATGGTCGACGCGGCCTACGAGGAGCTCTACCGCTTTCTACGACCCGGCGTGCGCGAGAACGAGTGCGTCGGCCTGGTCAACAAGGTGCTCTTCGACCTCGGATCCGAACACGTCGAGGGCGTGAACGCCATATCTGGCGAGCGTTGTGCCCCCCACCCCCATGTCTTCAGCGACCGGATCATCCGCCCCGGCGACCCGGCCTTCTTCGACATCCTGCACAGTTACAACGGTTACCGAACCTGCTACTACCGCACGTTCCAGGTCGGAAGCGCCTCGCCGGCCCAGCGCGACGCCTACAAGATTTGCCGCGAGTACATCGACAGGGCCATCGCCTTGGTGAAGCCAGGAGCAACGACCGCCGACATCTGCGCGGTGTGGCCGGCTGCCACCGAGTTCGGTTTCGACGACGAGATGGCGGCCTTTGCGCTTCAGTACGGCCACGGCGTCGGTTTGTCCATCTGGGAACGGCCGATCTTCAGCCGTCTCATCTCCTTTGACCACCCTGAAGTGCTCGAAGAAGGGATGGTGTTCGCCCTCGAGACCTACTGGCCATCCTCAGATGGCTGGTCTGCGGCCCGCATCGAGGAGGAAGTGGTGGTCACCGCGGAAGGCTGTGAGGTCATCACCCGTTTCCCGGCCGAGGACCTCTTGATCTGTGGCACTCGCTACTGGACATTCGACGGCCCGCTCCCGACCTTGCGCGAAGCTCAGTCCCACCTGAACACACCCGAAGGGTCGAAGAAGTGATGGAGGCAGCATGAACGAGCCCGCCCCCGAGGCTGCGCCGTTCGGCTATGGCCAGCACAAACCGGTATTCCCCACCGAGTTCGACCAGACCCTCGATCAGGCCGCGATCGAAACTACGACTCGGTTGGAGTTGTACCGCAAGCAACAGGAGATCCGACAACTCGAGAAGCGTCTCTACGACCTCTTCCTGCAGAACCTGGTGAAGGGAACGAGCCACCTCGCAATCGGAATGGAGGCCGCCGGAGCGGCATTTGGCGTCGCCCTGCGATCCGACGATTACAGCTTCGCCACCTACCGCGGCCACGGGCACACCATTGCTCGTGGAGTCCCGCCCGAGCCCATCATCGCGGAGATGCTGGGTCGATCCACCGGCCTGCTCGGCGGTAAGGGCGGCTCCATGCATCTCACGAGCGTGGAGCACGGAATGATGGGCAGCTACGCCATCATCGGAGCCCATCTGTGTATTGCCAACGGGGCGGCCTGGTCGGCGAAGCTCCGAGGCACCGAACAGGTTGCCGTCGCCTTCTTCGGTGACGGAGCCACCAACATCGGTGCGTTCCATGAAGCCATCAACTACGCGGCGGTATACAACCTCCCGACAATCTTCGTGTGTGAGAACAACCTCTACATGGAGTACACCTCCATTTCCGAGGTCTCCCCTGTCGTGAATCCTGCCGCCGATCGAGCCTCCGCTTATGGTCTCGAGGGCACAGTTGTCGACGGCAATGATGCCGACGCGGTATACCTCGCAGCACTGTCGGCGATCGACCGGGCTCGCGGCGGGGGCGGTCCCTCGATCATCGAGACGAAGACCTATCGCCACGGCGGGCACAGCCGTGCCGATCCGGGTACTTACCGGCCCGACGCGGAGATAGAGGCGTGGCTCGCCCACGACCCGATTCCGATGTATCACCAACGCCTGCTCCGGCTCGGGGTGAGCGAGGAGAAACTCACCGCGATAGAGACAAGCGTCGCCGAAGCAATCGACGCGGCCACCGAGGCGGCGAAGAGCGCTCCATTGCCGGACGCCGATGCTCTCTTGACCAACGTCTGGGCGAACGGAGGCTCGAAATGGCGCAACTGACATATCGCGAAGCCGTGTCTCGGGGGATCGCTCAGGAAATGAGACGCGATTCCAGAGTCGTCTTTCTTGGCGAGGACGTGGCCGGGGCCGGAGGCGTCTTCAAGACCACGGCCGGCCTGCTCGAGGAGTTCGGTCGCGACCGGGTTGTGGACACGCCGATCTCCGAACAGGCGATTCTCGGTGCGGCCATGGGGGCGGCGATGACCGGCATTCGCCCGATCGCGGAGATCATGTTCTCTGACTTCTTCGCGGTGTGCTGGGACATGATCGTCAACGAGATCGCCAAGGCGCGCTACATGACCGATGGCCAGGTGGACTGCCCGTTGGTGATCCGATGTGGCAACGGCGGATCTGTTCGGTTTGGTGCTCAACACTCCCAGAGTGTCGAGAACTGGGCCATGGCCGTACCGGGCATCAAGGTTGTGGCTCCCTCATCTGCTCAGGATGTGATCGGCCTGATGGCAGCCGCGGTCCGAGACCCGGATCCGGTACTTTTCTTCGAGCACAAGGCGCTCTACTCATCTAAACAAGAAGTCCCAGATGGCGAGATCGTGGACGAGCTCGGGCAGGCCCGGGTGCTCCGACACGGATCGGACTGCACCATGGTTGCCCTCGCCTTGATGGTTCCGCGGGCCCTGGCTGCCGCCGAGCTCCTTGCCGAGGAAGGGGTCGAAGCGACCGTGATCGACGTGCGCAGCCTGATTCCGCTCGACGCGACGACCATTTTGGAATCGGTGGCGGCCACCAGCCGTCTCTTTACTGTCGAGGAAAATCCTCGTGCGTGTGGATGGGGAGCAGAGGTCGCTTCGATCGTGGCCGACGAGGCCTTCTGGGATCTCGATGGCCCGGTGGTTCGAATCACCACCCCCCACATCCCGCTGCCCGCATCTGATGTCCTCGAGGATCTGGCAATTCCTTCGGTCGATCGGATTGCAACGACTGTTCGAGAGTCGCTCGGCTAGTGGCTCTCACCTAACCAATTGAAAGGGACTCTTGGTCAGGATCCGAATACGCCTTCGACGTAGCGCTGGGCAAGACGGAGCCGCAGGAATGAACGTGTGTCGTCGGGCACTTCGGCCACATCGGTTATGTCCGCACCGTCACCGGCCCAGAACTCGTCGCCTGGATCTGCCGGCAACCCGGCGGTCTCGGTGGTGTTGTCGAGCAGGGCAGTGTGTCCGGGGCTCCACAGGGAAAGGATCAATGTCGAGGGTCGGTTCTGGAATTTGCAGGCCCATTCGGGGGAAGCGGGGGCATGGATTCCGGGGCGGGGGACGCCGTAGACCGCGGCAAGCTCATCGGCATCCAGGGGCGATGCGTAGACGTAGGACATGCTCTGAGCCTGCTGCCCGGAGCCATCGGATAGTCCGAGTCCGAAGGTGCGAACCAGTGTCGAACCCGAGGGGACCGAGCAGGTGTCGAGGACTTCGCGGTTGTAGGAGTCGATCGTGCCGCGGCTGGACCCGAACAGGGTCTCGCCGAAGGTGAAGACGACCAGCCCACCGAGCACAACCAGTCCACCGAACACCATCAGTAGGACCAAGCCGATCTCTGGGGCGCTGATTCGGCGAGCACGGGCGGTCCCCGTCACCGCTCGATCGGGAGGCGGCGGCGGAGGAGCCAGGGGAAATGATCCATCAGAGGTCATCGGTCGACCCCTCCAGTCGAGTTGGCACGTAACGACAGCCGGGGACGGGCCTGTGGTTTGGTGCGATCATCATGCGATCATCATGGGGCACGAGCGGAGGTCGAAACATCGGGAGAATCCCCCAGGCTCGACCGGGGAGCTCACAGTGGTGACGCTTGATCCTGAGCACGTCGACCGGCCCGGTCCGCGAGCATGTTCACGGCCGTCTGCGAAGCGCCGTTCACCCTCACACCTCCGCCGGTGATTGTGAACCCGGGGCCGAATGAGACGATCCTGCCTGGCTCGTTGGGCATCGTCGAACCGGTAAGTGTCGATCCGGTCGGTGTCACGTTCATCTCTGGCTACGGCTCTCAGGCCACTGATCCGGTCGAAGTGACCTTCATCAGCGGGACGGGCTCTGACCATCCCGAACCGGTGAGCATCACCTTCATACCCGACGCCTCACCTGGAGGCGATCACACAATCCCGGATGAGTACTCAGGGCGAGTCGACCGTCTTCAAAGTGAACCCCGACGGTGCAGTTTCGAGCTACGACACATCAGGTCAGGCGATCATCGCTCAACACGAACTCGAGCGCATGCGCCACGCCCCGGGCGTACCAGCCGACACCACCGGCCTAGCCGATCCCACCCGGATTCCGGCGAGTGAACTCGGCCCGCTACTCAAGAACCAGATTGACGCGATCGGCAGTTATGACGACGCGAAGTCTGTCGCCAAAGCATTCGACCGTGTCCAGTACATCGCCGCGCGGACGGGTCGGCCCATGGCCAACTCGGTCTTGGTCGATGCCGCAGCCGCTATCCGGGCCAACCCTCGTAGCACCGTGGAGGTCCTCGCGCGGCTGAAAATGACCGAGCCGAAGTTCGTGGCCGCGAGTAAGGCCATGGTGCTGGGTTATGGGACAACGATCTGACGTCGGCCGAGTCGGGCCCCATTCGGCAGAGCACCAAAACTGTCGAAACCCCCGCCGTAGCAGGGGTTTCGCTCAGCGCGCCCGGAGAGATTCGAACTCCCGGCCTTCTGATCCGTAGTCAGATGCTCTATCCAGCTGAGCTACGGGCGCATGAAGAATCAGCCTAGCACGCCAGCGTTTTCTAGGGCTAGCAAACCTTGACCTAACACGGAATTCCTAGACGTACGCAAAACGTCAGCAGG
>CAXMSE010000017.1:0-4433 GCA_964196195.1 uncultured Gammaproteobacteria bacterium | reverse complement strand
CGGGGACCGGCCACCGAGTTGATACCGGCCGACTCGTCGTTTCTGGAGAAGCAGATCGGATTCGCCATCATCGGGCTTGGGCTGGCGGTTGTGGCCGCCCTCATCGATGTCAGGCGTATCCGGGCTCTCACGCCGCTCGCCTACGCAGGGCTCGTGGTCTTGCTCATCGGGGTGCTTCAATTCGGAGCCGATATCAACGGGGCTCAAGCGTGGTATCGCTTCGGTGGTTTCACCTTCCAGCCTTCCGAGCCGGGCAAGATCGTGCTGATCGTAGCGTTGGCCGGCGTGTTCTCGCCTGAGGAGATCTCGTTTCGGCGCATGCTGGCTGGCCTCGCCCTCGCCGCGGTGCCCCTAGGACTCATCTTGATGCAGCCCGACCTAGGCACGATCCTCGTCTACATCGCGGTGGCGGCAACCATGATCCTGCTGAGCAACTTGAGGTTCCGTTTCCTCATCCTGCTGGTGCTCGTGGCTATCACTGCGATCACCCTGATCTTCCAGTCCGATGTCTTGAAGGACTACCAGAAGGTCCGACTCACGGTCTTCGTTCTCGATGAGGAGGCCGTGGCCGAACTCGGCCCCGATGCGGCCCGGGTAGCGTACAACGCCGAACAGTCGCAGATCGCGATCGGCAATGGGGGCCTGTTCGGGCAGGGACTCTTCGAAGGCACCCAGACCGGATCCAACCTGGTGCCTGAGCAGCAGACCGACTTCATTTTCTCGGTGGCGGGGGAGGAGCTCGGATTCCGGGGCGCGGGGATCCTGCTCGGCCTCTTCGCCCTCCTGCTCTTTCGGATATGGCGCACTGCGGTACGAGCAACCGACCAATACGACCGCCTCATCAGCATCGGGGTGATGGCGATGTTCTTGTTCCAGGTATTCCAGAGTGCGGGCATGACGATGGGCATCATGCCGGTCACCGGAATCCCGATGCCGCTCGTCTCCTACGGCGGCTCGTCGATGCTCACCTCGATGGCAGCCCTGGGCCTGGTGCTCGGTGTACACCGGCGTCGCTACGACTTCGCCACCCGCGCTTAGGCACGCTGGCGGCTCGGCCCGGCGCGTCGGATCGTGCATTCACCGTGTCGGCGGGGCGCGCCGGTAGCCTGGCCACATGGCCATGGGGACGAAGAGCGCCGATCTGGCGCCCATCTGGAATCGCCTCGAACCGTTATTGCCGCAGGTCCAGAAGCCGGCGCGCTACATCGGTTGCGAGGACGGTGCCCAGACCCCCCAGCACGGTCCCGGCATCGTGTCATGGCTGCTCACCTACCCAGATACCTATGAGGTCGGCCTGCCCAACCAGGGCCTCCAGATCCTCTACGAGATCATCAACGAGCGGCCCGATGGCGCGGCTGAGCGCGCCTACGCACCTTGGACCGACCTCGAGGTCCTGCTCCGGCGGGAACGAATCCCCCTGTTCTCGGTCGATACCCACCGAGCAGCCGGCGATTTCGATGTGCTGGCCTTCAACTTGAGTGCCGAGCTCACCTTCACCAATTTCCTCAACTGCATCGACCTTGCCGGAGTGCCGGTCCGAGCGGCCGATCGTGGCGATGCTGATCCGCTCATCGCGGTGGGAGGTCATTGCACCTACAACCCCGAACCGATCGCCGATTTCGTCGACTTCGTGGTGCTCGGTGACGGCGAGGAGGTCGTCGGCGAGATCACCGAACTTCTCCGAGAGTGGAAGCGGGCAGGAAAGAATGCCGGCACCCGTGAGGGACTGCTCCGCGAACTCTGCAAGCTCCCCGGGGTCTACGTGCCATCGATGTACGAGGTCGCTTACGACGGTGCGTTCATCGCTGAGGTCACCCCTCGCTACGGTGATGTGCCCGCCACCGTGGAAAAGCGAACGGTGGCTGATCTCGGCGATTGGCCGTACCCCAAGAACCAGCTGGTTCCCGTCACTGAGGTCGTGCACGATCGGCTCTCGGTGGAAGTCTTTAGGGGTTGCACACGCGGCTGTCGCTTCTGCCAGGCCGGGATGATCACCCGGCCGGTTCGCGAGCGTCCCGCGGAGCAGGTGCGCGACATGATCAGCCAGGGTCTGCGGCGCACCGGCTACGACGAGGTGGCGCTCACCTCCCTGTCCACTGCAGATTTCTCCGGGATCCAGGACGTCATCGCGTCGACCATCGACGATGCCGGCTGTGATCGGGTGTCGGTCGCCCTACCTAGCCTTCGCGTCGATGCATTCACCGTCGGGATCGCCGCAGAGATCCAGCGGGCACGACGCACCGGTCTCACGTTCGCTCCTGAGGCGGGTAGCTGGCGGATGCGACAGGTCATCAACAAGTTGATCAGTGAGGACGATCTCTACGGAGCTGTCGAGAGCGCCTACTCACAGGGCTGGCGCAGGATGAAGCTCTATTTCCTCACCGGGCTCCCAACCGAAACCGACGAAGACACCCTCGGCATCGCCGAGCTCGCTCGCAACTGTGTCGAACTCGGCCGCGCTCACCACAAGTCGCCGTCGCTCACGGTGTCGGTGGGCGGATTTGTCCCCAAGCCCTTCACTCCCTTCCAATGGTTCGGACAAAACACAGTTGTCGAGTTGGGGCGCAAGATCGATCTACTCAAGGAGAACTTTCGCCGGACCAAGGGTGTGCAGCTCAAGTGGCACGACCCCCGAGCCACCCTCGCGGAGGGCATCGCCAGCCGCGGCGACCGGCGGCTCGGTCCGGTGATCGAATATGTGTGGCGCCACGGCGGCACGTTCCAGGAATGGTCAGAACACTTCAGCTACGACCTGTGGCTCGAAGCGATGGCCGCCAACGACCTCGATGTCGACTGGTATGTGCACCGGCACCGCACCGAAGATGAGGTGCTCCCATGGGATCACCTTTCAGCCGGCCTCCACAAGGATTTTCTGTGGCAGGACTGGCGTGATGCCCTCGAGGAAGTTGGTCTCGAGGATTGCCGGTGGACACCGTGCTACGACTGCGGCGCGTGCACCGGCTACGGAATCGAACACGTGGTGGCATCGGCCACCCCGCCCGCGGGCGGAAGCCAGGGAACAGGCGTCGACCTGTCCTCCGGCGGATCGGTTCCGGTTGAGTTGCAGACTCGGCGAACCGTCGGAGCTGCCACCCCATGAGAATTCGGATCCAGTTCAGCAAGCTCGGCAAGGTTCGGTTCACATCGCATCGCGATGTGGCCCGCATCTGGGAACGAGCACTGCGCCGCACCCGGCTCCCGGTGGCATACAGCGAGGGCTTCAACCCTCGCCCCAAGCTCTCGTTCGGCCTCGCCCTCTCCACCGGACACGAATCCGGCGCGGAGTATCTCGACATCTACCTCGACCCTGACCGCGTCGGGGAAGACCTTGATGTGGAGTTGCTTCCTGCCTTGCTCAGTGCCCAACTCCCGGTGGGGCTGACCGCAACCGCAGTGGTCGTTATTGACCGGCGGATGCCGTCCCTGCAACAGGCAGTCACAAGTTGTACCTGGCAAATCGACGTCACCGACGTGGATGTCGAGACGGCCCGCGGCGCGGTAGAACGCGCCCTGGCCTCCGACAGCATCGTCGTCACCCGTGAGCGTAAGGGGAAGCAGGTCACCGACGACCTCCGACCCCTGGTTCTCAGTGTCGAGGTCGAATCGCCGATCGGAGAAGGTGTTCAGAACGATCAGAGTGTGAGGTTGATCGCAGAACTCGGTACCCAACCCCGCGCGGTGCGGGTGTCCGAACTTCTGGCGGCGCTCGACCCCCCACTCACGGAATTACGCGTTCACCGACTTCACCAATGGATTATCACCGACGACGATCAGCGCACCGACCCCCTTGCGGTCGCCGCGCCGTTGTCCGCACCCGTGGGAGCGAAATGATTGCTCACATCGGAGTGCCCGACCTGAAAGACGAAACTTATGGCCGACGAAGAGGCCCCCAAGTCCGGCGATGCCGGCAAGTCCCCCCGCCCCACAGAAGGCGCGGCTGACAAGACCAGAGCAAGCGCTTCGGAGAAACCGAAGCCAGACAAGCAAAACCAAAACCCCACCCCCAGAATCGGAGATTCGCGTCCTGCCCCGAACGTGGGTGACTCGCGATCCAGCGGCCAGAGTCAGGACCAGAGCCAGGGCCAGAGTGGCCAGAACGAAAGCCGCCAGAACCAGGGTGGTCAGAACCAGGGCCAGCAAAACCAGGGTGGCCAGAACCAGGGCGACGGCCAGCCCCGTAAGCGGCGCAGGCGCAGGGGCGGTCGTGGTCGTGGCCGCGGCGGCCAGGGAGGTCAAGGCGGACAGGCTCAGGGCCAGCAAAATCAGGGCCAGCAAAATCAGGGCCAGCAAAATCAGGGCCGGCAGAACCAGGGCAACCGCCAGGGCGGAAACCGGGGAGGCCAGGGTCAGGGCAACAAGGCACCAACGCCGATCGAAGCGATCACCAACGATGATGCGGTGGAGCTCGATGAGAATACCCTCAAGCGTCGCCG
>CAXMSE010000016.1:0-4887 GCA_964196195.1 uncultured Gammaproteobacteria bacterium | reverse complement strand
ACAGGCTCGCGAAATAGAGATCGGCATCGGTGTCGACGATCTCAACCTCGAGTCGGTTGTTGCCCGTCTCGGCGACCGTGACAGTGATGCCATCGACGCCGTGGGTGAACCCGTTGCGGGTCGCTTCGGCCCGAGCTGCGGACTCGGCGGAAGAGAAATTCGGCCGCCAGACAACGCCCGCGAGCGCGGCCGCGTCTGACGCACGCTGTAGCGACGGTGCCTGTGAATACCAGGCCCCGATGTCGACCGCGAATCCGGCAAAGCCCATCAGAGGTACGACTAGCAGTGCAGTGAGAATTGCGGCATAACCACGCTCAGGCCTGGCCCGGCCAAGTAATTGGCGCCTTCGATTCACCTTGGCTCGACTTTCATCACCGTTTGATCTGTGATCGTCACACCATCACCCGGAAACAGGCCGGTTAAGCAGTCGCGATTGATCCGCACCCAGACCCCCACACTCGTGAGGCCTGAGGCCTGGTCGGTCTCACGGTCGGGTTGGGCACAAAAATACGTTCTCATGGCCCCCGCACAATTGGCGTTGTCCGGAAACTCCGCACACGACACCGAGCAGTTGATGCTCGACATCGCTGCCACCTCGGCCCCTGTGTAGTAATTGCAGTAGCCCGAAGAATTCTTGGGGTCGCCATTGGAGTCGAAGCACGACGAGTGTGGCCCTCCGTCGGCAGCCGCTCGTGTGCTGCTGGTGACCGTGAGGTTGTCGCGCCAGAGTGTTCCGTATTTTACGATTCCTCCCATCAGGAGGGCGAGGAGAGGAGCGCCGATCGCAAACTCGACCATCGCCAATCCGCGATCGCCACCAGCCCGCCGCTTGAGTAGACATCGCATCATTGCTCGTGGGGCTCCATCTTCAGGATCATCTGATCTTCGAAGACCACTGAGATGCCGAAGAACCCGGTTATGTATTCGTGGGTGATCCGTACATAGATGCCGACATAGTCGAGCCCGGAACCGACCGACACCTCACGGTCGCGCGGACACCAGAAGCGGTCGGGCGAGTTGTAAGGATCGCCGAGTGCCGGCTCCTGGCAGCCGAATTCGATCTCTGTGACCTTCAGGTCGCTTGAGCTTTAGACGTTGCAGAGACCGGCTCCAGGCGTGCCGGCCTTGCAAGTGGCCGGAACCTGGTCGGTCGGGCTCGTCGGCTCGAAGATCACGAGGCGGTCGATCGCCCCGTCGGGAAGGGCCGCGCCTGATCGCTGCACGGCACGCAACATGCGGTAGTCGGAATCGGTGACGTCGCCGGCAACGCTCGACTCGCGAGCAGCATCGAGCGTCACGTTGGCTACGCCCCGCTAATCGCGGAATGCGAATCCGAACTCGAAGATACCGCAAATGGAGAGGAGGAATACCGGCGCCATGATCGCGGCTTCGACAAGCGTCGCCCCTCGTTCTCCACGCGCTCGGCGTCGTGGTCGCAACATCGGTCCTCTGTTCCCACCGGGAAATCGAGCTCCCCTACCTTTCGACACATCGGACCGGGTGGTTGATCCACGTTCGCCTGGAATTGGGGTATACGTTCCTTGCATGGAGTAGGCCTTCTGGCCCAAGCGAATGGGTCGTCCGGCTATCGACATGCGAGCCCTAGGCTGCGTACATGGGGGCACGCGACGACCTGACATTCCAACAAGTCAGCTGGGGCAGCACCATGCGAGGCCATCTCGTCGACGGGGTGGAGCTCGCCCATTCCGACTCCGACCCCCGCATCGCCCCCGGCAACGCACTCAACCGGGAGAGCAGGGAGCAACTCGAGGCCGAAACTCTCCGCAAAGGAGCCACGCTCAGCGAGGGTGCCGGCAACCGCGCCACCCCCGAGGCCGCCGACCACACCCGCACGTCCTTCGAACGCGATCGAGACCGAATACTGCACGCCACCGCGTTTCGCCGGCTGGCCGGCAAAACCCAGGTTTTTGTGTTTCCCGACGACCACCAGCGCACCCGCCTCACCCACGCCCTCGAAGTTGCCCAAGTGGCACAGTCGGTGAGCCGCGCTCTCGGTCTCAATGTCCCGCTCACCGAGGCGATAGCGCTGGGCCACGACTGTGGACACGGACCCGGTGGCCACGCCAGCGAGGAAGCCCTCTCGCCATATGTCGACGGGGGTTTCGATCACGCGGTCTGGGGCGCCGACGTCACCCTCACACCGCTCAACCTCTGTGTGGAGACGCTCGACGGAATCCGCAACCACTCATGGTCGAGGCCGGCACCGGCCACTCCGGAAGGTGAAGTCGTCAGCTGGGCCGACCGCATCTCCTACGTCTGTCACGACTTCGAAGACGCGGCCAGCTCGGGCGTCGTGCGCCCATCTGAGCTACCCGATGAGGTGCTCGACTTCTGTGGTCCCAGCCGTCGCACCCAGCTCGCGGGTTTCATTGGCTCGATGATCGACGCCGCCGAGTCTGCGGGTCGCGTCGGCATGTCGCCTGCCGGAGCGGAAGCGCTGGCCGCCTTCCGCCGGTTCAACTTCGAGTCGATCTACCTTCGCGACGAATCACGAGAGCAGGCCCGCCGAGTGGTAACGGTCCTGAGAGCGCTGGTCGAGCACCTCTCCGCCGATCCCGCCCGCCTTCCGACTCGGCTTCTCACCGACGACTCCGAAGACGGTGTGCGCCATGCCGCGGTGGCGTGGGTGGCCGGAATGACCGACCGCTATGCCATGCATGCCGCAGAGGATTGGCTCGGGTTCGAGCACAGAGACCTGCCCCGCGGGATCGATCTCGAGACCTAGCGCTCCAAAATGAGTAATGCCCCCACCGAGGTGGGGGCGAAGACTCAAGATCTGGATTGATCAAGCGGGCAGAACGTCGACCAGTTTACGGCCTCGGCGGTTGCCGAACTTAACCACGCCATCGGATGTGGCGAACAAGGTGTCGTCGCCCCCTCGCATGACGTTTTCGCCTGGATGGATGCGGGTTCCTCGCTGGCGCACGATGATGGCGCCGGAATGAACCTGGCCCCCGTCGTAGACCTTCACGCCGAGGCGCTGGGAGTTGGAATCGCGACCGTTGCGGGTTGACCCGCCGCCCTTCGTCTTCGACATTGGGAATCAGCCCTTCTTGATGTCGGTGATCTCGATGCGGGCCAGCGTCTGCCGATGCCCCCACCGCTTGCGGTTGTTGGACTTGTTCTTGTAGAGGAACCCGTTGATCTTGGGACCCTTGGTCTCCTCGACCACCCGCGCCGTGACAGTCGCCTTGGCGAGCTGGTCTGGGGTGGCGAGAACGGTGTCGCCATCGACGACAAGAACTGGAGAAAGAGCGATCTCGGCGCCGGGTTCACCAACGCGCTCGACCTCGAGGGTCTGGCCCTGTTCTACGCGGTACTGCTTACCGCCGGTCTTTACTACTGCATACATAGGGAGGCAATCTTACCGTGCAAGCTCGAGAAAGCGCCCGAGCGAAAGCACTCAGCCGAGGATCTCATCGAGAAGGACATGGCCCCTACCTTCACAGGTCGGGCAACTGTCGGAGACAGACTCCAAGAGTCCCTCACCGATCCGCTTGCGGGTCATCTCCACCAGGCCCAGATCCGATATGTCGAACACCTGGGTGCGGGTCTTGTCGCGTGCGAGCGCGGCCCGGAAGGTTCTCGCGACCTCAGCTCGGTTTTTGGCGATTTCCATGTCGACGAAGTCGATCACGATGATCCCTCCGATATCGCGAAGGCGGAGTTGATAGGCCACCTCTTCTGCTGCTTCGAGATTGTTGCGGTAGACCGTCTCCTCGAGGCTGGATCGGCCGACATTCTTGCCGGTGTTGACATCAATGACCGTGAGGGCCTCGGTGTGTTCGATGATGAGCGAGCCACCAGACGGCAACCAGACCTTGCGGTCGAGAGCTTTCCGGAGTTGCTCATCGATGTGTTGGCGCTCGATCAGGGGCAGCCCCTCGGCCTCGGCATCGTAATACTCGACCCGCTCGGCCAGAGCGGGTGTGATGGACAAGACGTAGGACCTGATCTCTTCGTAGAGCTGCTTGTCGTCGATGATCACGCCGCGGAAGTCCTTGGTGAACTCCTCGCGAATGATGCGCACCGCCGCCTCGGGCTCCCGGTAGAGCAGGGCCGGCGCCTTCGTCTTCTTGGCCAGGGCCTCGATGTCGTTCCACTGGCCGAGCAGGCGAGCAACATCACGCTCGATCTCCTCGGAGGTGACATTCTCCGCGGCCGTGCGGACGATCACGCCATGCTGTTTGGGCTTGGCCTTGTCGAGGATGTTGCGCAGGCGCTTGCGTTCACCATCGGGCAGCCGCTTCGAGATGCCGTAGGTGGAGCTGTTGGGCACCAGGACCACGAACCGTCCCGGTAGTGAGACCTCCTGGGTAAGACGGGCTCCCTTGTGAGCGATCGGGTTCTTGGTGACCTGGCAGAGGATCGCCTGCTTGGCCTTGAGAATGTCTTCGATCCGAGGCTGTATGGCCTTTTTCCCCTCCATCTCATCGGGGTCGTATTGGACGTCGCCTCGATAGAGCACCGCATTTTTGGGAGTGGCGATATCGACGAATGCTGCTTCCATGCCCGGCAACACGTTCTGAACCCGGCCGAGATAGATGTTGCCGTGGATCTGGCTCACGTCGTCTGAGGGCCGAGACACCTGATGTTCGACCAGCTTGCGGCCCTCGAGCGTTGAGATCTGGGTTGCGTGCTCCCCGACGTGCACACACATCAGATAGCGGCCGACGGCGCGACCCTTTCGGGTACGGCCCCGGCGACGCTTGAGGGTATTCTCATCGAGCTCCACCGCATCATCGTTGGTGATCGCTTCGATCGGCGTTGGTGCCTTGTTGCCCTGACCCTGGCCTCCCCGGTTTCCGCCCTGGCGGTTGCCCTGGTTCTGCCGGCCCTGGTTTTGCTGGCCCTGATTTTGCTGGC
>CAXMSE010000015.1:0-50648 GCA_964196195.1 uncultured Gammaproteobacteria bacterium | reverse complement strand
CGAAGCCCCACGCCCACGTCACAACCGAACCAGTCACCGACCCCACAAACGAAACAGGCAAACCCGTAGTACCCACAGCCGGCGAGATCGAATTGATCACCGGCGGCGCCGGGTTGACGACGGTCAGCGGTCGACTTATCCACCCAGACCAATCGGCAAGAGGACCCCTTGCCCGCATCCGGACCGTATAGGCGCCGGCAGTGGCGAAGGTGTGCTGGAAGGTCGCCGTGGGACTGCTCTCGATCGTGCTGGCGTCGCCATAGTCGATCTCGTAGGTGTCGATGGGGCCCGAAGATGCACTCGCCACGGCGGCGAGGGTGTGGGGGACGAGGGTGGTGGCCGGGTCGATTAGCGCAATATCTGAAAGCGCGGGGGGTGCGGGATCCACCGCAAGCGGGAGCGGAAGCGTGGAATCGGGGTCGCCGGTGGGGCTCGAGATGGTGAGCTGGACCGAATAGGTCCCCTGTGCGGCGTAAGCATGGGTCGGATTCTGAAGCACCGAACTCGATCCGTCTCCGAAATCCCACGACCATGTGGCCGCGTTCACCGAGAGATCGGTGAAGCTCACGTCCTGGCCGACACGGGGCGCAGCCGAGGAGGCCGCGAAGGCAGCGGTAGGTCTGAGCCGCGCCTCCAGGGCCACGGCTGTGGAGCTCGACCCGTTGCGGTTCGTAACGGTGAGGGTGACCGTGTGGGGCCCCGACGTCGAGAAGGTATGGAGCGGACTACGCGTCGTCGAGGTGCCGCCATCGCCGAAGTCCCAGAGCCAGCCGGTGGCGTTGAGGGAACCGTCGGTGAACAAGGTGGCCTCTCCAACCCAGGGTGTCCGATCGAATCCGGCGACCACGGCCAGGGGCGGCGGCAGCTCAGCTAGCACGTTCACGGCCACCGAGGTGGTGGATGAGCCGGCACCGTTGGTTGCGATGAGGGTGACGACGAATACCCCCTCAGAGGCCCATGTGTGGGTGACACTGGTGCCAGACGCGGTCTGGCCATCACCAAACGACCACTCCTCAGTGTCGGGGCCATTGCTCGAGAGGCTGTTGAGAGTGACGACATCGCCCGCCTCGACGATCAGTGGCAGGTTGGCGATACGAGCGACCGGAACCACCGTGGCCTGCACCACCGTGATCTCGATCTGGGCGGTGGAGCTGCCCGCATCGTTGCTTGCGAGAACGGTGACGGTGAGGGTGCCTTCCGCGGTGAACACGTGAGTCACCGACCTTCTCGTGGAGCTCTGACCGTCGCCGAAATCCCAGGTGAACAGGGCAGGGTCGGTGGCAGACACGGCGGTGAACACCACAGGCTCACCCACCTCCACCAGGTGAGCCGAAGCACCGATCACCGCGACGGGAGGCCTCAGCTGGTCGACCACCTCCACGACGATGGTGGCGGAGTCGGAGCCTTGCTCATTGGCCACAGTGAGCACGATCGTGTATCGGCCCGAACGGCCCCACGACTTGCTCGGATTCGGGAAGCTCGAGGTGGTGCCATCGCCAAAGCTCCAATGCCAACGGTTTATGTCGCCCGCACTCCTGTCTTCGAAGAAGACGGCATCTCCCACGCTCACTACCCCGGCACTGACGGTGAAGTCGGCCGACGGGGGCAACTCGACGTCGGCCGGGATGACGACGATCGCGAGACTCACCATGGCCGAGAGATCATCACGAGAGACGTGCAGAGTGATGCCGTAGGTGCCGGGCTCGCTCCAGGCGTGGGTGACCTCAGGTCCTTCCGCTCCCGCGCCATCGCCGAAATCCCAGATCCAGGAGCGAGGTGAGCCACTGGACTCATCTACGAAGCGGACCTCGGTGCCCACGGCCACCGTGTCGGCGCTGAACGCGAAGTTGGCGACGAGCTCGTCAGATGGGGCTTCGGGGACGGGCTCGGGCTCCTCGTCGTCGCGGATGGTTGCCGCGAGCACGGCGGCTTCAATTTCGAGCTCGTTGGCGCCCCGATTCGTCCCCTCGATCCCATCGAGTCCCACCCCAGGAGCGTCGATGTCGCCACCCACCACTGCGGCTGAGCCAGCATCACCGATCACAGCCTGCAGGGGCTGATCGGTTCGAACCGTATTGATCGTGGTCACCACACCCTTTGCATCCATGAGGGCCGCGAACGATGAGTCGACGGCGTAGGCCACCACGATCTCGCCCCGGCTGCGGAGCCGGAGATCTAAAGCCCCAAAGGCCACTCTGTGCACCGTGGATCGATGCCTGGCGAGGTCGATTATGTGGACCGAGCTGGCCTCGGGCTCAGGAACGAACACGAAGCCGCCCGCCATCACCGGAAGGCCGAGAACGGTGTCGGTGTCGGCGATACGCAGGCGCTCACAGGTGCCTGAGTGGAGATCGGACATTTGCACCAGGCCACGATCGACGCTGATCACCATTCCGGATTCGTGGCCGACCACCCGGGCATCCGGGCCGAGATCCTCACTGAGACAGCTGCGGCGGCCGCCCTCGTACTGATCGAGAGAAGTACCCTCGATCAGCATCACGAACTCGCCGGCGCGGACAACTCTGGCATCGGTGCCGGCGCTGCCGTCGACCTCTTCGGAGCCGGTGGCGTCGAAGGATCGGACCAATTCGGAACCGGCCGCGAGCCCGCCTGTGCCCACCGCGACGATCGAACCGATCTCGGCGCCGACATCGATAGAAGTCGACCGCGTGACCTCCAGATCGATGATGCTCACCTCGGAGCCCGCAGCGGCCACGATCCCTTCGGGGCCGATGTCGACGAGATCCATGGTCGCGGCCACCGCTCCGACTTCGCGCACCACCTCGTGGAGAGCGGGATCGACGAGCGATACCTGACCGGCCGTGCGATCGACCACCACCACCTGTCCGCCCGTCTCGACAAGTTCCAACTCGGAGCGCGGCTCCGCTACATCGACTCGCGCCGTGACCTCACCGGTTCCTGCATCGACGCGGATGATCTCGCCCGACAAGGAGGCAGGGATCCAGATTCCGTTGGCGCTCGTGGCAACCCGCGTGATCACCTCGGGGTCGATCTGAAACGCAGCAGCGCCCGTTCCCACCGTGGCGACCGCTACCACGGCCCCCAGCGCCCGATTCCACCGCACTCGCACAAGGTAAGACTATCGCGCTCACCTGATACCACCTAGAGCGGTCGGTTTCCATCCAACCCCACTCAGCGTAACTTTCTACCGATCGTGGCAGCCCCGGCGGACCCGAACGGCCAATTCGCCAGGGCTAGAGTTCGTCCATGGCAGGGCCTCACCTTTCACCGACAACGAAGGAGGCGAGATCATGACCATCCTCGTGAGCGGCGGCAGGGTCGTATCCACCAGCGGTGCCACCCCCGCGGATGTGGTGATCGAGGGTGAACGCATCCTCGCCGTGCTCGAGCCAGGCACCGATCTCGCACTCGGCGCGGCATCGGGCGCCGACCGCGTCGTCGATGCGACCGGCTGCTATGTCGTGCCAGGGGGAGTCGACGTCCACACCCACCTCCAACTCCCCATGAGCCCGGATGCCACATCGTCGGACAGTTTCGCCACGGGCACCGCGGCTGCGGCTTGGGGCGGCACCACCAGCATCATCGATTTCGCGGGCCAGATGATGGGCATGCATGTGCGTGAGGCAATGGAAGATCGCCTTGCCGAGGCGGACGGTCAGTGCGCGATCGACTATGGTTTCCACCTGTCGATGGGCGACGTGAATGAACTGGCCCTGAACGAGATGGGGTCCCTCGTCGACGAGGGCATCACCAGCTTCAAGTACTTCATGGCCTACCCGGGCGCCTACTACTCCGACGATGGCCAACTGCTCAGGGCCATGCGCCGCGCCGCCGATCTCGGTGCCCTGGTGATGATGCACGCCGAAAACGGCATCGCCATCGACGTGTTACGCGACTGGGCGGCCGAGCGAGGCGACACCGACCCTGTCTGGCACGGCCGCACCAGGCCCAGCCGACTCGAGGGCGAGGCCGTCCACCGCGCCGCCGCTCTCGCGGAGATCGCCAACGCGCCGCTGTACATAGTCCACCTCTCCTCCACCGACGCACTGGAACAGGTGAAGTGGGCTCGCGATCGCGGCCAGAACGTGTTCGCCGAGACCTGCCCCCAATATCTATATCTCACCATCGAGGATCATCTCGACCGGCCCGGTCTCGACGGACTGCGCTCGATCTGTTCACCACCACTTCGTGAGCGCCACAACCACGCATCTCTCTGGCAGGGGCTGCGGCGCGACGACCTCGCTGTGGTGTCCACCGATCACTGCCCCTTCTGCGACAACGAGAAGCTGCTGGGCCGCGACGACTTTCGGGTCACGCCCAACGGATTGGGGTCGATCGAACATCGCATGGACCTGCTCCATACCGGTGTCGTTGCCGGCGAACTCGACGTCGCCCGCTGGGTGGAGACCTGCTCCACAACTCCGGCCCGGATGTTCGGCATCTACCCCCAAAAGGGCCTCATCGCTCCCGGTTCCGACGCCGACATCGTCGTCTACGACCCCACCCGCACCCACGTACTCGGAGTCGATTCGCACCACATGCGCATCGACAACTCCGCGTGGGAGGGGGTGGAGGTAACCGGCCAGGTGCGCACAGTGCTGTCCCGAGGATCCTTCGTCATCGACGAGCGAACCTATGTGGGCCGAGCCGGCCACGGCCGCTTCCTACGGCGCGACTTGAGCGACGTTCTCGTCTGACTCCAACCGGGACGGGCCCGCGGGGCCGAACACCGGCAAACCACCCGTCACCAGAGCCCAACGGCGAGTGCCGAACTCGAAGTGCCACCACTCGAAACCGATCACCACGAATCCCTCAGCTCTCATCGACCAGTAGAGGAAGCGCCGCAGCTCCCGATCAGGTCCCGGCTCTTGTTCGAGCACCGCGGTGTAGGCCAGGTGGGTGATGTCGTCGAACCCACAGCCCGGTGCAAGAGGAATGCCGTCGAAAGTCAGCGTGACATCGACTGCGCCACCGGTGAGGTGCGGTGGCGGGGTGCGCGGATCGTGGGACACCTTCGTCATGAATCCTTCCTCGATCCTGGGGTCGGCGGCGGCGAGATCGTAGAGCTCCGCTTGCAAGGCGATGGGACGCCACGCATCGAAGACCGCCAGGCCCCACCGAGGCGGGAGGCGATCGGCGACCGCGCCGAGCCGTCGGGCGACCGACTTGCGCAGCCAGGTGTCGCGGATGGCGTGTTGCCAACCCCCGTGCCAGTAGTTGGAGAGCGTGCGGATTCGTCGATGGCCGACCATCACAAGGCCCTCATCGATCGGGGACTCCAGTTCGGGGCCCTCACCATCGACAAGAACAGGCAACGGCTCTTGTTCATCGACACCTTCCAGGGTTGTCTCGAACACCTTCGAGACAGGCACGGTGAAGGTCGGCTCATCGAAACGGCGCACGATCGGCTCACTCATCGGACTCACCTCCTTCGACGGATGAGAATTCAGCAACCGACACCAACAGGGTGTCGGGGTTCAAAAGGTCGGCCAGTTCATCCACAAACCCACGCTGCCGGACCGTGACGCTATTGATCATCACCGCGAAACGAGCCGAGGGCGGGCAGTTCTTGCGCGAGCCACGGTCGCTCTCCAACACCGCCGCCAAACGCTCCGGGGTGAGCCGGACATAGGGCGAGCAGCCCGCTACCGCGGCCACCCTCAGGGGACGTTGACACTGGTCGGCGATCACCCGACCCAGAGCGTCGGCCCCGACACAGGCAAGGAGCAGGGTGGTGGTGGAGGGCACCACCGGTTCGTAGGGCCGGGGCGCCTTGAACGGTCGGTGCCGCGATCCGTCGGCTTCCACCACAACATTGTCGGCGATCGTGAACCACCGGTCGCAAACTTCCGGCTCGACACCTACCGCCTTGTGCCCGCCGTCGGCCCCCCAGGCGAGCACGGCCCGATCGCCATCGAGTGCAGCCACCAACTCAGCGTCGGAGGGCGCGAACAGCACCGCCCTCCCATCGGTGCGGTCGCGGCCCATCTTGGTGGTGGTGGTCAGCACCACCGTGCCGGCGAGTTGATCCGCTAAGGCGAAAAGGGCGGTGGTCTTTCCTCCGCCCCCCACCAAGGAGATGTGCTCGTGGGCACCGAGACCGAGGGTGTCGGAAAGCTGGGCGAGGCCTATCGGTTCGACCACGTGAGCACCGCCTCCACCACTCCCCCGCCGACCGACAGCGCCTTGTCGGAGATCTCGAAACACGCCGAGTGCTCGAGCCGTGGGTCGACATCGCCGATCTTCATTCCCCCGACCACCTCGATCCCATCCGCGATCAGGCCCCGTACGAGTCCATCGAACGGAGCGGTGAGATCAATGCCTCCGACCGAGCCGAGCACCTCTCCCTCGCTGACCACGTCGCCGATAGCGGCCCTCCAGGTCACAAGTCCTGCCGCCCCGGCTCGAAGTACTCGCTCCGCTCCCTTGCCCGCGACAATCCCTGGGGTGCCGGTATCGGCCGCGGCGCGGCCACTCCAGAGGACCCGACCGAGATGATGGCCCCGCTGGGTTTCCACCACCGCGTGGCAGTCGATCCCAGCAGTGAAACCAGGTCCCACCCCGACCACCAGGTCGGCGTCGTGGAGCGAGGTGTCGATGTTGCGCTTGGCCACGCGGGCGTCGATGACCACCTCGGCATCGAGGGCCGGGAGCTCGGGGGAAACGAGCACACCCACCACCCCGGTACGAGCGATCGCTTCTGCCTCCGGAGCCGAAGTCGCACGCTCGGCCCGCATGCCTTCCACCTCGAAGACGCCATCTCGCACCGCGCTGGAGACGGCCACCGATCGACGAACGGTGAGAGGCTCGGCAAGTTCACACACCACTACCGGCCAACCGGCCCGGGTCAGGCGCCAGACGATCCCGGTGGCGAGATCGCCGCCGCCCCTCAACAAGCAGAGCTCAGGGGGCACGCCGGTCGCCGATCACCTCGGCGAGGATGCTCACCGCGATCTCCTCCGGAGTCTCGGCGTTGATCTCGACACCGATGGGAGCATGCACACGACCGAGATCGGACTCGGGGATCCCCTGCTCGATCAGGCCGCCCCGCGTGGTGTCCCAGCGGCGCTGGCTCCCCATCAGCCCGATGTAGCGGGTCGGTGTCGCGAGTAGCAAGGGCAGGATCTCGAGATCGAGTTTCACGTTGCGGGTGACCATCACGACCGAATCGTTGGCGGTGAGTGGATGCTCGGCCAGCGCATCGGCCATCGAACCACTGAGCGCGATGTCGACATGGTCGGCGTCGTCGAGAATCGCGGTTCGGTCGTCCCACACCATGGTGCGAAAATCGAGCCACTGGGCGAGGTCGCTCACAGCCCGGCCGACGTGGCCCGCCCCGACGATCAACAACTTTGGTGTGGGCATGTACGGCTCCAGATAGATCTCGGCCTCGCCGCCGCAGACTCCGGCGTCGCCGGTAGCGGGGTCGACGAGGGTGTAGGTGATGACGCGGGGCCGGCCGTCGGCCAGCACTTCGACCGCCTCGATCGTGACTCGATGCTCCATCTCGCCGCCACCGATGGTGCCCTCGGTACGGCCGTCGGCGAATACGAGCATCTTCGAACCGGGCCGCCGCGGAACCGAGCGCTCGGTACGAGTGACGGTAGCGAGAACAACGGCTTGGCCGCCCTCGATTGCTGCTGCAAGTTCTGAGATCATCAGCCGGCCTTCCAGAGTCGAGTGGCCTGTTCGCGGGTGCGGGCCCTGAGCTGATCGAGATCGGCATCGACCAGCTCACCACCGAGCACCCTCCAGTTGCCGGCCACCATCACATCGCGGACGTTGGAGTGGTTGCGCCACAGGACCACCTGATCGGCGAGATTGTGAGCGGTGAGCGGGGTGGGGAAGCTTGCATCGACCACCTGGAGATCAGCCGACCATCCGGGCTCGAGCCGACCGACGTGGTCGAGGCCCAGCGCCTGGGCGCCCGCTTCGGTGGCCATGTGCAGAACGGTTTCCGCGGGCATCGCTCCAGGATCCTGGAGTCGAGCCTTGTGCAGGAGGAAGGCGCCTCGCATGACCTCGTAGAAGTCGTTGACATAGCCGTCGCTGCCGAGCCCGACGACTACACCGGCATCGATCAATTCCGGCATCAGGGCGATCCCGCCGCCGACCTCGCAGTTGGCCAGAGGCATATGGCTGACCTTCACGCCCAGCTCGGCCAACAACTCCCGCTCCCGGGCGGAGAGTTGGACACACTGACTCGCCAGAAAGCGTGGACCGGCGACGCCGAGATCGGCGTAGAACTCGACCGTACGGGCGCCGAGCCTCTCCTCGGCCCATCTGCCCTCGTGAACTCCTTCGTTGACATGAGCGTGACTCATCACTCCCCGGTCGGCGGCGAGGGAGAACGCCTCGGTGATGTAGTCGGCTGAGCACGTGAACGTGGTGTGCCAACACATGATGCCACCCACCAGGCCGGACGGATCGCAGGCATCAATCAGGCGGAGATTCTCCTCCAGCCCGAGGCGGGCGATCTCGGGACCGGCGCGCTCGGTGGCCTCGAAACTCAACAGACCCCTCATGCCCCGTCGCTCCACCACTTCCTTCTGGGCGAGCAGGGCATCGGGAAGAGCGTTGGGCGCCTCCAGTATGTCGTAGAACGTGGTGATGCCCGAACGCAGCATCTCGGCGCAGACATAGTCGGTGGCGGCGACAATCATGTCGACATCGAGTGCGTCCTCGACCTTGGGCCACCAGTAATCCTCGAGAAAGCTCCAGAAGTCGTCGGGCCCGTCGCCTTCCACCGGTGCAATCCCATGGGCGAGGGTGCCGTAGAGATGCACGTGAGCGTTGACGAATCCCGGCATCACGATCTGGCCGATCGCGTCCATCACGTCGTCGTCGGGGTGGGCCGCCAACAGCTGATCTCGGGGGCCCACATCATCGACGAGGCCGTCGACCACACGAACACCCCACGATCGTTCGGCCGGTCGATCCGCCGCGATCAGAAGCCAGTCGGAAAGAACCAGGGTCATGTGTTCTGCAGCGCCGCCCAAACGCGTTCGGGCGTGAAGGGAAGTTCGTTGATGGCGACCCCGGTTGCGTTGATGATCGCGTTACGCAGCGCGGGAGCAACACCGTCCTTGGGGATTTCGGCCACTGCCTTCGCTCCGAAGGGTCCTGAGTCCTCCATCGTCTGGACGAGGTAGACCACCGTCTCGGGCATCTCGTCGGCCCGATAGATCTTGTAAGGGCCGAAAGAGGAGTTGAGCATCCGACCATCGTCGTCGTAGGCGTACTCTTCGCAATGGGCGTAGCCGAGCGCCTGCAGCATGCCGCCCTCCACCTGCCCACTCGCGGTTATCGGGTTAATGGCCACGCCACAGTCGACCGCCATCACCAGCTTCTTGACGGTGACCTGACCGGTCTCGATATCGACCTCGATCTCCGCCATCTGGGCTGCGAAGGGTGGTGGACAATCGGGTGAAACATAAGACGATGTGCCCATGATCTGTTCCTGCTCCTGGGTGTGCAGGGAATCAAGGGCGATGTCCTCCATGCTCACCGAACGGCCATCGGGGGCGAAGGCCCTCCGATCGCGAAGCTCGATCGTGCACGGCTCATCGACGTCGAGCAACATCGCCGCCCTCTCCTTGAGACGCTTGCGCACGTTCTCGGCCGCCTGCATCGCGGCGGTGCCCGAGATGTAGGTGGTGGAGCTGGCGTAGGCACCCGTGTCGAAGGGCGTCATGTCGGTATCGCTCGAATACACCTTGATGTCTTCGAGACGCACGCCGAGCACCTCGGCTGCTATCTGGCCGAGCACGGTGTCGGCGCCGGTGCCCAGGTCGGTGGCCCCGACCAGCATGTTGAATGAGCCGTCGTCGTTGATCTTGATCGAACAGCCCCCCATGTCGAGGAACGGGATGGCCGTGCCGTGCATACAGAACGCGAAGCCGATCCCCCTTCGGATGTGGGGCTGGTCGGCCGGCGCCACCCATTCGGGATCGTCGCGGCGATGCCAGCCGATCTCGCGGAGTGCGTTGGCAACGCATTCTTCGATTCCGTCGGACATGATCTTCGGGTACTCGTCGAGCTCCTCGTCCTCCACAGCCCGTTCTCCGAGGTGGGGAGCGATATCCATTTCGGAGCCAGTGGTCACCCAGTTGGCCCGCTTGAACTCGATCACGTCGATCCCGAGTTCGCGGGCGATGTCTTCCATGTGGGATTCGAGTGCGAACTCGGCCTGAGGGGCGCCATAACCTCGGTAAGCGCCCGGCACCGGGATGTTGGTGTAGACGACATCGCAGTGGAACCGCTTGTTGGGACACACGTACTGGCTCAGCCCGCGCAGACCCGAAACCGTCTGCACCGTGTAGCCGTGGGTGCCGTAAGCGCCGGTGTTGCCGATGATGTAGAGATCCTGGGCCACGAGCTTGCCGTCACGGTCGACCCCGGTGCGATAGGTGATGGTCTGGGGATGCCTGGTGCGGCTCGACACGAACTCTTCTTCACGAGTGAGTTCGATACGAACCGGTCGGCGGGTGGCCTTGGCGAGCAGTCCCACCACATCCTCGAGCAACATCTCCTGCTTCGCGCCGAAGCCGCCACCGATACGAGGCTTGATCACCCTCACATCCTTGATGTCCATGCCGAGCAGGGGGGCCACCATACGGCGGGCATGAAACGGCACTTGGGTGCCGGTGCGGATGACCATTCTTTCGTCGCTATCGAGCCACGCGATCGAGATGTGGGGCTCGATCGGGCACGGCTGGACCTGGTGCACCCGAAATGTCTGCTCGAACACGTGATCAGCACCAGCCAGCGCGGCCTCGACGTCGCCTCGATGGGCCTTGATCTGGTGGACGATGTTGCGGTCGGGATCGAAGATCTCCTCGGTGTCGGGCTCGTCGTGGACCTTCGGCGCGTTGGACTCCATCGCCTCGCGTTCGTCGAAGATCGCGGGCAGAGGTTGGTAGGTGACCTCGATCAGCTTCACTGCCTGCTCCGCGATCTCCACGGTCTCCGCCGCCACCACCGCCACGCGGTCGCCGACATGACGCACTTTGGTGTCGAAGCTCACCTGATCGTGGGGATGGGGATTGGGCCAGCTCTGGCCACCCGATGCGTACTTGATCCGATCAACGTTCTTGTAAGAGAGAACGGCATGGACGCCCGGTAGGGCCAAGGCCTTCGAATCGTCGATTTCGAGGATATTGGCGTGGGCGTGGGGACTGGTGAGGAGCTTGGCGTAGAGCATTCCCCTCAAGTCGATGTCGTCGGTGAACGCCGGGTTGCCCTTCGCGAGCTTCACCGCATCCACCTTTATCTCCGGCTTTCCCACCACGGCCATCTCGGGCACATCAGGCGAGGGAATGAGTCGGGGGACGGCGTGAGAAGCTACCGGGGGTTCATCGGTGGGGTCGTAGGTGCCGGCCTTTCCGCCCTCGGTGAGGGGAGCGAGAATCAGCGGCGCGAACGGTTCTGGGTGAGCTCCACGCATCATCGCAGCGGCCCGCTTCACCGCCTCGACCGGCTTCACATACGCCGTCTCGCGATCGAGGATCCCCGACAACATGTCGCGGATCTCCACCTCGCTCGGGTCGGGATTATTTTCCAGCAAGGCCATGGTGCCAAGGATCATCGCGCCAGCCGAATAGCCGCTCTGCATCGCTCCCACTGCAGCAAACGCGGCCTGGATCGGATGGAGCTCACGCTCGGTGTTGAGTGCTTCGACCGTGGTGATCGAATGGCCGTCAGCCTGAGCCGCGAGAATCACATCGGCACTCGCTAGGCGACCGTCGAACAGGATCGCCGCGGCACCGGTCTCGCCACTCGACGACCCGAACTTCACGCTGAACATGCCCTCCCGGCGCAGCACGTCACGGAGATTGTCGTTGGGCTTGACGGTGGTGTCGACCGTCTGGCCGTTGAGTTCGATGGAAATGGTGAGCTCGCTCATCGTAGGGCCCCCTCTACTCGTGATGCCAGGATCCGGGCGAGCTCGGTCCGATATTCAGCCGAACCACGAAAGTCGCCGGACGGCTGAAGCCCTGCGGTGGGGTCGGTGGGCGACACCAACACCGGTGTGGCGGCCACGCCGGTGAGTGCCATCACCGTGCCGGCCTCGCTCGAGCGGGCTACTGCACTCACGATCGGTACATCAGCCGGGGTGCGGCCGGTGGAAGCGGAAGCGCCGGTTCCGTCGACCGCTATCGAAATCGACGTGATGATGGCGCCGCTCGGTACTCCGCCGCTCAGGAGGGCGACAAGCGGGCGATCGTCGGCCCCGGCCAGGCTTACCTGGGCGTCGGACACAAGGAGAACCGCGACCAACACGCTGTCGGGTGTGGGCGCCGCAATCGCACCACCCACGGTAGCCAGAGTTCTCAACGTGGACGCTTGCTCGGCGCGAGCGATTTCACGAATCCAGTCCGGAACCTCACCGCTCTCCATCAGCGACGCAAGCGTTGCGGTGGCGCCGATCTCGAGCCGATCTCCGGCGGGTGTGATCTGATCGAGCCCGAGTGCCTGGAGATCGACCATCTCAATCTCAGAGGCGTCTCGACTGGCGTTGAGGATCGTTCCCCCGGCGAGGGGCATCCGGTTGGGGTCGGCCAGCAAGGCCAACGCTTCGTCGACATTTCCGGGCCGATGGTATGCAGCCGCGAGCGGCATGGCTTCTCTCCATCTCTGATCCGCCCTTCCGGGGATACGCCGCCGGTCGAGTCGCTGATCTCATTTTCGATTCGGTGCCAACCTAGCCGAGCTACCCAGCTGAGGTAGCTAGAGTCGGCACCGACGATGACGATAGTCTCACGCCACCTTCGAGGAGAAACTCCATGACCCGATGGTTCGACAATCTCCACCCCGGCCAGCGTCGGTTCTGGCATCCGGTGGCGGCGATCCGAGAGCTCGATGGTCGTGGACCCCACCCGATTCGGCTGCTGGGTGACGACTACACCCTGGCTCGGCTCAACTCGGTTTGGACCGTGCTCCCGGCTGCGTGCTCCCACCGGCGGGCCCCGCTCAATGCCGGAACCATCGAGGGAAACTGCATCCGCTGCGCCTACCACGGCTGGAAGTTCGACGCCGACGGGCACTGTGTCGAGATTCCCGCCATCGGCGACGGCGCCACGATCCCGCCCACCGCACATCTCAGACCGGTGGCGGCTGTAGCCGAACGCTACGGCCTCGTCTGGGTCGCACTCGACGCACCAGTCACGGCCATCCCCGATCTACCCGAGTGGGACATGGCTCGTTTTGGCCGGTCCGACGTTCCCACCCAGAGCTGGAATGCCAGTGCTGCCCAGATGGCCGACAACTTCCTCGACGTGGCCCACTTCCCGTTCACCCACATCGGCACAATCGGCGACCCGAACGACACCACCGTCGGTAGCTACGAGGTGGAGCGCGACGGATGGTCATTCAGCGCCGTGCACCACCACTCCAGCAAGGTGCTCGCCGATGCCGCGTCGGGCACCACCGACTTCGACACTTTCGACCGCACCATGACTTTTCGCTGCGATGCACCCCACCATGTGCGGCTCCAGATCGAATACGGCACGGCCGGAGTGCTGGTGCTGATGTTCTTTCACCAGCCGGTCGACGCCGACACAACGAGGCTGTTCTTGCTGATCCTCGCCGAGAACATCGCCGATGGGCGGATGACGGCGCAGGAATACCTCGATTTCCAGCTGGAAGTCGGCCGCGAAGATCGCGAGCTTCTGGAGCAACTGGTCCTGAAAGCAGTGCCGATCGATCCCGGCATCGAGACCCACACCCGCGCCGACCGCATCACCGTGGAACTTCGGCGAGTGCTCGCCGACGTCGCCGCTCTCACCGAAGAGACGGCGTGAAGCACAACCCTGTGAACCCGGCCCCGATTGCGGCGCCTGCCGCCACCTATGCCCATGCCCGTCTCACCGAGGGCGCCGCCCGCTGGCTTCACACCTCAGGGGTCGTTCCGATCTCACCCGACGGATCGGTTCCATCGGGCCTCGTGGAGCAGGCGGAGGTCATCTGGAACAACATTGCCGCCATGCTGGCTGATGCCCAGATGACAAGTGCCGACGTGGTGTCGGTCACCACCTACGTCACGCCCGGCCACGATCTCGGGCCGGTCATGGCGGTCCGCGACCGTGCCCTCGACAACTGCCTGGCCGCATCGACCCTGATCGTGGTGGCCGAACTCGCCCGGCCCGAGTGGCTGATGGAGATCGCGGTGATAGCCGCCAACTGAACCAGTCGGAAGTGCGGTGGGTAATCGGGCCAGCAGAGGATCGGGTCAGCGCGTGAGCCGACTCTCCACCCCGGCACGGAGAAACACCGAACGAGCCGATGCCTCGGCCTCCGCCAGCAGAGCATCCTCATCGAGCATCACCAACTCGCCCTCGTCGATAAGCACACGCCCGTCGACGACCACATGGCTCACGTCGGCGGGAGCGGAGCAGAACACCAGGGCACTCGGCACCCGATGTACGGGAGCCACGAAGACCGATTGGAGATCGACGACAACGAGGTCGGCCTTCCTGCCGGCCTCGAGCGAGCCGGTGATGGAGGGAGTGCCGAAGGCCTTGGCGCCGTCACGACAAGCCATCGTGATCGCCTCCTCGGGCTGGAGCGCCATCGGGTCGAGATGGTGAATCTTCTGTAGCAGCACCGTTGATTTAAGCACCTCGAACATGTCCTGGCGGTTGTTGGACCCCGGGCCATCGGAGGCCAGCGCCACCGAGATGCCCCGCTCGCGCATGGCGAGGATCCTCGCAACACCAGACGCGAGGTACATGTTGCTCACCGGACAGTGCACCACGGTGGCGCCGCGAGCAGCGATGAGATCGAGCTCGTTATCGTCGAGCCAAACCGAATGGGCCAGCTGGAAATCGGGGCCGAGTACGCCGAGCTGTTCGAGCCACTCAACGTGACGGACGCCGCGCTCATCGAGACTCATTTCCACCTCCGTGGAGGTTTCCGCGCAGTGGATGTGGGTGCCGGCTCCCCACGACCGGGCCTCTTCGACGGTTGCAAGCATCGCCTCGTCGGAACAACCCCACGGAATCAAGGGAGCGAGCTCGATCCTGATGCGGTCGTCGTCGTGGCCGTGCCACCGATCTCGCACGTCGCGAGAACGCTGCAGAACGGTGTCGGCCGACTCGGTGAGGGCGGGCAGGTAGTTGCGGTCGGCCCAGCCTCGCGCGAGCAGGAAGCGGATGCCGAGCTCATCGGCGGCCGAACACACACCGTCGTCGATTCCCTCATCTATGTGGACGTACTGATGGTCGATGACCGAAGTGGCGCCCGCCCTCAGGTTCTCGACCAGCCCGACCAGGGCGGCCAGGCGGGCCGACTCCCGGTCGAGGTGCACGGCTCCGGGCCAGATGCACTCCCGCAGCCAGTCGAGCAGGGGCTTGTCGTCGGCCTGGCCCCGAAAGAAGGTCTGGAAAAGATGGGTGTGACCGTTGGTCATACCCGGCATGACCGCCGAGCCGGAGCCATCGATCAGCCGCCCGACCGACTGACGGACCTCTTGGGGTGCCTCACCGGCACCAACCGCCACGATCCGATCATCGACCACATGGACCCACCCAGGATCGTGGACGGTGAAGTCGTCGTCGACGGTCACCACGGCCCCGCCTTCGATCAGGAGACCGCCGGGCGGACGGGCTGGCGGAGTGATCACGGGGTCCAGTCGGTGAAGGCGTCGATCACCGGCTTGATGTCGTCCATCATCGGGAACAGGATCGGGCAGGTCACTCCGGCCTCGATGTACTCGGCCACCTTCTCCCGACACTGGTCGGCAGTACCCACCGCCATGAGGTTGCGTACGAGGTCGTCGGGGATCAGGTGGGCGGCCCTGCGGTAGTCCTCCTCGGTCGCGGGCCATCCGACGATCTCCTGGACACGTTCGACCAGCTCCGGGTCTGCCCCTGATGCCTTCATGATGTGGGGCTCGGTGCCGAGGTAGTAGGCCACCAGGGCCTTGCCGGTGGTCATGGCCTCATCCGGATCGTCGTCGGATAGTGAGCACACGAGGAGTTCGGGCCTGTCGATGTCGTCGATGGACTTGCCAGCCTTAGCCGCACCGTCGGCCACCAGGCCCACCGCATCGGCGATGTACTCGGTGGACACCACATAGTTGAGCACGATGCCGTCGCAGATCTCACCGGTGAGCTCGAGCATCTTGGGTCCGGTTGCTCCGATGTAGATCGGGATGGCGCGGGGACTGGCGTCGCCGAAGGCCACATCGAGCCGGACCCTGTCGAGGTTGACGAACTCGCCCTGATAGGTGACTTCCTCCATCGTGAAGAGCTGCCTGATCGCCTCCACATTTTCGCGCATGGCAGTGAGCGGCTTGCGCCGGTCGGCTCCCACTCGACTTGCGATCGGCTCCCACCACGCGCCGAGGCCCAACATCACCCGACTCTCGCCCTCCGGTGTGAGCCCACCGAGCTCCCACATCGTGCTCCAGGTGGCGGCGATCACCGCTGGATTGCGAGTGTAAATCGGCAGCACACCGCTCCCGAAACGCATCGTGGTGGTTTCGGCCAGAAATGCACTCATCATCACCACACAGTCACGGGCGAGCCGGGTGTCGGCTTGCCAGATCTCCGAGAACCCCTTCTCCTCAGCGTATTTCACCATCTCGATCTCATAGGAGATCGGGTGCTTGTCCTGGAGGTAAAGGGCCATGCGCTGTGTCATGGCTGCGAGCATATGCCCACCCAAGACGGCCGACCGTGCTCACGTGGCGGTGATGAGGGTGCCTCCCGCAACCACCAAGACCAGAGCCATGAGGATTCTGGGTGTGCGTTCACGAGCGCCGAAGACGACCGAGCCGAGAGCCACCACCATGACGCTCTGGGCCGCGTTGGTGAGCGGGGCGGCCACACCCACGCTGGAGCGATCGAGGGCCGCGAACAACGACGGCAAGGCCACTCCGATAGCCACTCCCGACCACACGAATGATGGTGCGGCACGCACCACGCCGGAGGCGAATTTGGCGCGGTGCTGCACGACGCCGATCAGAGCCACCGTCAGAGCTGCGGTACCCAACACCACCGATGCCGCCCACCAGATCGAGAGATCGGTTGCACTGGTGAACTCCCGCGCCACCACGTCGCGAACTCCGAAAGTGATAGCCACGACGAGCGCGAGGATCACACCCAGGTGGCGGAATCCGAGGCCGGGCTCCCAGCTGATGAGAATGCCACCGGCAACCACCAGTGCAGTACCGATGAGCACCGGCACCCGCCATCCCTCGTCGAGAAACAAGATGGCGAGTAGCACCGACCAGATCGGGTTGGTGCTGACCAGAACCGAGCTCCGGGCCGGGCCGATCGCCTTGATGGAAGAGACGAAGAAACCTTGGGAACTCCCCGGGGCAATCGCACCAACCAGCGCAAATCGCCAGATCAGGCCACTCGATGGAGGCTCCCCACCCGCAACCAAAGCCACCGTGAGAGCACACACCGCGGCCACCGCCACCCCTACGAATGCCCCCGCCATCGGAGGAGCGGAGCTCCGGTCGAGCGCCCATCGCACCACGACAATGTTGACTGCCCACGCAACTCCGGCAGTGAGCGACAGAACGATTGCGATGTCCATGGATACTTAGCCGAGCTGGGGAAGAACGTCCTCGGAAATCCTGTGCAGTTGCTCGGCCACGCCGTCGTAGGAGTCGCCGGGCATCGCCGGGAACAGCATCAGGTTTTCGAGTCCCAGCTGCTCATCGAACCAGTTGATCTGCTCGGCAACCTCGTCGGCAGTTCCCACGATCCAGGTGCGATGGTCGAGGGACTGCTCCAGGGTGGGAATCAGACCGGGGGGCGCGGGCTTGCCGTCGGGGCCCATGTAGCCCTTGCTCCAGCCGTAGGGCCCGAGGAACTTCCAGAACTCGTCGTGGCCGGGACGAACCGACTCGATCGCGGCCTCGTGGGTGTCGTCGACTCTCACACTCACCGCGAGCGCACGGTGTTCGCCCCGCTTGAGAGCTCGGCCATGGGTCTCCTCGTAGATTTCAGCGAAGCGCTCCCACCGCATCTTGACGAACGAGTGATGGTTGTTCCAGAAAACGCCGCCCCAGCCCGACCGAGGCACAGCCTCGAGGGTGGGCGGCGAGGTGATTGCCTGCCAGGTTTCGTAGGGATACAGGGGTCGGGGAACGAGGGTGAGCTCTTCTACGAACCCGCCTCGGTCGGGGATACCAGGGGGTGGGAAATCGTAGATGTCGCCATGGAACGAGAACGTCTCCTGATCAAGGGCCATCCGTATGACCGACATGGCTTCATCGAACTGCTTACGGTTGTGCTCGTCGGCCGCTCTCTGATCGGGGTTGTCGAAACTGCCGATCTTCGAGCCGAGAACCTCCGACTCGCGAGGCACTGTTCCCCGCCCCACCCCGAGGATGCCGCGCCCTCCGGAGATGTTGTGCAGGGTGGCGAAGTCCTCGGCGAGCTTGAGTGGATGCCACTGGGGAACGATGTTGAACGCCATACCGATGCGTATCCGCTCGGTGCGTTCGGCCAGAATCGCGCCGAGAAGGATTCCGTTGGGGATCACTTCGTAGCCTTCGTACTGGAAGTGATGCTCGGTGAGCCAGAACGAGTCGTAGCCGAGCTGGTCCGACAGCACACCCATGTCGATTATTCGTTCTGTGGCCGCCCACACTGCGGCGTTGTCGTAGCGCCGGTCCATCGGGGCGGGCGGGCCCGCGCCCACCTCGTCCATCTCGACCCCACCAAACAGGAATGTGCCAACACGCATTCCGACACCATAGAAGAGGGCGGGCAACGTCTGGTCATCCACTCGACTATCGCGCCAGGACGGGCCGACCACTACGATCTCGGACGTGATAGCTGGCTCCGTGATGTTGGTCCCTGAAGTTCCGATTCCCGTCGTGGTCGAACTTGCCCTCGAGGCCGAAGCACTCGGCTACCGAAGGGTGTGGGTGCCCGACGAGGGCCTGGCCACACGCGACGTGATCGTCACCATGACCGCGATCGCGGCAGCGACCGAAACGATCCAGATCGGTACCGGCATCGTCAACCCCTACAGCCGCCATCCCGCTCTCACCGCCGCGGCGATCGCCAGCATCGACGAGATGACGGGCGGCCGGGCCTTTCTGGGGCTCGGGGCCGGGGGCAGCCTCACCCTCGACCCCCTCGGCGTCGACAGGCCCCGACCTCTCACCCACGTTCGCGAGGCCGTCGAGGCGGCACGAGCCCTGTTCTCCGGTGATGTGGTCGACCTCGATGGCGAGACTCTCAGCCTCACGAAGGCGAGGATGCAGTACGGCCGACCCGACATCGAGATCTGGTTCGCAGGCCGAGGGCCAAAGATGCTGCACCAGGCAGGCGCCATCATGGACGGCGTCCTGCTCGAGTTTCTTCACAAGCCCTCATTGGGTGATTTCATCGCCACTGTGAGGGGAGGGGCCGCCACAACCGGCAATCAACCCACGATTTGTTACTCCACGATGGTCATCACCAACCCAGACCGGATCGAGCAGGTCCGGCCTCACATGACCTATCGACTCGTCGACTCCCCTCTCTCGGTCAAGGAGTCTCTCGGGATCACCGAGGAGCACACCGCGGCGATCCGGTCGGCGATGGCTCATGGGCTCGACGAAGCCGCGAAGCTGATCCCCGACGAATGGGTGGAGCCTTTCGTGATCATGGGCTCTGTCGATGAATGCGCCACCGAGTTGGGACAGATGCGCGACCAGCACCGGTTCGACGAATTCATGCTCGTCGTGGCCGACATGGACGACGCGGCCACACTGATGGCCGAGGTCGCCGAGGTGCTGGCAAGGGTCTGATTTGGCGTGGCCCTCAGACGCTCTCTCAGGCGATGCGATCGAGCATGTCGGTGGTGATCTGGTAGACCGCCGGCTCTCCGGAGAAGAAGCGGCGCAACTCCTCGACCGCGAGCTCCCCCATGCGATTGCAGTTCTCGATACATCCCGCCGTGTGGGGGGTGAGCACCACATTGTCGAGGCTCCGCAGGGGGCTGTCGACCGCGCACGGCTCGGGGTCGGTGACATCGAGGAAGGCGAAGAAACGACCTCTCGACAGTTCTTCGATGAGGGCCGCCTCATCGATCAGCTCACCCCGAGCGGTATTGATCAGTAGGGCATCGTCGGCCATGAGAGCGAGCCCATCGCGATCGAGGATGTGGTAGGTCTCCGCGTTGGCCGGACAGTGCAGCGACACCACATCGGAACGACTCAGCAACTCGGGCAACTCAACCTTGGTGACGTTGAGTTCGCGAGCACCTGCCTCATCCAGGAACGGATCGGCCACCAGGATGTCGGCCTCGAAGGGCGCCAGTAGGGAGATGACATGGCGGCCCACGTTGGACGCACCGATGAGACCGACCGTCGACCGGCTCAACTCGCGGGCGTCCCATCGATCCCACGCCGGGCTGTCACGCCAGCCCCCCTGCTGGAGATGGCGGCCCAGCGGGATGACGCGTTTGCGGCCCACGATCATCAGGCCCAGCGTGGTCTCGGCCACATCGCGAGCGAGGGTGACGCCCGAACTGGTGAGCTGGATACCGCGCTTCCAGAACTCCGGCGACGTGAATCGTTTGACGCTGCTCCCCATGTGGGCCATCGCCTTCAGCCGGGTGGCATCGGCCAGCACGTCGGAATCGAGCTGGTGTACACCCCACGACGTGATGCACGCATCCGCGTCGAGCAGGAGTCGTGTCAGCTCGTCTTTTTCTGCGGGCTGCTCGCCCGCGTGGGTGACATCGGCGAAGGCGGCGAGCGCGGCGAGCGCGGCGTCAGAGAACATCCGTGGGTAGTTCTCGGTGCCGATGGTGATTGCAACAGTTGGGCGGGTCATGAGCGATTCTCCTGGCTGAGTTCGAGGTGGGTCGAGTAACGATCGTTGTGGAGCGAGACCGAAGCGGGGCTCGGCTCGAGCACCTCACTTCCGAGCTGGTTGGAGGGGTCGTCCGAGCGCGAGCGACCCTCGAACAAGGAGCGCGAGCGACCCTCCAACAAGGAGCGCGAGCGACCGGCGAGCAGGGCCGCTCCCACCGCCGGCCACGAGTGGGCGGGCACGACCTTGACCGGCAACCCACACACATCGGAGATGATCTGGGCCCATCCCGGTGAGCTCGTGGCACCACCGACCGCGGTGAGCGCCTCGGGTCGGTGCGACGGCGGCAGCGCAGCGAGGGCGGTGCGTACCTCGAAGGCTGCGAACTCCATGATCGCTATGGCGCGTTGGGTGCGATGAGCGTCCGATCCGGCAGGCCAGAAACGACCCGCTCCGGGCCGGGCCGCTGCTTCGTCGGTATCACTGGTGCGAAGAAAATAGGGGCTGTCGATGGTGATAGTCGTCGTGGCCAGTTCTGCGTCGAGCTCGTGGTACCGGGCGGCATCGTCGGCCACTGTGGCGCCGTAACGGGCTTCCGAAATCCACCACTCCATGCTGGCGCCGAGTCCACCGAGGTAACGCGATGTGGTGCGAAGACCATCGACCACATGGAAGCTGACGTTCATCTCCTCGGGCACCGATGTGAGGTTGTCGGCATCGACCACGGTGGTGAGTACCCATGCCGTTCCCACCGCGAGCAGCGCCCGGCCCGGCTCGTCGACACCGAGAGCCAAAGCGGTGCAGGTCTGGTCGTGGCCTCCATTGATGACCGGCAGCCCGAGCGGCAGGCCGGTGGCAGCCGCGGCCCCCGCGGTGATCGAGCCGATCTGATCGCCGCTCGGCTCCAGCTGCGAGAGCTGAGCGGTGGTAACGCCGGCAAGCTCGCACAGTGCCGGGCTCCACACTCCGGTGCCGATGTCGATCAGCTGCATCCCTGCCGCGTTCGATGGGTTGGTGACCCACCTGCCGGTGAGCCGCGACATGGCGAAGTCGTCGGCGGACCCGAACGTGGCGGCCTGGCGGAACGCTTCGGGCTTGTGCTCACACAGCCATACGAGCTGGGCCAGGCCAAGGCCGGGCTGGGCCGACCATCCGCTGACTCGGCGAATCATCGCCCCGGTTGCATCCTGGTCCCACCGGGCGACCACCTCGGCGCTGCGGGTGTCCATCCAGGTGGTCATGTGAGCCAGTGCGGCGCCGTCGGCGCCGACCACCACCAGCGAACCGCTCTGGACTGCGGCACTCAGGGCAACGAGCTCGGTGCCCTCCGGAAGGACACCACAGAGCTCGCGAAGGCACGAGAAAACGGCTGCACTGAGGTCGTCTGTGGACTGAACAGCCCAACCCGATTCGGGCGCAGTGAGCGACAAGGGAGGCGAGGACGCTTTGGCGACGACCTCTCCGGCGGCTGACAGGGCAACCGCCTTCACCGAAGTGGTGCCGATGTCGAGGCCCAACGCCGCTTTCACGAGGGCAGGAGCGACATTGCCTCGTCAGCGCTGACGCCGCCGTGGACCACTGCGACAATCGCCGCGGTCATGGCCTGCGGATCCTCACACTGGAACACGTTGCGACCAATGGCAACTCCCGCCGCCCCGGCGGAGATGGCATCGGCGATGTTGGAGAGGGTGTCGCGCTCGCTGCCCTTCGACCCGCCCAGGATCACCACCGGGACGAAGGTGCCCTCGGTGACCGTGGAGTAGTTGTCGGTGTAGGGAGCCTTGATGAAGTCGGCACCCAGCTCGGCACCGAGGCGAGCCGCTACTGCAACCGCGTCGGCGCCACGGAGCTCGGGGCCGCTGTTGAAACCGCCGGGCACCATCTCGCCGAGAACCGGCACACCCCAACGATGGGCCTCGCGCGTCATACGAGCGAGATTGGTGAGGGTGGCCTCCTCCTTCTCACAGCCCGGAAGCGCAGTGACCACGAGGGCATCGGCGCCCACACGCAGAGCCTCTTCCACCGTGAAGAACAGAGACGAGGCCGAGCCGTCGCTCGGGGTGCCGAGGTTGGTGGCCGCGCCATCGCCGCGCAGGATCAGGCCGACCCTGCTGAGCTCTGACTCGTAACGCTGAGCGATGCCATAGGAAGTGAGGATGGCGTCGGCGCCGCCGGCGACGACCTGGTCGATGACGCGAGCCGGCTCTTCGAACCCTTCACAGGGTCCATCGATGAGGCCATGGTCGAGAGCGACGATCACGGCACGGCCATCGGCCGCGAAAATTCGGCTCAAGCGACGAGTGGTTGACATTTGATTCTCCATCGGGTCCGGTCGGCGCGCCGGCCGGCTTCATGGCCGACTATCCGAGAGAATTTGGTACGTGGCGTGCAGTAGCTCGAGGTTCTCATCGAGATCGGGCGACAGCACGTCAACAAACAATGTATCGAGTCGGTGCTCCGATACCAGTGCCGACACCTGGGCGGTGCACTCAGCCGGTGTTCCGTTGATCTGATACTGCTGGAGCACGTCGTCGGTGATCAGATCGGTGAGGCCCTCGGGATCGTGGGTGATTGCGGCCTCCGCCACCCGCCGGACCGCGTCGGTGTCGAAGCCCAAGGAGTGCAACACCCGCTCAGGAGAGTCCATGAGCACATAGGCGATCGTGCTCCTCTGCCCGTCGAGCATCTCCGGCGTATAGGAGACCCGGCCGAGATAGATCCGCTCGGGGGTTCGGCCACCAGCCTTTTCGGCCGCCTCGTCGACGATCGTAAGAGCAGCACCGAGATCGGGCTTGACCGTCAGCAGGGCGCCGTCGGCCGAACGGCCGGCCAGCCCGAGCAGGAGGGGCCCGCGGCTCGTGATCCAGACCGGGATGTCGTGGCTACCGGTGCCCAGCTGGGCGCCTCTGAGGCTGTGCTGCTCACCTTCCCAGTCGACGGTTTCGCCCGACCACAGGGCCCGAAGCACGTCCATGGTGTCGCGGACCACCCGGTAGGGGCGATCTCGCGAGATGCCCATCGGGTTGAGCACCATCGAGCCACCGGCCAGGAGCGTGATGATGGCCCGCCCCTCGCTCAGCTGGTCGAGGGTGGCCACCGCGGCCGCAGTGACTGCAGGGTGACGCGTGTAACCGTTGGTGGCGGGCCCGATGCGAATTCGCTCGGTTTCGCGAGCGATTGCACCTAGACACGCGTAGACGTCGGGATGGAATCCCTCATCGGACACCAGGCAGTAGTCGTAGCCGATCTTCTCCGCGGCCACCGCTATCTCCACGACCGTGTTGGCCGCCATCAGGGGAACTATGTTGATGCCGAACCTCGTCACTCGGGTCAGCCCGCTTCTGTCTTGCGATGACCAAAGCGCTGGCCACCGTCGATGATGATGTACTCGCCGGTGACGTAGTCGGCCTCCACCAGGTACTTCACCCCGTGAGCCATCTCCTCCGGCGTGCCCCAACGGCCCACCAGGGTCTTGTCGGCTGTGCGTTGGTAGCGGCCGTCGTCGTAGTCGTGGGGGCGCAGCGCCGGGCCGGGGACGATCGCGTTGGCCCTGATCGTCGGGGCCAGTTCGAGAGCGAACTGGCGGGTCATGGCCAGAATTGCCGACTTGCCGACGGCGTGACCTATGTAGCCGGGCCAGGCCTCGAAAGCCGAGAGGTCGCTCACACTTACCACCGCACCACCCCCTCGCGCGAGCATCGATGGGGCCACCAGATTGGTGCAGAAGAAGGGCCCGTTCACGAGGGTGCCGATCGACTTGTTCCATACGGTGAGGTCCTCGGTGGGGAACGGGTCGGAGCTGAAAGTGGACGCATTGTTGACGAGGATGTCGATACCACCGAACCGACTCTTGGCCGCCTCGACCATCGCCTCGACCATCGCGTAGTCGGCGACATCAGCCGCGACCGGCAGGGCCTCCACTCCGAACGCCTCCACCTCGCCGGCGGTGGCCTCGGCATCGTCGATGGAGGTGTTGTAGTTGATCACCACGTTGGCGCCCGCTTCGGCGAGCATGAGCGACATCACGCGGCCCACACGCTTGGCGCCTCCAGTGACCAGAGCAGTCTTTCCGGCAATTTCCATGGCGCTAGTTCTAGCCGTTCCACCCCCATCGCCGCGGCGGCGACCAAGATACCCACGATGCCGCCACGAGCGGATCCGACTGGAGGACCCACTCACATGGTTTCGAAGACGAGGGATGCCGAGGTGATCGTCGTAGGTGGCGGTCACAACGGCTTGATCTGTGCCGCCTACCTCGCGCGCTCAGGCATCGACACCCTATTGTTGGAAGCTCGCCACCGGGTGGGCGGGTGTGCTTCCACCGTCGAGATGTGGGATGCCCGCTTCAACATCTGCAACTGCGACCACACCATGATCAGGGCTCTGCCGGTGATCGACGAGCTCGATCTCACCAGCCATGGCCTTGAGTACCTGGAAGCCGATACCGGCCAGATCTCCATATTTCACGACGGCAGCCCGGCGTGGGTGCACTTCGATGATGTCGAGCAGACGATCGATGGTTTGAACGACACGTATCCCCAATCGACCGACGGCTACCGGCGCTACATTCGCGACGCTCTCCCGGTGGCCCAGCTCGTGATCGACATGGCTCGAACTCGGCCGAACACCGGCGCCATGCTTTCGGCCGCGGCGAGGCGAAGAGGGCGAGGCGGGGCTCGCCTTCTGCGATGGAGCCGATCGAGTGTGAGCGACATACTCGGTAGCTACTTCCCCGACTGGCAGTTGATCATGCCGGCCGTCTCCTCGGGCCCCACCGTGTGGGGAGTCCCGCCCGACCGCCCGGGAACCGGCCTCGCCGCCGCTATCTATGCCTCTCGCCACCTGATCAAGACAGGGCGCCCGGTCGGGGGCAGTGGTGGCCTCACCGATGCCATCGCGGCCAGTCATGGCGCGGCGGGCGGCGGGATCAAATGCGACACGCGGGTCGAGCGCCTCGTGGTGGAGCGCAACACCGTGACCGGAGTGCGTCTCGTCGACGGTACCGAGCTCCATGCTGATGTGGTGGTGGCGGCGTACGACCCTCACCGAGTACTGCTCGACTGGCTCGACGAGGTGCCGCCCCGCGCTCGACGCCTGATCGAGAGCTACCGAGCCCGCCCGGTGGTCGATGGCTACGAGAGCAAGATCGATGCGATCCTCAATGGTCGGCCGCGCTACAAGGCTTTCGGTCCCCTGGCCGAGCGCCACCCCGACATCGAGCTCATGGGTGCAACCGCCGTTGTCTGTCCCACCTTCGACGATCTTGCCCAGGCCCACTCCCGCCGCCCCGCCGGTGGGGTGGCCGATCGGCCCACGATGCTCGTGAACCTTCCTTCCGTACTCGACGCCTCGGTCGCTCCGTCGCCGAGCCAGCACGTCCTGAGCCTGGAGGCCCTGTTCACGCCCTACGCACTGGAAGGGGGCTGGCCGTCCTCCGGCGAGCCCCAGCGTTGGATCGATCAGTGGAGCACCCTTCTCGAACCCGACTCCCTCAACATCGAGAAGTGGCGGGTGATGACCCCCGACCGCTACGAGCAGGACTTCTCTCTTCACCGCGGCCACACCCCCAGCTACTCCGGTTCACCCCTGGCCGCGCTTCTGGGTCGCAACAAGGAGACCACCCGCTACCGGTCGCCGATAGACCGTCTCTACTTCACCGGTGCGGGCACCTTTCCCGGTGCGGGAGTCTTCGGTGCATCGGGCCGAAATGCGGCCGAGGTGGTACGACGGCGGGTCAGGGGTTAGAAGGGGCTCAGTCCCATCCGGTTGCGGATCGAGATGAGTTCGCCGAGGTGGTTGTAGCCGTGACCGATTGCTTCCCAGGACAAGAAGAACGATGCCGGCTTGCCCGCCCACATCGAGTAGAGCCAGTCGAAGCGATCCTCTGGGGTACCGATTCGTTGCAGCGCGCCCTCGGGGTCGGGCGCCTGATCCAACACTGATGGATCAAGATCGACCACCCAGTCGCGGGTGTGGTCGATCACTGCGAGCAGGTATTGGCTCACCGCTTCGGGGTCGAGTTGGGTCACCAACTCGTGATCTTCGTTCTCGGCCAACCCTCGCCACGTATCGCCCGCGATGCCCACCCGGGGGGCCCACTCATCGAGCACTTCGTCGGTTCGACGCAGCACACCGTTGACAGCGACATCGTGATGGCGAGCTGTGTGCCACGCAACATAGACCGCAGCGATCCCGCCCTCGTCGACTCGCTCTCCCATGCGATCGCTCGGAACGACCGAGAAAACCCCGTTGGCGAGACGGTTACGAAGGGACGCCAGGTCGTCGTCGATCCAAGTTGTCAGTTTCACGGAGCCACCTTAGAGCCCAGCATCGGGGACTAACTCCCGAGGTGACTTCGACCAGCCACCGGGTGCCGATAACCTCCACTGCTCGTGAAGCTCAAACGCATACCCACCCTTCTCGTCACCGTCGTTTCGGTCGCCCTTCTCGCTGCTGCATGTGGTAGTTCGGAGAGCAGTTCCGAAGTCGCGTCGATAAACGGCCGCATCCTCACCGGCGGCGATCTCGACAGGCTGCTCCCGTCTGGCGACGCCACCGTGCCGAGTCGGATCGCCGAGATCGTCGAGTCATGGCTACTCACCCAAGCCATCGACTTCGAGATACACACGCGAGGCGCGCCGATCACCGACCAGGATCTCGCCGACGCAGAAGACTTCTTCGAGACGGTGGCCTCCGATTCAAGAACCGACGACAAGGCGACTCTCACCCACACCTACGCTCTCAGTCTCGCCGTCGGCCGCTGGGTCGAATCAGAGGCAGAACAGTGGCCCGATCCCGTTCTGCCGGTGATCCTCTGCAGCAACCACATCCTCCTCGAAACCGAGGAGGATGCCATCGCTGCACTCGAAAGATTCGAGGCCGGAGAGGATTTCGCCAACCTGGCGATCGAGTTGTCCACCGGCCCCAGTGGGCCCGGAGGTGGCGACCTGGGGTGCGTCGCGCAGGGCCAGTTCGTCGCAGAATATGAAGAGGCCGCCTACGAAGCCGCGGGCGGCGACGTGATCGGACCGGTGCAGACCGAGTTCGGCTACCACGTGATCCAGATCGAGTCGCTTGGGCCGGCAAGCATCGATATCCATCCCAATGCAGACCCGCTCGAACTCCAGAGCATCGCCGAGCAGAACAACCAGACCGTTCTCGGCATCATCATTCTCGAGCTCGAGAATGATGCCAAGGCGGCCTACGCCGACACGGTGGGTGTCGATGCGTCGATCGGCACCTTCAATGTCGACGACTTCGTGATCACCCCGCCCGCCCGCTGATCATGCGGGTCGTCGAGCTATGGCGGTATCCGATCAAGTCGATCGGCGGCGAGCGGCTCGACACGGCGGAGCTCGACGAGTTCGGCATCACCGGAGACCGCGGGTGGGGGCTCATCGACGATCTCACCGGCAATGTCCTCACCGCAAGGCGAGAACCGAGGCTTCTCCTGGCCTCGGCACGAATCGTCGACGGTGAGCCACTCACCAGCACCGCGGAAGGTGCCGACCTTCGCACCGGATCCGATTACTCCGACTGGCTCGAGCACCCGGTGACTCTTACCCGAGCCGGTATCGAGGGCGGCACCTACGAAAACCCGAACGATGTGGAGCACGACACCGACTGGGTGAGTTGGCAGGGTCCCGGCGGCGCTTGGCACGACAGCGGTACCGCGCGGCTGTCGATGGTGACCACCGCCTCGTTGCAAGGCTGGGATCCGCGGCGCTTCCGGGCCAACGTGCTCCTCGTCGGCAGCGGTGAGGATGCCTTGGTGGGCACGACGGTCACCCTCGGCACCACCCGCCTCGATGTGGTGAAGAAGATCGCCCGTTGCGTCATGGTCACCCGACCCCAGCCGGGGCTGGAGCGCGAGCTCGACGTGCTCCGCACGATCCAGCGCGAGCTCGGCGGCACCCTCAGTGTCGGCGCCACGATCGCCGAACCCGGCACGATCTCTGTGGGCGACAGCATCGATCACCCCTCCTGATGCTCGTGAGCGCACTCGCCCTGGTCGCGGCGGTGGCAGTGCTCGCAGCGTCGTGTGGTGACGACACCGACAGGGCACCCACGGCTGAAGAGGCCGCTGCAATCGCAGCGATCGTCGACACCGAGCTCAGCCTCGACGAGCAGCGCTGTGTACTCCAAGGCCTCGTCGACACCGGTATCGAGCCGACCGACATCATCGACGACACCCTCACCCCGGATCAGGACGGCAGGCTCTTGGCGGCGGCCCTGGAGTGTGTCGGCGACCTTTCCCAGATCGACGCCTTCGTCGACTCGTTCATCGCGGGGGCAGCCGAGAGCGGCACGGTGCTCTCCCGAGAGGAGGCCCGCTGCGCGATCCAGGCCCTCGAGCTCGACGATGTCGACGCGGCGATACTCGAGTGCCTCGGCGAACGGGCCGGTTCAGCCGACGGATACGGCGACGATCCGGTGCTCGACCTCCTGTGGGACCAGTGTGAGTCGGGCAATGCCCAGACTTGCGACGAGTTGTATCGCTATGCTCCGATCGGCAGCAACTACGAACAATACGGGCGCACCTGCGCCGGGACTCTGCCCGATTCGGTGGGGCTGGAGTGCTTCGAAGAACTGGGCTGAGCTACTCGGTCGAAGCGGGTGGTCGGTAAAAAATCGCCAGCTGGCCCGCGGCCGCGGCCACGCCACCGCCCGCCGCTATGAGCAGGCCGACCCAACCGTCGAAGTCCTCGATGATCTCGAGTTGATAGTCGAGGGAGTATTTGCCGGGGCCAGTGGTGGCGACCCCGATGGCGACGATGGCGAGGATGAAGTTGTACTCGTAGCCGTCGCCAACGCTGAAGAAGCCGTTCTTCATGTGCACGGTGTAGCCGGCCACGAACATGATGGCCACCATTGCCAGTCCGGCCAACGGAGTGAGCAGACCGAGGGCGAGCAGAAGGCCCGATCCGATCTCGCTGGAGGCGGCGAGATAGGCATGGAAGCGACCCGGTCGCATGCCCATCGAATCGAACCAGCGCCCGGTACCGGCGATGCGGCCACCCTTGAAGTACTTGACATAACCGTGAGAGGCCATGGTGAGGCCCACCGCGACCCGGAGCACCAGCAGGCCAAGACTCAGTTCATCGGGCCCGGCTACGTACATCTCAGCGAGGATGGCGGGCACGATCACGATCTCCCTTCGTCGCTGGCAGTGTAGAAGACTCGCTCCGTGCCCGTCGCCCTCGCCGTTGCTGTCCGAACACCGTTCGCCCTCGCCGACGGCGTGCTCGCCAGGTGGCATCCGGTCGACCTGACCGCCCTCACCCTCAACGCCGCACTCGCCCGAGCGGGGCCAGGGCTACACGAGGTCGATGAGGTGATCATTGGTTGCAACGAGCCCGTCGGGGCCCAAGGGGCCGATATGGCCCGCGCTGCGGTGCTCGCGGCCGGATGGCCCGACCGGGTCGGGGGGTTGGTCGTCGACGGTGGGGACACGAGCGGGAGCACTGCCGTGCATCTGGCCGCCGGCCTGATCGCGTCGGGTCAAGCACGAACGGTAGCCGTCGCCGGGGTGAGCAGCGCCTCGATGGTGCAGCCCGGAGCATCGGCGTTGGGCCGCGCCTACGGACGACCATGGGGGGAGGGTCCGGCCCAGCGCGTGGCCGATCGTGGTGGGTTGCTTCCTGCCCCCCGGGCGGCTGAACTCGCCGCTGCCCGCCTCGACATCTCCCGGTCGGCTCAGGACGACTGGGCTCGGCGGTCGTGTCGGCGCCGGGGCGCTGATCCTCCGTCGGCTTCGATCTTCACCGTCGATGCCCGCGCCGGCGAATCGGTTGCAGTGCAGCGTGGCACCCCGATCGACGCTGACGTGATGCGCCTACTTCCGCTGGATTTGGCCGGCCTTCCCGCTGTATTCGACGATGACGGCACGGTCACCAGCGCCTCCTTCGCTCCCGCGGCCGATGGCGTCACGGTGATGATCCTCACCCGCGATGCGGCGTCTCCCGTCGCCACACTCGCGGCCGGCGGACGAGCGGCCGGCGATCCGCTGGACCCGGCCGGGGGCGTGGAGAGGAGCCTCGCTCGGGCCCTTGAAATCGCAGGGCTGAGCATCGGCGACATCGATGTGTGGGAGGTATCGGAATCCACCGCCGCCACCGCCCTCCTGACCTGCAGAAGTCTCGGCATCGAGCCGGAGCAGGTCAACCGACACGGCGGCGCCCTGGCCGTCGGCGACGCAGGAGCGGCGGAGGATCTACGCCTGTCGGTCGACGGAATCGCGGCCCTCACACCACACCGGCATCTCGCCGCCGTGTCGACGGGTCCGACCGGCGCTGCAGTCACCATCTGGCGTGGCGTCTGAGAGCTTCGCGCGCACGCGGCCGAGTCGGGAGAACGGTTGCGGTCGATGATCGAGGACCTGCACGCCGAAACTGCCGACGGGGTGGTCGACGTCACCATCAGCATCGGCGTGGCCTCGCATTGCCCGGCAGAACCGCTGTCCGACACCATCAAGAAAGGCCGACATGGCGCTGTACAAGGCAAAGGAGACGGGTCGCAACAAGGTCTGCCTCGACCCCGGATGTGGTTCCGCCGGCCCCTAGTCTGATCGTGTGAGTTCCGCCACAGTGTTCAACGTTGTCGTTGCTGTCGGCGCCGGCTACGCGATCCTGCGAATCGGCGTCGCGATGCTGCGAGGCTTGGCGCGGCCGGTTCCGGAGCCACCACCGGCAGGTGAGCTTCGCAAGGTGAAGATCGCCTATCGATGCAGCTTGTGCGGCACCGAAGTGCGGATGACCATCGCTCCCGATGAGGACCCGACACCACCTCGACACTGCCTCGAAGACATGGATCTGGTTGCCCCCGTCGAGTAGCCGGCAAGTTATCCACAGCTTGTGGATAAAGCTCGGGATAATCACATCATTGTGATTCCTGTCGATCCGGGCTCAACTCGCCTATCCTCATTATCAATGTCGCAGAAGCCAGCGAAACGTCGTGTGTCCGGAGGCAGGGTCACCCCCAAGGGAACGCGCCCCGACGGATTCCACCACGACACAGTCAGCCACACCGGCCACCAGGACCTGCCGGCCAGCCCCCGTTGGGTTCCGGCGATCATGTTCAGTCTCCTCGGCGGAGGCGTCGTAGTGATCCTGCTCAACTATGTGGGATCAGCCTGGGACACCAGCAACGGAATCCTGCTGCTGGGCCTGGCCATGATTCTCGGCGGCATCATCACCGCCACCCAATATCGCTGACCCGACTCAGTCGAAGTTCTCCCAGTAGCGGCTCGGCATCGGCCCCTTCTGGTACTTGTACTTCGATCCCAGCGCGCCTGATCCGTAGGGCACGTCGGCGGCCGTGGTCATCTGCTGAAACGAGATCTGCCCGATCTTCATGTCTGGATAGAGCGTGATGGGCAGATTGGCGACATTGCTCAACTCCAGGGTGAGCTGGCCGTCGAAGCCGGCATCGACAAAGCCGGCAGTCGAATGGATCAGCAGGCCCAGCCGGCCGAGACTCGACTTCCCCTCGAGACGTGCCACGAGATCGTCGGGCACCGCCACCCTTTCGAGCGTCGACCCGAGCACGAACTCGCCGGGGTGAAGCATGAAGGGCTCCTCCTCGCCAACCTCGACGAGTTCGGTGAGTTCTTCGAGGTTCGACTTGACGTCGATGTGGCCCATCGTGTGGTTCTTGAACACCCGGAACCACCGATCGAGGCGCAGGTCGACCGACGAGGGTTGGAGACCCACCGGGTCGAGTGGGTCGATGATGATGCGCCCGGCATCAATCTGTTCTCGGATGGTGCGGTCGGACAAGATCACGAGGAAACTCCGGAATGCGAGGCCGCCTCGACTGGCGGGGTGGCATGAAGGGGACTTGGCACGGCGTCGGGATCGACCTCGACGGGCCCGCTGCGATCGGGGTGGTCACCGGGCCGGGCAACGTCATCGTCGAGAAGTTCGAGCTGATCGCCTCGAGCGGCCCGGGCGCCCTCCATCCAGTGCGACCGGCACAGGAGGTCGTAGGTGACTTCGCCGGCCACGGGACCGCCCGTGTCGCCCACCACTTTCAACTGGCCCGTCACAACCTGCACACCATCCACGAACCGAGCGTTTTGGGTGGCCCGCCTCCCACACCAGCACCTGGCCTCCACCTGAATCTCGGCGCGTTCGTCAGCGAGCTCCATCAAGCGAGCCGATCCGGGGAACATCCGCCCCTGAAATGTGGTGAGGAGGCCGAACGCGAAGACATCGATGCGAAGTTCGTCGACGACTCGGGCGAGCTGTTCGCACTGGACCGGGTCGTAGAACTGGGACTCATCGCAGATGACCGCATCCACCGACCCGAGCGTGGCCGCGCGCTGGCGCACCAGCTCATATAGATCGGTTGAGGCCTCCACGAGTTCAGCTTCGGCCGACACGCCAAGGCGGCTCGATACGCGACCCTCGGCACGGTCGAGTTGGGTGGTGAGCACCGTGGCGAGACCCCTCGCCGTCAGGTTGTGATGGATCTGAAGGGCCTGGGTGGACTTCCCTGATCCCATGGTGCCGAAAGTGAAACGCAGGGTGGCCACGGCGGCGACCCTACACCGAAGCACGCCGGGGACCTAGTGCCCTAACCAGGGTTCTCGACCCCGCCGTAAGGTTTACTTGTGAGCACCCAGCCCACCCCTACGGCCCACTCGCTTGTACCCCTCTCCGAGGCAGAGTGCTGGCAGCTTCTGGGCGAATCCGGAATCGGCCGTTTGGCCGTGGTGGTGGGCCATCAACCCGATGTGTTCCCCGTGAATTACCTGGTCGACGATCACACGATCGTCATTCGCAGTGCTGAAGGAACAAAGCTGGCGGCCGCTCTGATGGGCCAGTTGGTGGCCTTCGAAATCGATGCGTTCGACGCCGATAGCCACGCGGGATGGAGTGTGGTGGTCCACGGCAGCGCCACGGAGGATCGCAGCCTGCCCGGAACCATCAGGGACGATAATCTCGGCCTCGAGCCATGGGCCGACGGCACCAAGAGTCGTTACATCCACATACAGGCCAGCACCATTACGGGCCGACGCCTTCCGCCTCTGGCCCAACCGGTGGACGAGGAATAGGAATGAACCCGGACCCTCTCGGCGCCATCGTGGGGATCGACGGTTCGTCAGGATCGAATTCCGCCATGGCCTGGGCCGTGGCCCGGATCGACCGTGTCGGGCCGATCCGCCCCGTCTACGCGTGGGATTACCCTGCCGCCGTATGGCTTCCTGCGCCTTTCGCCGCCACCGCCGTGCCTCCCGCGGACGAGATGCAGGCCGCAGCCGAAGAAGCAGCCTTCGCCTTCACATCCACCCTCACTGTGCCCCACCATCCGGCGATCGTCCGTCGAGGTGAGGCGTCCACCGTCCTGCTCAACGAATCGAGAGTCGCGGAACTCCTCATCGTCGGCACCCGCGGCCACGGGCCGATCGCCGATGCCCTTCTCGGATCTGTGGGTCGGCGCTGCGCCGACAAGACCTCGATCCCCCTGGTCATCGTCCCCCACCGCGAAGCACCGCCGGAGACCCCCCTCGCCGAGCGGATCGTGGTGGGGGTCGATGGATCCGAACACTCCCAAGCAGCTCTGCGATGGGCCGTCCACATCGCCGGTGACGACGATGAGGTCATCGCGGTCACCACCTGGACAACCCCCATCCCGATCGGGATCGACGTCCCCCGCTTCGATGTCGTCGCCCTTCAAGCCGAGGCTCAAAACACCGTCAACCAGACGGCCGACGAAGCTTGCGAAGAGCTGGGAGTCGACCCCGGGAGGGTCATTCGCCATGTGGCGGAGGGCGACCCCCGCTGGGTGTTCAAGGAGATGGAGAAGGAAGCCGGCCTCCTGGTTCTCGGTGCGCGGGGCCACAAAGGCCTCTCTCATCTTGTCCTCGGATCCACCACCACATCACTGATCCACTCACCCAACTGTGCGGTTGCGGTGGTTCCCTGACCCTCGGGTCGTGGCATATCGCGGGTCCAGCGGGCATGGTGGACCCCATGGGTACTCGCGTATTTCTCCTCGACGACCACGAAGTGGTGCGTGTCGGCCTCGCCACGATGATCGATTCCGAACCTGATCTCGAGGTGGTGGGGCACGCGGGAAACGCCGAAACCGCGCTCACCGGCATCGCTGAGTCGCAGCCGGACGTCGCCGTACTCGATGTGCGTCTCGAAGACGGCAACGGCATCGAGGTATGCCGTGAGATTCAAGCCACGCATCCCGATGTCCGCTGCATCATGCTCACATCGTTCGCCGACGATCGTGCCCTGGTCGATGCCGGCGCCGCGGGCGCGTCGGCCTATGTCCTCAAGCAGGTGCGCGGCGATGAGCTCGCCGACACCATTCGTGCCGTGGCGGGAGGCCGCCAACTGCTCGACCCGGCCACCATTCGTCACGCCACCGAACGTCTACGAGCGAGCGGCGAGTTGCTGATAGAGGACCTGAGCCCCCAAGAGAAGAGGCTCTTTGTCCTCATCGGCGATGGTTACAGCAATCGACAGATCGCAGATGAGCTGTATCTGGCCGAAAAGACGGTCAAAAACTACGTCTCGACCCTGCTCGCGAAGCTCGGAATGACCCGTAGAACCGAGGTTGCCGCCCTCGCGGCCCGCCTCGAGGAACGCCAGAACGCGCGCGATACCTGAACTCTCGGGACCAACGACCCTTCCGGGCACGACCTCATAGCAAGCAATGTGCCTGTGTGTTCGTTCATGATTTTGTGACCATCCCCCTGCCGATGGCGTCCGCGCTGTCTGCGGTGAGCCAGGTCCTGCAGCATCAGAGCGAGCTTCTCGTGCGCCAGGCGTGGGCCGCCGACACTGCGGTGTGGACCGCTGCCGGCCTCTCTCCCGAAGACCTCGACCCCGGTGCAGATTTCCATGTGGAGGTCGGTCCCCCGAGGGTGCGGTTAGATGCGGCGGTCCTCGATTTCTGCTGGACGGTCGCCGGTGCCCGGCTCATTCCCTCCCTCGATGCCGATCTCGAACTTGCCGCTCGAGGAACCGAGCTCTCCGATCTCCAGTTGCTGGGTCGCTACCGCTTCGAAGCCGGCCCACCGCGCACTCCAGACGAGACCAGCCTCGCCCATCGAGCTGTCGTCTCTGCCGTTCGTCGCTTCCTCACATCGGTGGCCGACGCATCAATGATGGGCCCCGGCTTCGACACAGAAGCGGGTCGCGGCCATAGGGTAGGTCCGTGACCGATGAAGTCCTTCAGAGCATCACGTCCGCAGAGGTGTGGATCGCCGCGCCTGATGGAATGTTGCTGGTCGACTCCAATGGGGTCATCCGAGCCGCCAATGCCGAGGCCGATCGACTCTTCTGCGGCAACGACGGAAGCATTGTCGGCCAGAGCGTCGAAACCCTCGTGCCCACCGAGAGGGCAGAGGCCCACGCGGCCCTGAGACGAGGATTCAACGCGGATCCACGACGGCGAACGATGGGCACCGGTGAGGGCCTGGTCGGAGTCAGATCCGACGCCACCACGTTTCCGGTCCACATCGCCTTGTCGCCCCTCGGTGAAATCGGACTCACCATCGCGGCCGTGCGCGACATGTCCGACCATGTCGCCTTCGAGGAGCGATTGATCGAGTCGACCCGCCGCCGCCTCCTCGCCGAAGATCATGAGCGCATCGCCCGCGACCTCCACGACACCGTGATCCAGGAACTGTTCGCACTGGGGATGACCCTTCAGGCCACTATGAGCCAGATCTCCAATCCCGAGGTGGCGCGCCGCCTCGAGGGGTCCGTTTCGACCCTCGACGACGTCATCCGTTCGATAAGGGCGCTGATCTTCGACATCGGGAGCACCCCTCATGAAGCAGAGAGCAGCCTGAGGGGCAAGCTGGTGAGGATCGCCGCCAATCTCACCCCTTCCCTCGGGTTCGAACCCGCCGTCTCTTTTCGCGGCCCGATCGACACCGCGGTGCCCGAGAATATGCACGATCACCTCGTGTCGGTCATCCGCGAGGGTCTCGCCAACGTGGCCCGCCACGCCGACGCCACCGCAGCATCGGTCACGGTCACGATCGCCGATCATCAGGTCACCGTGAGGGTGAACGATGACGGGAAGGGAATCCCCGACTCCGGGGGGCGCCGCAGCGGACTCGCCAACCTTCTCGACCGAGCCCTGTCTGTCGGCGGCAACTGTGAGGTGGCCGGTGATCCCGAAGGCGGCACCCTGCTGCGCTGGGCCGCCCCCCTCATCACCCCCTGAGGTGGACACGACGTGGAGTGACGAACTCGAAGCGCTTCGAGCTGAGACGCGACGATTCAGCGACGCGCTCAAGATGTCCCTCGCCGACGTGCCACCGCTGGAAACCACACCGCCTCAAGTGAGTCGCTATCTCCGCATGAGCGGCGAAGGGGCATACCCGGCGCCCGTATTTCTCGACCACGCTGAAGATCGAGTCATCGGAACAGGAGCGAGTATCCCGGTGCGGGTGATCGTTCCCGACACGGTGAACGGTGTGTATCTGCACTTCCACGGCGGTGGATGGGTGCTGGGAAACCGCTCGAGTCAGGACGAGATGCTCGACCGTGTCGCTCGCCGCGCGAATGTGGCGGTGGTCTCGGTCGAGTACCCGCTGGCTCCAGAGCACCCTTATCCGGCCGGTCCCGACGCCTGTGAAGAGGCTGCTCTGTGGCTGGCCGAGAATTCAGCCGCCCAGTTCGACACCACCAATCTCGTGATCGGTGGCGACTCGGCAGGAGCACACCTTGCCGCTCTGACCCTGGTCCGACTACGCGACCGCCACGACGCTGCACGGGCCTACAAGGGGGCGAATCTCATCTATGGCTGGTACGACCTCACCCTTACCCCGAGCGCGGCACGCTGGGACGAGCAGCTCGTCTTGACACCTGGCAGCCTCCGTTGGTTCTGCGACTGTTTCCTTGGTGCGCGTTCCATGGAGGAACGTCGAGCTCCGGAGATCTCGCCCATGTACGCCGACCTGGTAGGTCTCCCGCCGGCGCTGTTCACCGCCGGTACCCGCGATCCCCTCATCGACGACTCGCTTTTCATGGCAGCACGTTGGGAACTCGCCGGCAACCAGGCCGACCTCGCGCTGTACCCGGAGGAGGTTCACGGCTTCGCGAAGTTCCCAAGCCCAAGCGCAGCTATCGCCAATGATCGCTGCGATGGATTCGTGCGCAACTGTGTGAGCTGACACTGCCGCCTGGGGGGGACCGGGCCGACGGCGCTACGATCAGCGGCCAACGCGGGTGTAGTTCAATGGTAGAACATCAGCTTCCCAAGCTGAATACGCGAGTTCGATTCTCGTCACCCGCTCCATTCCAAACCGCAGGCAGCCAGCCAACCACAGGCGATGGAGTAGACCCACGGTTGCGAGCCTTCCGAGAGTCAGTAGACGAGTTTGTACCGGTGCATCATCTCGTGTTCCTCGTGCTCTAGGACGTGGCACTGAGATTTCGTGCTGCACATATTCAGTGCCAGCAGGACACGACTAGGCAAGTCGCATACTTCGGGCTGCCGGGTCGCGAGACCACCACCAGCCAGCCGCACCGGCAACGACGGCGACCACCCACCAGCGAGTGGTGTGGAGCGGGTGTCCGAACTGGGGCAACCAGGTGAGGTAGACGGACAGGCCGCTCGAGACACCGATGGCCATGACGGTTGCCGCCACACCCGCAAGACCGGGACTGTCCGACCCATCGCGAGCGGCGCGCCCCGCGAAAGCCAGGGCGATGGCGGCAGCCGCGGCAGCCTCGGCCAGTCGGGTCCGAAGCGGCCCGAGCGAGAAGTCGGCCGCTCTCGCGCTGAACGCCACCACCAGCCAACTGAGGGCCACGACTACGGAGATGAGCGCCGCCCGGATCCAGCGCCGCGCCGCTCGTGGAACGGGACAAGGATTCAACGATGCCTCGGCGGGATCATCGACGGCGAAGCCGAGGCAGGAAGCGCCCGCGATCGACGCGACAGCAACCGGGAAGGAAAGATCGTCATAGCCGCGCGCGACGGCGAACACCGCGGGTGAGGCCGCTATCACCACGACCCCCAAAACCGGGGTCCGCCAAAGAGCGCGTATCAGAGGGGCCGTGATAGCGGCGGTAGGAGCGGTCAGCACGATCCTGATCCGAGTGGTTCGATGTGATCGGGCGGCCCGACCAGGGGAAGGGCGAGGGCCGTCATCAGCTCATCTGTCGTGGTGTCGGGCGACGTCCAGCGGGGCCAGTCGGAGGCGAGAACCCCGTCGACGCGGTCGCGGTCGATCCCGACCATGGATCGCGCCGCCACAAGATCCTGGGGAGCCCATTGGATGTCGGCGCCACAGGTTGCGGGCCAGATGTCAGCTCGCCCCGAGGCACTGTTCTCGCCGTATTCATCCGGCTCGAGCAGGTCCAGCGCGGCCTCCCGGTCCAGGCCGGAAAGGGCAAGCCACAAGGCGGCCACGCCGCGCGCCTGACCGTCGACGAGGACGTTCTGCGGTGCCTCGCTTCCGGTGGGGATACCCACGGCGGCGGCACCCAGGACAAACCGAGCCGCATCGAAGCTGCCGTCCAGGTGGCCGAAGGGCATCTCCACCGATCCCGGCGGGTAGGGGGTCGGGACGAGCTGCTGCTGAACCTGGCTCGGTAGCTGATCGATGGCGTCACCGGCGAGCAGTCGGGCCTTGATCGGCGTCGAGAGCGTGATCGGGATGGCATCGGCCACCGGTTGGAGATGCTCTGCCAGGTTTGCGCCATGGTCTCGGTAGGGACGCAACGCACAGACCTCGACGTCGGGGGTGAGTGTCTGGCAGATCTCGTGCGCATCGGGGGCGATCACATATTCGGTGAGCCGGTCGACAGTCGCATCGCTGAGGGGACGTACGGTGACCACGAGCCCGACGACCGCTATCACCAGTCCGGTGGAGACAGCAAGGGTGGTGGCGCTTCGACCCCGGGTTGCCAACGCGAGGCTGCCGACGATGATGCCGAGGCCGGCGACCCACAGGAGTCGACCGACGACCGGAGGTTCGAAGTAGATGATGTCGGCGGAGATCGACGGAATACCCGTGGAGAGCCAGCCGCGGCCGTCGAGACCCCGACCGGTCATCTCGATGTTGAGAATCGCAATGACAGCAAGGGCTATGTAGGGGGCGAGCGCAAACTTGGCCCGGCGGCCCAGCAACACGCCGAGTGCGACTGCCCCGGCGGGAAGCAGGACAGCGGCCATGAACACGTCTCCGACAACCCGATCATCGATGGGGCCGTAGATGTTGTCGAGGACCACCGCCGCGCCCACGAGCGTGCCGAGCACGAAGACTGCTCCGACGACCACGGGCACCACCGCGGTCAGGAGATGGCCGGAAGTGCGATTGGTGATGTCACCGGGGCAGGTGGCGAACAGTTCCTCCGCGCCGTCGCGCTGCGCTCGGGTGACGTTGCGGTGCGTCGCCACGATCGTCAGGCCACAAAAGGGGTGGATCATGAGGGGCAGGAGCCCGGCCGAGAGCCACCAGCTGCGCTCGAACCCGTCTACGGCGATCGAGCCGAACAAGACACAGAACCCGGCGCCCGCCGCGAACAAGGGACTCAACAGAAGCTCCCGGATCTCCACCGGAGCAAGCGCCACCGCGACCGAACCTCGAGCCGGTTCGGCGGCGGGGCTCGCCGCGCCGGTGGAAACACCCCAATCAAGATCGCCTTGCCGGCGTCGCCCCCGCCGTCGGAATACGAGAAGAACTCCCGCGAAGAGAACCAACACGGCGAGCGCGGGGAGACCCTGCCCATACACCGCCAACACCAATCCGACCGGCACCAACACCGTACCGATGGGCGCAACAATCCGGTCCCAGTTCATGTGGCCGACTCCGTCACCGGGCGACCGGCCCCGGTCAGCACGAGATACCCGTCCTCGATGGTGGGTTCCACCGTGGCCGTCCCGGCCGGAGGATCGCCGATGTTTCGCCAACGACCGTCGCCGCCCACCCATCCGAGGGACGCTCGCTCGTCGCGTTCGTCGGCCAGCCACACGCTCCCGTCTGCACGAGCAGCGAGCTCGGAGGGGCGACCATCGAAGCGCACACTGCCCGCGAGCATGACCACAACCCGCCCGCAAAGGGCGGCCACATCATCGGTTTGATGGGTCGACAACAGCACCGTGGCTCCGGACGCCGCCGATCCGAGCAACTCCCGGAAACGAAGGCGCTGTTCCGGGTCGAGGCCGGCGGTCGGCTCGTCGAGGATCAGGAGATCGGGAGAGCCGAGCATGACCTGGGCGATCGCCAGCCGCCGTTTCATGCCGCCCGAGAGTTGGCTGACCTTGCGGTTCGACACGTCGGCCAGCCCGACCAGACCCAGCACCCGGCGGACCTCGTCGTGACGTTCGCGCCGGTTGGTCCACTCCTTGAGGATCGCGACGTAATCAACGAACTGGAAACAGCTGAAGTGCTGATGAAACCCCGGCTCCTGCGGTTGATAGCCGAGGCGCCGGCGGATCTCGAGCCGACCACCCGAAGTCGCCGGGTCGTGTCCGAAGACCGAGATCTCACCTCGGTCCGGGGCCGCCACCGTCGCCAGCATCCTCATCAGCGTCGACTTGCCGGCCCCGTTCGGGCCGAGCAGACCGGTCACTCCGGGGCCGAGATCCAGATCGACACCATCGACCGCGACCGTCGACCCGAACTGCTTGACCAATCCTCGCACCGTGGTTGTCGATGTCATGATTTGACCTCCTGTAGAAGGGTTTGACGATTGAGGGCGATCGACACAGCGGCGCCGACAGCCATGAGCGCGAGCACGATCTGACCGGCCGGGTCAAACACCACGGACTCGCCGATGGCGCTGCCCTCCTCGGCCGAGGAGGCGAGAAGCACCGCAGTGATCCACGCCGTCATCACTCCGGCCGAGACATCCGGTGCCGACCACCGCGCAGCACCGGCCAGCGTTCCCAGCGACAGCGCCAGGGAAGGGAGCAGCCACCCCAACGCTCTCAGCCCGTCGATCGGGACAAAGAGCGAACCGATGGCCAGAACAAGAAGCGCAACCGCCTCGACGGCAAACACTCGACGCACAAGCAGCCTGAACCCGAACATCGGCGTGGCCAATCCACACTCACCGGCGGGGTCGGCGCCAGGAGCGAAGCTCAAGGCGACCAAGCCGGTCGGGACGATCGGAGCGAGCACCAGAAACACGTCACCCGTGTCGGCCGCCCGGCTGACGAACACCACTGCAGCCACGATGAAAGAAACTGCGAGGATTGCGCCGGCCCGCAGCGCAGCGGTGGCCGCCAGCAGTCGAGCGGAAGCCGACTCGATGCCGAGCCGGTGCAACAGCCGTTCACTGAAGCCGGACCCAGCCCGATCCGTACGATCGGCGACCTCGGCCCAGACCAGATCCAGCTCCGAGCGTGACGAGAGCTGAGCAAGGCCGGCCTGACATGTCCGACAGGCCGTCAGGTGTTGCTCGATCGACGCCGCCGTCACCTCGCCGACTTCACCCGGGTCGGTCGCGAAACGTCGGATCAGCTCATCGGGTATGTGCCATTCGCTCATGCCAGTGCTCCTCTCAATTCGATGCGGGCCCGCGACATTCGAGACTTGACCGTTCCCCGGGGGATCCCCAGCAACATGCCCGCCTCCTTCGTCGTGAGCCCATCCAAGATCGTCGCCTGGACGACTGCCCGTAGTTCTGGCGACAGCGATGCGAGCGCCCCGGCAAGATCGCCGTGCTCGACACCCAACAGCACACGATCCTCGGCCGAAATCACGGTCTCGTCAGTGGCTCGATCGATCGCCGGAGCCCAGCGGTTGCGGCGACGCTGTACTCCGATCAGGCGCCGGATTCCGATTCCCCACAGCCACGCGCCCACCTCCCCGCGTCCGTCCCAACCCGGCGACTTCCACACCGCCACCCAGGTGTCCTGAACGGCTTCGGCGACCACATCGCTGTCACCGCACCGCCGCCGCAGACGGGCCAGCAGCCACGGGGTGTGGCGTTCGTGCAGGACCCGCAACGCCCCGCGATCCTTCATCGCCACAGCGGCGATGAGGTCTGCGTCGGAGGCCGATTCCAGGTCCATCACCAACACTGTCGCGTCAGAGGGCCCGATCGGTTCACTGCGGCGGTGACGCCAGTGACTTGGTGAAGGGAGTCCGTCGGCCACGATTCGTGCTTGCCGCGATTGGCGACGGCCACCACGTCAGGCTTCGTACTGATCGTGGCGACGCAGCCAGGCCATGCTCCACGGCAGCTCGTCTTCGTCGCGTCCCTTCGGCACCATGTCGAGCATCTGGTAAGCGTTGTTGAAGATGTCGAGTCCGCGCGAGTAGGCCGAGTAAGTGTGGAAGACCTCGTTGCCCTCGCGCGCGAACACGCTGAACCCTGGCAGCTCGCCGATGGGCTCGTCGCTGGGGCGATAGTTGTAGCGATCCGAGCCCGCGACCTCGAAATCACGGTTGAACGACGTTCCCCCCGACGACACCCATGGGAATGCCCAGCCCATCCGTTGGCGGTAGTCGAGTAGACGGTCAAGCGGCGCTGTCGACACGGCGACGAGCGCGACGTCGCGAGCAGCCAGGTGGGAGAGAACGCCGTCGTACCCGTCCGCCCAGAAAGAGCAGCTCGGACAACCCTCGTCCCAGTCGTGGCCGAACATGAAGTGCCACACGATGAGCTGGCTGTGCTCACCGAACAGGTAGGCAAGCCATCGCGGTCCGCTCTCGGTCTCGAACAGATAGCCGGTGTCGACACGCACCCATGGCAGGTCGCGGCGTTTCCGCGCGACGTCGTCGTGGAGGCGGGTGAGATTCTTTTCGGCCTCGAGCAGCTCCTCTCTGGCGGCTTCGAAGTCGGCGCGGGTGGCAACGCGATGATCCGGCATCACAGTGAATCCTTCGTAGTAAGAGTGCGGCAACTGTAAGGGCAGGCGCCACCGCCTTCACGGTCTACAACCAGATGTACATGCCGATGTCGTACGGCGATCCCCTGGGTGAATACCGCAGGCTCACCACCGGTGTTTCGTCCTGGGACATCGCCGCCGAACGGCGGGTCGAGATAGTCGGCCCCGACGCAGCCGCACTCGCCCAGTACGTCTGCGCCCTCAGCCTGGCCGAAGGCCTCAATGCGCGCCCACCCCTACCGCATGCAGGAGCAATGCTCGGCCCGAGCAGATAAACCAGTGGGGTGCTGATCGTCGTTTCACCCGCAAAATCGCTCGATTACGAGTCGCCGCTACCCACCAGAAAACATTCCGAGCCTCGAATGCTCGAGCACTCCCGCGAACTCGTCGCCAGCATGGCGAAGAAATCACCGCGCGACATCTCCAAGATGATGCGAGTGTCCGAATCTCTCGGTGAACTCAACCATGAACGCTTCCAAGACTGGGAAACACCGTTCACCACCGCGAATGCGAGGCCGGCCCTCCTCGCGTTCACCGGCGATGTCTACATCGGCATGGATCCCCGCGGCACCTTCGATGAGCGCGACTACACCCAGGCCCAGAAGACCCTGCGAATTCTTTCGGGGCTCTACGGGGTGCTCCGCCCGCTCGATCTGATGCAGGCCTATCGACTCGAGATGGGCAGCTCGCTCATCACCAACCGGGGCAAGGATCTCTACGGTTTCTGGGGTTGTCACATCACCGACGCGATCAACACCGACCTCGCGGCCAGTCCCGGCACGAAGGCACTCATCAACCTCGCCTCCAACGAGTACTTCGGGGCGGTCGACTCAACCCGAATCGACGGCCGCGTGGTGAGCCCGGTATTCCTCGATTCCAAGGATGGTGGCGACTACAAGATCGTCAGCTTCTTCGCGAAACGGGCCCGCGGCGCGATGGCTGGGTGGATCATCCGCGACCGGATCAAGTCGGTGTCGGGGCTCAAGGGATTCACCGCCATGGGCTATCGGTACGACCGCGAGCGGTCGACGGTAGATCAGCCCGTCTTCATCCGCGAAGACGGTGGGATGACCTGAGCTGTTCGATGACCGGCCGTCTCATCGACAGAACCGCCCGCGAGCTCGCCGCCATGGTGCGCGACCGCGAGGTCTCGGCTCGAGAAGTGGTGACGGCCCACCTCGACCAGATCGACGACGTGAACCCAGCCGTCAACGCGATAATCGCGGCCCGCTCTCGTGAAGAGGTGTTGGCCGACGCCGACACCGCCGATGCCGGCGAAGTCGCCGGGCCACTGCACGGCCTCCCGGTTGCGGTGAAGGACCTCCAGGACGTGGCCGGGCTGCCTACGCGGGCCGGTTCGCTCGTCACATCCGACCGGCCGGCCCCAGCCGACGGATTCATCGCGGCTCGCTTGAGGGCGGCTGGGGCGATCATCATCGGCAAGACCAACACGCCCGAGTTCGGGACGGGCTCCCACACCTTCAACCCTGTCTACGGCCTCACCCGAAATCCCTGGAACCTCGATCGCAGTGCCGGCGGTAGCAGCGGTGGGGCGGCGGCGGCGCTGGCGGCCCGTATGGTGCCGATCGCAGACGGCAGCGACTTCGGCGGCTCTCTACGCAACCCCGCGGGATTCTGCAATGTGGTGGGCCTGAGGCCCGGGATCGGCAGGGTTGCGGTCCCAGTGGAGCGGTCCACCCACCTCGTGCGACTCGGGGTACCGGGACCCATGGCCCGCACCGTCGACGACACCTCCCTGCTGCTCTCGGTCCTGGGCGCTGCCGACCCCCGCGATCCTCTCTCCTCCCCTCTCGATCCTCGGATCGGTTCGCCGATCCAGCCCGCCGGCGAAGTTCGTGTCGGTTGGGCGGGCGACTGTGGAGAGTTCGTGGCCGAGCCCGAGACAATGGAGATCTGTCGCGCTGCGGCGTCGCGTATCATCGACCACGGTGGAGCCCTGACCGACGTCCAAATCGACTTCAGTGATGCGATGACGGTTTTTCGGGTGCTGCGGGGGCTCCAGTACCGAGATCTCGGCACCCGGGTCCCGCGCGAATCATGGACACTGATCAAGGACACGGTGGTCGCCAACATCGAGTACGGCATGTCGCTCGATCTCGAAGATGTAATACAAGCCGAACGCCTCAGGGCTGGCTTGCACATGGAGATGACCCGCTGCTTTCGCGATCACGATGTGATCGCCCTCCCCACCGCCCAGGTTGCACCCTTCCCAGCGGAGTGGGAGTACCCCACCGAGATCGACGGCCATGCCATGAGCGACTATCTCGAATGGATGACCGCCTGCTGCATCATCACTCCGACCGGCTGCCCCGCCATGTCGATTCCCGCTGGATTCACCCGCGACGGGTTGCCGGTGGGTCTGCAGCTGGTGGCTCCGGTCGGCGAGGAGCACCGCCTGCTCCAGATCGCCGCCACTCTCGAAGCAGCCAACCCTCTCCACCACCTCGTGCCATGACCATCCGACTCATCGCCACCGATCTCGACGGCACCTTCTTCGGTCCCGATCATGTGCCGTCGCCCCGCAACGTCGCGGCAATCAACGCGGCTCGAGCGGTTGGCATCACTGCCGTGGCAGTCACCGGGCGTAGTCATTTCTCGGCTGCGGCCCAGGCGATCTCCAACGGCGCTGAGCTCCAATGGTTCATCGGCTCCAACGGCGGCCACCGCTACAACTACGCCAGCGGGCTCATCGAGGAACGACTCACCTTCCCCACCCCCACCGTCCTCACCATGATCGACGGCATTCGTAACCAGCTCGGCAACGTCGGCCTCGGGTTCGAGACGGCCGAAGGACTCCTCTGGGATACACGATTCCAGGAGTTGAGCCCGTTCAACCTGGAAGGCAAGCCTCGGACGGGGGCCATCGATGATCCCGCCACCCTCACCGACATCGGGAAGCTGTTCGTAGCTCACCCCGAGCTCACCACCGTCGATCTGGTGAGTCGACTCGGGCCCCATCTCGAACCCGGCCACAACGTCACCACTTCGGGTGCGCCGTTCGTGGAGGTCACCCCCGAGGGGGCCGACAAGGGCGCGGCCCTCTCACGCTTGTGTGATCAGCTCGGCATCACCGCCCACGAGGTGATCGCGTTCGGCGACAACCAGAACGATCTCACCATGCTGGGCTGGGCCGGCCGGGGGGTCGCAATGGGCAACGCCTTGCCGATGGTGAGCGACGCGGCCGACGAGCAGGCACCATCCAACATCGACGATGGTGTGGCCCGGGTGATCGAGGCCTTGCTCACGACAATGAGCTGAGGACTATCGGGCCAGTGCCATCCCCATGCCTAGTGGCCGATGTCGACGGGGAGGAAGGGGTCTCTCGGGTTGGCCGGGGGTGTCCATTCGTCGACGAGAGTCCGCTCGGCTCGGTCCGATTCGGGCGGTTCGAACGAACATGGGATCAGAAGGGGTCCCACGTTCGTCGTTTTGGCGCCCGCGTCCCGCTTGATGAGACCAGTCGACGCCTAGGCGAAGGTTTCGCGGTAACCGAACAGTGCCGGTGTGCCACCGGTGTGTACGAACACCACATGATCGTCGGGACCCCATCGGCCCCGACGGGCCAGCTCGATGAGGCCCGACATGGCCTTCCCCGAGTAGACGGGGTCGAGCAGGATCCCCTCGGTGGCAGCCACCAACTTCACTGCCTCACGCATCGCCTGGGTGGGCATCCCGTACTCATCACCGACATAGTAGTCGTCGACGATCACGGCCTCGGGCGCGATGGTGCGGTCGAGCCCCACCCGCTCGATAACTCCCTGGGCCAGCTCGTGCACGATGGGGGTGAGATAGTCCGACGGTGCACCGGCGCTGATTCCGTAGACGCCGACGGCCGAGCGACGAATGGCGAGCCCCGCCACCAACCCGGCCTGGGTGCCGCCGCTGGCCGTGGCGTGGACTATCTCGCGAATCTCGAAACCGCGCTCATCAGCCTGGCGAAGCGTCTCCACCGCCGCGGTGCGGTAGCCCATCGCTCCAATCACCGACGAGCCACCCAGCGGGATCACGTAAGGCGTGCGACCAGCGGCCGCCAATTCCGCGGCTCGGGCAGCGAGGGCCGAGTCGCGGTCGGCACCAGCCTCGAGGTCGATCACTCTGGCACCGAGGAGGTGATCGAGAAGGATGTTGCCGCCGGCCTGGTACTCGACTCCCCAATCGGGGAACCGGTGCTCGATCAGCAGCTCACACCCGAGCCCGACACGGGCGGCCGCCGCCGCTGTCTGGCGACAGTGGTTGCTCTGGGTAGCGCCGGTGGTGAGGATCACGTCGGCCTCCTGCTCGACGGCATCGGCGATCAGGTATTCGAGCTTGCGCGCCTTGTTGCCCCCCATCGCCAGCCCGGTGGCGTCGTCGCGTTTCACCCACAGGTGGGGCCCGCCCAAAACTCGAGAGAGTGAGGTCATCGGCTCCAGTGGCGTGGGCAGGTGGGCGAGGGGAACGTGTGGGATCGCGTTGGCTGGCATCACGGCACTTCCGGGTCGGATTTCATTTCGAGATGTAGCTCAGTGCCGGTCCACGGGTTGGCCCGGGCCACCTCTTCGTCGAGGGCGCTGCCGATGCCCGGCTCCCGTGAAGGCACGACATAGCCGTCGTCCCACTCGATCGGGGTGGTGAGCAGCTCGGCGTAGAAGCCGCCGAAATCCTGGATCGATTCGAGAATCAAAAAGTTTGGGATGCAGGTGGCGAGCTGGATGTTGGCCAGGGCCTCTATGGGTCCGCAGTAGAGATGGGGGGCTATCTGGGCGTAGTAGACCTCAGCGATCGCGGCGATCTTCTTGGTCTCGAGGATCCCGCCGCTGCGCCCGAGCGCGGGCTGCAAGATCGCCGCCGCGCCGGCCTCCAACACCCGATGGAACTCATGCTTGGTGGTGAGCCGTTCACCGGTGGCCACCGGAATCGACGTACCCCTCGCCACTTTCGCCATCTCCTCGACGTTTTCGGGAGGGGTCGGCTCCTCGAACCAGAGTGGGTCGTAGGGCTCGAGTCGCTTGGCCAACCGGATCGCTCCGGCCGCGGTGAATTGGCCATGGGTGCCGAAGAGGAGATCGGCCCGGGAACCCACTGCCTCACGAATGAGCTTCACGAACTGCTCGCTGCGATCCAGAGCCTCGAGCGTTGGCATGTGGCCGTCGTACACGGTGTATGGGCCGGCGGGGTCGAACTTCACCGCCGTGAACCCGCGCTCCACCTCCTTCACTGCAGCCTCTGCCGCGACACGAGGATCGGTGTAGACCGCGGCATCGTCGGAGGCGGTCGGATCGGGATAAAGGTAGGTGTAGCTGCGGAGCCGGTCGTGAACGCGACCCCCGAGCAACTCGTAGACCGGCTTGCCGACAGCTTTGCCGATGATGTCCCAACAGGCGGTTTCGATGCCGCTGAGCACCGAGCCGAGGGAGATGTCGGGACGCAGGGTGTATCCCGACCCGTAGACCCTGCGCCAGAGCCTCTCGATGTGGAAGGGGTCGCTGCCCACCACCCACCGCTCGCAGACGTCTTGCGCCATGCGGGCCACCACGTCGGCGCTGAAGGTGGCGGTGTAGATCTCCCCGTAGCCGACGATGCCGTCGTCGCTGACGAGTTTCACGAAGATGAAGTAGCGCCCGCCGAAATGGGGCGGAGGGTTGGCCACAACGAAGGTCTCGAACGAGGCAATCTTCACTGGCATCTCCCGGAGAGGGTGTTGGTGAACCGTTCAGTCATCGAATACCACCACGTTGCGACGGGCAACACCCGTGCGGGCCGACTCCACGGCCTCGTTGATCTGTTCGAGGCGGTAGGTGTGGCTCACCAGCTCATCGAGCTTGAGCCGGCCCTGTTGATAGAGACCGACGAGCCGGGGAATGTCGGTGGCCAGACGACCCGATCCCATCTTGGATCCGAGCATCCTCTGGCTGGCATCGGCCAGCGCCGTGGTGTCGATGTCGGCCGTCACACCGTTGGGGGTCATGCCCACGATCACCGCTGCGCCTCCGGGGGCTAGCAGCGACGGCGCCTGCTCGAGGGCCGCCTTCGCTCCGACCGTGACGAAGACATAGTCGGCACCCCAGCCGCCGGTGATCGCCATCACCTGTTCGACCATGTCGATGGCGGCTCCGTCCACCGTGTCGGTGGCCCCGAACTCCCGGGCCCCTTCACGCTTGGCCGGCTCGAGGTCGACTGCGATCACCGAGCGGGCACCCGCTATCGCCGCTCCTTGAAGAGAGTTGATCCCCACTCCACCACATCCGATAACCACAACATGGCTGCCGGCCTCCACCCGGGCCGTGCTGGTGACCGCACCGACACCGGTGATCACTCCACACCCGAGAAGACACGCGCTCGCCCAATCGATATCGGGGGGGACCACCGCCACCTGGGATGAATGCACGACCGCCTTCTCCGCAAAGGTGGCGGTGTGAAGGCCGTGGGTGAGCGGCTCGCCGTCGGCGGTGCTCAGTGGGCTCCGATCGTCGATGGCAAAATGGCCGGTACAGGAGGTGTGGATTCCTCGGGCGCAGTTGTGACAGCTCCCGCAGGATCGAATCAGCGAGATCACCACCCGATCTCCCACCGCCACCGCGTCGACGCCTTCGCCGATCGACTCCACGACACCGGCGGCCTCGTGGCCGTAGACCGCAGGCAGGATTCCGCCCCAGGCGCCGTCGGCCAACATGATGTCGGAGTGGCAGATGGCGCAGGCCTTCATGTCGACGCGCACTTCACTGGGGCCCGGGGCCGCCACCACAATCTCCTCGATCGACAGGGGGGCGCCGAACTCACGACAGACCGCTGCTTTCACCATCGAGCGAACAGTAGCCGTCATCGCCGGTGGGTAAAGTCGCGGGCAGCGCGGACCGATTCCAAGGATGATCATGTCCAACCGGATTCGAATCGTCGCCATCGCGTTCGCCCTGGCTGCCGCTGCTACCAACACCATCTCACCGGCGGCTGCGGGCACCCTCGCCCCGGGTGGTTCCTTCACCGACGACGACGGAAACACCCACGAAGGGAGCATCGAGGCCATCAAGGCAGAGGCGATCACCACGGGGTGTTCGGCCACGCGATATTGCCCTGATG
>CAXMSE010000014.1:0-72818 GCA_964196195.1 uncultured Gammaproteobacteria bacterium | reverse complement strand
AAACCCATGGGTAGTTGCCGGCGATACTGGTGTTGCCGAACTCGTCGGCGGTGAGGGCGGGGAACAGGGCGAAGTTGCCGCCGAAGTTGAAGCCGATCAGGGCCGCCGCGAGATAGAGGGTGTATTCGTTGCCGGCCATCGAGGTGAACATGATCAAAAAGATGCCCTGGGAGGCGGCCATCGCTACGACCGACCGCTTGCGCCCGAACAGGTCGCTGATGGTGCCCCAGGCGAGACGGCCGATGCCGTTGGCGAGGCTGAAGAACACCGCCATGGCGGTACCGGCGATTGCATCGGCGCGATCCTCGAGCATGCCGCCATCGGTCAGGGCTTCGACGGGGTAGAGCTTCATCAGGCCGATGGCCATCAGGCCGGCGCCGGCGCTGACCATGAAGGTGAGCGAGATCAGATGAAACTGAGGGGTCCGGATCATCTCACGAGTGGTGAAGTCCTCACCCCCGGCTCCGACAGCCACAGGTGGGGTGAAGCCCTCGGGCCGCCAGCCCTTCGGGGGCATCTTCATGGTGAGGCTGCCGAGTGAGATGAGAACGGCGAATGCGATGCCGTAGCTGAGGAAGGTGCCGTCGAGTCCGACCCGGTCGATCAGCTCACCCCACGTGCCGGCGACCTTGATCCATCCCATCGCCCCAAAACCGAAGCCGGCCACGGCAACACCGGTGATCATGCCCTTGTGGTCGGGGAACCAGCGCATGCCCACGGCGATCGGCACCACATAGGCGAGGCCGATACCGCTCCCGCCGACGAGGCCGACCCCGAGCAACACCGCGGTGAAGTTCGTTCCTCCCCCGAGGCTCGCGACCGCGTAACCGCCGCAGAGGACCAAGCCACCCGACAGGGCCAGTCGCCGCGGGCCCCAGGTGGTGAGTCTCCGGCCGGCATAGACCATGACGAGAGCGAAGCTTGCCAGTCCCACCGAAAAGACGATCTGGGTTTCGACCTTCGACCATCCGGCATCGCGCAGATCGGGCGTGAAAACCGACCAGGCGTAGATGGCGCCCAACGACACTTGAATCAGGATTGCTCCGGCTGCAACTTTCCATCGACCAGTGCTGTCGTTCATACCTTGAACGATGACGATCGGGGGATCGAGCAGACAGGGTCGAACGTCTTTGATCGGCTCGGACGGGCATGAAACCTGCGGTTTTCCTACACTGGTGTTTGAGTCTTCGGGGGTAATCGTGAAGCGACGCGCGTCGATCACGGGCTGGGGTAAGTGCGTCCCGCCCGTCAAGCTGACCAATGCCGATCTGGAACAACTCGTTGATACCGCCGACGAGTGGATCCTGGCTCGAACCGGCATAAGCGAGCGCGGGATCTCCCATGTGGAGGTCACCGATCTGGCCGAGGTGGCGGCCCACAGAGCGTTGGCCGCGGCCGGTCTCGAGGTGACCGACATCGACCTGCTCGTGGTGGCCACGGTGACGCCGGAGATCACGTGTCCTAGTCAAGCGTGCTACCTCCAGGAGCGGTTGGGGGCCGTGAACGCGGCAGCGTTCGATCTCAACGCGGCATGCAGTGGATGGGTCTACGGGAGTGCGATCGTTGCTTCGATGATCGAGGCGGGGATCGCCGATCGAGTGCTCTTGATCGGTGCCGAAAAGCTGCACTTCGTGATGGACTACCACGACCGGGCCCAGTGCATCTTGTTCGGAGACGGCGCCGGCGCCGGTGTGTATGAGGCTTCCACAGCCGGCGACGGAGTCCTGGCCAGCGATATCGGTGCCGATGGTGTGGCGGGCAGAACAATGGTGATCCCCACGCTGGGCACCGCCGGTGAACTGTCACATCACAGAGAGCCGAGCGAGTGCCGGCTCCACTTCGAGGGCCAGGCAGTGTTCAAGCTGGCTGTACGGGGCATGGAAGGATCGGTGCGCCGCGCCCTCGCCCGGGCCGGGCTGGGTATCGACGATGTCGACCTGGTGGTGCCCCATCAGGCCAACCTGCGGATCATCGACTCGGTGATGCGCCGGCTCGGTGTTCCGCCCGAGAAGGTGATGCTCAACATTGCCACCCACGGCAACACCTCGGCAGCGTCGATTCCGATGGCGCTTGCGGATGCGGTCGATCAGGGGCGGATCGAGCCGAACTCGATCGTTGCGCAGACCGCCTTCGGAGGCGGGCTCACGTGGGGAACCACGGTGATGCGGTGGGGCGACCGGGTGGAGCCGATCGGCAGGTCCGATCTCGAACTACCGCCCTGCGACAAGACCGTGTTCGAGTTGTTGGCCGACAATCGCGCCTTCTTTGCCCCTCTGCACGAGGAACAAGCAGAGAACTGACACCGGCCTGGGCCCAACGGCCCATCGCCGCCAGGACCCATGGCCGTGGCGAACTTGGGTCGCGGGCTCGAGGACGACATCGAGATCTGTGGCGAGGCCGGTACGGCGACCGAAGGCTTGCGGCGGATCGAAGCGACCAGGCCGGATGTGGCCCTGGTGGACCTGATGCTTCCCGACGGTGACGGCCTCGACGTTTGCCGCGGTGTGAAGGAACGCGTCCCTTCCGTCGCCTGCCTCATCTTGACGTCGTACTCCAACGACGACGTGTTGTTGTCGGCCATTCGCGCCGATGCTTCTGGATTCCTGCTGAAACGAACGGCCGGACCGAGGCCGCGGTCTTCGTCACCAACCTGCTCGCCGATCGTGAACGGCGGGGTCAGCTGATCAACGACGCCGCCATGCTGAGCTGAAGTCGCCCGAATCCCCTAGATCGGCCGATGCCGGCGTTCGGCGCTCTCTGTGAGGGTGTCTTCCTCGACGTCGTGGTGTTGACGGAAGCCCGAGATGAAGGCCTGGGCGGTGGCCGCGAACGGAAGTGCCAACAAGGCGCCCACCACCCCCAGCAGGGCGGCTCCGGCCAGAACCGACCCGAACGCCACCGCTACATGGATCTCCATTGTGTGGGCGGTGATCCTGGGGGCGAAGACGTAGTTTTCGACTTGCTGGTAGACAAACACCATGATCAGCACGGCCAAGCCCTTCTTGGGCTCGTCGAGCAGGGCCACCAGCAAGGGGAGTGCGCCGGCGATGTAAGTGCCGATCACCGGAATGAACTGGGACATCACTCCCAGCCAGATGGCCAGAGGCACCGGGAAGGGCACGTCGATGATAGCGAAAGCTACCCAGTGGGCAATGGCCGACAAGACGGCGAGAATCCCCCTCGAGTAGATGTAGCTGCCGGTCTTTTCGATGGCAAGGTCCCACACCGTGAGCACCACCCGCTGGCGCTCGGGTTGGAGGAAGGAGCACACTGTGCGCCTCAACTTCGGGCCTTCGGCCACCAGATAGAACACGAACAACAGCACGGTGAAGGCCTGAAACACCACATTGATGATCGTGGTGCCGAGATTGACGACGTCGTCGGCGAATCGGCTGGCAAGGTCGGAGACGCCACCGCCATCCACGAACTCGTCGCTCAGGCGCTGGAGGTCGATGTCTTCATCCACATTGTCCTGGAGCCAGCCCTCCATGTCTTCGACATATGCAGGGGCCTCATCGATGAAACTGTCGAGCTGGGTGGCGAGGGCGGTGCCGATGGCGGCAGAGAAGGCAACGAGGCCGATCAGTATTCCGAGATACACGAGCCATACGCCGACGCCGCGACGAACTCCCCACCCCTCGAGCCGGTTCACCACCGGCTCGATGGCGAAAGACAGAAAGAGCGAGATCAGCACGACGATGAGCAGTGATCTGAGCTCTCGGACCGCCCCGGTGCCCACATAGACAAAAACCCAACCGACCCAGAACAAGACGATCGACTTGATCACCCAGGTCGGCACACGACTTCCGCCCGGAATGATCATCGGACCCGAATCGTCGGTGCCCGCTTCGGGCTCTCTGGCGGGAGTGTTGGAGTCGTCGGCCGCCATCGGGCGGAACATACAACCAGGGGGCCAATCAGCCGGGGATACCGGTTGGTTCCCCACCATTCACTGGTTACGCTTGCACCTTCGTGTACTCGGTTCGCTGGGTATCCGTAATCGACGTCTGTGAAGGCCTCCGGGAACCACACGGCAAAACCGAACCAACGCTCCGCCGGGCTCGCCTGTGCGGAGCGTTCGCGTGAGTTTCGGCTCATGCCACGGCAGACACAGGAAGCAACCATGGCCACCAAGGCGATAGTCGGCGAGAAGGTCGGCATGACGCAGGTCTGGGACGAGGAAAACCGCATCGTCCCGGTCACTGTTCTGCGCGTGTCACCGTGCCGTGTCGTTCAGGTCAAGACACCTGAGAGCGACGGTTACAGCGCCATCCAGGTCACACTCGGTGTGAAGGATGCGACGAAGCTCAACCGGCCCGAGTCCGGACACTTCGACAAGGCAGGAGTCGACGCCGGGCGCAAGCTCGTCGAACTTCGTCTCGACGATGTGAGTGAATTCACCGTCGGCCAGGAAATCGGGGCCGATGTTCTCGAACAGGGACAACTGGTCGACGTCACCGCCGTGTCGAGAGGCAAGGGCTTCGCCGGCGCCATGAAGCGTCACGGTTTCGGTGGTGCACCCGCCAGCCACGGCGCTCACAAGAACCACCGCAAGCCGGGAGCGATCGGCCAGTGCGCCACGCCGAGCCGGGTGTTCAGGGGCAAGAAGATGCCGGGTCGCATGGGCGGCACCAAGGTCACCACCCTGAATCTCGAAGTTGTCAAGGCTGATCCAGAGGCCGAAGTTCTCCTGATCAAGGGTGCTGTCCCCGGCCCTCGTGGCTCGACGGTCGTCATCCGCGACGCAGTGAAGGGGAGCTGATCATGGCCGCCAACACCACTGTCAAGATCAAGACCCAGGCTGGCAAGGACGCCGGCAGCGCCGATCTCGTCGACACGGTGTTCGGGATCGAGCCCAACATGTCGGTGATGCATCAGGTGGTCACCGCCCAACTCGCCGCCAAGCGCGCCGGCACCCACTCCACCCTCACCCGCAGCGAGGTCTCCGGTGGCGGCGCGAAGCCATGGCGCCAGAAGGGCACCGGTCGTGCCCGTGCGGGCAGCACGCGTGCGCCCCAGTGGCGCGGTGGCGGAGTCGCTCATGGCCCCAAGCCCCGCGACTACAGCCAGCGCACACCCAAGAAGATGATCAAGATCGCCCTCAACTCGGCCCTGTCCGACCGGGCCAGTGAAGGCGCCGTCATCGTGGTCGACCAGTGGTCGTTCGAAGCGCCCAAGACCAAGGACGGCATCGCCGCTCTGGCCGCCGTCGGCGCAGAGGGCAAGGTGTTGGTGGTTCTTGGCGACGACGACCTCAACGCCTGGAAGAGCTTCCGCAATCTCACCGACGTGCACTGCCTGCACGTTGGCGAACTCAACACCTACGACGTGCTCGACAGCGATGTCGTGGTGTTCACCGAGCAGACCCTTCCCGGAGGTGAGTCGTGAAAGACCACCGTGATGTCCTGATCCGGCCAGTGGTGTCGGAGAAGTCCTATGGGCTCCTCGAGCAGAACGTGTACACGTTCATTGTTGCTCCGGGCGCCTCCAAGCCCGAGATTCGTGACGCAGTCGAAAACCTCTTCGACGTGTCGGTGCTGAAGGTCAACACCCTCAACCGCAAGGGCAAGCGCAAGCGCAACCGTCGCGGCGGCGGCTGGGGCAGCAAGAGCGACACGAAGCGTGCTCTCGTCACCCTTGTCGAGGGCGACGCAATCGATCTGTTCGAGGCCTGATCATGGCAATTCGTAAGCGCAAGCCCACGAGCCCGGGTCGCCGATTCCAGACCACGGCCGATTTCTCCGAGATCACAACGACCACTCCGGAGAAGAGCCTGCTGGCTCCCAAGACCAGAACCGGTGGTCGTAACAACTACGGCCGCAAGACTTCCCGCCATCGTGGCGGCGGTCACAAGCAGCAATACCGCGTCATCGACTTCCTTCGCACCAAGGACGGCGTGCCGGCCACGGTTGCGTCGATCGAATACGACCCGAACCGCACCTGCAACATCGCCCTGCTCCACTACCACGACGGCGAGAAGCGCTACATCCTCGCTCCTCGTTCACTCGAGGTGGGCGACAGGCTCGATTCCGGACAGCACGCCGAGATCCGTCCCGGCAACGCTCTCCAGCTCCGCTACATCCCCGTCGGTACGGTCATCCACAATGTGGAGCTCAAGGCCGGCGCGGGCGCCAAGATGGGCCGCTCAGCCGGTACATCCATCCAGCTGGTGGCCAAGGAGGGCGACTTCGCCACCCTGCGCCTCCCGAGCTCCGAACGACGCCGGGTGCCGATCGACTGTCGCGCCACCATCGGTGAAGTCGGCAACGCCCAACACGAACTGATCAAGATCGGCAAGGCCGGCCGCAACCGCTGGAAGGGCGTCAAGCCCCAGTCCCGCGGTGTGGTCATGAACCCGGTCGATCACCCCCACGGCGGTGGTGAAGGTAAGACCTCGGGTGGACGCCACCCGGTGTCCCCTTGGGGCAAGCCCGAGGGCCGCACCCGCCGTGTCAACCAGGAATCCGACAAGCTGATCGTGCGCCGTCGCCGGACGCGCGGTTCGCGGAGGTAATTGCAATGCCGCGCAGCCTGAAAAAGGGCCCATTCGTAGACGACCATCTCTTGAAGAAGGTCGACGCACTCAACGAGACCGGAGAGAAAAAGGTCATCAAGACCTGGTCTCGCCGGTCCACGATCATCCCCGACATGATCGGCCACACCCTCGCCGTTCATGACGGCCGCAAACACGTCCCGGTGTACGTCACCGAGTCGATGATCGGTCACAAGCTAGGTGAGTTCGCGCCCACGCGTACCTTCCGGTTCCACGCGGGTCAGGAACGCGGAGCTCGTCGCTGATGTCCGGCCCCAAGACCAACGAGCGTCCCGGCACCCGCGCCCGGGTGAGCTACGTCCGAACCTCCGCCTACAAGGCTCGTGAGATTCTCGACCTGATCCGCGGCAAGTCCTACGGCGAAGCCGCAGAGATCCTTGCCTTCAGCGAGCGTGGCATCTCCCACGAGATCGCCAAGGTGCTCGATTCGGCTGTCGCCAACGCCGAACACAACGATGATCAGCTCGCCGAAGAGCTCTACTTATCGGCCTGCTACGCCGATGAGGGCCCCACGCTCAAGCGCTGGCGCCCGCGTGCTCGTGGCCGGGCCACCCGGATTCGCAAGCGCACCTGCCACATCACCGTGATCGTGAGTCGTTACGACGATGCCACCCTCGAGCGCCTCCAGAAGCGCGAGGAAGCCACCGGCAGGGGCCAGAGCAATCAGGCCGCCGAGGCACGCCGCCAGCGCGTCCAGCAGTCGCGCGAACGTGAAGAGGCGGCCGAAGCCGAAGCCGAAGCGCATGATCACGACCACGATCATGAAGAGCCCGAGAAGAGCGTGGAGGAGAAAGCTGCGGAGATCGTTGCCGCCACCGAATCTGCCCTCACCGATACCGGCGACGACGAATACGACGCCGAGACGGCCGACTCCGACGACGATGGTGCGGTCGATGTGGCCGACGAATCGCCATTCGGCCCCCTCAGTCACGGCCCCCTCGAAGATCCCCAGGAAATGCCCGACGGGTATCCAATTAAGGGCAATGCCAATTCCATGAAGTACCACCAGCCCGATGGGCGCTGGTACGAAAACACCATCGCCGAGGTGTGGTTCGCCACCACCGACGCTGCCGAGGCTGGCGGATTCACCGAGGCCGGAACCAAAACCGAGCCTGATGAGTCAGCCGACAGCGATGAAGGCGCAGGAGAATAGACATGGGACAGAAGATCAACCCCTACGGCTTCCGCCTCGGCATCACCACCGACTGGAAAAGTCGCTGGTTCGCCGACCGTGAGGAATATGCCGACAACGTCATCGAGGATTGGAAGATCCGCGATTACTTGCTCACCGAGCTTCCCCACGCGGCGATCAGCCGAGTGGAGGTGGAGCGCACTCGCGAGCGTCTGCGCGTCGATGTCCATACCGCCCGCCCCGGGATCGTCATCGGTCGCCGCGGATCTGAGGCCGATCGCCTGCGCGCCGGACTCACCGCCATCAGTGGCAACCCGAAGGTCCAGCTCAACATCCAGGAGATCAAGCAGCCCGAGCTCGATGCTGCCCTGATCGCCCAAGGAATCGCCGACCAGCTCGCCGGCCGTGTGGCCTTTCGCAGGGCCATGAAACGCGCCGTGCAGAACGCACAGAAGGCCGGTGCCCTCGGCATCCGGGTCCAGTGCTCGGGTCGCCTCGGTGGGTCGGAAATGGCCCGTACCGAGTGGTACCGCGAGGGCCGTGTGCCTCTGCACACCCTTCGTGCCGACGTCGACTACGGCTTCCGTGAGGCCAAGACCACCTATGGACGCATCGGCGTGAAGGTCTGGCTCTACAAGGGCGACATCCTGCCCTACAAAACCCAGACTGAAGACAAGGCCACTCTCGAAGCGGCGATGGCGACCGGCGAGACCTCCGGCCAGTCCAAGCCCCGCAAGATCGTCTCGAGTGCCGCGGCCCGCAAGCGTGTCGCCACCGTCGAGACCGATGCCGACAACGAGGTCGAAGAAGAGCCGGCACCGCTCATCAAGGAAGCCGATCCCGAATTCGAGAAGCTCCTCGACGAGGAGGACGCCATCGAGGCATCCACCCGCGAGCACAGCGAGACGCCGCACTTCCGGGCGAACGACTGAGGTTTTTGTCATGTTGATGCCCAAGAAGGTCAAACATCGCAAGCACCACCGTGGTCGCACCAAGGGAATGTCCAAGGGACGCACCGAGGTCATTCATGGCGATTACGGCATCCAGGCCCTCGAGCCCGGGTGGATCACCGCTCGCCAGATCGAAGCGGCCCTTATCGCCATGACCCGCCATATCAAGCGTGGCGGCAAGGTGTGGATCAACGTCTTCCCCGACAAGCCGGTCACCAACAAGCCGGCTGAAACCCGTATGGGTTCGGGCAAGGGCAACCCCGAGAAGTGGGTTGCTGTGGTTCGTCCCGGTCGTGTTCTTTTCGAGCTGTCCTACAGCGACGAAGTCATCGCTCACGAGGCGATCGACCGAGCCATCCAGAAGCTGCCCATCAAGGCCCGCTTCGTGAGTCGTGAGGAGGGGTTCTGATGGCCAAGGCCAAAGCCCTCATCGATCTCGGCGATACCGACATCATCGAGAAACTTGCCGATGCGAAGGAAGAGCTCTTCAACTTGCGCTTCCAGCTCGCAACCGGCCAACTCGACAATCCGACCCGGGTCACCGGGGTCAAGAGGGAAATCGCCCGCATGCTCACCGAGCTTCGGGCCCGCGAGATCGCCGATGCCGACGTAGTTTCGGCCACGGCGAGCGGAGAGGACAGCTGATGACCGAGGCAACAACCCGCCCCAACGCGCGTAAGACCCGTGAGGGCATCGTCGTGTCGAACAAGATGGACAAGACCGCAGTGGTCGAAGCCACCGACCGCGTTCGCCATCGCCGCTACGCCAAGACCGTGCAGCGTGCCAAGCGCCTCCACGTCCATGATGAAGAAAACACCCTCGGCGTGGGCGACCGCGTACGGGTGCAGGAGACCCGGCCCCTCTCGAAGAACAAGCGCTGGCGCCTGGTGGAAGTCCTGGAGCGTGCGAAGTGATCCAGCAGGAATCCCGGCTGCGGGTCGCCGACAACTCGGGCGCCAAGGAGGTCTTGTGCATCAAGGTCCTCGGCGGTTCGAAGCGTCGTTACGCCTCCATCGGCGACATCTTCGTTGCCACGGTGAAGGACGCGATCCCCGGCGCCCAGGTCAAGAAGGGCGATGTCGTCAAATGCGTCGTCGTCCGTGTGAAGAAAGAAAAGCGTCGACCGGACGGGAGCTACATCCGGTTCGATGAAAACGCTGCCGTGCTGATCAACGATCAGATGCAGCCGCGTGGCACCCGCATCTTCGGCCCGGTCGGTCGTGAGCTTCGCGAGAAGCAGTTCATGCGGATCGTGTCGTTGGCACCGGAGGTCCTGTAATGGCGAAGAAAAAGATGAAGATCATCAAGGGCGACCGCGTCGTCGTGCTGTCCGGCAAGGACCGTGGCGCCGAGGGTGTCGTCGAGCGCGCCATTCCCGAGAAGGGAACGGTCATCGTCGAGGGCATCAACGTGGCCAAGAAGCATCAGGCGCCCACTCGCCAGGATCAGCAAGGCGGCATCATCGACAAGGCGATGCCGCTGGATGTGTCCAACGTGGCGGTGGTGAGCCCCAAGGACGGCAAGGCCACCCGGGTCGGCTACAAGCTGCTCGAAGACGGCACCAAGGTCCGCATCTGCAAGCGCACGGGAGCCGAGCTCTGATGACCACCGCAACACTCAGTCCTCGCTTCCGCACCAGGTACAACGAGGAGATACGCGACGCCCTGAAGGCCGAGCTCGAACTCTCCAACGTCATGCTGGTGCCCAAGCTCGAGAAGATCGTCCTCAACATGGGTGTCGGCGAGGCCGTCGCTCAGGCCAAGCTCCTTGAAGGGGCCCAGGCCGACATGGAGATCATCGCCGGCCAAAAGCCCGTCATCACCCGGGCCAAGAAATCACTCGCCAGCTTCAAGCTGCGTGAGGGCCAGGCCATCGGCTGCAAGGTCACCCTCCGAGGCGACCGCATGTACGAATTCCTCGATCGTCTCATCTCCTTGGCAATTCCGCGAATACGCGACTTCCGAGGACTCTCGCCGCAGTCGTTCGACGGCAACGGCAATTACACGTTCGGTGTCACCGAACAGCTCATGTTTCCCGAAATCGACTACGACAAGGTCGGCACCACTCGGGGAATGGACATCACGATCGTCACCACGGCGGCCACCAACGACCACGGGCGTGCATTGCTCGCGGCGTTCGGGTTCCCGTTCCGACGCGAGGGGCAGTGACCCATGGCCAAAAAGGCACTAAGAGAAAAGCAGCAGCGCACACCGAAGTTCAAGGTGCGCGCCTACACGAGGTGTCGCCGGTGCGGTCGTCCGCATTCGGTGTACCGCAAGTTCGGCCTGTGCCGAATCTGTCTGCGAAAGATGGCCCACGCCGGCGAATTGCCGGGCGTGAAGAAGGCGAGCTGGTGAGGGGAGCACGACGATGACGATGACTGATCCGATTTCCGACATGCTCACGCGTATTCGCAACGCCAATGTTGCGATGCACGATGAGGTCACCATGCCCTCTTCTAGACAGAAGTTGGCCCTGGCCGACGTTCTCAAGAGCGAGGGCTATATCCACTCGTTTGCAGAGACCGACAACGGCGACAAGCCCGGTAGGACGCTCACGATCGAGATGAAGTACTCGCCCGAAAGGGCTCGTGTGATCTCCGGTCTCAAGCGTGTGTCCAAGCCCGGTCTGCGTATCTACCGTCAGCGCACCGAGATCCCCCGTGTTCAGGGTGGCCTCGGTGTAGCGGTGGTGTCGACCAACAAGGGCCTGATGTCCGACCGTGAAGCGAGGAAGAACCGCATGGGCGGCGAGATCCTCTGCTTCGTGTGGTGAGGAGGCGTTCATGAGCCGTGTAGGCAGTGTCCCCATCACCGTCCCGAGCGGGGTCGAGGTGTCCGTCGATGGCACCAAGGTCACCGTCAAGGGTTCCAGAGGCACCCTGGAGCGCGAGCTCCCAGGTGGCATCACCGCGCGCACCGACGAGGACACCCTCATCGTCGAGCGCCCCGACGACACCAGCCAGTCGAAGTCGTTCCACGGCCTCTCACGTTCACTGATCCAAAACATGGTGGTCGGTGTCACTGAGGGGTTCGTCAAGGAACTCCAGATCCAGGGTGTCGGCTACCGCGCCACGGCCCAGGGCACCAACAAGCTCGAACTGGCGCTCGGCTACAGCCACCCCGTCAACATCGAAGCCCCTGAAGGCATCGAGTTCGACGTGCCGGTCCAGACCCAGATCTTCGTCAAGGGCATCGACAAGCAGTTGGTCGGCCAGGTTGCGGCCGATATTCGCAAGTGGCGCAAGCCCGAGCCCTACAAGGGCAAGGGGATTCGCTACGCCGGCGAACGGGTGATCCGTAAAGCTGGAAAGGCGGCCAAGTAATGGCTGTTTCCGCAAAGAAGCGTCGCGAGGACCGCATCCGGCGTCACCGTCGGGTCCGCAAGAAGATGCGTGGTACCCCAGATCGTCCTCGCTTGGCGGTCTTCCGTTCCAACAAGCACATTTCGGCTCAGGTGATCGACGATCTCGACGGGGTCACCCTTGTTGCCGCGTCAACCACCGAAGGCGCTCTGCGCTCCGACAACAACGGCAATATCGACGCGGCGACGAAGGCCGGCGCACTGCTGGCCGAACGGGCCAAGGCCGCCGGAATTGAAGCAGTGGTGTTTGATCGTGGTGGGTTCCGCTACCACGGCCGGGTCGCGGCACTTGCCGATGCGGCCCGTGAGGGAGGACTGGATTTCTGATGGCATACCAACGCAACGAACGCGAACCGAATCCACGCGATGGTGGCGAAGGCCTCCGCGAGTCCCGCGTCATCAACATCAACCGTGTGGCGAAGGTCGTCAAGGGCGGCCGTCGCTTCTCGTTCACCGCACTAGTGGTGATTGGTGACGGTGCCGGCAAGGTCGGTCTCGGCTACGGCAAGGCCAAGGAAGTGCCCCTCGCCATCCAGAAGGGCACCGAAGAGGCCCGCCGCAACCTGTTCTCGGTAGCGATGGCCGGTTCCACGATCGTTCACGAAACGATCGGCGAGCTCGGCGCGGGTCGGGTCATGCTCAAGCCTGCTGCTCCGGGTACCGGAGTGATCGCCGGTGGCGCCGCCCGTGCCATCCTCGAAGAGGCTGGCATCCACGACGTGCTCTGCAAGTCGCTGGGCTCGGCCAACCACATCAACGTCGCCCGCGCAACGATCAACGGGTTGAAGGGCCAGCGCCGCCCCGACGAGGTCGCGCGTCTCCGTGGCCTCGAGCCCGATGAATTCCTGCCTCCCGCACTCTGGAAGGCCTACCAGCAGAGCGAGCGCGGCGATACCAAGGCCGCCGACTCCGGTGAGGATTCGTGATGGCCCTGAAAATCACACAGGTCCGCAGCGCGATTGGCACCAAGCCGAAGCAGCGTGGCACCCTCCGAGCCCTCGGGCTCCGCGGGGTCGGACGCACCAACACCCTTCCCGACCGACCGGAGATCCGCGGCATGATCGCCCGGGTCCCTCATCTGGTTCGTGTAGAAGAAGAGGCAGACGAATGATCAAGATCCACGATCTCCAGCCCACCGACGGGTCGAACAAGCGTGGTAAGCGCAAGGCTCGCGGTATCGGCGGCAAGGGTGGCAAGACCGCCGGTCGCGGCACCAAGGGCCAGCGCGCCCGCAACACGGTGGCTGTCGGCTTCGAGGGTGGCCAGATGCCCCTCTTGCGGCGGGTCCCCAAGCTGCGTGGTTTCACCAACCCATTCCGCGTCGAATACCAGGCCATCAACCTCGACACGATTACCGAATCCGGGCTTTCGGAGGTCAACCCCGAGACCCTTCTTGAGAAGGGCCTCCTGCACAAGGGTGCCCTGGTCAAGGTGCTCGGTCGTGGCGAAATCACCAGCGCGGTGACCTTGAAGGTTCACGCCATCTCGAAGTCGGCCGAAGCAGCTATCACCGCCGCGGGCGGTACTGTCGAGAAACTTCCGTTGCCGTGGGGAGACCGTCGGCCGCCACACGGAAGCTTCAACCAGCACACCAACCGCTAGTCACCGGACCCCTTACAGGAGACCGCAGCATGCTGACTCGAGTACTGAACATGTTCCGGGTCGCGGACCTTCGGGGCAAGATCCTATTCACCATTTTCATCATCGGTGTCTACCGGCTCGGCGCGTTCGTGCCCGCTCCGGGCGTCGACGTGGAGGCGGTGCAGCAGCTTCGAGATCAGGCCAACCAGGGCGGCATCCTCGGCTTCATGCAGCTGTTCTCCGGAGGGGCGCTCACCCAGTTCGCGGTGTTCGCGCTGGGGATCATGCCCTACATCACGTCGTCGATCATCATGCAGATCCTCGGCGTGGTGATTCCCAAGATTGAGCAGTGGCAGCAACAGGGAGCGGTCGGTCAGCGCAAGATCACCCAATGGACCCGCTACATGACCATCACGATTGCCCTGGTGCAGTCGACGAGCTTCGCCTTCTTGTTCCACAACGGTGGGATTGGCGCCGGCAGCCTCGATCTGCTGCCCAAGTTCAACGCCTGGACCGTGTTCATCGTTGTGCTCACCCTCACCGCCGGCACGGCGCTGTTGATGTGGATGGGCGAGCTCATCACCCAGCGAGGAATCGGCAACGGCATGTCCCTGCTGATCTTCACGAGCGTGGTGTCGAGCTTGCCGGCCCAGGGCGCTCTCGTACAGGCAGAGAATGGAACGGCTGCTCTGGTCGCCCTGATCATCGTGGCGGTGATGCTCCTCGTGGCCATCGTGTTCGTAGAGCAAGGCCAGCGCCGCATCCCCGTTCAGTTCGCCAAGCGGGTAGTCGGTCGACGCATGTACGGAGGCCAGAGCACCTACATCCCGCTGAAAGTCAACCAGTCCGGCGTCATCCCGATCATCTTCGCCAGCTCGGTTCTCTACCTCCCCAACCTCATTGCGGTAGCGCTCCCCAATGAAGGGGTGGGCGGCAGCGTTCAGCGTTGGGTCGACGACCATCTCGCCGATCCGTCCGACATCGTCTACCTGCTGTTCTTCGGCTTGATGATCGTGGGCTTTGCCTACTTCTACACCGCCATCAGCTTCGACCCCGCCAAGCAGGCCGACACCATCCGCAAGCAGGGTGGCTTCATCCCCGGCATCAGGCCCGGCCCCCAGACCGAGCGCTACCTGGCTCGTATCCTTTCGCGAATCACGTTCCCAGGGGCCCTGTTCATCGCAGGCGTCGCCCTGATTCCGTCGATTCTCATCAACTTCACCCTCAATACCGGTGGCGGCACCGGTGGCGGTCATGGTGGTGGCGCCGGTGGGTTCGCCTTCGGCGGGATTTCGTTGTTGATCGCTTCGGGCGTCGCGCTCGAGACGATGAAGCAGATCGACAGCCAGCTGATGATGCGAAATTACGAAGGTTTCCTGAAGTAGCCATGGGAGCGCTACGGATGGCCATTCTCGGCCGGCAGGGCTCCGGTAAAGGTACCCAGTCGCTGCGTATCGCCGAGTCGTACGGTTGCGTTCACATCTCCACCGGCGACATGCTGCGGGCCGCGGTTGCCGCGGGCACCGCGCTCGGTAGGCAGGCTTTTGAGGTCATGGAGGCCGGCGGTCTCGTCGGCGACGACATCATGAACGGTATCGTCGCCGAGCGTCTCGCCCAGGCCGACATCGAAGAGACCGGGGTGTTGCTCGACGGCTTTCCGCGTACTGCCGACCAGGCCGATGCACTCGAAGAGATCCTCGTCGATCTGGGTCACCGACTCACGATCGCGATCAATATCGATGTGCCCGTGCAGGAAGTCACCCAGCGGATGATGGCCCGGGGTCGTTCCGACGACACCGAAGAGGCGATCTCGCGTCGCCTTGGCCTCTACGAGGAACAAACCGCGCCCCTTCTCGGCTGGTTCGCCGAACGTGGTCTGCTCGTCACGGTCGATGGCCTGGGTGCCGAATCAGAGGTTTTCGACCGTGTAAGTGCCGCTATCGACGATCGGCTTCACTGATGGTGCGTGGTCGGGTTGGTCGGCCCCGGTGCGCCCTGTAGCGTAGTCACTTGGCCTGGGAGCCCCAGGTCATTTCGCGTGCGGTAACACTGCCGGACGCGTTGTAGGAGGTTCCACCCTGCCGAAGCCCAAAGAAGATGCGATCGTGCTCGAGGGCACCGTCAACGAGTCGCTTCCGAACGCCATGTTTCGGGTCGAGTTGGAGAACGGCCATAAAGTCCTTGCGCACATCAGCGGCAAGATGAGGATGCACTACATCCGTATTCTGCCGGGAGATCGTGTCCAGGTGGAGCTCACCCCCTACGACCTCCAACGAGGTCGTATCACATATCGCTACAAGTAGCTTCCGGCAATTCAGCCGGGAGGAAGAACGACTGAGATTCAGTCGAGAGTACAGCGACCGCGAAAGCGGTCGGGAGCAAAATGAAGGTTCGACCAAGCGTCAAGAAGATCTGTGACAAGTGCAAGGTGATTCGTCGCCGCGGCCGTGTCATGGTCATCTGCGAAAACCCGCGTCACAAGCAGAGGCAAGGCTGAAATGGCACGCATTAGCGGTGTAGATATTCCGCGCGAAAAGCAGGTGGGCATCAGCCTCACTTACATCTATGGCATCGGCCGCACCGTTGCCACTCGTGTCTGTGAATCCACCGACATCGACCCGACAACGCGAGTGCGCGACCTCACCGATGATGAGGTCGCCCGCATTCGCGCCCACATCGACTCCGACCTCCAGGTCGAGGGTGATCTTCGCCGTGAGGTGTCCCAGGACATCAAGCGCAAGATGGAGATCGGCTGTTATCAAGGCATACGCCATCGGCGTGGCCTCCCCGTGCGTGGTCAACGCACCCACACCAACGCTCGTACCCGCAAAGGCCCGAAGAAGACGGTCGCCGGCAAGAAGAAGGTCACGAAGTAATGGCCAAACCAGCAGAAGGTGGCCGTCGGCCCCGCAAACGCGAGCGCAAGAACGTCACCCACGGCGTTGCTCACATCAAGAGCTCGTTCAACAACACGATCATCTCGATCACCGATCAGCAGGGCGACGTGATCGCGTGGGCATCGGCCGGCAATGTCGGCTTCAAGGGCTCACGCAAGTCCACCCCGTTTGCCGCCCAGATGGCTGCCGAGCAGGCTGCTCGTCGAGCCATGGAGCACGGTGTGCGTAAGGTCGACGTGCAGGTGAAGGGTCCCGGCTCTGGCCGCGAGACCGCTATCCGCTCGCTCCAGCAGGCCGGTATCGAGGTCACTGGAATCAAGGACTGCACCCCGATCCCACACAACGGCTGCCGTCTCAACAAGCGCCGGAGGGCCTGACATGTCGCGTTACACGGGACCAAGGGCGCGCGTCTCGCGTCGCCTCGGCACCAACATCTGGGGCACCAAGGGCGAGACCGTCGCTCTCGACAAGCGCCCCTACCCGCCCGGCGAGCACGGCCGCTCCCGTCGCCGTGGCTCGGTGTCGGAATACCTGCTCCAGCTCCAGGAGAAGCAGAAGGCCCGCTTCTCCTACGGCCTCACCGAGCGCCAGTTCCGCAACCTCTTCGCCGAAGCCAACCGCCGTCAGGGCGTCACCGGCGAAAACATGCTGCGCTATCTCGAGCTTCGGCTCGACAATGTCGTGTACCGATGCGGATGGGCGGCCACCCGGCCTCAAGCCCGCCAGTTCGTCGGCCACGGCCACATCAATGTCAACGGCAGCCGGGTCGATATCCCGAGCTACCGAGTCCGTAAGGGCGACATCGTCGAGCTGCGCACAGCGGCCCGCGATTTCGTGACAGTTCAGTGGAACCTCGACGTGCTCGATCGCACGCCGCCAGCGTGGCTCGATCGCAACGAGCAGTTCGAGGTCACCGTTCGCGAACTCCCCATTCGCGAGCAGATCGATATTCCCGTCCGTGAGCAGCTCATCGTCGAGCTCTACTCTAAGTAGCCGAGGTCCCCGATGCTCGTCATTCAGCGCCCCACAGTCGAGGCGATCGAAGAAGCCGAGGGAAACCTCCAACGCTTCGCGATCGGCCCTCTCGAACCTGGCTTCGGCCACACGATCGGAAACTCCCTGCGTCGTACCCTGCTGTCGTCGATTCCCGGCGCTGCGGTTACCCAGGTTCGTTTCGACGATGCCCTCCACGAGTTCGACACCATTACTGGTGTCGCTCAGGACGTCACCGACATCATCCTCAACCTGAAGGACCTCGTGCTCGTGGTCCACAGTGAGGAGCCGGTAACCCTGCGTCTTGATGCTCGTGGCCCCGCCGACGTCACAGCCAGAGACATCCAGCCCCATCCCGACATCGAGGTACTCAACACCGACCTCGACATCGCCACCCTCAACGGAAAGGGTCGTCTTGCCGTCGACCTCACCGTTGAGACCGGCCGGGGTTACGCGTCAGCCGACAAGAACAACACCAGCTCCACCATCGGCGTGATCCCGATCGATTCGATCTACTCACCGGTGCGCCGGGTTGCGTTCGAAGTCGAGCCCACCCGCGTGGAGCAGTCCACCGATTTCGACCGCCTCATCCTCGAGATCGAGACCGATGGCTCCATTTCTCCCCGCGAGGCCCTCGCCTCGGCCGGCGGCACCCTGAGAGCCCTCGTTCAACTCGTGGAAGAGATGAGCGACGAACCACAGGGCCTTGAGCTCGGCGAAGCTGTCCAGGCAGCTACCGGCGGTCCCGACATGGAACTCCCGATCGAAGACCTCGAACTCTCCGAGCGTCCCCGCAACTGCCTCAAGCGTGCCCAGGTCAACACCGTGGGCGAGCTATTGCAGAAGAGCGAAGACGATCTTCTCGCCATCACCAACTTCGGCCAGAAGAGCCTCGACGAGGTAATCGTGAAGCTTGATGAGCGAGGCCTCTCGCTCCGAAACCGAGACTGATCATGCCCGCACGTCCCCGCAGGGGCCGCCGCTTCGGCGGTAGCTCTGCTCACCAGAAGGCCATGATGGCCAACCTCGTCGCGTCTCTCATCGCGGCGGAAGGAATCGTCACCACCGAGGCCAAGGCCAAGGCGATGCGCCCGGTGGCCGAGAAGATGATCACCAAGGCCAAGAAGGGCGGCCTGCACAATCATCGCAACGTGGTGAAGTTTCTCCGCGACCGCGAGATGGTCAGCAAGCTGTTCGACGAGATCGGCCCTCGCTACGAGGATCGTGCCGGCGGCTACACCCGGATCATCAAACTCGGGCCCCGTGCCGGCGACAATGCGCCGATGGCGCGCATCGAATTCGTCTGAGCCTGATCTAGTTCCACCTAGTCTGAAGGAATGACAGAACGCCTCGCACCCCCTCCTCAGGAGGGCTTCATCCGCGTTCGCATGACGGTTGCGTACGACGGCACGCCGTTTCACGGCTTCGCCGTCAACAACGGCGTCCGCACCGTTCAGGGCGACATCGAGGCAGCCCTCACGACGGTCATGCGTAACACGACGACGATTGCCTGCGCTGGCCGCACCGATCGTGGTGTGCACGCTCGAGGTCAGGTGGTGTCGTTCGATGTTGATTCCACCCGCTTCGATGCCGAGCGCCTCGAGCGGGGCTTGAACCAGATGTTGTCGCCGTCGGTAGCGGTGCAGGCCTGTGAGATCGTGCCCGATACGTTCGACGCTCGGCTTTCGTGCAAGGCCCGCAGTTACCGCTATCGGGTGCTCAACACGCGGGTGCCCGATCCCTTGCTCACAAACCTGGCGTGGCACGTGCGCTATCCCCTCGATATTGCCGCAATGAGGCTCGCAGCCGATCGGATCCTCGGCAGCCACGACTTCAGAACTTTCAGCAAGCGCAACAAGTCGAGGCCCGACGACACCTACGTGCGTGAGGTCCGCCGTGCCGATTGGAGCCGTCATGGCGACACCTTGCAGTTCGACATAACCGCTCGGGCCTTCACCCATCAGATGGTGCGTAGCCTGGTTGCCCTGTTCGTCGATATTGGGCGGGGTCGTCGGCGGGCGGTCGATATGGGCACTGCGCTCGCGGCCCAGGACCGCACTGTCGCCCCGAGCCCGGCTCCGCCCCATGGACTCGTGCTCTGGCGGGCGCACTACTGAGTGAAATTGCCGCGCCGCGCGAGTGTCGTTCCCCCTCTGCGCCCCTTAGGATTGTCAGCTGTACCTGCGCCCGTTTCGGCGCGGAACCACCAGATCTTTCGAACTTCCGCGGAGGAAGCGTGTCCACCTACACCCCCAAGGCCAGCGAAGTAGTACGCGTTTGGCACCTGATCGACGCCGAGGGCTTGGTCCTCGGTCGCATGGCCACCGAAGTAGCCAATATCTTGCGTGGCAAGCACAAGCCCACCTACACGCCGCATCTCGACGTGGGCGACCACGTCATCATCGTCAACGCCGACAAGATCGTGCTCACCGCCGGCAAGGCTGAGAAGAAGCTCGTGCACCGTCATTCCGGTTACCCCGGCGGCCTCCGCACCGAGACCTACGCCCACAAGATGGCCCGCAAGCCCGAGCAGGCTGTGATGGACACCATTCGCGGCATGATCCCCAAGACCCGCCTCGGTCGGGCCCAGATCTCCAAGTTGAAGATCTACGCCGGCCCCACCCACCCCCATGCGGCCCAAAGTCCCCAGCCCCTCGAAATCACCCACGCCCAGGCGCGGGCTCGCGCCTGATCAGGAAGCATTGATGACCACTCCTATCATCCAGACCACCGGCCGTCGCAAGCAGTCCGTCGCCCGTGTGCGGTTCCGCCCCGGCACCGGCACGGTCACCGTCAACGGCCGTGCCCTCGGCGACTTCTTCCCGGCGCTCACCCACCAGATGCACCTGCTGGAGCCCCTGGTTCTCACCGAGACCTCCGAGAGCTACGACATCGACGCCACCCTCCACGGCGGCGGCACCACCGGCCAGGCCGGTGCGCTCCGCCTTGGTATCGCCCGCGCTCTTGTCGCCCTCGATCCCGAGAGCCGCGACGTGCTCAAGCGCGCCGGTTTCCTCACACGAGATCCTCGCAAGAAGGAATCGAAGAAGTACGGCCTCAAGAAGGCCCGCAAGGCACCCCAGTACAGCAAGCGCTGATCCTGCCCTGTCGGCGGGATACCGTCTGCCGATGGTGAAGCCGTGACCCTGAAATTTGGGACCGACGGCGTGCGGGGCGATGCCCGCGATGAGCTCACGCCCCACCTGGTGGCGGCGTTGGCGCGCGCCGGTGCTGAAGAGTTGGGGGCAAGCGGATTTGTGGTCGGGCGCGACACACGCGAATCCGGCCCTGCCCTGGCCGCCGCGGTCCACGCCGGTGTTGCCGCGGCCGGAGGCTCGTCGATCGATCTGGGAGTGGTGCCCACACCGGCAGTCGCTCTCTGGTGCCAGGTCCACGGGGTGGCCGGTGCGGTGGTGTCGGCTTCGCACAATCCCTGGCACGACAACGGTGTGAAGTTCTTCGCAACCGGAGGATCGAAGCTCAGCGATGCGGTCCAGGACCGGATCCAGGCACGCTTCGATGTGCTTTTCGGCGAACCATCGCCACCGATGACTGCCACGGTGGATGATCAGCACACATCCGCCGCAGCAAGCCATATCTCGGCGGTTGTCGCGAGCGTCGAAGGTCGCCGCCTCGACGGGCTCCGGATCGTGGTCGATGCGGCCAATGGGGCGGCCAGCACTGTGGCCGAGGACGCGCTGAGCGCCCTTGGTGTGGATCTCGTGATGCTCGGTGACGATCCCGACGGGCGCAACATCAACGCCAACTGTGGTTCCACCTACCCGGCACAACTTCAGGCCGCGGTGGTCGAGCTCAGCGCCGATCTCGGAGTCGCTTTCGATGGCGACGCCGACCGGCTCGTGGCTGTTGATCACACAGGGGCGATCGTCGACGGCGACCACATCATCGCGATCTGTGCGCTCGATATGAATGGCCGTGGCCTGCTGGCGGGTCCGGCGGTGGTGGTCACCGTGATGACCAATCTCGGCTTTCGCCGCTCGATGACCACCGCGGAGATCGAGGTGGTCGACACCGATGTCGGCGATCGCTACGTCCTTGAGGCCATGGATGAAAGGGGCCTCAACCTGGGCGGTGAGCAGTCAGGCCATGTGATCTTCCGCACCCTGGCGTCCACCGGTGATGGTTTACTCACTGCAGTCCAGCTGCTCGATGCTGTAGCCCGTAGTGGCCGGCCTCTGGCCGAACTCGCCGCTGAGGCGATGACCCGCCTACCTCAGGTACTCCGCAATGTCCCCCTCGCCCGCCGCTTCGATGACCTCGACGTTCGCCTCGCTCCGCTTGTGGCCGCGGCGGAGACGCGATTGGCGAATCGAGGAAGGGTTTTGATTCGGGCATCGGGCACCGAGCCCCTGGTGAGGGTGATGGTCGAGGCCGAGACCGATGCCGAAGCGGAGAGGGAAGCGGACGCTCTCGCCCGGAGCGTTGCGTCCCTGCTCGGATGAGCCGGTACACAATTGAAGTAGGGGGCGGGTAAGCCTGTCCTAAACTGCCTGGGTCGGGTGGCCGACCGGGAACCGAACTTCTCTCGTTCCGTGGAGGAACACATGTGCGGGATCATCGCCGTCGTACGGCGTCCATCGATTCGACCGACTCCTGAATCGGCAGAGGTCATCGGTCAGATAGCCGACCTGGTCGGCACCTTCGTCGACAGCGATGATGTGGCAGTCACCCTTGCCGCGGCCGCAGATCGCCTCGAAGCTGCAGACTCCCTCCTCCACGGCGTTCCCGGCCTGAGGCTCATGCTCAGTGATCGCAACCTGGCCGGCGCCCTCATACACCATTGCGACGAGCTCCTGGCCGTGGTTGAGGCCGAAGAGGCCCGCATGGAGACCGATGCGGGTATCGACACCGTCGAGCTCGAGCAGCGCAACCACCAGCTCGGTCGAGTGCGGGATGGGATCTGGGCCATCACCCGCGACCGGCTCCGCGCGGCACGAGTGGTCGACGAACTCAGCGGCGGGCTGCGAAGCAGGGGCGCCCTCGACGCCTTCCTGTCGGTGCACCAGGCGCTCTCGGCTCTCGACCGGCTCGAAGTGCGCGGACGCGACTCCGCCGGTCTCCACCTGCTCGTCCACGACCACGCACTCGATCTTGGCGACCCGGTGGTTCTGGCCGAGATCGAACGCCGTTCGGGCGACGAGAACTTCGGATCTGGCTCGGTCCGTGTCGTCGACGGTGTTCTGAGCGTGATCCACAAGACTGCTGCCGAGATCGGTGAGCTCGGCGACAACACTGCGGCTCTCCGCGCCGCGTTCGAGGCCGACCACCTGTTGCATGCAGCCCTGGCCAACGACGCGGCTCGCACCCTGGTGCTCGGCCACACCCGTTGGGCATCGGTGGGGATCATCTCCGAACCCAACGCCCACCCTCTCAACAGCGATCTGCTCGACACCAGCGGGCCCTATGTGGTCGGCGCCCTCAACGGCGACGTCGACAATTTCGCCGACCTGATCGCGGAGGAGAGCATCAACATCGCCTCGGCGATCACCACCGACGCAAAGGTGATCCCGAGCCTGATGAGCCGGCGACTTGCCGACGGCCACGAAACCTCCGAAGCGTTCCGTCGTTCGGTGGCGACTTTCGAAGGGTCGGTGGCGATAGGTGCCAGCACCGCAGCCGCGCCGGACCGGCTCCAGTTGGCCCTTCGAGGCAGCGGCCAGGCCCTCTACGTGGGTCTGGCCGAGGATGCCTACATCGTGGCGAGCGAGCCCTATGGGGTGGTCGAGGAAACCTCCCGCTACATCCGCATGGATGGTGAAACACCGGGCAACCCGGAAAACCCCAACGCGAGCCGTGGCCAGATCATCGAGCTCGACGGAGATCACGCCGGCCTGCTCGAGGGAATCCTGCGCCGCTCCTACGACGGCACTGATCTTGAGGTGACCTACGACGATGTGGCCATCGCCCAGATCACCACCCGCGACATCGACCGCGGCGATCACCCCCACTACCTGGTGAAGGAGATCGGTGAAGCGCCCGCCTCCTTCCGCAAGACCTTGCGGGGCAAGCTTGTCGAAGGCGAGGACGGTCTCGAGGTGTCGCTCGGTCCCGAGATCCTCCCCGATGAGGTGCGTGATGCACTTCGAGCGGGCTCTCTCACCCGCGTGCTCGTCATTGGTCAGGGCACCGCCGCGGTAGCGGGGCAGAGTCTGGCCGCTGCCCTCGATGCTCTCGTACCCGACCGGCAGGTGGAGGCGCAGGCCATCCTCGCCACCGAGCTGTCGGGCTTCGCGCTGAGACCCGACATGAGCGACACCCTTGTGGTGGCCGTGAGCCAATCCGGCACCACCACCGACACCAATCGCACCGTCGATATCGTGCGCGCCCGGGGTGCCCGGGTGATTGCCATCGTGAACCGGCGGGGTAGCGACCTCACCGACCGGTCCGACGGCGTGCTCTACACGTCAGACGGACGCGACGTGGAGATGAGCGTTGCGTCCACCAAGGCGTTCTACTCCCAAATCGCGGCCGGGCTGCTTCTGGCCGTCGCCATCGCCGATGAGCTCCTAGGGGAGAGCGGCGCTCCTGATCGTCGTGGCCTACTCGACGCAATCAGCGCCATTCCGGAGGCGATGGAGACGGTGATCAGCCGTCGCGGCATCATCGGTGAGGCCGCTCGCCAGTTCGCTCCGAGCCGCCGCTACTGGGCGCTGGTGGGCAACGGCGTCAACCGCATCGCGGCCGAAGAGGTGCGCATCAAGCTCTCAGAGCTCTGCTACAAGTCGATCGCGGCCGACTCGACCGAGGACAAGAAGCACATCGATCTCTCGTCGGAACCCCTGATCCTCGTTTGCGCTGCAGGTCTTTCGGGCTCAAATGCCGACGACGTGGCCAAGGAGGTCGCGATCTTTCGGGCCCACAAAGCCGCCCCAATCGTGGTGGCCGACGAAGGTGAAGGACGCTTTGCTGCGGCCCTCGCCGTCCTGCCGGTGCCGGTGGTCGACCCCAGGCTCGGATTCATCCTGTCGGCGATGGCCGGGCACCTGTTCGGCTATGAGGTGGCCCTCGCCATCGATGCTCAGGCCATACCGCTTCGAGAGGCCCATGCCTCGATTGAACAGGCCGCGGCTCGCACCGACATCACCGGCGAGCAGGCGCTCGAGTCGGTAGAACCGGTGATAGAGCAGGCGGCGGCAATGTTCTTCGATGGGCTCCGCACCGGAGCTCTCAACGGACATCTCGAGGCGTCGTCGGCAGTGAAGCTCGCCTCCCTGTTTCGCTTTGCCCTGGGGTCAGCCCCGCTCGAGGCCTACCAGGTCGAATACGGCAAAGTCGGCACACCGGCAGTCGTTCTCGACGACCTGGCTTCGGCGCTCACCCGCGCCATCGAGGAGTTGACCCGCCCGATCGATGCCATCAAGCACCAGGCAAAGACCGTCACGGTCGGCATCTCCCGGTCCGACGAAACCCTGCTCGAAGTTCCCCTCGCCCGCGCCGCACTCGACGCCGGAGCGCCTCGCGATCGGCTCAGCTACGCCTCCCTGCGAACCCTCGCCGATCTCGATCCGGCCGTGGCCGAGGTGCTGGGCCACACCCGCTATCGGGTGGAGGGACTCGACGAGCAGGGCAAGGGCGACGCCACGGTGGTGGTGGTCGACCGTGGTGGGATCAGCCAGAACATCCCATCGCGTACCGATCGCTCACCCACCCTCAAGGGAACGAAGCACCAGGTATCGCTGGAGCGACGGGTGTTCGTGGCCCGTGGCCGCAGCGACGACCGCACAGTGGTGATCATCCCCGAGGTGAAGGACAGCGTCACCACCGGCCTCACCCTGCTCCAGGTGCGCTTCGCCGACGGCTTGAGCCCCGGCGCCGCACGCGGAGTGCTCCAAGGATATCGCAACCGCTATTCGGCCCTCCGGAATGCAGTCAACGAGACCGAGCCGACCTTCCGTGAGGATCTGCTCGCCGATCAAGACGTGAGTGACCTTCTCACCCTTCCGATCAACGCCCTCGCCGATCGTTGGCGAGTCGCCTGATCAGGCCGGGAGCAGGGGCGAAACGGTAGGGTCCACACTGTGCTCGGAATCGGAACCGACCTCGTCGACATCGACCGTTTCCGCGCGGTGCTGCAACGCACGCCGGGGATGAGCGATCGCCTGTTCTGCGCCGGGGAGCGTGCCTACGCGGATGGATCCGGCGATCCGGCCCGACCCTTGGCGGCACGATTCGCAGCGAAGGAAGCGCTGCTGAAGTCGCTCGGTGTCGGGCTCGGGGCAATGCGTTTCGCCGAGATCGAAGTGATTCGCCACGAAGACGGCCAGCCCGAACTGGTCCTGCATGGCGAGGCGGCCGAGTTTGCCAGGCAGAAGGGTGCCAAGCGTTTCCTGGTGAGCATGAGCCACACCGACACCCTCGCCCAGGCGGTAGTCGTCGCCCTCGAGTCATGATTCCGATCCTCACTCCAGCGGAGATGAAGGCGGTCGATGACGCCGCTCCCGAGTCGGTCGAGCAACTCATCGATCGGGCGGCTCGCGCCGTGGCCCGCACGGCGGTGGAGATGATGGGGGGCTCCTATGGCCGCCGGGTGGCCGTGGTGGCGGGTCCCGGCAACAATGGTGCCGACGGCCGGGTGGCGAGTCGTCACCTGGATCGTCGGGGCGTGCGCTGTCGGATCTACGAGGTGGCCGACGGCTTGCCCCGCCACATCGGCGGTGTCGATCTTGTGATCGACGCGGCGTTCGGCACCGGCCTCACCCGACCCTTCTCCTTCCCGACGGTGGATGTAGGCGTCGCCGTGCTCGCCGTCGACATTCCCTCCGGGGTCGACGGTCTCACCGGTCAGTTGTTGGGCAGCCCGGTTCGGGCCGACCGCACTGTCACCTTCGCGGCCCTGAAGCCGGGGATCGTGCTCGAACCCGGACGCTCTCTGGCGGGCGAGGTGACGGTAGTTGACATCGGCCTCGACATCGCCGGGTGGGAGGCGGTTGCGCTCGAGGCGGCCGACCTCGCCGCCGTCCTGCCGCGTCGCCCCGCCGACGACCACAAGTGGCGGTCGGCTGTGAGGGTCATCGGCGGTAGCCCCTCGATGACCGGCGCGGCTTGTCTGGCAGCCCGCGCGGCTCAGCGGGTGGGCGCCGGTCTGGTTCAGCTGGCCCTCCCGGGTGGCAGCGGCAATGAGGGACCGATCGAAGCAGTTGGGCATCTGCTGCCGGCGACGGGCTGGGGACCCGAATCCATAGTGGGCGCCGACCGACTTCAGGCCCTGCTGGTCGGCCCCGGGCTCGGCCCCGATCAAATCGCGAGCGTGGGGGACGTACTCGCCGTCGATCGCCCTCTGGTTGTCGACGGTGATGCCCTCCAGCCCGAAATCATCAAGGCGGTCTCTCGCCGGCGATTCCCCACCATCCTCACTCCCCACGACGGCGAGTGGGCTCGTCTCGGTGGAAGCCTCGATCCCGACCGGATAAAGGCGGTTCATGCGCTCGCGGCCGCCACCGGCGACGTGGTGGTGCGCAAGGGGCCCACCACTCTCATTGGTGCACCGGGCGAACCAGTGCGGGTCGTCACCACGGGCACCGCGGCCCTGGCCACCGCGGGAACCGGCGATGTTCTCGCCGGCCTCATCCTCGGCCTGCTCGCACGCGGTCTCGCTCCCGTCGACGCGGCTTCGGCGGGCGCCCAAATTCACGCGGCGGCGGCCGCCCTCGCACCATCCGGGCTCATCGCCGGTGATCTCATCGATCGGATTCCAGCCGTCTTGGCCTCGTGTTCGAGAGCTCTGGGCGAGGAGTGTCATGACCATCACCGCTGAGATCGATCTGTCGGCCCTCCGCGCGAACATCGTCAATATTGGCGCCCACGCGGGCACGCCCGTGTGCGCGGTGGTGAAAGCCGATGCTTACGGTCATGGCGCGCCGGCCGTCGCCCGTGCAGCCCTCGACGCCGGGGCCACCTGGCTTGCAGTGGCAACCGCTGCCGAAGCTGTCGAGGTGGGGCGCTCGGTTCCCGGCGATACTCCGATCCTGGTCCTCGCGGAGCGACCAGGGAAGGAACTCGCGGTGTTCGGTGAGCAGCTTCCGAACGGCGTGCGGCTCACGGTGTGCTCGGCCGCGGGCGTGGCCGCGGCCGCCGGGCTCGCACGACAGGTGCCGGTTCATCTGAAGGTCGACACCGGGATGCACCGCATGGGGGTCGATCCCGACGACGTCGTGACCGTCGCCCGACTCGTCGCCGACACCGCGGGGGTCGGTCTCGAAGGAGTATGGACCCACATGGCCGTCGCCGACGACCCCGACGACCCGTTCACCGCCGCCCAACTCGATCTTTTCGATCGGGCCCTCGACGAGCTTGCCGCGGCCTCCTTGCGTCCACCCCTCACCCATGCCGCCAACTCAGCCGCGGCCCTCGTTCATCCACGATCGCGCCACGACCTGGTGCGGGTCGGGATCGCGATGTACGGCGTGGCCCCCGTTCCTGGCCTCGAAGGCGTGGTGCCGCTGTCGCCCGCGCTGACGCTTCGCACTGTTGTAACCGCGTTGCGCATGGTTTCGGCCGGCGAAACCGTTTCGTACGGGCGCCGCTGGACCGCGAGCTCGCCGAGTCGTATCGCCACCGTGCCGGTTGGCTACGCCGACGGGCTCAGGCGTTCGTCGAACGAGGCCGGCGTCGAGGTCTTGATCGGAGGTCGGCGTCGTCGCATCGTCGGAAACGTCACCATGGATCAATGCATGGTGCTCGTCGACGACACCACCGCCGAGGGCGATGAGGTGGTTCTGATAGGCGCCCAGGGCGACGAGCAGATCGAGGTCAACGAGATCGCGGCGCGGATCGGCACGATCGGTTACGAAGTGCTCACCTCCATCGGGCGACGCGCCGAGCGCGTCCATCAGTGAATCCACTCACGGTTCTCCTCGTGGAACCGTTCAATGGCGGCTCCCACCGATCCTGGGCCGAGGGATGGCAGCGCACCAGCCGGCATCGGATCGAGATCCTCGGCCACGAGGCCCGGGCCTGGCGGTGGCGAATGCGGGGCGGCGCGGTGACCCTGGCCGAAGCCGCCAGCCGGTGGGTTCAGGCGAACGAATGCCCCGATGTGGTGGTGGGCACCGACATGCTCGACCTGGCCGCCTTTCTGGGGCTCACTCGTCGCTCCCTCGGCGCGGTACCCACGATCATCTACATGCACGAGAACCAACTCACCTACCCGCGCCAGCCCGGCGAGGCACTCGACCAGGGGCTGGCGTGGACCAACTGGCGCAGCCTCCTTGTTGCTGATGAGATCTGGTGCAACTCTGGGTTTCATCGAGACGATCTGCTCGCCTCGCTTCCTGGCATGCTCGAGGCGGTGCCTGATCACGATCACAGCCACCTGCTGGCGAGCGTCGGTCGACGGATGTCGGTCTGCCCGGTGGGAATCGATGCCTCCGGTCTGATCGCCGGTGGCCGCGCCGCCGGCCAGGATCCGCCCCTAGTCCTCTCCAACCAGCGTTGGCACCACGACAAGGATGTGGGCGCGGTTCTTCGCGCCCTCACCCGCCTTGCCGACGAGGAACTCGAGTTCGAGGTGGCAGTGGTGGGAGACGACACGGCGGGGGAGGCCGAGGCGCTCGCCCCCCTGCTCGACCGGCTCGGCCCGCGTCTTCGATTTCGGGGAACTCTTCCCCGGCCCGAATACGAGGCACTTCTTTCCCGGGCGGCCGTGGTGGTGTCGGCGGCGCGAAACGAGTTCTTCGGGATCGCGTTGGCGGAAGCGATCGCGGCAGGAGCGTGGCCTGTGGTGCCGGCCGGACTGGCCTATCCAGAGGTGATTCCGCCCCGCTTCCACGAGGCGGCGCTGTATGAGCCGGGCGGGCTCACGCGCCGCCTCCGCGAAACCGTCCAGGCCGTAGCCCGCGGTAGCGATGCGATCGCCGGACTCGCCGACTCGATGATGCGATTCGATTGGTCCAAGGTGGCCGCCCACTACGACGACCGCGTGGAGAGTCTGGTGGCGGGGAGTGGAGTATCCACCAACTAGCGTCGTGGTGTGGACATCGAGATTCCCGGCGTCACCGTCGGTCATTGGAGCGACCTCGACGCCCGCACCGGCTGTACCGTCGTGCGCTTTCCCGAAGGCACCACGGCGTCGGGTGAGATCCGTGGTGGTGCCCCCGCCACCCGCGAGTTCGAGCTCCTCGATCCGGCGCGAACGGTCGACCGACTCGATGCGGTGGTTCTGAGCGGAGGCTCCGCTTTCGGCCTCTCCGCCGCGGATGGTGTGGTCTCTGCCCTCGAAGCGGACGGACAGGGTTATCCCACCCCGGCAGGGGTCGTGCCCATTGTGGTGGGCCTGTCGCTGTACGACCTCGCGGTCGGTTCGGCCTCGGTGCGCCCCGATGCCGACTCCGGTCGCCGAGCCCTTGCCGACGCAACCTCTTGCCCGGCAGTAGGCGGGGTGGGTGCCGGTTCGGGGGCGACGGTGGGAAAGTGGCGAGGGCCTGAGCGGGCCCGTCCCGGAGGGTTGGGGATCCACCTTGCTCGTTCCGGCGAGTTGGTGGTGGCCGCGATCGTCGCCGTGAACGCAGCGGGCGACATCGACGACGACACGACGATGTCGGCGATAGCGGCCGGTGAGTTGTCGTGGCCCGACCGAGAGCAGTTCGGCAACACCACCATCGGTGTCGTTGTCACCAACGCCCGGCTCACCAAGACCGAATGCCTGGTGGTGGCCCAGGGTGCCCACGACGGCCTCGCCCGTGCGATCGTGCCGCCCCACATGCGTTCCGATGGCGATGGATTCGTGGCTGCCGGCACCGGTGGAGTCGAGTCGGATGTCGACCATGTCCGACTGCTGGCGGTCGCCGCCGTGGAGCAGGCCATTCGTGCCGGTGTCGCTACGCTCGATCCTTGATGATCGGCATCTGGAGACGGCGATGATCAAGTGCGCAACCGATCGGGTCGAGCAGACCAGAGAACTCGCAGCGGCCGTCGCCGGTTCGGTCGCCCACGGCGATCTCCTGATGCTCATGGGCGACCTCGGTGCGGGCAAGACAGCCTTCGTCCAGGGGTTTGCTCGGGCTTTGGGGGTGGATGGGCCCGTCACCAGCCCCACCTTCACCCTGGCCAACCGTTATGTGGGTCGAATCGTTGTCAACCACCTCGATGCCTATCGGGTGGAGGCAATCGCCGAAGCCGACGACCTCGCCCTGCCGGAACTTCTCGAGGATGGTGTCACCCTGGTGGAATGGGGCGACAACATCCTTGCCGCCTTGCCCGGTGATCGCCTGGAGATCCGCATCGTCCTCGGCGAGGGCGACGACGACCGACTCCTCGACATCGCTTGCGTCGGACCCTCGTGGGGCGCTCGCCGCGGCATCCTGGCCAAGGCCCTTTCAGTATGGAGGTGCGAGCCATGTTGATCCTCGGCATCGAGTCGGCCACCGCCCAGGTGGGCTGTGCGATTGGCGGCCACGAAGGCGTGATCGCGTCGACGCACTCGGCGCGGGGCCGACGCCATGCCGAGTCGCTCGCCCCCCAGATCCGTTTCATTGCTGAGCAGGCCGGCATCGAACTGGCCGAGGTCGGGGCGATTGCTGTTGATATCGGCCCCGGGCTGTACACCGGGCTGAGAGTGGGCGTCACCACAGCATTGGCCATGGCCCACACCCTTCACGTGCCGATGATCGGCGTCACCTCACTCGATCTCCTCGCGTTCCCGGTGGCCCACACCCACAGAGCCATCGTCGCCGCGGTCGATGCACGTCGTGGTGAGGTCTTCCACGCCACCTACCGCGCCGTGCCCGGAGGGGTTCAGCGCATGACCGAGCCCGGGGTGGCCACTCCCGACGACCTCCTCTCCGACATCGTTGCCGAACACGACGAGGTCCTGTTGGTCGGCGATGGCGCCCTGCACAACCACGGCGTCTTCGAGAATGTGAGCGGCGTCGAGATCGCCGATAACCGCCTCGCCTTCCCATCTGCCTCGTCTCTGGTGATGCTCGCGCATGCCCTAGCGCTCCGAGAGGAGTTCGTGAGGCCCGATCAGATAAAGCCGCTCTATCTCCGCCGCCCCGACGCAGAGGCCAAATGGGAAACGAAGGCGGGTTGATGAGCCAAGCCACAGCCCACCGGCTCGTCATCGAGAAGATGGCGAAGCGTCATATCGAAGCGGTGCGTGCCATCGATCGGCTCTGCTACAGCGCCCCTTGGTCGGCGGCCACGTGGCGCTACGAGCTGTCTGAGACCACGAGGCATCACGTTGTGGCGAGGGTCGACGACATGATCGTCGGGCACGCAGGGCTTCTCTTTGTCCTCGACGAGGTGCACGTCACCACTGTCGCCGTGCATCCCGACCGCCAGGGGACCGGCATCGCTACCCGTCTCGTTTCCGACCTCCTCGCCGTGGCGCTCGGTTTCGGATCGGTGTCGGCCACCCTCGAGGTGCGCGCCACCGCTCGTCGCACCCAGCGCCTATACGCCCGGTTCGGATTTCAGCCCGCAGGGATGCGCCGCCGCTACTACACAAACCCGGTCGATGATGCCCTGGTGATGTGGCTCCACGATCTCCAGAGTGATGAGGTCGGTCGGCGCTTGTCGGCAGTGCAGGAAGGGTTCGACCACACAACAGGCCCGGGAGAGGCTCGACCATGACCGCCGACAGGATTCTCGGTATCGAGACGTCGTGTGACGAGACAGCTGCGTCGGTCGTGTCGCGTGGCAGTGATGTGATGAGTTCGGTGGTGTCGAGCCAGATCGAGCTCCACGCCCGCTACGGCGGAGTCGTGCCCGAAGTTGCGAGCCGGGCCCACGTTGAGCTCCTGATGCCGGTTGTCGCCCAGGCGATCATCGAGGCCGGCGTCGACGACCGTGAGATCGAGGCAGTGGCGGCCACCTACGGGCCCGGCCTGGTCGGTGCCCTCCTCGTCGGAGTGTCGGCCGCCAAGGCCATGGCACTGGTGTGGGACGTGCCCTTCGTGGCCGTCAACCACCTCGAGGCTCACCTCTACGCCGCCTTTCTCGAGGAGCCCGATCTCGAGATGCCCCTGGTGATACTGCTGGTGTCCGGCGGCCACACGAGCTTGATCGTGATGGAAGATCATCTCCGCTACCGCGTTCTCGGTTCCACACTCGACGACGCCGCCGGCGAGGCATTCGACAAGGTCGCCCGCCATCTTGGTCTCGGCTACCCGGGTGGTCCGATCATCGATCGGCTCAGCATCGACGGTGACCCGGCTGCGATCGCGTTTCCCCGGCCGATGGCGCGCGACGGCTGGGATTTCTCGTTCAGCGGCCTGAAAACCGCGGTCATCAACCATGTGCGCAAGAACCCCGAAGTATCGGTGCCCGATATAGCGGCATCGTTCCAGGAGGCGGTGGCCGACGTCTTGATCGACAAGGCCCGTCGAGCTGCCCGCGAAGTCGGCGCGGCGGGTCTCTGCCTGGCCGGCGGGGTGGCGGCCAACTCCCGCCTCCGTGAGAAGCTGCTCGACGTCTGTGTCGAGGACGGATTCCGTGCCTTCCTGCCGAGCAGGGCGATGTGCACCGATAATGCCGCAATGGTCGCCGCTGCGGGGTGGTGGCGCCTGCAGGCAGATGGTCCGTCCCCACTCGATGTCGGGGCCGATCCGTCTCTGCGTCTGCCGACAATCTGAGACCGGCCCGGGTCATTCGGCCTTGCCGACCCTTACCATCACCGTTCCCGCGGCGATTGCCACGCTCACTCTCACCGAGGTTGTAGGTCGTCGAATCGGTGAGGAACTCAGCCAACAACAGCTCGTGGAAGCTCAACGGATGCCCGAGGGATTCTCGAGGTGGCCAACGAGGCCCACTCGATCGCCCGCGACCGGGGTGATTCGTGCAACATCGCAATGACCGAGGTGGTACCCGAGAGGGGCTGATCCGGGTTGTCTACGCGGGGTCGGGGTTCTATCGTTAGCACTCGGCACATGAGAGTGCTAATAGCCGCGTTGGGCCTCTCGGCTCGCGCAACGACCGATCTCGGAGGATCGAATGAGTCTGCAGCCCCTTGAGGACCGTATTGTGGTCCGCTCCAGTGAAGCGGAGTCCACAACCGCCAGCGGTCTGGTCATTCCCGACACCGCCCAGGAAAAGCCCCAGCAGGGTGAAGTCATCGCGGTCGGCCCCGGCCGTCGCTCCGATCAGACCGGCGACATCATCCCGGTCGACGTTTCGGTGGGCGACATCGTCGTCTACAGCAAGTACGGCGGCACCGAGATCACCGTCGAGGGCGAAGATCTGCTGATCCTCAACGCCCGCGACGTACTCGCCAAGATGGGCTGAGGTCCGACCACATGGCAAAGATTCTCAAGTTCAACGAAGATGCCCGTCGTGGCCTCGAAACCGGTGTCAACAAGCTCGCCGACGCGGTGAAGGTGACCCTCGGCCCGAAGGGCCGCAATGTGGTGCTCGACAAGAAGTTCGGCGCCCCCACCATCACCAACGACGGCGTGTCAATCGCTCGTGAGGTCGAGCTGGAGGACCCCTTCGAAAACATGGGTGCCCAGCTGGTGAAGGAGGTGGCCACCAAGAACAACGACATCGCTGGTGATGGCACCACCACCGCCACCGTGCTGGCTCAGGCGCTCGTCCGTGAGGGCCTGCGCAACGTGGCTGCCGGTGCCAACCCCATGGGTCTCAAGAAGGGCATGGAGAAGGCTGTGGCGGCTGTTGTCGCCGATCTGGCCGACCAGTCGGTTCATGTCGACGACAGCAAGGACAAGATCGCCCAGGTCGCATCGATCTCCGCAGCCGATCCATCGGTCGGCGAGGTCATCGCCGAGGCAATCGACAAGGTAGGCAAGGACGGTGTGGTCACCGTCGAGGAGTCCAACACGTTCGGCATGGATCTCGAGTTCGTCGAGGGCATGCAGTTCGACAAGGGTTACCTCTCGCCCTACTTCGTCACCGACCCTGAGCGTCAGGAAGCAGTGCTCGAGGATCCTTACGTCCTCCTCAACCAGGGCAAGATCACCAATGTCCAGGACCTCCTTCCCGTGCTCGAGAAGGTCATGCAGTCGGGTAAGCCCCTGCTGATCATCTCTGAGGATGTCGAGGGCGAGGCTCTGGCCACGCTCGTGGTCAACAAGATCCGTGGCACCTTCAACTCGGTGGCCGTCAAGGCTCCTGGGTTCGGCGAGCGCCGCAAGGCGATGCTGCAGGACATGGCGATCCTCACCGGTGGTCAGGTCATTGCCGAAGAGGTCGGGCTGAAGCTCGACTCCGCCGACATGTCGCTGCTCGGTTCGGCCCGCAAGATTCTGATCACCAAGGACGACACCACCATCATCGAGGGTGCCGGTAGCTCGGCCGATGTCGAGGGCCGGGTCAGCCAGATCCGAGCCGAGATCGACAACACCGACTCCGATTGGGACCGTGAAAAGCTCCAGGAGCGTCTCGCCAAACTGGCCGGCGGCGTTGCCGTCGTCCAGGTGGGCGCCGCCACCGAGGTTGAGCTCAAGGAGAAGAAGCACCGCATCGAAGACGCCTTGTCGGCTACTCGTGCGGCCATCGAGGAGGGCATCGTCGCTGGTGGTGGCACCGCCCTGCTGCGTTCCCGTGCCGCAGTGGCCGAAGTGATCGAGTCGCTCAGCGGCGACGAGGCCACTGGTGCTCGCATCATCCATGCTGCGCTTGAGGCTCCCACCCGGCTCATCGCCGACAACGCCGGTCACGAGGGTGCTGTCGTCGTGCGTCAGGTCGAGTCCGAGTCGGGCGCTGTCGGTTTCAATGCTGCCACTGGCGAGTTCGTCGACCTGATCGACGCCGGTGTCATCGACCCGGTGAAGGTCACCCGTGCGGCTCTTCAGAATGCGGCTTCCATCGCCGGTCTGTTGCTCACCACCGAGGCACTCGTTGCCGACCGTCCCGAGGAAGCGTCGGCCATGCCCATGGGCGGCGGCGATCCGATGGGCGGCATGGGTGGTATGGGTGGCATGGGCATGATGTGATTCCCTCCCCCCGGTTTTTCTGACCCGCTACGCGCGCATAGCGCGCGGCAGCGCTCAGAAAACCCCCGAGGATTGGAACGGTCCGGGCCTGTTGCCCGGACCGTTTCGCGTTTTGGGTACTCTGCGCCAGTGAGTAGGAGCAGGCTCGGGTGGTGGGGAACAACGGCGGGCCTGCTCGCCGCGTTCGCCCTTCTCGCCCCCTGGGCGCGCAGCGGCGACACCGACCGCTCGAGTATCGAGCTGTTGGGTTCGGCAGGGGTGCTCGAGGTGATCAGCGGGTGGCAGCGGCCGGCGGCCGTGCTCGCCTGGTACCTGGTTGTCGTCTTGGCTGCCGCAGCCCTGGTGGCGGTGGCCTGGCAACGTCCCATTGTGGCTGCGTGGGCGTTGCTGCCGATCGGGCCGGCGATGTTGGCGGCGGCGGTGATCGTGGCCCGCTCGTCGCTACCGGTGAGGTGGGGAGCTGTCGCAGGGGTCCTCGCCGGCCTGATGGCCACAACCGGTGCGATTCTGATACTCATGACACACGAATCGAGGGGGAAGGGCACCGCTGAGTGAGCGACGATCACGACCAGAGCCCGTGGGCACCCGCCGACGGCGAACCGGTCTCCGCTCCGCGCCCGCCCGACCCTCCGCTTGAAGAGAGCCCCTTGGCGCGGAACACCGAACAAGCGGCGGTGGCGCCTCCTGAGTCGCCACCGCCCCTTCTCGATGCTCCGACCTCACTCCCGAGTGCCCCACCCGAGGAGTCACCTCCGTCGGTGGAGTCTGTATCGGTCGGGCCGGTCGTGGCCGAAGCCGCCGTGGGGAGCAGGTGGGTCGCCAAGAGTGTCGCCCTCATCGCCGCACTCGTCCTGATCGGCGGTGGTGGATTCCTGGCCTTCAACGCCGGCAGTGCCACCGGCGGTGCCGATACGCCGGCGGAGGCGTTGGAGTCGATGCTGATGGCTCTGTCTTCGGGCGACCTCCTCGCGGCCTCGGAATTGATTGAGCCGAGTGAGCGCGACACCCTCATCGCGGCCGGCTTCGATCTCGCCGACGAGCTCGTGCGACTCGAGGTGTTGGCCGACGATCTCGACCTCTCCTCGCTGCGCGGAATCGACCTCGCCTTCGACGAACTCGACGTGAGGGAGGAATTTCCTCGATCGGGTCTCGCTCACCTCTTTGTCGAGCGGGCTGTGGTTTCCGGGTCGATCGATGGCGCCCGGCTCCCGTGGGGTTCGGTCCAGGTGGACCGTCTCCCCGACGGTTGGCTCGCGTCAGGCGAGTCAGAGGCCCGCGAGTTGGGCCCGTCCTCTGCTCCGATCGTCGCGGTCGAGCGTGACGGCAGGTGGTATCTCAGCCTCTGGTACTCCGTCGCCGAGAATGCTCGGATAGATGCAGATCAACCCCTGCCCGACCTCGGTCGTCGACCCGCCCAGATCGGCGCCGCGTCGCCGGACGAGGCCATCAGCCGGTTCTCGGAGGAGCTATTGAGGCTGGATGTTCGCCGGATGATCGGGATGCTCGACCCTGAGGAAGCCAGGGCCATCTACGACTACTCGCCTCTATTCCTCGACGGGGCAACCCGAGCGGCCAACGAGATACTCGTTGGCCTGGAGGAATCGGGCTGGAGCTGGGAGGTCGAGTTACTCGACGTGTCGACCACCGTCACCGACGGTGATGTGGCCACCACCGAGGTGGGAGGCTTCGATCTCGAAGCCAGAGGAGAAACCGGGTCTCTTGATATCGAGGTGCGGGGCGGCGCGATGCAGGTGACGTTTTCCGACGTCGACTTCTGGGGAGACCCCTACCGGATCGACATCGAGTCCGACGCCGGCTGCTTCACCACGACCAGGCAGGACGCGTCTGGCATCGATTCGAACGGGGCGTGCTTCGGTGAACTTGCCGACACTGGCCTGAGCGATGGGCTTGTGGCGTTGTTCGAGAACTTCACGACGGTCTCGGTGGTGACCCACCGAGTCGACGATCGGTGGTTCATCTCACCTACCCGCACCGGAGCCGAGACGTTCTCACGTCTGGTGCGCTCATTGTCGACCGATGATCTCGTCACGGTTGTGGACGGAATGCTCGACCTGGGTGACGGACTCGACGGCCCACTGCTCAGCGGCGTCGACCCCTTCTCGCCGACTTCCGTGTTCGGCGACGATGCCCCGGCTGCGCCCGGCCCGTCGGCCGCGTACGCCGCTCTCACCAACGGTGACCTGCTCGGCGAGCTCGAGCTCACATTCGCGTTCGACCTCGACCAGGAGAGTGCGGCCGCTGAGGTCGCTCTGTGGGCACCGATAATCGATGATGTGCCGGTCGAGCGCGGCGTTGGGGCAACGGTGAGGAGTCCTTCTGGTGACTTTGCCCTCACGGTGCTCGTCACCCCCACAGCCGACGATGCCACAGGGGTGGGGCAATTCCTGGCTGTCCACGAGGATGTTGTTCCGCTGGATGTAGGACCAAATCTGACATTCATCTATCTGATCGGCGATGGCGAAGATCCGGTCGTGGTGGCCGTCAAGGATGACCGTGTGGTGATTGTCGCCTCCCTCGGCGCGGCAGTACAGGATCTCCTTGAAGTCGCCAAGTCGCATGTGGGCTGAGCGGAGGCGATGATCAGCCGAGGATGGATAGCCTTCCCCCATGGAAAAAGCCGCGCCGGATCCCCAGAAACTGCTCAAACAGTGGCAGGAGTGGGAACGAGGAGAGACTCCGCCCGGCAAGGTCATCAGCAACCTCAAGATCAGCGGGATGCGCGAACTGCTCGAGTCGCTCGTCGAGTCAGGCTCCTGACCCGCTCACCGGAGTCCGTCGGTTCGCGCGACGATCCGCCCTCGCCGATGTCGCCGCCCGTCTCGATCCCGTCGGGTCGAGGTGGTCCCCAACAGATTCCTCGCCCTACCACTGCTCGCCTCGGCGGACCTCCGCCATGGACCCACCTCGCCAACGCCGAGCGGAAGGTGTCGCTGGAATGCATCACCACGGCCTTGAGCCGGCGGCGGAGAGCGGTCACGTTGGGAACCGTACCTACTGGCACAGTGGAGTCGGCGGTGTTGGCGATCCTCTACGAGGAGGCCGACGAAACCCATGTGATCCTCACGCGACGATCGCCCCACATGAGGCACCATGCCCACGAGGTGTCGTTTCCCGGTGGGCGTCGAGATCCAGACGACACTGATCTGTGGGCCACCGCGGTGCGCGAGTCGGTAGAAGAGGTGGCGCTCGACCCTGCGGTGATCGAACCCATAGGTGAGCTCGACCGATTCGTCACCGGAGGGTCGGGACTGCTGGTTCAACCGTTTGTGGCCGTGGCCGAGGGGCGGCCCGCGTTGTCGGTCGCTTCGCCGCGTGAGGTGGAGTCGATCCGTCATGTCGCGCTGGGTGAATTGCTTCTCGACGAGGTGTGGCGTGAAGAGGTGTGGCCCAACTTTCGCGGGCAGGGCGACCGCGCGATCACCTTCTTCGAGGTGATGGGCGACACCATCTGGGGCGCCACCGCCTCGATGCTTCGCCAGTTGCTGGCGATCGCCACCGGAACCGAAGGCCGCGACTCCGAGCACGCGACGCCGTCCTGAGTGGGTCGAGCCACCCATATCAGGCTGACTTTCGGCTCTGAGTGAAGGTCGTCACGTCTCATTCGTGGTGATGATCGATGAGTCCAGCACGGCGGCCGCGGTGGGCCTGGCCGAGAGGATCCGTGAAAACCTCGTTCTGGCTCTTACCGGTTCCAACTCGGCTCCGTTCACGGTGAGCTTCGGAGTGTCGGACACCACAATGGCCGATGGCCTCGAAGAACTGGTAGCCCTGGCCGACGACTCCCTGCTCGAGGCCAAGCGCCAGGGTCGGGATCGCGTGATCGTGGCCGGGTCTTGGGAGTCCGATCCCCTCGAGGGCGCCGTCGGCGAAGTGAGCGCGAGCTAGCCTCGAGCCATGCCCGAACTGAGGTTCAGCGCCTCCACCCACAACGACCTCGTACGCCAGGTTCGTGTCTGGCTTGAATCAACCGTTGACGAACGCACCGCCGCCGACGTGGTGGAGGCCAGCGCCGATCTCACCAAGGACGCGCTGAGGCTGATTGCAGCCGCGGCCCCGGCCCCGCTTGCCGACAGCGAACTTGTTTCCGGCCTCACCGGCTTGGGCCACAGGGCCACCGATGCCACGCGCGATGCCGTCGTGGCCGGCCTCGACGGTTTGGCCGCGGTCACCGACGGGCGCCTCCTCAAGAGGGTTGGCAACGAGGGGGCCAAGGCGGCCTACGAGATGAACTCGGGTGTCGCCAAACAACTCCTGAAGTCGATCCTCCGCGGCTAGAATTTGGTCTTTCCACCGCCGGGGAACACGGTTTCTCCGAGGGAAAGGCCGGAGTGTGACCGAGATCCAGATCGGGCTAGGAAAGTCAGCCCGGCGGGCCTATGAGCTCGCCGATGTGGCGATTGTGCCGAATCGCCGAACTCGCGACGCGGAGGATGTCGATCTCTCGTGGAAGATCGACGCCTACCGGCTCGATCTCCCCCTGATGGGCGTCGGCGTGAGCACCCCGCTCTCGCCCGCTGATGCTGCCGCCATAGGCGCCAGCGGTGCCCTGGGAGTCGTCGACCTCGAAAGCCTGTGGAACGAGCACCACGATGCCGGTCGCCTGAAGGAACAGATCGCAGAGGTGAAGAGTGCCGGTGCGCGATGTGCTGCCAGCGTGAGCCCGAAACGGGCCGCCGAGCTGGTGGATCATGCGATCGCGGCCGAGGTCGATCTGGTGGTGATCCGAGCCAGGATCGTCTCGGCCGAACACGTGTCGTCTACCAGCGAACCCCTCAACCTCAAGACGTTCATCCGCGGCCTGGATGTGCCTGTCGTGGTGGGGGGCTGTGCCAGCTACAACGCGGCTCTGCATCTCATGCGAACGGGAGCGGCCGGCGTGCTCGTCGGAGTTTCTGAACGCGGCCTCGGTATCGATGTGCCTCTCGCTACCGCCATCGCCGATGCTCGCGCGGCGCGGGTTCGTCACCTCGATGAGACGAGCGTCTACTGCCACATCATCGCCGCTGGCAGCATCGAATCGGGCCTCGACGTGGCCAAGGCTCTGGCCCTGGGTGCCGACGCGGCACTTGTCGACGGCCAACTCCTGTCGGGTTCCTCGGAAGGTGAATCGGTGGACGTCCTGCTTCGCCGGGTGATGGCCAAGTGTGGCTATACCGACGTGAAGTCCTTCCAGAAGGCCGAGGTGGTCGTTCGATGAGCGCCCGGCCTCCCGCTCCCGGCGCCGAGGGCGGGTTCGCCACCGTGTTGGTGGTCGATTTTGGAGCCCAGTACGCCCAGTTGATCGCCCGCAGGGTGCGTGAGGCCCACGTCTACAGCGAGATCGTCGCCCCCACCATCACCGCGGCGGAAGTGGTGGCCAAGAATCCCACCGGCATCATCTTCAGTGGCGGCCCGGCTTCGGTGCACGTTGATGGCGCACCCCGGATCGACCCTGGGGTCTACGGCCTCGGCATACCGATCCTCGGCATCTGCTACGGCGCCCAGCTGATCGCCCAGCAAAATGGCGGCGTGGTTGATCGCACCGATCGAGGTGAATACGGCCGCACCACAATGACACTCGACGGTGAGGGTGGTTGTCTGCTCGGTGGCACCCCCAGCGAACAACCCGTGTGGATGAGCCACTTCGACGCAATCGTCAAACCGCCGGTGGGTATCACCGCCACGGCGTTTACCCCCGACGCCCCCGTCGCCGCATTCGAGGACTCCGAACAGAAGCTCTACGGGGTGCAGTTCCATCCCGAAGTGATCCACACGCCCCATGGCCAGCACGTGATCGAGCGTTTCCTCCGAGAAGCGTGCGGCACCGACGCGTCATGGACCATGGCATCGATCATCGACACCGCGATCGAGCAGATCCGCGAGCAGGCGGGCGATAGCCGAGTGCTCTGTGGACTGTCCGGTGGCGTCGACTCAGCGGTCGCCGCCGCTCTGGTGCACAAGGCGATCGGCGATCAACTCACTTGTGTATTCGTCGACACCGGCCTGATGCGGCTCGACGAGGGCGAGCAGGTGGTGGAGACCTTCGATCGTCATCTCGGCCTCGAGCTGATCCATGTGAAGGCCGCCCACCGATTCTTCGCGGCTCTGGCCGGGGTCATCGAACCAGAGGCCAAGCGCAAGGCGATCGGCGAGTTGTTCATCCGTATATTCGAAGAGGCAAAGGCCCAGGTGGAGGGGGCGGGATTTCTCGTGCAGGGAACCCTCTACCCCGACGTGATCGAGTCGGGGGGTGAGCATGCCGCCACCATCAAGAGCCACCATAATGTCGGCGGGCTCCCCGACGACATGGAGTTCGAGCTGATCGAGCCCCTGCGGAGCCTGTTCAAAGATGAGGTCCGCCAGCTGGGCAGCGAGCTCGGCCTCCCCGACGAGATCGTGCAGCGCCAGCCGTTCCCGGGCCCGGGCCTCGGGGTGCGGATCATCGGTGAAGTCACCGCCGACAAGGTGGCCACCCTCCAGCACGCCGACGCGATCGTGCGTGAGGAGCTGAAGATCGCCGGGCTCGAGCGCGAGATCTGGCAATCATTCGCGGTGCTGCCCGATATCCGCAGCGTTGGGGTGATGGGCGACGAACGCACCTACGGCTACCCGATCATCATCAGGGCGGTCACCAGCGAGGATGCCATGACGGCGGATTGGGCCCGCATCCCCTACGACGTGCTCGAGGCGATGAGCAGCCGTGTGATCAACGAGGTAGCAGGGGTGAACAGGGTCGCCTACGACATCACGTCGAAGCCGCCGGGCACAATTGAATGGGAATGAGCGACGGGATGGCGCGGGTCAGCCTCGATTCTGTGGCCTATCAGAGAGCTGCGGCGCTGCTGGGCGAGATGGTCACTGGCCTGGCCGACGATGAATGGGAACGGACTACGCGCCCATCGGATTGGACTGTGCTCACCACGGTGGCGTGGGTGGTCGTGGGTGATGCCCAGGTTGCCGATGCGCTGACCACGGGAAGTGTGCATCAGGTCGCCGACTTCGATTCGGCCATACTCGGTGTGAACCCTGTGGCCACCTGGCGGGGCACCGCGGTGGCCGCGATCCAGGCGCTCGCCGAGCCGGGCGCCCTCGATCGTGTCGTGGCTCATACCGAAGGCTCGTACGCGGTGGCCGACCTCGTCGCCCAGCGGGTGAGTGAGAATCTGGTACGGGCATGGGATATAGGGATGGCGGTGGGCCGCCCGGTGGACGTGCCCGACGATCTGGCCGATGCCTGCCTCGAATTCTGGGCCGACCACGCCGAAGCGGTTCTGGCCGGCGGGGTACTCCCCGACATGCCGATCGAGCCGGCGGCGAACGCCGCCTCTTCGGTTCGCTTCCTGGCCCTTATGGGCCGAGGAGAGGGTTTCGAGATCGTCTGAGAGGACGACAACATCGAAATTGAGGCGTGTTGCATACCCACACGGTTGGGTTCCGCATCAATTTCGGCAGATCGTGGGTCGACCTAGTCGTCGGCGATGTCGGTTTCGCCCTCGTCGAGGTAGCCCTGGTGCTGGAGGGGCTCGGTGACACTGGTGATCACTCCGGCGAGGTTGGCCACGATGCGCTTCCAATAGCGATAGAGGATCGCACGCGGCACCGCGAAGCTCCCGGGCTCTTCGGAGTGCATGTAGCCGCGGATCTGGTTCTCGAGTTCGCGGCGCAGAACGTCGGCCCGCTCCCGGAAATCGGTGACACGTTCTTCCTCGGGGTCGACCAGGAGATCGGCGACCTCGCTCATCATGGCGGAGATCGTGCGGCGGTGCTCGAGCAGGGTATCGATGTCGGGTTCGCCGGCAAGGGAGATCCCTTCGTCGGCGAGGTCGAGGATGTTCTTGGCTTGATCGCCGATGCGTTCGATCTTCTTGATGAGCAGGGTGTAGCTCATAACCACGGCGATGTTTTCGGTTCCGTGCACTGCCGCATGGACGACGAGTTCGCCGCGCATCTCCTGTTCGGCCCGGTTGATACGTTCGTCGGTGTCGCGCACGTCGGCACCGACCGCTTCGGGGTCGGCTCCGCTCAGGACCGCAGCCGACGCCAGATCGAAACTGTGACGGGCATCGCCGAGCATGGAAACCGTGCGGTTCGCGATGGCGTCGATGCCGGTTTCACCTCGGCGAAAGAAGGACATGACCATGGTGTTCGGCCTTTCAGCGAAGGATGGCGACCCCGATGAGGGGCACGATGATGAATAGCCCTACCACGTATACCACCACCACGAGGTGACGTTGTACGGCGAGATCGGCAAGCCCTTCGGCCAGCCGAATCGGGATCTCCCGGATGGGCTTGTACGGATAGATGATAAGGATGGCCGACACGTTGAAGAGGGTATGCACCAGGCCCACCGTGAGCGCTTCAGGACGGCTGGCGGCCAAGGCGGCGAGGAGGGCGGTGATCGTGGTGCCCACGTTGGCGCCGAGGGTGACGGGGTAGATGTTGGGCAAGGTGACCACCCCGGCGGCTGCCAGCGGGATCATGATCGATGTGGTGATACTGGAGGACTGCACGGCGACGGTGATCACCAGCCCGAGGAGCATTGCGATGGTGCCGCCACCGGCGCCGAGCATCGCGTTGAGCGAGCGCTCCACCCGGTCGGCGACGAGCTCGCGCATGTTCTTGGTGATAAATGTGAGCGCCGCGAGGATGATGATCAGCCCGGTGATGACCAGGACCGTCCCCAGAACATTGGTCTCGAGTCCGAGGCCTTCGTAGATGTCCTTCAACCAGCCCACGGGTTCCTTGACCCACTTCTTCACCGGGCTCTTCCACTCCGAGCCCGCCGACCCGACGAGTTGATTGCTGATCGATTCGGCCACCCTCGATAGGGCGCCGGTGGTCAGTTCGAGGGGAAGCAGGATCGCCACCGCCAGCAGGTTGAAGAAGTCGTGCACCGTCGCGGCCGCGAACGCTCGCCGAAACTCGGCGGATTGGCGCATCGACCCGAGCGAGACAAGGGTGTTCGTGACGGTGGTGCCGATGTTGGCGCCCATCACCATCGGCACCGCGGACTCGACGCCGAGTGCTCCGGAAGCGACGAGGCCCACGATCACAGATGTGCTCGCCGACGACGACTGAACCAAGACCGTGCCGAGGATGCCGATGAACAGTCCGGCGATCGGGTTATCGACGCTGGAAAACAGTGATTCCTGGGTGTCCTGGCCCATGACGTTGATGCCCTTTTCGAGCAAGGACACGCCAACGAGAAAGAAGTAGATGAGCGCAAACACCAGGATCGAACGGGCCCAGGTCGGTAGCCCTCGATCTGCGGGGTCGGTCGTTGTCTGCATAGCTCCGGACGCAACGTAACAATCCGCCGATGGGAGGGTCGAGACCTCGCGATGTTTGTTCAGCGAATGTTCACCTTCGGCTCTCGTGGCGTTCATCTGGCACCGCGTTTTGCTCTACCGTCATGGTGATGGCCAAGCTTCGACAGTCGTGAGCGAGATTCCTCCACCCCCCAGTGATCGTCTCGGACAGATCGAGAGCGAGCTCATCTCCATGGCCGACGACGTGGCCGAGCGTATCGCTGAGGTCACATCGGCGATGCTCGATGCCGACGTCGAACTGGCCGATGAGATCATCGCGGCCGATGACGACATGGACCTGCGCTCCCTGCATGTCGAGGAGCAGTGCATCGAAGCGTTGGTGTCGGATCAACTGGTCGACGTCGACCTGCGCTTCGTGGTGGCGGCGTTGTACATCAACGGCGCAATCGGGCGCAGCGCGGATCTCACGGCGAACATCGCGAAGGCGATCGGCCGGCTCCAGGGGGCGCGTCCCGCCGATCAGGTTCGTGATCTCATAGCTCGAATGTCGGTGCAGGCCCAGACACTCTTTCGTCGGGCCGGCGAGTCCCTGACCGGTCGCGACGCCAAGTTGGCCGCATCGATCGTCGAACTCGACGACGTCCTCGACGACCTTCACAGCACCTATATCCAGACGGTCATCCAGGATGCTCGTCGGGGCCGCATCGATGCTCAACAGGCGATGCAGCTTGCCCTGGTGGGAAGGTTCTACGAGCGGATCGGTGATCACGCCGGCAACATCGGCGAACGGGTTCGATTCATGGTGGACGGTCGACTACCGGGGGTGGAGGCCATCACCCGTGACCGGGTCGTCGGGTCGAGCGAGCCCCCCGGCGCGGGCGGTGCCCGGGGGATGGCCGTGATCGATTCGATCGCGGAGGAGCGGAGGGTCGACGCGATACGGCGCGACTTCGTGGCCAATGTCTCCCACGAACTCAAGACGCCCATCGCGGCGATGAGTATTCTCGCCGAGGCGATGTCGGAGGCTGACGACGACGAGGATCGCGACCGCCTCGCCGAACTCCTCCACCGTGAGTCGAGTCGAGTTGAAGACATCATCGACGATCTGCTCGAGCTCACCCGTCTCGAGGATGCGCCGGCCGCGGTGGAGCAGGTATCGGTAGCGAACGTGGTGGGCCGCTCCATCGATGCCACAGCTTCCTTCGCCAGAGCGAATCGGGTCGACCTCGATGTTGGGCCTGTCCCTGACGACCTCCGTGTGCCTGGTGATCGGCGCCAGCTGGTTCGAGCCCTCACCAACCTTCTCGACAACGCCGTTCGATACTCCGATGAGGGTGCGACGGTGGTGGTGTCGGTGGATGCCTTCGAGATGCTGGTGGCGGTGGCGGTGCGCGACGACGGCGTCGGTATTCCCAGAATCGATCTCGAGCGGGTATTCGAACGTTTCTACCGCGTCGACCGGGCCCGAAGTCGTGAGACCGGCGGAACCGGCCTCGGCTTGTCTATCGTGCGTCACGTGGCCCAGCTTCATGGCGGACGCATCCTCGTGGAGTCAAAGCCGGGTGAAGGGTCGACCTTCACCCTCGAACTGCCGCGCCAGCCGGAGGTTTCGGCGTGATCGGCGTACACGTGCTCGTCGTCGACGACGAGGAAGCCTTCAGAGAGAGCCTGCGCCAGATGTTGACTCGAGAAGGGTTTGTGGTCGACCTGGCCGCCGATGGCGAGGAAGCGCTCGAGCGCTTCGCGGCAACCGAGCCCGACATCGTGCTGCTCGATGTGATGTTGCCGCGAATGTCGGGGATCGACGTGTGTCGACAGATCCGGTCCACCCACGACACCCCCGTGATCATGGTCTCCGCCCGAAACGAGGAGATCGATGCGGTGGTGGCACTGGAGATCGGAGCCGACGACTACATCGCCAAGCCTTACCGGGTGCGGGAACTGGTGGCCCGGATGCGAACGGTGCTGCGTCGCTCGGTGAAGACGAGAAGAGGAACGGAACGCCTAGAGGTCGGGGCGCTCGTGCTCGACCGTGAACGCCATGAGGTCACCCTCGATGGGCAGCAGGTGAGGCTCCCTCCCAAGGAGTTCGACTTGCTGGCTGTCCTCATGGAACGCCCCGACACGGTGGTGAGTCGGGCGGATCTGATCGAGCAGGTGTGGGGCAGTGATTATGTGGGCGATACCAAGACCCTCGATGTTCATATAAAGCGGCTTCGAGCGAAGGTGGCACCCGACGACGGACGACCCCAACACATCGTCACCGTGCGCGGGGTGGGCTACAAGCTCCTCGGACGGGGCTGAGTTGGCTGTCATCCGGTCTCGCTAGGGTGGCAAGAATGTCGGATTCTCCGCTTCTCGACGGCCTCAACCCGGCCCAATACGATGCCGTCCTGCACGAGGGTGGACCCCTCCTGGTGGTGGCCGGCGCGGGATCGGGCAAAACCCGTGTCCTCACCCATCGCATAGCCCACCTGATCGATCAGGGACTGTCGCCGTTCGAGATCCTCGCCATCACCTTCACCAACAAGGCCGCGGGCGAAATGAAGAGCCGGGTGGGAGGCCTCATCGGCCCGGTGGCAGAGAAGATGTGGGTGTCCACATTCCATTCCGCCTGTGTGCGCATCCTGCGCCGCGACGTGGAGCGGCTCGGGTTTCCCGGCCGCTTCTCCATCTACGACCAGGCCGATGCCGTCCGGCTCACGGGCTACGTCATCCGTGATCTCAACCTCGATCCCAAACGTTTCCCGCCCCGGTCTGTCCATGCCGCCGTCTCCGCGGCGAAGAACGACAACATTTCCGCAGAGCTCTATGCCAGGAACGCGTCCCAGACTTTCGAGCGGCGGATCGCCGACATCTACACGGAGTATCAGCGCCGCCTTCTCGGTGCCGCAGCGATGGACTTCGACGATCTCCTGATGCGCACAGTTGAACTGTTCCGTACCCAGCCTGGTGTCCTCGGCCACTGGCGCGATCGCTTCGGCCATGTCCTCGTCGACGAATACCAGGACACCAACCCGGTCCAGAACGAGATCGTGCTGATGCTCAGTGAGAAGCACCGCCAGGTCACGGTAGTCGGCGACGACGACCAGTCGATCTACCGATTCAGAGGCGCCGACATACGCAACATCCTCGAGTTCGAGGAGGCCTTCCCCGACGCCACGGTGGTGGTGCTCGAACAGAACTACCGCAGCACCCAATCGATTCTCGATGCCGCCAACGCCGTGATCGCCAAAAACGTCGGGCGCAAGCCGAAGGACCTCTGGACCGATCAGGGCGCGGGCGAGAAGATCATCCGGTATCACGCCGACGACGAGTCAGATGAGGCCCAGTACGTGGCCAATGAGATGGCCAAGCTTCACGACCACGAACACATGCGGTGGAGCGAGATGGCCGCCTTCTACCGCACCAACAGCCAGTCCCGGGTGCTCGAGGAGTTCCTGGTGCGGGTTGGCATCCCCTACAAGGTTGTGGGCGGCACCCGGTTCTACGACCGGCGAGAGGTAAAGGACGCCGTCGGCTATCTGAGGGCGATCGTCAACCCCACCGACGAGGTGAGCACGAAGCGGATCATCAATGTGCCCAAGCGCGGGGTGGGCGACTCATCCATCGGGAAGCTCGATGCCTGGGCCGCCGCCCACGGCGAGACCTTCGATCAGGCCGTGTTGCGGTTCGAGGAGGCCGGGGTGGGTGGGCGTGCCGCCACCGGTATCGAGAAGTTCCTCGAATTCACCACCGATATACGTCGCCTCGGTGCCGGGCCCGCCGTCATCTTGGAAGAGGCACTCGAGCGGTCTGGTTATCTGGAGGATCTCCAGACCGAGCGGTCTGTCGAAGCCGAGGGACGGCTCGAGAACCTCTCCGAGTTGGTCGGTATGGCCCGTGAATACGACACCGTCGACGACTTCCTCGAGCAGATAAGCCTCGTGAGCGACACCGACAGTCTCGACGATGAGGAGTCGTCGGTCACGCTCATGACCCTGCACTCGGCCAAGGGCCTGGAGTATCCGGTGGTGTTCGTCATCGGCATGGAAGATGGCGTATTCCCCCATATCCGCTCGCTCGGCGATCCCCACGAACTCGAAGAGGAGCGGCGCCTGGCCTACGTGGGCATCACCCGGGCCATGCAGCGCCTCCATCTCACGAGCGCTTGGAGCCGAATGATGCACGGCACCACCCAGTACAACCCGCCGAGTCGCTTCCTCGATGAGATCCCGTCGGAGCTCATAGACGAGATCGGTGGTTCACGGATGTTGAGATCGCGCCGCGATCGTGGGGCGAGACCGGATCGTCAACGCATCGGCGCCGGCCACAACCAGATCAGCTCGAGCCGTGATCGAATGGTAGACCAGGCCCTGGCCGGGTCGGGCCGGCCCAGCCCCTCGGGTGCTGAGGGCATGGGGCTTCGGGTGGGCGACGATGTCCGCCATTCCCAGTGGGGAGAAGGTGTGATCATCGACATCGAAGGCGCCGGCGACAAGGCCGAGGCGAGCATCCATTTTCCGAGCGTGGGAGAGAAGCGGCTCCTGCTCTCCTGGGCACCGTTGGAGAAGATCTGATTCCCCGACGCTACTGTTCGAGCATGTCCCGACTCGGACCAGTGGCCTCCCGCGCCGCCCAGGCCTTTTGATGGCGCTAGCGCTCTCGCAGCCGACCCGTCGCCAATTGTTCCTCGTCGGACTCGCCGTCATCGTCGGCACCGCGGCAGGGGGCGCGGCGTACCTCCTGGTTCGCACCATCAGCCTGATCACCCATCTGGCCCTGTTCGGTGAATGGGGGTGGGGAGAGATCCCATCTCTCGCCGATCTCGAACCATCGCCCCGGTTACCCATCGTCGCCGCTCTCGGTGCCCTGCTGGTGGCTTCCATCGCCCGATTCGCACCGGTCATCCGGGGCCACGGAATTCCCGAAGCGATGGAAGCGGTGTTGCGCCGCCAGAGCCGCATCGCTCCTCGCACCGCGGTGGCCAAGCCCTTCTCCGCGGCGGTTGCCATCGGCACCGGCGCCCCCTTCGGTGCCGAGGGCCCGATCATCGTCACCGGCGGCGCGATCGGCTCCCTCGTCGGGCAGATCCTCAGGGTCACCCCGTCGGAACGCAAGATCCTTCTCGCCTCGGGCGCGGCGGCAGGCATGGCCGCCACCTTTGGTGCTCCGCTGGCGTCGATCCTGCTGGCGATCGAACTACTGCTGTTCGAGCTGTCGATGCGGTCGCTGATACCCCTGGTGGTCGCCACCTCCATCGCGGGAGGAATTCATTCGGCGGTCTTCGGCACCGGCCCCCTGTTCACCGTCCCTCAGCACGACTACGCCGGGCTTCCCGCCCTTCCCGTATTCGCCATCCTCGGACTTGCGTGTGGCATCGCGGCGGTGGTCATCGCCCGTGGCCTCTTCTTCGCGGAGCGCCAGTTCCGGGTGTCGACGATCCCGTTGTTCTGGCAACCCCTCATCGGTTCTCTGGTCTTTGCCGGCATCGGCCTGCTCGTTCCGCAGGCGTTGGGTGTGGGCACCGACGTGGTCGACGATGTGCTGGCCGGCGAACTCACCCTCACCGCCCTTGTCGCCCTGCTGGCGGCGAAGGCGGTGTCGTGGTGGGTAGCTCTGGGTTCGGGCACCTCCGGAGGCACGCTGGCGCCCACCTTATTGATGGGCGCCACCTTCGGCGGGATATTCGCCATCATCACCCTGGAAGTGGCCCCGGGGCTCGAGGTCTCCGAAGGCGCGTTTGCGGTGGTCGCCATGGCCGCGGTGTTCGGCGCGGCCACTAGTGCCCCGCTCACGTCGATCATCTTCGTGTTCGAGCTCACGAGAGACTTCGACGTGCTGTTGCCCCTGATGCTGGCCACCGTGATGGCGGCTCTGGTGTTCAGTGCCCTGTCGAGCGAGAGCATCTACACCGAGAAACTCTCCCGTCGGGGCATCCGGGTGGGTGGCGAGCTGGTGGCCGACTCGCTTCGCACCACGGCGGTGGTCGATGTGATGAATCGGGTTGTCGACACCGTCGATGTCGATACCACGGTCGGGGAGGTGGCCGATCGCATCGCCCGGGGCGACAGGGGGGCATTCCCGATCATCGATGAAGAGGGTCGATGTCTGGGGATGGTGTCTCGTCGCGACCTGATAAGTCAGGACCTCCCCCGCGACTCGCTGGTCACCGAGATCGTTCCCTCCGACGTGGTGAGCATCGGGCCCCAGGCCAGCCTGGTCGACGCGATGCAGCGAATGGCAGACGAGGGGATCACCCATCTTCCTGTGCTCGAAGAGGGCCTCCTGGTCGGAATCTGCACCCGGGCCGACATCGTGCGCTCGCGAAGCGACGAGCTCGCTCTCGAGCGCCTCGACCAGGGATGGTTGGCTCCCATGTTGCAGCGACGAGACAAGATCGGCTCGCGCTGCCTGGTGGTGGGAAACCGCTCACTCGGTGGCGATGCCCTCATGGCTGAACTGGCCGACAGGGTTCGGCGTAGCCCCCAGATGCGTTTCCATGTGGTCGTGCCTCTTGCCGCCGGCGGCGATCTCACCGCCGCCCGAGATCAGCTCGAGATGCAGCTGGGTCTGTTGGCCGATCTCGGGGCTGCGAGCAGTGGGGAGATTGGTGATGCCGACCCCCTGGCGGCGATCGAGCATGCGCTGAAGCGCGAGACGGCAGAGGGAATCGTGCTCTCCACGCTCCCGCCCGGGTCGTCACGCTGGCTGCGGTCGAATCTTCCGGCGGGAGTGGCTCGGCGAGTCGATGTTCCGTGTGTGATCGTTCACGACATCGCACCCGATTCTTCCGACTAGCGCGGACGCCGCTCTAACGAGGCGACCATTACCACGCGCAGGGGAGGTGTTTCACGCCGTTGATGAAGTTGGACCTCAGACGGTCGGGGGCGGCGGTGGCATGGATGTCGGGGAGCCGGGTGAGTAGCTCGCTGAACATGACGGTGATCTCCCGGCGGGCCAGGTGAGCGCCGAGGCAGAAGTGGGGTCCGGGCCCGCCGAACCCGACATGGTTGTTGGGGTCGCGACCGATGTCGAACCCGTCGGGGTCGTCGAACACAAGCTCGTCGCGGTTGGCTGAGTTGTACCAGAGGACGATCTTGTCGCCCTCGGAGAATTCGTGATTGCCGAGTCGGGCACCGTCACGGGTGACGGTGCGCCGGAAGTGCACGACCGGGCTCGACAGGCGAACGATCTCCTCCACCGCGGTGGGCGCGAGCGCGTCGTAATGGTCGACCCAACGGCGGCGCTGATCGGGATTCTCGGTGAGATAGTGCAGACCCCATGAGATCGCGGTGCGGGTGGTCTCGTTGCCTGCCGCGCACAGCAGTACGAAGAAGCTCTGAATCTCTTCGGCGGTGAGCCGATCGCCGTCGATCTCCGCGTTGACGAGAGCGGTGGTGAGATCGTCGCCGCCGGAGCCACGGCGGCTATCGGCCACTTCGGTCATGAGGGCTGCGAGGTTGGCGCCGGCGGTGAGGAACGCCCCGAGAATGTCGGACCCATCGGGGATGTATTCGGGGTCGCCCTGGCTCAAGATGATGTTGGTCTGGTCGAAGACGAAGTCCTGCTGGCTTTCGGGGATCGCCATCATGTCGCAGATGATCTTCAGGGGCAGGCGCGCTGCAACCTCGGGAACGAAGTCGCAGCTGCCCTTGTCGATGATGCCGTCGACTACAGCTGTGGCCGCGGTGTGCACGTCGGCCTCGAGCTTGGCCAACATTCGGGGTGTGAATCCGGCCGAGACGAGCTTGCGAAGTCGGGCATGGCGAGGATCGTCGAGGCTGATCATCGACCCGAAGAACTCGTTGAACTCGGGCGGTAGGTCGGGGATGTTGGTGCCCTTGCCCGAGCAGAACAAGTCGGCCTGACGGCTCGCCTCCATCACGTCGGCATGCCTGGTGATCGCCCAGTAGCCGGGGCCGGTGGGCAGGAATTCGGTGTCGGCCTCGGCGAAGAACCTGATCGGGTCGTCGCGTCGGAGGGTGGCGAATGCCGCCTCCCGCTCGGCCATGGGGCGAGTCCAGAATTCTTCGATGTCGGACAGGTCGATGTCGGCCAGTTCCATGCCGGTGACCATATCTCTCAGGCGTCGTGGAGCTTGATCCTGAGGCGCTTGTTGCCCTTGCCCTTGGACTCCGTTTTCACCACTTCGAAGCGGCCGATCTCGCCGGTGCGAGCGACGTGGGTGCCGCCATCGGCCTGCTTGTCGAGTCCGACGATGTCGACCACTCGGATCTCGGTGACCGAATCGGGGATGAGATTGACCTTGGTGCGGATCAGGGCGTCGTCGGCGAGGGCGATGTCGCGGGGCAGAAACGAGACTTCGATGCGACGATCGGCCGCGATCTCGTCGTTGACCAACTTGGCAACGCGTTCGGCAAAGCCTTCGGGCAGGGGGTTGAACTCGAAATCCATGCGGGCCGAGAGGGGTTCCATGTTTCCACCCGTGACCGGTGTGGCCCACTCGTTCCAGATCACTCCACACAAGATGTGAAGGACAGTATGGGTGCGCATCAGCTGGTGACGCCGTTCCCAGTCGATCTCGGCGGAAACCTCCATGCCGGCCGGGGGTGCATCACCGTCGATCTCGTGGAAAACGGTGGGCCCTCTGCCGTTGACTCCGGTGACGAGCGCGGATCCTCCCGCCCAGGAGAAGGTGCCGGTGTCGTGGGGCTGGCCTCCGCCGGTGGGGTAGAACGCGCTGCGGTCGAGCCCGACCCTGCCCTCTTCGTCGATCTCGGTGACCGTGGCGCTGAAGCTCTTCAGCTGAGCGTCTCGGAGATATAGGCGGTCGGTGGTGGTCATCCCTGGTCCTCCTCGGATTGGTCGTCGGGATCGAAATTGATGTCGACCCGCACGTTGCTGTCGTCGTCGATGCTGACGGGGTAGGAGTTGATGATGCCACCAGATGAGAGATTGCCCGATCCGTCCATCGTGACCGGCGAACAATCGGTGCCGTCGGAGATGCTGACGAGCTCGAAACGATCGGCGTCGCGGTCCCACTCGAAGAAGCAGCCGCGAGGTTCGCCCACCGGGCGGGCATCGAAGGCGAGCCATCCGACAGCGGGGTCGTCGCCGAGGTGTTGAAGGATGAGATCGCGGCTGCGTCCGGCCACGTCGGAGTAGAGAATCGGACCTCGATCGTCGATCTCGGAGGAAATGCGCCCGGTATAGCCGGCATCGAAATCGGTGTCGCCCAGCTGGATCTCGACATCGCCGCTCGACTGAGCAAGCCACACCACACCCGCGCCCAGAACGAGGGCGATCATCACGCCGGTGAAACCGACCATGACTGCGCTGCGCGAATTGATCTGGGTGCCACGGGCAACGGGCATTGGCGACCTCGGCCGTATGGGAATTGGGAGTGGGCGGTGCCTAGTATTCCGTGGTCAACGACCCGGGAGGCAAAAACCGGTGGATCTCTTCGAACATCAAGGCAAGGAGTTCTTCGCCCGCTACGGCATGCCGGTGAGCGAGGGCGAAGCGGTGTTCACCGTCGACGAGGCCCTGGCCGCCGCTGAGCGCCTCGGCACGCCCGTGATGGTCAAGGCCCAGGTTCACGCCGGCGGTCGCGGTAAGGCCGGTGGCGTCAAGTTCGCGGCCGATCTCGACGCCGTGCGCGAGCACGCCGGCAACATATTCGGACTCGACATCAAGGGTCATGTCGTAGAGAGAATCTGGATCGAGAAGGCCTCCGATATCGCCGAGGAGTACTACGCCAGCTTCACCCTCGACCGAGCCGCGAAGAAGCATCTCGGCATGCTCTCCAAGGAGGGCGGCATCGAAATCGAGACCGTCGCCGAGGAGAACCCCGAGGCGATAGCCAAGGTGTGGGTCGATCCGGTCGACGGACTCACCGAGGAGGCATGCCGCGCCTGGGTGGCCGCTGCCGAGCTGCCCGCAGCCGCGGTGGAGGGATCGGTCGACATCCTCCAGAAGCTCTACACCGCCTACACCGAAGGCGATGCCGACATGGTGGAGATCAACCCTCTGATCCTCACCCCTGACGGCACCGTCCATGTGCTCGACGCCAAGGTCACTCTCGATGGCAACAGCGAGTTCCGGCACCCAGAATATGCCCAGTACGACAAGACCCAAACCCGCGACGAGCGCGAGCAGTCGGCCCACGACAAGGGCCTTCAGTACGTCGGCCTGGATGGCTCGGTCGGTGTGATCGCCAACGGAGCGGGACTGGCCATGAGCACCGTCGACGTGGTGAATCAGGTCGGTGGCAAGGCGGCCAACTTCCTCGACATAGGTGGTGGGGCCAACGCCGATGTGATGGCCGGGGCCCTCGAGGTGATCAATAACGATCCGGCGGTGAAGGCGATCTTCATCAATATCTTCGGCGGCATCACCCGTGGTGAAGAGGTGGCCAACGGCATTATCGAGGCCATGACGAGGGTCGAGATCGACTCTCCGATCGTGATCCGTCTCGACGGCACCAACGCCGACCAGGGCCGAGAGATTCTCGAGCCCAACCTGTCCGACAAGTTGATGATGGAACCGACGATGCTCGAAGCGGCGCGCCGCGCGGTCGAGTTGGCGAGCTGAGGAGACGAACGATGAGCATCTTCGTAGACGAAAACACCAAGGTCATCTACCAGGGCCTAACCGGCTCGCAGGGCAGCTACTACGGCCGCCTCAACGCCGAGTACGGCACCCAAGTGGTGGCCGGCACCCATCCCAAGAAGGCGGGCACCGATGTCAACGGCGTGCCGATCTACGCCAACGTGGCCGACGCGGTGGAGGCCACCGGCGCCACAGCCAGCTGCATCTTCGTGCCTGCGCCGGGGGTGAAGGGAGCGGTGATGGAAGCGGCCGAGGGCGGCGTCGAGTTCATTGTGGCCATCACCGAAGGAGTGCCGGCCCAAGATGAGGCCTACTTCTACAACGACCTCGCGCGCAATTACCCCGACGTGCTGCTGCTGGGCCCGAATTGCCCTGGCATCATCAGCCCCGGCAAATGCAATATCGGCATCACAGCGGGCCACATCGCCAAGGCCGGTGGTCCGGTGGGAATCGTGAGCCGGTCCGGAACCCTCACCTATCAGGCGCTATACGAGCTGAAGCAGAAAGACATCGGCGTCACCACCTGTGTGGGCATCGGTGGCGATCCGGTGCCCGGCACGTCCTTCATCGACTGTCTACGGGCCTTCGAGGCCGACCCGGAAACCCTGGCCGTGATGATGATCGGTGAGATCGGTGGGTCGGCGGAGGAAGAGGCGGCAGAGTTCATCCGGGACCACATGACCAAGCCGGTGTCGAGCTATATCGCCGGTGTCACCGCTCCTCCCGGCAAGAAGATGGGCCATGCGGGCGCCATCGTGTCGGGTGGGAAGGGAACGGCTGCGGCCAAGATGGAGGCACTCGAGGCCGCTGGAGTGAGGGTGGGCAACAACCCAACCGAAGCCGGAGAGCTCATGGCGGAGATCGTGGCTGGGCTGTAGGAGTCGGTGTGCCACCACCCGGGGGCTGAGTCCTGGCAGCGTGGTGGGATGCGTATCTCTCGCGGGGCCTGGATGGCCGCGTCCATCGTGCTGGCATCGTGTGGCACCTCCTCGGTCGAGCTTGGTCAGGTCGATACCGAGAGCACCACCACCGCTGCACCGACAACCGCACCGTCCACCACCTCAACCCCGACCACCGTGGCGACGAGCACCACCGAACCGGCATCGTCCACCAGTTCCACGACGAGCACGTCGACCACCTCCAGCTCCACGAGCTCCACCACGTCGACATCCACCACCATCGCGGCCACCGGTCTGGTGCTGGACGACCAGGGTGTGCCGGTCAATGGCCAGACCGACGGGGTTCTGGTCACCCCCACCGGCTGGATCACCCCGGTGCTCGGCACCACCGACGCTGGCTGGCGGGTCTGGACCCCATGCGGGAGGGAAGCCGAACTCCAGCGTGGGCGCCTGATCGAATCGGTCGACATCGTGCTCGATCCCGGTCACGGCGGCTCGGGAGAGCCGGGAGCCGTTGGTCCGGGAGGATTGCGGGAGGCCGATCTCAACCTCGAGGTGGCGCTACGCGTGCGCGACCGCCTCGTGGGTGAGGGCTACTCGGTGGTGATGACCCGCCAGACCGATGTGAGGCTACCGATCGTCACCCGGGGCGAGATCGGTCAGGCCCTCGACCCGATCGCATTCATCTCGATTCACCACAACGCCGGCACCGACGAGCCCAGCGCGGACCCCGGCACCGAGATGTGGCATCAGATCGAGTCGCCGGATTCGAAACGGCTGGCCGGTCTGCTCTACGAGGAGGCCTTTGCCGCACTCTCGGGATACGACGTTTCGTGGGTGAGCCTGGAGGATGCGGGCGCGATGAGTCGTCCTAACCGGGAGGGCACCGATTACTACGGCGTGCTCCGCAGGCCCGGACCAGTCACGAGCGTGCTCGCCGAGTTCGCCTATGTCTCCAACGCCAACGAGGAGCAGTTGCTGAGCCAGACCGAAGTCCAGGACTCCCTCGCTGATGCGGTGCTGCGAGCTGTTGACCGGTTCGTGGAGACCGACGATCCCGGCAGTGGGTTCACCCTCGACCCGATCTTTCGGGGCTACGGGCCTTCCGGCGCGGGCCGCACCGACGACTGCACCGATCCACGACTCCAATGACTCGGGTCGGTCCGAGCCTGATCACGGTAAGCCTGGTGCTGGCAGTCGTCGCGGCGGCGTGTGGTACCGGCGATGGCGGGCTCGAACTCGTCGATCCGGTTCCCACCCTCTTCGCGGACGACGACCCACAGGGAGGAGATGAGGGAGCATCAGAATCATCAGCTGCCGAAACCACCGAAGCGGCGGTGCCTCTGGCCGATCTCCTTCCTTCGCCGCGCTCCGGAGGCCTCGGTGTCATCGAGATCGCCGGGGTAGCGGTGCCGGTGACGGCGGCAACGGTCGGTGGCTGGGAGGTGGCGACGCCCTGCGGGTTCACCGCGGAAATCACCGACCGATCGCCACGCTCAGGCGTTCTGGTGGTGCTCGATCCGGGCCATGGTGGCGACGACGACGGAGCCCAGGTGACCGATCCCGCAATCAACGAGGACGAACTCAACGTCGCGGTGGCGGTGGCTACCGCAGCACGACTGGAAGCACGGGGCATAGCGACCCTGCTGACCCGCACCGGCGATATCCAGCTTCCGGCGGCGGCGAGGGCTGGGCTGGTCGAGGCCGGGGGTGCCCTGGTCTACGTGTCGATCCATCATCGCGGTGAGGATGGGCCCCTCGCGATCGAACCCGGCACGGAGGTCTTTCACCAGGTCGACTCCGAAGAGGGCCGCCGCCTCGGTGGGCTGATCCACGAGGAACTCACCAGGGCGCTCATCGTGGCTGGAGTGGACTGGGCGGCACCCGTCGAACCAGGTGTGCGATACCTGCTCAACCAGCGCGGGTCGGACTTCTTCACCGTGCTGCGCGATACCCCCACGTCCGCAAGTGTGCTGGTGGAAGTGGCGTCGCTCGCCTCGGCCTCGGGTGCGGCCTTTCTCGCCACGGGCGATGCACAGGACCGAGAGGCGACAGCACTCAGCGAGGCGGTGATCCGATTCCTCGTGACCAGCGACGCCGGCAGCGGCTATGTGGAACCCGTCGAGCGGGTGAGAGAAGCACCGTCCGGCATTGACACGAGCGAGTGTCTCGACCCGCTCGTGTCAACCGCGGACTGAAACGTCAGAACTGGGTGGGAGGTTCGTCGCCGCCTGCTGCCTGCATGTCCATGTAGGCACCGGCGACGATCACTGCGGATGCGATCCAGCCAAGCAGCACGCCGATGGCGGCTCCATCACGGAACTGGAGGCCGAACGTGATGAGGAAGGCCGAGAAGCCGAGGATCAGGTGGAGCTGATCGTGGTTGAAGCCCAGGATTCGGTCTGGCATCGAGACGTTGGCGAACTTGGTGAGCGCCACTCCGCCACCAACGGCAAGGCCGATGAGGGCAACCATGATGCCATGCAGCCCGAAGCCGTCGATTTCCCAGCCGCTCGCGCCGATGCTGAATCCACCGGAGCTGACACTGAACCAGTCGAGGAACGACGAGAGCAATAGCACTGCTCCGCCGGCAATCAACATGATGGTGCTGGGCTTGATGTTGTTGTCCATGTGTCCTCCTGGGACGTGTTCAGAAACATCGCCAGACTAGTCCACACTGTCGGTGCGACGACTGTTTGTGCTCAAAGCCCCGTCTGCGGTCTGGGTGGGGGGTGACTGGTAGGTTCAGCCCGTGCCCACCCCGGAATCCGAACCTCGCCGCGCCCTGCTCTCCGTGTTCGACAAGACCGGGATCGTGGCCCTGGCCGGTGGCCTGGTGGAGCTCGGATGGCACCTGATCTCCAGCGGTGGAACGGCGCGCGTGATCGCCGAAGCCGGCCTACCCGTGACCGACGTGGCCGACCACACCGGTTCACCGATCATGCTCGGCCATCGGGTGGTCACCCTTCACCCGAAGATCCACGGCGCCATACTTGCCGACCGCGACGATCCCGAGCACCGCGCCGACCTGGCGGCCAACGACATCGTGCCCATCGACTTGGTGGTGGGCAATCTCTATCCGTTCGGAGACGAGCCGGGCATAGAGATGATCGACATCGGCGGGCCCACGATGGTGAGGGCAGCGGCCAAGAACCACGCCCATGTCGGTATAGCGGTCGACCCCGCCGACTATCCGACGATCCTCGACGAGCTCCGTTCCGAAGGCTGGCTCACCGAAGCGACCCGTCGCCGCCTGGCCCGCGCCGCGTTTGCCCACACTGCCGCCTACGACGCCGGCATCGTCGAATGGCTCGATGCCACCGGCGACGACGCTGCGAGCTTGCCGCCCACGATCCACCTCGCCCTCGAACGCGCCGATCTTCTTCGATACGGCGAGAACCCCCACCAGGCCGGTGCGCGCTACCGCTCGATCGGCGAGGTGTCGATGTGGGACACCGTCGAGCAGCATTCAGGGGTGGCGCTCAGCTACCTCAATCTGTTCGATGCCGACGCCGCGTGGCGCCTGGCCCACGACCTCGGCGACGATCCGGCGGTGGCGATCATAAAGCACGCCAACCCCTGTGGCGTGGCTGTGGGCTCTGATGTCGCCGCGGCCTATGCACGAGCTTTCGAATGCGATCCCCGCAGCGCCTTCGGCGGGATCGTGGCCACCAACCGGACGATCGATCTGGCCACCGTCGAGGCAATGGAGGCGGCCGCGCAGGCCGATGTGGTGATCGCTCCCGGCTACGGCGAAGGCGTGGTCGAGCGTCTGATCGCCAAGCGCAAGAACACCCGCATCCTCACCGCGGTTGCCGCCGATCCCGCTGCGGGAGGCCTCGAGTTGAGACAAATCGGTGGTGGTTTCCTTGTGCAGGATGCCCACCACTTCGCGTCGTTGCCGGAGTCGTGGCAGGTGGTGACGGACCGCCGACCTACTGAGTCGGAAATGAACGATGCGGCGTTCGCTTGGCGGGTATGTGGGCATGTGACTTCCAACGCGATCGTTCTCGCTCGTGAGGGAGTGGCCTGGGGGATAGGCGCCGGGCAGCAGAATCGTGTGGAGGCCGGTGAGATCGCCGCGGCAAAGGCCGACGGCCGAGCCGAGGGCGGTGCCTGCGCGAGCGATGCCTTCTACCCGTTTCCAGACGGCATCCACGCAGCCGCCGACTCGGGTGCGGCGGTGATCGTGCAACCGGGTGGCTCGGTGGGGGATGCCGCCACGATCGCGGCTGCCGACGAGCGGGGCGTGGCCATGGTGTTCACTGGCGAGCGCCACTTTTTGCACTGAGGCGAAACCGATGGGGGACAGCGACAGTGAGCGAGCCGAAGGGACAGGAATGGGCGACGGCGGTGCATGCCACCCGGCGGGCGGTCGCGTTCTACTCCGCTGTGAGGGGCTTTCTCCGTCTCATCGTCATGCCGTGGTTGCGACTTCGCAAACGGGGCCTGGAACACCTCGACATCGAGGGTCCGGTGATTTTGGCGCCGGTTCACCGCTCCAACCTCGATTCGCTGGTGGTGGCTGCGGTGTGCGATCGCCGAGTTCGTGCTCTCGGAAAGCAGTCGCTCTTCAAGCCCGCCGTGGCGGCCTGGGTCATTTCAGCCCTGGGGGCGATTCCGGTGAAGCGGGGTGAGGCCGACCGCGAGGCGATGAGAGTGGCCCGCGAGGTGATCGGGCGAGGCGAGATGATGATCGTCTTTCCCGAGGGAACCCGCCAGAGCGGAGACAAGATCGAAGGCCTCTTCGACGGTACCGCTTATCTCGCCAACAAGACCCGTGCGCCCATAGTGCCGATCGGAATCGCCGGCACCGGAGCAGCGATGCCCTCTGGAGCGAAGTTCATCAGGCGGGTGCGCTGCGCGGTCGTGGTGGGAGAACCCATGGCGCCACCTGTTGGCCGATTGAGCCGTCCTGCACTCTCTGAATTCAGCCGGGGCGTCTCGGAGCGGCTTCAGGAAGTGTTCGACGAGGCACAGTCTCTAGCGTCTCGCTGACAGGGGCGACACCGGACCCATCAGGGGATGTTCCCGCCCGATACGATCGCCGTCATGGCTGACAAGATCACGATGCAGGACGACGGCAAGCTCGCCGTCACCGACAACCCCATTATCCCGTTCATCGAGGGCGACGGAACCGGGGTCGACATCTGGCCGGCGGCCAAGCTCGTGCTCGACGCAGCAGCCGGAAAATACGGCAAGACCATCGAGTGGATGGAGGTGCTGGCGGGAGAGAAGGCCTTCAACGAAACCGGTGACTGGCTTCCTCAAGAGACGATCGACAAGTTCGACCAATACCTGATCGGAATCAAGGGTCCTCTCACCACACCGATCGGTGGTGGGTTTCGCAGCCTCAATGTGGCCATCCGCCAGATCATGGACCTCTACGTGTGCCTGCGCCCGGTGCGTTGGTTCACCGGTGTGCCGTCGCCGGTGAAGCACCCCGAGCTGGTCGACATGGTGATCTTCCGCGAAAACACCGAAGACATCTATGCGGGCATGGAGGTCGAGGCGGGCACTCCCGAGGCCAAGCGGATGATCGAGATGTTGCACGATGCGTTCGGGTGGGAGATTCGTGAAGACTCCGGCATCGGCGTGAAGCCGATCTCGAAGACGGGTTCTAACCGCCTGCAGCGGGCCGCCATCGAATATGCGGTGGAACGGGGCCGCAAGCGGGTGCACTGGGTACACAAGGGCAACATCATGAAGTACACCGAGGGTGCCTTCCAGAAGTGGGGCTACGACCTCGTGCGCGAGGAGTACTCAGATGTGGCTGTCGGCTGGGACGACTGCGGAGGCGATCCGGGCGACAAGATCCTCGTGCAGGATGCGATTGCCGACATCGCCCTCCAGCAGGTACTCACCCGGCCCAAGGAGTTCGAGGTGATCGGCACCATGAACCTCAACGGCGACTACCTGTCCGACGCGCTGGCTGCTCAGGTGGGGGGCATCGGCATCGCTCCAGGAGCCAACATCAACTATGTCACCGGCCACGGTGTGTTCGAGGCGACGCACGGAACTGCACCGAAGTACGCGGGCCAGGACAAGGTCAATCCATCTTCGGTGTTGCTGTCGGGCGTGATGATGTTCGAGCACCTCGGATGGCAGGACGCAGCCGATGACATCGTCGCCGCAGTCGAGGGGGCGATTGCCGACAAGGTGGTCACCTACGACTTCGCTCGTCTGATGGAGGGAGCCACCGAAGTGAAGTGCTCCGAGTTCGCATCGGCCGTAGCGGATCGTCTCTGACGGTCTGCCGGTGTGACAGTGGATCGTCTCTGACGATCTGCCGGTGTGACAGCGGATCGTCTCTGGGGTCTTCGGTCGTGGGGCTGGGAATCGCCCGGATACCGTGCGGGGCGTGGGCGACGTAGGTATCGAGAGTGAGCACATCTGGAAGCGCGGTGGGCGCCTTATTGCGCGCTCGCTGAAGGCCCATCCGTTCCACCACATCGTGGCGATGCTCGGTGCGTTCCTCTTCGTGTTCGCTTCGATCGGAGGGGCGTGGGTACTCGGAAAGGTCACCGACGACTTGATGGTGCCCGCGTTCGAGGATGGCGATGTGGATCGTGGCGACATCTGGGCGGCGATGGGCGCCATCGTGGGGGTGTCGCTGGTTCGGGGGCTCGGGGTGATGATCCGCCGCTGGTTCCTGATGACAGCTGAGCTGCGGACCCAACGCGACTGGCGCCGCCAGTTGCTCAGTCACTACCTCGATGTGCCGCTCCGTTTTCATCGTGAGCGCCCGACAGGGGAGCTGCTCGCCCACGCCGACATCGATCTCACCAGCGCCACCAACGTGCTCAAGCCGCTCGCCTTTTCGGTGAGTGTTCTGCTGCTCGTAATCGTGGCGATGATCAGCCTCCTGATGATCCATCCCCTGCTTGCCGTGTTGGCGGCAGTGTTGTTCCCGGCTCTCGTCGTGATGAGCCAGATCTACACGTCGAAGGTGGAGGCACCTGCGGCTCGTGCCCAGCAGGCCGTGGGCGATGTTTCATCGGTCACCCACGAGAGCTTCGAGGGAGCGCTCGTGGTGAAGACTCTCGGTCGTGAGAAGGCCGAGGTGGAGCGCCTGCGAGTCACTTCAGATCGGCTCCGTGACGAGAGGGTCGTGGTGGGCCGCCTTCGTGCCGGTATCGAGCCGGCGATCGATGCCCTGCCCAGTCTCGGGATTATCGTTTTGCTGCTGCTTGGTTCGTGGCTGGTTTCGCGGGGATCGGCCTCGCCGGGCGACCTCGTCTTCTCGGCGGTGCTCTTCGGCTTGTTGTCCACCCCGCTTCGTGTGTTCGGTTTCTTCCTCGAGGAGATGCCCCGGTCGGTGGTGTCGCTCGATCGCGTCGATCGGGTGATGGCCACCCCGGTGGAGGACCGACTCGGCTCGGCCCGTCTTCCTGCGGGGGGTCTGGGGATCACGGTGCGGGGACTCTCTGTTGATCACGGTGGTCATGCTGTGCTCGACAATGTCGACGTCGAGATCGGTGCGGGCGAAACGGTAGCCCTCGTGGGCGCTACCGGGTCGGGTAAGTCGACCTTCGTGGAAACCGTTGCTGGTCTTCTTGACCGCTCCGCGGGAACGATCGAGTTGGGTGGGGTTGATCTCGACGACGTGTCGGCCCGTGAGTGGTCCGACACCGTCGCGGTTGCGTTCCAGGAGTCGTTCCTCTTCGCCGACAGTGTCAGCGAGAATGTCGCCCTGGGCAGCGCGACCGAGGACCTCGTCTCCGCCTCGCTCGGTACCGCTCAGGCTGAGAAGTTCGTGTCGGAGCTGGCCGAGGGCGCCGACACCGTCGTCGGGGAACGTGGTGCCAACCTGTCGGGAGGGCAGCGCCAGAGAATTGCTCTGGCCCGTGCCATCGCCCGCCAGCCCCGCGTGCTCCTTCTCGACGACGCGACGAGTGCGGTGGATCCCTTGGTGGAGGCCAACATCCTTGATCGGCTCAGAGCCGATCTCGATGTCACCCTCGTGGTGGTGGCCCACCGAATCTCGACCATCCTCCTGGCCGATCGTGTGGTCTATCTCGACGACGGTCGGGTGGCTGCGGTCGGGACTCATCAGGAGCTCCTGGCCCGCCCGGACTACAACGCTCTGGTCACGGCCTACGAACGGGTGGATCAGCAGTGACCACCGTCGACGAGACCTCGCTTTCGCCGGGAGAGCCCGTTGCTTCACTTCTCGACGACGACTCCGCTCCCGACGTCGGTGCGATGGAGGTGCTGCGTCGTGGTGTGGCGATATCGCCGGAGCTGAAGAAAGGGTTGTTTGTCACCGCCCTGATGGCGATCACCGCCGCCATCGGTCGAGTGGTGATTCCCATCCTCATCCAGCAGATCCTCGACAACGGCGTACTGGCCGAGGGGGGCTATCGCTCCGGTTTCATCTGGGCGGTTTCGGGTGCGGCGTTCACGGTGGTGCTGATGGTGATGATCGCCACCCGAATCGCGCTCCTACGGCTCGTCGAGATGGCGGAATCGGTCCTGCTCGGGCTTCGGGTGCGCGTGTTCGAACACATTCACAAGCTGAGCCTGGCCGACCACACCGAATCCCGACAGGGCGTCCTGGTCTCCCGTGTCACTTCCGATGTGGAGACTCTCGCCCGGTTCACCCAGTACGGCCTCATCAGCTGGATAACCGACACCGCGGTGATCGCCGGCACCCTCGTGGTGATGCTGGTGTACAGCTGGCAGCTCACCCTTGTGGTGATCGCGGTTCACCTTCCTCTCCTGCCGTTCCTGCGGTGGGTGCAGCGGCACCAGTTCGCGGCCTATTCGCGGGTTCGAACTCGAGTGGCGGAGACCCTCGGGCTCACATCAGAGGCTGTCACCGGGGCGCCGGTCATCAGGGCCTACAGCTACGACGGTCCGATTCGGGAGCGACTCGACGATTCCATCGAGCGCCAGTACGACGCCCAACTCCGCTCTGGCATCTGGTTCGCGGGCATGTTGCCGGTGGTCGATTTCGTGTCGTCGATTTCGCTGGCGGTGGCGATGGGAGTGGGCGTCTGGTGGAGGGGTGAGCTCGGCCTGGAGGTCGGCGAACTGGTCGCTTTCGTGTTCCTCGTCAACCTCATGCTCCAGCCCATCTCCCAGCTCGGCGAGGTGCTGGATCAGACCCAGACGGCGCTGGCCGGTTGGTGGAAGATCCTGCGGGTTCTGGAGGTGCCGGTCGATGTAGCCGAGCCGGCTGAGGGGGTCGAGTTGCCGGCCGGGCCCCTGTCGATCGAGTTGGACTCTGTCGGGTTCTCTTATCGTCGCGGCCCCCAGGTACTACGCGACGTGTCGGTTCTGATTCCGGCCGAGAGCACGGTGGCGATAGTGGGCGAGACGGGGTCGGGCAAAACCACATGTGCGCGCCTGTTCACCCGCCTGGCCGATCCGACGAGCGGCGTAGTTCGTGTCGGTGGGGTCGATCTCCGTGATGTCGATCCCGATTCTCGCCATGCCAGCATCAGGATGGTGCCCCAGGACGGATTCCTGTTCGACACCACAATCAGGGAAAATATCCGGTTCGGGCGCCCCGACTCGACGCCGGCCGATGTGGATCATTCGATAACCGAGCTCGGCTTGGGCGCCTGGGTCGAGACCCTCCCCGACGGGCTCGACACCGTGGTGGGCGAACGGGGTAGTCGCCTGTCGGTCGGTGAGCGCCAGCTGGTTGCCTTGGCTCGCGCTGAGGTGGCCGATCCTGGCCTTCTCCTTCTCGACGAGGCCACCTCCGCGGTGGATCCCGAGACCGAAGAGGCTCTCGCTGCGGCTCTCGCTCGACTCGCAGCGGGGCGCACCACCGTGTCGATCGCTCACCGATTGTCCACCGCCGAGCGCGCCGATCTGGTGCTGGTGTTCGACGCCGGCCAGATCGTGCAACAGGGTCATCACCGTGATCTGATCGCCCAACCCGGGATCTACCTGGATCTCTATGAGTCGTGGATCGGCAACACCCGAACGAGTTCCGGCTCAGAGACCGACTGATCGGGTGTCTCGGTTTTTCTGAGGACACGGATCGCCAACACGAACACCGCTGCCACCACGAAGACGAGGGGACTCGCTCCGAGTCCGGTCTTGGTGAGCTGGAGGAGCCCGGTCGCCCATACGAGGGCTGCTATTCGCCAGTCGATACCGCCCCGGTCGAGGAGGAGCAGGATCACGAAGATGGTGATGCCTGCGTCGTAGTAGATGGTGTGGGGACCGATCAGCATCAGGCCTGCCGTGGTGATCGCGAAACGAGCGTCGAGATCGAAGCGGCGCCGCCACCAGAACCAGGCGAGTAGAGCTGCCACCGCGACAGAAATCGCGCCACCGAGGACGAGGGCGAGATGCGACCCGGTCCCGAGAACGGCATGCCCGAAACCGATCGGGGCGATCTCGTTGACGGCGTTGATCTCGGCGTCGGCCTCGAGGAGGGGCTGCACCTGGCGTAGCCAACTGGTGACCCAGTCGGTACCGAAGAGCGCAGCGTTGATCGCCCACACGATCGCGGCGCCCACGCTCGCGCTGGCGACGGCGCGCCAGTAGCGGCCCAGGAAAAGTAATCCGAGGATCGGGATGGCGTACTGGGGCCGAAAGAGCAGGGCGGCGACCGCTACTCCGGCCAACTCCTGACGGTCGTCGTGGAGGAAACGCCAGATCGCGGCGAGGAGCAGCAGGGTGAGTGCTGTGTTCTGGCCCCCGCCGACACCGACGAACACCGGGTAGGCGCCGACGGCGGCACCCAACACCAGGGAGAACCAGCGGTCGATCAGGGGGATCATCGGTCTGACCAAGGCCAGGGCACCGATGAGCGCGCCGACCATCAGCAGGGTGTGGACCACGTAGGCGAGCCGATAGGGCACCGCGGTGAAAGCCGAGTAGGTGGCGGCGACGTGAGGCGCATAGGGGAACATGATGAAGCCGTCTTCACCACCGAGGAGCTCATCCTGGGCCGCGGCCTGGGTGACAGGGTCGTAGAGATCATCGATATTGCCTTCGGCGACGATCGTGCCGGCGGAGTAGAACGCCGGAAAGTCGCCGCCAACGCGACCGCTGGTGGTCGATGAGCCATCGCCGGCCATGATCACGATGACGAACGCGAGTCCCACCGCGCCGAGAAGGAGCCGGGGATAGAGGGTCAGCCGTCTGGTCCAGGCCGCGTCGAGGTTGATCGTGGTCGCCACCTCATCCAATCGGCTCCCGATGGAGAGGATTTGAGGATCAGACGAGCCCGGATCGGGCATGTCGTTGGCGGATGTTCTTCACGGCGTACATCGCGTCGTCAGCGGTGGCGAGCAACCGGCTGGCTGTGGGGTGGTCTCCGGTGGTGGCCGAACCGATGCTCACATCCACTTCGATCACCTCGTCAGCGGCGATGAACGGTGCGGTGAGCGCCTCCCTGATTCGTCCCGAGATCTCGATCGCGATCTCGGCGTTCGCCTGGGGCAGCACCACGACGAATTCATCTCCACCGAGCCGACCGACGAGGTCCCCGGGGCGGATCGATCGTTCGAGGCGGCGAGCCACCTCGACCAAAACCTGGTCGCCGGCGGCGTGACCGATGCGGTCATTGACGGCCTTGAAACCATCGAGGTCGCAGAAAAGCACGACAATCTCGTGCTGGTAGCCATCGTCGACCACGGACTCGAGCTGGCCGAGCAGGGCTCGCCGACTCATGAGGCCGGTCAGGGCGTCGTGATCGGCCATGTACCGCAGGGCTTGCTGGGTGGTCTTCAGGTCGGTGATGTCGGTGCCGCTGAGCGCGTAGCCGCCGATCAATGGATCGGCTCGGAGGTCGGTCAGGGAGATGTCGAGGTGAACGACCGAGCCGTCGGGGCGATCGAAGCGAAGCGAGAGGCGGTTCGAGCCCTCGAGTTCGGCGATGGCATCGCGATAGCGGGCCCGGTCTCCGGGATGAACGAGGCTGGCGAAGTCGTGGCCCTTCACGATGTCGAGATCGTGGTGCAGCAGCCGTGTGAGTTCGCCGTTGGCGGTGACGATCAACCCGTCGGAGTCGAGCATCATGAGCAGGGCGGTGGCGTGATGAACGAGAGCTCGGAGCAGGTCGCTGTCGCCACCCGCAAGTTCGAGGCTCTGACGGTCGGCAACGTCGCGAAACACAATGGCGATGCGCGGCGCGTCGGTGGGAGATTCGAGCTCGATGGCCTTCCCTCTGACCTCGCACTGGCGCCACTTGTCGGCGCCGTCGCGGATGCGGATATCAATGAGGTTGCCGACGTCCTTGCCGACCACCGTGTCGAAGGCGGCCAGGGCAACCGCGTGGTCGTCGGGGTGGAGTAGATCGAACACCGATCGGCCGAGCCACTTCTCCTGCTTCATGCCGGCGAAGGCCACTGCGGCATGGTTGACCCAGAGGATCGAGCCGGCCGGGTTTAGGACCACGACCGGATCGGCGAGCATCTCGAGGATGCGATCAGGCGCAGGGAGCGAGGATGTCATCTACCGGAGACATCGGTAGTCGGGTCGCGATACGCAGGGAAATGAGCTGTTTAGCCCAGTCACGCCTCTCCTGACTCTGATGATCGGTCACCCACTGCGACCCCGGCCGGGCCCGCTGGTAGCGTCCTGACAAGTCCGCGATCACATCCCTTTCGGAGAATCCAATGAAGACTCCCGTCCGTGTTGCTGTCACCGGTGCTGCCGGCCAGATCGGCTACAGCCTCTTGTTTCGCATCGCCAGTGGATCGATGCTCGGCCCCGATCAGCCGGTGATCCTTCAACTCCTGGAGATTCCGCCGGCGATGGGAGCCCTCGCGGGTGTGGGCATGGAGCTCGACGATGGTGCCTTTCCCCTGCTGGCCGGGATCACCCAGAGCGATGATCCCAACAAGGCCTTCGAGGGAGCCAACATCGCGATGCTCGTGGGTTCACGGCCCCGTTCGAAAGGGATGGAGCGCAAGGACCTGCTCGAAGCCAACGGAGCGATCTTCACCGTTCAGGGCAAGGCCCTCAACGACAACGCAGCCGACGACATCAAGGTGCTCGTGGTCGGCAACCCCGCCAACACCAACTCGCTGATCGCGATGAACAACGCGCCCGACATCCCCGATGCCCGGTTCACCGCCATGACCCGCCTCGATCACAACCGGGCCAAGGCCCAGCTTGCGCAGAAGCTCGGCGTCACCGTCAACGACATCACCAAGATGACGATCTGGGGCAACCACTCCGCTACCCAGTATCCGGATCTTTTTCACTGCAAGGTCAATGGCGCCAACGCGGCCGAGTCGGTCAACGACCAGGACTGGCTCGAGCACACATTCATCCCCACAGTGCAGAAGCGTGGTGCCGCCATCATCGAAGCACGTGGGCTTTCGTCGGCGGCGTCGGCGGCATCTGCTGCTATCGATCATGTTCGCGATTGGGTGCATGGCACACCCGAGGGCGACTGGGTGTCGATGGCGATCCCGTCCGACGGCAGCTATGGCGTCGTCGACGGCTTGATGTCGTCGGTCCCGGTCACCTGCGCGAATGGCGACTACTCAATCGTCCAGGGCCTCGATATCGACACCTTCTCCCGGGGCTGCATCGATGCCACCGTGAAAGAACTGAGCCAGGAGCGCGACACAGTCAGCGAGCTCGGATTGATCTGAGCCGATCGCCCAGATGCCTGAGCTCCCCGAGATCAAGGCCCACGGCGAACGCCTCACCCAAAACTGGTTGGGGGCCGAACTCACGGCCTTTCGACCCCTTCATCTCACCGCGCTCAAGACCTATGCCCCCCAACCCAAGGAGGCCTATGGGAGGGCACTCACCGGCGCGGGCCACCGTGGCAAGTACCTGTTGTTGTACTTCTCTGATCCGGCCGGTGACAGCGACGCCGATCTCACCTTCGTCGTCCATCTGATGCAGGGCGGACGGCTTCGTCCCGACCCCAAAAAGGCCAAGAAACCGAGAGGCGGGATGGCTAGATGGGAGTTCACCGATGGAGGTTCGCTCCTGCTCACCGAGGCGGGCACCGAACACAAGGCCGGTGTCTGGCTGGTCGGCGGCGACCCCCTCGTGCAGGCTCCGGTCGACCATCTGGGACCCGACGCTCACACCCTCACCGGCGAGCAGCTGAGGACCGCGCTGGCAGCCGCCAACACCCGACTTCACGGCTGTTTGCGCGATCAGCGGCGCATAGCGGGCCTCGGTCGCCTCCTGTCCAACGAGATACTCCATGACGCAAAGCTCTCGCCGTTCGTCATGACCTCCAAGCTCGACGAGGCCGAGTTCGACCGCCTCCTCGGCTCCATCCACGACACGGTCGAGCACCATCTCGAATTCGAGAGATCGCTCGACGACATCGGCAGGTCGGCCGATCGGCCCAGCAAGGTTCACCACCGCATCGGGTTCGGATGCCCTGTGTGCGACGACGAGGTCCGTTCGGTGGAGTACCGGCGTTACACGGTGGCGTACTGTCCCACCTGCCAGACCGGTGGGAAGGTGCTGGCCGACAACACCACGAGCAAGTTTGTCAAGTGAGGCGGAGCATGGGCGCAACCGCGTCGAGCGCATGTCGATCGGCCATCAAGGCTGCGATGTCGCCCTCGATCCGGAGCCTGCCGTCGAGAAACGCCCTCTGAGCGGAAATCTCGCCCCTGTGGATTCCGAGCGCGGTGGTCCGGTCGGTGGTGAGGCGTACATCGGCATCGACGGCGACTCCCCGAGTCACCGCGACCGCGCCGTGCTCGAGACGAATCTGCCACGAGATGGATGGCTCTCCGTCGACCGTCTGCTGTACGACGAGGCAGATACCGGCAGCGACCTCCGCTCGCGTCGCCGCCCCCTGGAGGGAGTCGAACCAGTCGTCGGAAAGGAACTCGGTCACATGGGCAGGCTAGAGCCAGGGGCCATAGCCTCGGCAGCTTGAATCAGATCGGACCGGCAGCGGGACTGGGGTGGCGCACCGCGGCGCGGCTGGTCGACACGATCACGTTGGCGTGGATCGTGGGCTTCGTGCTGATCGAGATCGACCAGCGCCTCCTCGGTGGTGATCCGTTCGGTGTGCAGCCGCAACGGATCGATCTGTCGAGGGCCCGGTCGATGCTGCTCCTGTTCGCCTTGATCGCGGCCTATGAGGTGGTGCCCACCGTGCTCTACGGCGCCACCCTCGGTAAAGCCCTCCTCGGGCTTCGGGTATGCGATGCGAGAGGCGGGGCAGTGCGGGCCACACTCTCGCTGGTTCGAGTCGTCCTGCTCTACGGACCAACCCTGTTCCTCGGCGTGTTCGGGCTCCTCGCCGATCTCGCCCTCTTCGTCACGGTTGCGATTCCAGCCTCGGGCCGCGGTCTTCACGATCGCATCGCCGCCACGATCGTGGTCTCACTCCCGCGCGACTAGGGCGTCTGGTAGCGCTCACCGATCCGGGCCAGACCCATGACCACGGCGGCTGCCAGCACGGCCAGGAGTGTGGGCGCCCACAAGTCGCCACCGGCCGGCCACTCGAGGCCGGTGCCGTCGATCACCTCGGACTGATCCTCACTGATCACACCCACGCCGTTGGGCCAGGGCCACAACACCCGAAGCGAACCGAGCATCAGGCCTATCAGGGCTGCCATCACCAGATCGAAGGCCCCCTCGAGCACCCAGCCCAGCAGGGTGGAGAAGAGGGCGAGGCCCACCACCGCACCGACCGCGAAGAGGGCGAGTTCGGTGAGGGCCCGATCGTCGACGGCTCCGATCACTGCGGCGTACATCCCGATCATCAACAGGATGAAGGAACCGGAGATACCGGGCAGGATCATGGCGCAGATCGCGAGAGCTCCAGCTCCCAGAAAGACGGGCGGCGATGGGTCGACGATGGGCCCGGACTGGAGTCCGAGGAGGGCAAACACCACCACGCCCACTATCGCGATCACCACGACGTTGGCGGTGGTACGCGACCCGAGCATCGCCCAGGCCACGGCGATCGATGCCAGGACGAGGCCGAAGAAGAGACCAGCCATCTCCTCGGGATTGTCGTGGAGTTGGGTCTCGATCACCGAAGCCAGCGAGGCGATCGCGAGCAACACACCGGCGAGCAGGGGGAGAAGGAACAGGAGGTCGAGCTGGGTGACCCTTGTCCAGAACCCCTTCATGTCGCCCTTGAGCAGTGTGCCGAGGGCCCGGGAGCCCTCGCGTATCGAATCGATCAGCTTCTGGTAGATGCCGAGAACGAGTGCGATGGTGCCGCCGGAGACGCCCGGCACCACATCGGCCGCGCCCATCGCAAAGCCGCGGGCCATCTGGGCGACAATCTTGGGGATCACGATTGCTGAGGGTACCGTCGCGCCCATGACGGACGCGACATCCGACCCGACACGGGGTGAGTCGGTCGATCTCGGGGCTCTGGCCCTGTGGGTCGATGTGAGCGGACCCGAAGACGGCGAGCCCGTGGTGCTGCTCACCGGGGCGGACACACCGGGGTTCCGGTGGACCCCCGCCATCGTGGAGCCCCTGGTCGGCTCCGGTCATCGAGTGGTGCGGTTCGATCATCGCGACTGTGGGCGCTCCGCCCGCTTCAGGAGCAGTGACGCCTACGATCTCGCCGACATGGCCGGCGATGTGTCGGCCCTCCTCGATCACCTCTCGATCGACTCGGCCCATCTCGTCGCACGCTCGATGGGAGGGATGATCGCCCAGATCCTCGCGCTTGATCACCCCGCCCGCGTGCGCTCCCTCACCCTGATCGGCACCACCCCGGCCGCGGGCGACTCTCGTTTGGCAGGCCCCGACGAAGACTTCGTCGAGAAGATGATGATGCGGCTCTTCGC
>CAXMSE010000013.1:0-7702 GCA_964196195.1 uncultured Gammaproteobacteria bacterium | reverse complement strand
GACCACATGAGCCTCCAGCTGTGACAGCTCACCGATACCGGCCTCGAGCTCGGGACGAGACAGCCCCAACACACCCAACCCGGCGAGCTGGTCGTGGGTAGGGGAGAACATGACTCTCACTCTACACGAACACACGTTCGTATACAACTGAAGAGGCAGAGATAATTCGAGGAGATGAAAGGGCGGTCGGTCACCGATATCGCGCAAGGCGCGCGATACTCGCAGCGTGTTCGATCCTGATGAACTGGCCGGCATCGCCGAGGGCACTGGTTTCTCCGGAGTGGCTGTGGTGGCATCGGGCGGGAGCCGCGCCGCGGAGTTGGTGGCAGGGTTGGCCGACCGGTCGAATGCTCTTCCGAATCGGATCGACACCCTTTTCGCCACTGCCAGTGCCACCAAGGGCTTCACAGCGCTCACCGTCGCCTCCCTGATCGAGTCGGGAGAGCTCAGCTTCGACACGACCCTCGCCTCCCTGGTGGGGCGCGACCTCCCCGCAGTCGACCCGTCGGTCACGATCGAACACCTGCTCGGGCACACGTCGGGTGTCGGCGACTATCTCGACGAGGAACAACACGGAGACATCGACGACCACATCCTCGACGTGTCTGCTCACACCCTTCAGACGCCGGACGACTACCTACCCCTCCTTTCCCCTCACCCCCAGGTGACGTTGCCGGGCGAGAAGTTCGCCTACAACAACAGTGGGTTCGTGATGTTGTCGATCGTGATCGAGAGAGCCGGGGCTCGGCCCTTCCACGACCTGGTTCGGCAGCGTGTGTTCGAGCCCGCCGGGATGACATCGGCAGCCTTCCTCCGTTCCGACGAACTTCCTGCGGGGACCGCTCTCGGCTATCTCGAGAACGGCCGCACCAATGTCTTTCACCTCCCGGTGATCGGCGGTGGCGACGGAGGCGTGTATCTGGGCGTGGCCGACATGGACGCCTTCTGGGCGGCACTGTCGAGCGGGCGGATCGTCTCGTCCGAGATGGTGGCGACGATGACCGCGCCGCGCTCGGGAATAGAGGAAGGCGTGCTGGCCTACGGGCTCGGCTTCTGGCTGAGGCGGGGAGGCGAAGTGGTAATGCTGGAAGGAATGGATGCCGGCGTGAGTTTCAGATCCGCATACGACCACCGGGGCCAAGTCGGTTACACGGTGATGTCGAACACCCCCGGTGGCGTCTGGCCGCTGGTGCGGTATCTCGACGATCAGCTCTGGGCCTGACCGCCTTCGTTCCGGTGTTTCGATCAGGGGATGACTACGCTGCGGCCATGGCAGCCCCCGCGAGCATCCCCGTCGATCCCACCCGGCCCAAGCACTACTCGTCGCCGCCTCGCCGTGATCGTTCGTGGCGGGCCGATCGGCCGGGGGAGACTCTCGGCGTCGCCCACCCGACCGGGCCGGCACTCGGAAACCAGGGTCCCGATCAGGGCTATGTGCTCAAGCTCGCCAAGCAGTTCTCCGATCGCCTGGTGCTTCGGCCCGGCGAACATGCGGCCGACGCAATCAACGGCGCTTGCTGTGTCGCCCTGCGTCGCGCCTCGCTCTACGGTCGTGGTCCCATCGCCGCAGATGTCGAGGTCGGGCTCACTGTGTTCGGGTTCCTTGGCGATGCGCCCGATGAGTTGGTGGAGCTTCGACGGGGCCTGTTCGACGAGGTCCATCACACCACGATCCACTACTTCGCGGCCCGTCGCATCGCCGACATGGTCACTGAGAACACCCTTCGCCAGGCCCCATCTGAGGTCGCCGAGTCGTGCAGTCGCGACTGGAAAGTTCCACTGGGTCGCTGACCTTCCCGCCACCTTCGGGCGCGGCCAAGTATGGTCACGCTCGGTGGAAACTGTCGGGAACACAACGCTTGTCGCGGCCCCGGGCCGGCAGGTCGAGCGCCTCTTCACGGGCGGCCGGGCAGCCGACCTTCGTGTCGCTGGTGTGCTCATGGCCGCGGGGGGATTGATGCTCCCTCTAGGCCCAGATATTGATTTGCCGCTGTGTCCGCTTCGGGCCCTTACTGGCGTGCCCTGTCCTTTCTGCGGAATGACCACCGCCGGCATGGCCGCTGCGCACGGGGATCTCGTCGGCGCGGTGGCTGCGAATCCCGCATCCCTCGTGCTCATGGCGGCCATTGCCGCCTCGTTCGCGCCGATGATCTACCGAGATAGCCGGGTTCACGCTGCCGCAGCCCGGTGGAGACCATGGCTCACGCGCTTGCCCTGGTTGGCCCTTCCCTTGCTCTGGCTGTGGCAGCTCGACCGCTTCGGCTTCATCTAGCCCACCCCCGATCTGAATATCCAAGGAGAATGACGTGAGCGATTCTGGATTCCCGCCTCCACCCCCGCCACCACCGGGAGGTGATGAGGGGATGGCTCCACCCCCTCCTCCGCCCCCGGGCGGGTATGGAGCACCCGTGGGCCAACACCTCGTTGTCCCGGCAAGCTTCGGTAGTCGGCTCGGTGCCTACCTGATCGATGGTCTGGTCCTCGGCGTACCGATGATCATTGCGTTCTTGATCGCGGTGGCGGCGGTGCCCAAGGAGTTGGTGCTCTGTCAGAACGACACCGCCATCTGTGAGCAGCCCGACGGTACGGGCGTCGCGATCCTGGTCCTGCTGGGGCTCGGCTCGGTTGCTGTCTCCCTGTGGTACTTCGGCAACTTCGAGGGCAGGCGGGGCCAGACGATCGGCAAGAAGGCGGTCAACATCAAGCTGGTCGACATGGCCACCGGTGAGCCGGTGGGCTTCGGCCGCGGCGTGGGACGTCGTGTCGCGGCCGTTCTTTCCGGGATGTTCTGCTACCTGGGTTTCCTCTGGATGCTGTGGGACAACGACAGCCAGACGTGGCACGACAAGATGATCAACGCCAAGGTGGTGCGCGTCTGAAACTGAATCGTCGGTAGTCTCGCCGAGGTGAATGCACCTCGCGTCCGGTTCGCCCCGGCTCCCACCGGTTTCCTGCATGTCGGCAGCGCCCGTTCGGCCCTGTTCAATTGGCTCTATGCCCGCCACATGGGGGGCACGATGGTGCTGCGGGTGGAAGACACTGATGTCTCCAAGAAGACCCAGGAGTTCGTCGACGCCATCCTCGAGCCCCTCCGGTGGCTCGGTCTCGACTGGGACGAGGGCCCCTTCTTCCAGTCCGACCGGATCGAATCGCACAAGGCGGCGGTCGAGCAGCTGGTTGCGAGCGGTCGGGCCTACTACTGCGATCTCACCCGAGACCAGATCGAGGCCCTCCGCGCCGAGGCGGGACTCCCCGCCGGCTATCACGGGTGGTCGCGTGACCGAGACGTTGCTCCTGGCGCCGGCGTGGTGGTTCGCTTCCGTGCGCCCGACGAGGGCACCACGATCATCGACGATGTGGTCCGCGGTCGCGTCGAGGTGGCCCACGAAACCATCGAGGACTTCGTCATCTCCCGTGGTGATGGTTCGCCCACCTTCCTGATCGCCAACGCGGTCGACGACCATGAGATGGCGATCAGCCACGTGATTCGGGGAGAGGATCTTCTCAACACCACTGCGAAGGTGATGCTGTTGTGGGATGCCCTCGGCTATGGCGAGCCACCCACCTATGCGCATTTGCCTCTGCTGGTGAATGAGCAGCGCAAGAAGCTTTCGAAGCGTCGCGACGATGTGGCGCTCAGTGATTATGTGGCCAAGGGTTACCTACCGGAGGCCATGGTCAACGCGCTGGCCCTGCTGGGCTGGGGGCCTCCCGATGAGGTCGAGATCCGTCCACTCCAGGAGATCGTCGACCTGTTCACCCTCGAGGCGGTCAACAAGTCGGCGGCCTTCTTCGACATCAAGAAGCTCAACCACATCAACGCCGAATACATCAAGAGACTCGAGCCCGCTCGTTTCACCGAACTGGTCGAGCCCTACATGACAGCTCCCGAGGCTCCGTGGCCCGCCGAGGCCTACCGGCCCGAGGTGGTCGAGGCGCTCGCCCCCGAGATCCAGCAGCGGATCGTCAACCTGTCGGAGGCGCCGGCGTGGGTGTCGTGGATATTCGTGGCGTCGATCGATCACTACGACGAGAAGTCGTGGAACAAGGCGATGGTGAAGGGCAGGGCGGCGGCAAGGGTGCTCGACGAGGTGATTGTCGAGCTCGAGGCCGATGCGTTCGACGACCCCACCACGATCGAGGCCAGCGTGATGGGTGTCGGCAATCGGCTCAGCGAGGAGTTGGAGGCGCGAGTGATGTCGCAGGCGCCGGTGAGGGTTGCGGTCACCGGACACGGTGCGGGTGTCCCTCTCTGGCAAGCCATCACCCTGCTCGGTCGCGAGGCAACACTCGAGCGTCTGCGGGCGGCGCGGGCCCGACTCGAAGGCTGAACCGTTGAGGGTCGCGTGGCCCCGTGGGTTGGCCGGTAGCCGGGTGTCGCGTGTGCTCATCATCGCGGTGATGATCGGGGTCGCCTACGTGGGCATCACGTTCATCCAGGTCTTGGTTGCGTCCGGCCGCGATCAACGCGAGTCGGTGGACGCGATCGTGGTGCTGGGTGCGGCCCAGTACGACGGCGCGCCGTCGCCGGTGCTGGCCGGCCGCCTCGATCATGCCTATCAACTCTGGTCCGATGGGGTGGCGCCCCTGGTTGTCACGACCGGCTCGAATCAGGAGGGTGACCGATTCACCGAGGGTTACGCCGGGTTCGAGTACCTGAGATTCGAAGGTATTCCCGAGGACGACCTGCTCGTGATCACCGATGGCTCGTCTACGTGGGAGCAGCTGGCGGCGACAGCGCGGCAGCTCCGGGCCCGTGATTTTGATTCGGTGGTGCTGGTCTCTGATCCGTATCACACGCTGAGACTCACCCAGATCGCATCCGAGGTGGGACTATCCGCCACGGTGTCTTCCACCGATGGATCGGCGTCGCTTCGCCAGCTGGTGCGGGAGACGGCGGCGGTGTCTCTGGGCCGAATTCTCGGTTATCGAAGGGTGGACAACTGGCTTGGCCGGGTCGGCTGATGCCGAGCCATCCGGTACGCTTCCACTTCCCTTCGGGGATGGTGTAATTGGTAACACATCTGGTTCTGGTCCAGACATTGGGGGTTCAAGTCCTCCTCCCCGAGCCATCGAAAATACGTGAAGCCCCAGGTCAGCGGCCTGGGGCTTCTGCGTGTGAGCACTGAGCACGCGGCTGCGGTCACACGGCCCGACTTCGGGGACCTGGGCTCGGTGTGGTTGATGACAGGGATGTGTTCGACAGCCGTGTCATGTATTCTCCGGGAGCCGACTGCGATCGCGATGGATGCACAAGTCTGAATGGTCTCTGGCGGAGAAGTCGAGGGGGATCGATGGGCACCAAGAGGCATTTGACGCTTACCAACTGGGGCGCGTACGAAGTCGAGTCCGATGGCGTCGACATCACCGCGGTTCACCCCTTCGCCAAGGATCCTGATCCCTCACCGATCGGTCAGTCGCTGAAGGCTGTCGGCAGGAGTCGGGTCGATCGCCCGTCGATCCGCGAGAGCTGGTATCGAAATGGCCCGGGTTCGAACCCGGAATTGCGTGGTCACGAGGCCTTCGTCGAGGTCGAGTGGGATGTCGCCATCAAGATGTTGGCTTCGGAGATCGACCGGGTACGAACCGAGTACGGGAACGAGGCGATCTTCGGGGGAAGCTACGGGTGGGCGAGTGCCGGACGGTTCCACCACGCGTTGAGCCAGATCCATCGTTTCCTGGGTTCGGTCGGCGGTTACGTGAGCCAGATCGACGACTATTCCATCGCCGCCGGCCATGTGATGATGCCGCACATCGTCGGGTTCTCATTTGACGACATGATGACGGAGCAGCAGCCCTCACTAGCCGAAATTGCCGAGCACACCGACCTGGTTGTGAGTTTCGGCGGGATGCCTCTCAAAAACAGTCAGATGATGTTCGGAGGGCAAGGCAGGCACATGCTGGCGAGCCGTCTCGAGACGTGTAGCGATCGCGGGGTTCGGTTCGTCAATTTCTCGCCGTTGGGTGAGGACATGATGGATGCTGTCGATGCCGAGTGGGTGCCCATGACTCCGAGCACCGACACTGCGCTGATGCTCGGGCTTGCTCACAGCCTGTTGATTGCGGGTAATCACGACGAGGGCTTTCTTCTCTCGCACTGTGTGGGCTGGGACCAGTTGAGGGCCTACCTCCTCGGGGAAGCCGATGGTGTGGCGAAGACTGCCGAGTGGGCGGGCGGTATCGCATCGGTAGACCCTGGCCGCATCCGCTCTCTTGCCGCGGAGATGGCCGGCGCCCGCACTCTGGTCACCGCGAGCTGGTCGATTCAGAGAACCGATCATGGTGAGCAGACCTATTGGATGGCGTCGTCGCTCGCCGCCATGCTCGGTCAGATCGGACTTCCCGGCGGCGGCGTGGGATTCGGCTACGGCGCGGTCGGCTATGCCGGCAACGGTGTTCGTTCTCACCCTATGCCTCGACTCGGACTCGGCGAGAACGACGTTTCCGACTACATCCCGGTGGCGAGAATCGCAGACATGCTGCTCCATGGGGGTGAGGAATACGACTACAACGGAAACAGGCTGACCTACCCGGATATCCACCTCGTGTACTGGGCGGGGGGAAACCCGTTCCATCACCACCAGGACCTCAACCGGCTGGCGCGGGCCTGGCAGAAGCCCGACACCGTTGTAGCCCACGAACCTTTCTGGAACGCACTCGCTCGACACTCCGACATCGTGCTACCGGCGACTACCACGCTCGAGCGCAACGACATCGGTGGCAGTGGCATGGACGACTTCATCTTCTGGATGGAGCAGGCGATAGATCCGGTGGGCGACGCGAGAAACGACTACGACATCTTCTCGGACCTCGCCACGCACCTCGGAGCGGGCGAACGATTCACCGAGGGCCGCACCTCCGATGAGTGGACAGAGCACCTGTACTCGACATTCCACGCGAACAACCCTGAGTACCCCGACCTCGACGAACTGAAACAGGCTGGATACTTCCACATCCCAGAGGAGTGGATCGTCCCCGAACCCTCTGCCTTTGTCGCCTTTCGCGCCGATCCGACGGGCTCGCCGCTGCCGACCCCGTCGGGACGGATCGAGCTGTTCTCCGAATCGATCGAGTCGATGGCCTATCCCGACTGCCCTGGCCACGCAACGTGGATGGAGCCGAGAGAGTGGAAAGGGTCAGCCGGGTCATTCCCACTCTCGCTGATATCGAACCAACCGAAGACTCGGCTCCACTCTCAGCTCGACCACGGGGAGACGAGTCTCGAGGGCAAGGTCGAAGGCAGGGAGAGGATCGGAATGACTCTCCACGATGCATCGGAGCGAGCTCTTGTGGCGGGCGACCTGGTGCGCGTATTCAATGATCGGGGCGCGTGCATGGCGGCCGTGTCGATAAGGACCGACCTCATCGAGGGTGTTGTGCAGCTGCCAACCGGTGCCTGGTGGGACCCCATCGAGCCCGGGGGGCTGTGCCTGAGCGGAAATCCGAATGTCTTGACCCACGATGAGGGCACGTCGTCGATGGCTCAGGGGCCCTCCACATCGTGCATGGTGCAGGTGGAGAGCTTCGTGGGTGAAGTACCGGAGGTCCGAGCACACGACCTGCCGGAGCTGCGCGCCGCGAGCGACTACCCATAGCCGGACTGCGTCTCGCGTTCTGCGGCGGTCCGGTTGTAATCGGGCGGTCTTGGGTTATGAATTCGCTTTGAACTCTCAATGTGCACCTCACTTGCCATCGACAAGAC
>CAXMSE010000012.1:0-38332 GCA_964196195.1 uncultured Gammaproteobacteria bacterium | reverse complement strand
ATGCAGCACATGCTTGCCGGAGATCATCGATTCATCGCCTCGCCGATCGTCGACAGCCTGCACAGTGTGTGGTTCGAGGTGCACGAGGATCTCATTCGTCTCGCCGGAAGCACCCGAGCAGAGGAGACCGCGGCGGGCCGGGCCTAAGGCGATCTCCTAGGGGGGCCAGGCAGCCAGACCGTCACCACCATGGCCAACGCCATGCTCACGGTGGCCATGGCGAACAGGATCCGGGAGCCGCCCGCATCGGTCGCCACGAATGCGGTGACCGCAAGACTCGTGGTGATGCTGCCCACGTACCGGCTCATCGACAACACGCCGGCCGCCGATCCGGTGCGGGACTGGGGCACCGATTCGAGCGCAGCGGTCATGAAATTGGGAACCGCGATGCCGAGGCCAATCCCGAAGAGGATCAGCATCGCGACAAGTAAGCCCGCGCCGACATCGGCACCGGCTACCAGCAGGCTCGCCATGGCCGCCATCGCCAGCGCGAGACCCCCCAGAATCGGACGCCGCCGGCCCATCCGATCACCGGCCCGTCCCCCTGCCGGCCCGAACACGATCATCCCGACGGTCAGCGCCGACAGCACCAACCCGATGGATCCCGATTCCCACCCTCGAGCCGTGAGAATGACCGGAGTGAGCAGGAGGAGGGTGTATTGGGCCAAGGTCGACAGGGCCTGAGCCGAGAACGAGGCGTTGAAAACCCGGTTGAGGATCCTGCCTTCGGATGCGACGGCCACAGGCTCAACGCTCTGGTCGCCGGCCACCGCCCCCAGCCGTACGGACACCACCAGTGCAACTGCAACCACAGGCAGGTTCACGAGGAAGATCGCCTCCCAGCCGAAGAGTTCGGTCAGCACACCTCCGACCACCGGACCACTGGCCGCGCCGACTCCAAGGACCGAGCCGAGGATCCCGAACACCCGGCCCCGCTCCTGCAGCGCGGTGCCGGACCTCAGCAGCGATTGAACGCTCGGCGCCAGAGCCGAGGCGAAGGCCGCTTGACCGCCTCGAGAGGCCACGAGAACCCCGAAACTGCCCGATGTGGCGCACGCCACCGACAAGATGGCGAACCCGACCAGAGCAATGTTGACCGACCGGCGATCTCCTATCCGGTCGCTGAGTCGACCCGCCAGAGGTTGGCCGATCAGCATCGCCACGAGATAGACGGTGATGAGGATGCTGGCCTGCCCCACCGAGATCTCGAAATCGTCGGCGATCGTCGGCAGAGCCACCGCGATCATGGTGGAGTTGAGTGGAACCAGGCCGACTGCGGCAGCCACCCCGACCACCCCCCATCTCGAGAGGGGGGCCGCGGTGGCAGCCGGCTCTGTACCCGTCATCCGATGATCGACACCTCGCCGGCGGAACCATCGAGACGAATCGTGTCGCCGGTCCTGATCCGCGACGTGGCATTGACGGTTCCGACAACGGCAGGGAAGCCCATCTCGCGAGCAACGATTCCGGCATGGGAGGCAAAGCTGCCGTGATCAGTGACGATGCCCGCCATCAGATGCAACATCGAGTTGAACGCTTCACTAGTGGCGGGCGCCACCACGATCTCCCCCGGCTGCAACATCATCAGGTCGTCGGTGGTCATGATGATCCTCGCCGACCCCTCGCAGGTGCCCGTACTGGCCGGAATTCCGATCACGGTGCCCTCGTCGCCAGCAGGCTCGTCCATCTCGCCGAGAATCCCCTCGACGATGAAGCCGACCGCGGACATGAGCCGGGCCAGCGGTGGGGGCAATTGGTCGGCGGGGGGCGGATGAGGCGCGGGTGGGCCGAGGTGTCTGGGAGCGCCCTCCACCGTCAATTGCAGGCGACGAGCCCTTCGCTGGGACAGGACACCCGGATCAGGGCCGTTGCCGGCGAGCAAATCCATGGCCTCCTCGATGGTCGCATCGAGGACCGCCTCGGCATCAGCGACCCTGCCCTCGGCCTCGGCGCGCAAGCCCACCTCGAGCAAGGCCAGCCGAAGTAGGCCGATCGCCGACATGTCCGAGTAGATGCCTCGCTCATCGCGAAGTCGGTAGACCAATCGCGCCTCGGCCAACAACTCGTCGAACGCTTGCTTCTGTTCGTCGGGAACCTCCGACCGAACATCCGCGGCGAACGCGTCGGCGCGTGCCGTTGCTTGGTGAGGATCGGCTGAGAGCGCCGACGCGAACTTGCCCAAGATCAACTCCGGACGCTCCCCGACTGTCGGGTTGGTCACATCGAAGCCATCCGTGAGCCGAAACCCCGTCGATCGGACGTAGGCATCGACCTCGGGCAGGAGCGCACGGAGTTCCGAGAGCCGACCCGACGGGTCGCCGTCGTTCTGGCACAGAGCTGTAGCGGTGTCGCTTCCCCGGATCGACTCGAGGGCCTGCTCCATGTCGTCGGGAATGATCCCCGAGATTGGTGAGTACCCGTCCAACGCCGCGAGGAGGCTGGTAGGCGGCCGGCCGGTCATCCCTCCTGCCTGCAGGACGAAGTCGCCCACGGGAAGAATTGCGGCGACGTTGAACTTGTGATGCTGATACGCCATCGCCGACACGTTTTCGGCCACTCGCGCCACATGGTCCGATAAGTGTTCGTTGCTGAGATCGCCGAGCTCGACATCACCGAACTCACGGTGACGGCCGATCGACGAGGGCTTGAGCTCATTGTCCCAGAGAGCGAGGTCCTCACGCCACAACTTCGTATCGAAGGCCTTGGCCGCGAGTTCGAGGCGGCGGCCGAACTCGGCGCCTATCTCTTCTTCCGACATCGGGCCATCGGGGCCGGGCATGTCGAATGGTTGGGGTTGGTGATAGGTGAACCCGTTCACCTCTGCCATGGCCAACCGGTCGAGCAGGACGCCATAACGACTGAACGTCTCGGTGAACCCGCGGTTGAACCCCTCGGGATACAGCTCTCGGAGACTTGCTGATTGCGACACCGGCATGTGGGCAGAGTCCTGCTGCCATGGCCCCGGGGCCGGTGGATCCCATTTCGTCATTTTTTCCCCCTATTGAGCAGGGCGACACCGACGCCGCCCCGAGCATCGACACCCTAGGCCACCGTGAGCGGCTGGGCCGCGGGACTCCGGTCGCGTTTCTCGCTACGCTCCAGAACGTGAACGACGCGGGCCGCCAGGACCAGATTCCTGTTTCCGTCAATCTCATGCCGGCGGGCCCCGTGGCCGACATCGTCGACCTGGCGGTGCTGGCCGACGATCTCGGCCTTGCCCGTTGCTGGGTCTACGACGAAGGACTCGTCACCCGCGATGTCTACGTCACCCTCACTGCCATTGCCGCCCGCACCGCATCGATCCCCCTCGGCCCGGGCATAACGAACCCCTTCGTTCGTCATCCCGGAGCCACGGCTGCCGCGATCGCATCGCTCGATGAGTTCAGCGGTGGTCGGGCTTTCGTGGGAATCGGGGCCGGCGGTGGCCTCACCCTCGATCCCCTGGCGATCGAGCGGCGCCGACCACTCACCGCTGTGGCTGAGATGGTGCATGTGCTCCGGCGCTTGTTCGCCGGTGATCGAGTCGATCACGATGGCCACGCCTTCTCTTTCCGCAACGCCAAGCTCCAGTACGCAAGACCCGATATCGACATCATCGTCGCGGGGCGCGGCCCGAAGATGACCGCCCTTGGCGGCGAGGTCGCCGATGGATTCAACCTCAGCTACATCCACAAGGACCTGCTCGGCTCGCACGCCAAAGCCCTGAGACAGGCCGCCGGCTCCCGGCCCTTCCTAATCACCTACTCCACGATGATCGCCCTCACCGATGAGGAGTACGAGGATGCTCGCTCTCAGCTGACGTTCCGTCTTGTCGACTCGCCGCCCGCGGTCAAAGAACTCATCGGGATGACCGAGGCGGATGTCGCCAACCTCCGCTCGGCTCTGGCCGAGGGCGGGCCCCGCCTCGCCGCCCGCCATGTCGACCCCGAATGGGTTTCGTCGTTCATCATCGCCGGCACGGCCGCCGAATGCGCCGAAGAGCTGCACACCCTGATGGCCGACAACGACATCGATGAATTCCAGTTGCCGGTGCTCGACCCTGAAGGAGCGGCCGGATTCATCGAGCGCACCGCGGAGATGTTTCGCCCCTGAGCCGATCAGCCCCCGTGCCATCGATCGAGGTCTGCGATATCCAGCCCGAGATGTTCGAGCGCCCGGCCGACCGAGTGGGTAACCACATCGTCGAGTGATTTCGGATGGTTGTAGAACGCCGGCACGGGCGGGAAGATCACCGCACCGGCTTCGGCGGCCTGCTGCATGAGCCTCAGATGGCCGATGTGGAACGGCGTCTCGCGCACCATAAGAACCAAGGGGCGCCGCTCCTTGAGCGTCACATCAGCGGTGCGGGTGATGAGGTCGGCCGACATCGAATTGGCGATCGTCGAGAGCGACTTGATGGAACACGGCGCAACCAGCATCCCCGCGGTGCGAAACGACCCACTGCTCGTCGGCGCGGCGATGTCGCGCGAGCTGTGAACATGATCCGCCATTGCCTCCACCTCCGGCACCGACAGTTCAGTCTCGAGCCCGAGGGTGATCTTCGCCGGTGCAGACATGATGAGGTGGGTCTCAACATCGGGAGCCTGGGCCAGCAACTCGAGGGCGCGGACGCCGTAGATCGCACCACTCGCGCCGGTCATGGCGACGACGATCCGGCGCATCAGCTGAGGTAGTCGGCGAGATCGACCGGCGGATACGACACCCGGTCGCCGTACTCACGCCGTTCACGTTTATAGGTGGCATCGATCCCCACCTTCGTGCTCACGCCCCGCTGGTCGGCGGTGGGGTCCATCTCGTGCCCCTGGGCATGGGCCACGGTGAAGATGTCGTCGTTCCAGTGAACCCGATTCGTGAGCGCCCACTGGATCTCCGACGGCTCGTACATGTCGACATCACGATCGATCACGATCACGTTGCGAATGTTGATGTGGGCCGCCATGGCCGCCATGGCCAGGTTCTTGGGGGTACCCGGGTTGTCCCGATCGATCTGGATGATGGCCATGAATCCGTTGCCGTAGGGCGGAATATGAACATCGGCCGTGCTGTCGAGATGGCGAACGAACCGTCGCAGGAGGGGTTCGCGAGGAAGCACGTTGCCGATGTAGATGTGTTCGTACCAACCCGGGATGATGGTTTGATAGATCGGGTCGTTGCGCCACGAGATCGAGGTGACATCGAATGTCGGGCTGTTCCACTCCTCGCCGTGGTAACCGTGAAACTCGGCGAGCGGGCCCTCGAGTTCGCGCACGGCGGGCTGCAGCAGACCTTCCACCACGATCTCGGCCGCGGCGGGAATGTCGACATCCACCGTGCGTCCCCGACACACCTCGATCCCGCGGCCGCGAATCGCCCCCGCGATGAACAGTTCGTCGGCGGGGGTCTTCACACCGCCCGCGATCATGAGCGCAGGATCGAGTCCGATCGCCAGCGCCACCGGAAATGGCGCGTCGGGATCGTCGCGCGACTTCCAGAAGGTGCCGACATCACGCCATTCGTTGACATTGAAGCCGAACCGGGTGGGTCCGAGTCGCAGCATTCGGTTGTATCCGAGATTGCCTCGCCCCGAGATGGGGTCCTTGGCCACCGTCAGAGCACCGGTTATGAACGCCCCACCATCCCCACGGCTGTGGGTGGGTATCGGAAGCATCGAAACATCGACGTCGTCGCCTTCCACATGGTTGTCGTGCCAAGCGGCGGAATCAACGCGAACCGGAGCAATCCCATTGGCCGGATCGAGAACCCGTTCCATCACATCGATGATCTCGCTGGTCTCGCAGCCCAGCGCCACCGCGGCACGACGGTGCGAGGTGACGCTGCCACAAAAAATCGGCCACGGGCTGTCGGTGACATTCTCGAACATGCCGGCGCCAACATCATTTCGGGCCAGCGTGGCGGCCACGTCGGCGAGTTCATGTTCGAGCGAGATCGGCGCCTCGACGCGCGCTAGTTGGCCCACCTCCGCGAGTGCTTTGATGTAGCTCCGTAGATCGTGAATTTCGGACAATCGATGCTTCTCTCTCGTGGGATGCCCGAAGTGTACGACGCATCGGAACCCGGGTGGAAGTGCTGATAATATCGGCACATGGTCGGACCGATCAGCACTCCGCCCAGCATCGATATCGGGCCTCTCCTGTCGGAACCCGATGGGCATGCAGCGCGAGCAGTAGTGGCCGCCATTCATGCGGCGTGCCTCGACACCGGGTTCTTCGTAGTCGTCGGTCACGGACTCGATGAAGAGATCGCAGCGGTGTTCGACTTGGCGAGACGATTCTTCCAGCTACCCCAGAGAAGCAAGGAAGGTGTCCCCAGGTTCGACCGCTACGGCTTCGTGCCCCACGAGGCATCGGCGATCGATTCGACCCGAGCGAGCGACAAAACCGAGTACCTCGATATGGGGCTCCACCAGGAGGTAACCGTCGCCGACCTCAGGGGATTCGAGCAGACCATTCATGCCCACCAGCAAGCCTCACTCGTGCTTTCAGCCGTCATCCTTCGGGCGCTCGCCACCTCGCTAGGCGCCGAACCAGAGTTCTTCTCGACACGAATGAGCGATCCTCAGTGCCGACTCCGCTTCCTTCACTACCCCGAGATCGAGCGCGGCATCGACGGGTCGCTCCCCGTTCCCAACCTTCCCCACACCGACTACGGGGCGATCACACTGCTCGCCACCGACGGCGTGCCGGGCCTGGAGGTGAAGCCGATCGATTCCGACTGGTCACCTGTCGTTGCTCCTCCCAACAGTTTCGTGGTCAACCTCGGCGACATGCTGGCCCGATGGAGCAACGACGTCTACCGATCCACGCCCCACCGGGTGGTCGGTCCCGCCAGCGGAGATCGGCTGTCGATCCCCTTCTTCGTCAACCCCGACCCGACCACGATCGTGGAGTGCATCGCGTCGTGTGTCTCGCCGGAGCGACCGTGCACGTACGAGGCGGTAACCGCAGGCGAGTTCCTCGCCGCCCGCATTGACGGGTCGGCCGAACCCTACGTCGACCCTCTCGAAGGACCCGTCCGCAGGGTGTCCACTTGAGCCGGCGCTGGATCCGCGGTGGCCGACTGCCGAATGGCCGCCTGATCGACATCGCCGTTGTCGATGGTCTGATCGACGCGGTCGTCGACCACAGCGCCCAAGGCGAAGCTGGCGATGAACTCAACGGCTGGCTGCTCCTGCCGCCACTTACCGAACCGCACGCCCACCTCGACAAAGCCCTCACCGCGGAGTTGGTGAAGAACCCGCGAGGAGATCTCGACGGGGCGGTTCAGGCCTGGGCCAAGGCCGCAGCGGAAGGACAGCTCACTCCCGAAGGTGTGGTGGAGCGGGCCACCGCGGCCGTCGAAAGATTGCTTGTCAACGGCGTCACCGCGATTCGGACCCACGTGAATGTCACCCCCGAAGTCGGGGCCACAAATGTGTACGCACTACATCGAGTCCGGGAGACCTTCCGAGACCTCGTCGAGTTCCAGATCGTTGCCCTCAGCGGGGCCCCGATGATCGGGCCGGAAGGGGCGGCGAACCGGGAGGCGCTCGACGCCGCCCTCGAAGCCGGAGTGGATGTAGTGGGCGGATGTCCTCACCTCGAGAGCGAGGGAGCCCAGTCGGTCGCCTATGCATTTGATGCCGCGGCCGCGGCCGGACTCCCCATCGATCTCCACACCGACGAGGCCCTCGATCCATCAGCACTGACCGTGCTCGACATGGCGAACCGCGTCTGTGACTCCGGCTTCGCTCACGGGGTCAGCGCAAGCCACTGCGTCAGCCTCGGAGTGCAGTCGCCACGGGCCCAACGCGAGATCTCGGCAAGGATCGCCGAGGCAGGCATCTCGGTTCTCCCCCAGCCTCAGACCAATCTCTACCTGCAGGGCCGAGATCATTTCACCGCGACGCCGAGAGGCCTCACCGCCATCGGGCCCCTGTTGGATGCTGGGGTAGTAGTGGCCGCCGGCGCCGACAACGTCCAGGACCCATACAACCTCGTCGGGCGTTCCGATCCGCTCGAAACCGCAGCCTTGCTGGTGATGGCCGGCCACCTCACACCCGATGAGGCCTACCAGATGGTGAGCAACAGCGGCCGGCTCGCCCTCGGCCTCGCTCCGGTGGAGTTTCGAAAGGGCGACCCAGCCGATTTCGTGGCGATCGATGCTCTTTCAATCCGGGCCGCCATCGCCGACGCGCCCAGATCACGACGGGTCTACCGCGCCGGCCGGCTCAGGGCATCGTCGGATCAGCAAACGAACGTCCACCGAAGAGAGACAACGTGAACCGAATCCTGGCCAACGCCCGACTCACCGACGGACGCCTGGTCGACGTTCATATCAAGGAAGGCAATATCAGCAGGGTCGAGCCCGTCGACGCCGAGTCGTCGCCAACTGCAGATAGTGAAGATCTCGGCGGGTGGCTGCTATTGCCCGCGATGGTCGAGCCTCACGCTCACCTCGACAAGGCCCTCACGGCCGAGGAAATCCCCAACCCCAAGGGCGATCTGATGGGGGCGATCGACGCGTGGGTCACGGCCGCCGCGGCGGGGAAGATCACCCATGAGGGAACGGTGGAGCGGGCTGCCGCGGCCATGGAGATGCTCCTTGTCCACGGCGTCACCGCGGTTCGAACCCACGTCAACGTTCTCGGCACAAACCGCACCAAGAGTCTGCAGGCCGTGAAGGAAGCGGCGAGCCGTTTCCACGGCCTCCTCGATGTGCAGACGGTGGCCCTCACCAGCAGCCCGATGACCGGACCCGACGGGACCGACAACCGTTCGGCTCTCGAGGCAGCGGTGGAGGAAGGCGTCGATTTCATCGGCGGGTGTCCCCATCTCGATCCCGACGGGCCGGGCCTCATCCGCAACGCACTGGCGCTGGCAACCGATGCCGGCATTGGCATCGATCTCCACGTCGACGAGATGCTCGATCCTTCGGTGCTCACCCTGCGCGAGCTCGCACACCAGGTGATCGACACCGGCTTCGAGGGATTGGTGGCAGCCAGCCACTGCGTAACTCTGGGCATGCAGACCAGAGCCACCCAGCTCGAGGTCGCGGCCCTGGTGGCCGAGGCGGGCATCGCCGTCTTCCCCTTGCCTCAGACCAATCTGTTCCTCCAGGGGCGCGACAACCCCACCGCCACGCCCCGGGGACTCACCGCCGTGTCTGCCCTCCAGGAGTGCGGCGCTCTGGTGGCTGCTGGAGCCGACAACGTGCAGGACCCGTTCAACCTCGTCGGACGCTCCGATCCGCTCGAGACTGCGGCCCTGATGGTGATGGCGGGGCACCAGCTGCCCGATACCGCCTACGACATGGTGGCCAACAACGCGAGGCGAGCAATCGGGCTTGCTGAGGTGAACGTCGTGCCGGGCGATCCCGCCGATCTCCTTGCCATCGACGCCCCCTCGATTCGAGGTGCCATCGCCGACGCACCCATGGCCCGCAGGGTGTTCCGTCGGGGTGTGCTCGTTGCTTCAGCAGACCAGCAGACAACAGTTCACCACGCCCGAGGCGAATGAGCTCGCGCTACTGGGGCACCACCACTTCGAAGAGGGTGATCATCCAGCCGTCGGGCCCGGCGACCACGAAGTTCTTGTGGCCCCAGGGTTTCACGGCGGGCTCACCGTGTACGAGACCACCCCGAGCTTCGATCCGTGCATGCTCGGCATCGGCGTCGGCCACCTCCCAGGCCAGGGCCACACCGCTGACTCCAGCGGCTCCATCACTCGTTTCCGCTGAGAAGACCTCGATTTGGCCGTCGGCAGCCAGAAGGATCGTGCCCTTGCCCCCATCCTCGAACGAGCGAAGAACCTCGAGCCCCATCACATCGGTGAAGAAGCCGACAGTCGCCTCATAGTCGACAGCAGTGAATACCACTCGGAACTCAGCCATGCGACGGGTCCTTCCCTGCGAGCGTGTCGGCCATTGGTAGATCAGCCCTTTCGGTATCAGCATCGACCACATAGTTGCCGGCGACCACGCTGACGGGCCCGACAGAATCATCGAACTCCACACCCACCGGATCTCCGCCCTCGGCCACGATCTGGATCTGCTCCTTGAACTGTCGGCGCACCATCGACACCCCACGATCGCTCGACGACAAGCGCTCCTCACTGTGCAGCGTTATCGCTCCCTGACCAACCTGAGCCTCGTAGTCGCCCGGGTAGAGCTGGTGTTCTTCCTCGGAGAGGTCGAACCAGCTCCGACCGTCGCCGTACACCGGGAGCCCCTGAGGAGGCCGGTCCTTGGGTTTGCGGACCATGGCGAACACCCGCGTGTGGGTGTCGTCGATTGGTTGGGCCCACGACATGTTGTTGGTCTTACCGAGGACACTCAGCGTGGGGGTGGCCACGACTCGGATGGTTGGCATCCGAACTTCGGTGACCCGATGGAGCGTGGTGCCGTCGGGGAGGGGCCGGTCTTGTGACGAGGTGACTCCCCAGGGGTGGAGCTGCCAGTCGATCGCAGGCCAGATCTCCAGCTTGGGGTTGAACTGCACGCCGCTGTGCGTCGTGTGCAGGATGAACACGTGGTACGGGTCCATTGCATTCTCATGGGTCTGGAACCAGTTGCACGGCGCTTCCGCCGGCCCGCCGAAGGCGAAGTGGTCGATGATCACGATCTCTTCTTCGTGGCCGAGATCCTCGAAGATGTCGTAGCGCGGGAAAATCGGCTGTTTCTCCGCCGGCCCCAGATAGGCGAAGATCAGACCGTTGTATTCCTCGACCGGGTACCAGGGCTGGCGGTACGACGTCTTGTTGCGCCCTCGGTCGGGTTCACAGGGTTGGTCGAGGCAGACCCCGTCGGCCGCGAACAGCCAGCCGTGGTACGGGCAGCGGATCCCTTCGTCCTCGACCCCGCCGTACAGCAGGGTGGTGCCCCGATGACAGCAGCGCGGCTCGAGCAGGCCGGGGACACCCGACCGATCGCGATAGAGGATGAGGTCTTCGCCTAGTAGTCGAACCTCCCGGGGAAGCGCAGTGGCTTCCTCGGATCGACCCACGGGGTGCCAGTAGCGACGCAGCAATTCGCCTGAAGCTGTGCCCGCACCGGTCTGGACGAGCTCCTCGTCGTAGGTGCCGGTTTCGCGGCCGTAGGCACGCCCATCATCTTGGTGTTGTGTCATCGATACCTCTCCATGGAACGGCGAGGGCCGGCGCACTCGGCGCCGGCCCTCTCGGTCATTCAATGACGCTCTCCGGGTTTAGAAGCCGATGGAGTCGTCGATGTATTCGTTGGTGACGATGTCGGCAGGAGTGACGTCGTCGGGGAAGTCCATCTCAGCCTGAGTCAGCTGATCGATGATGTCCTGGATCCGACCGGTGTCCATATTGCCTACGGTGCCATCAGGACCATTGCTCACCAGACCAAGCTCCACCTGAGTCTCGATCGAGAAAGTGGCGAGGCCCTCGCCGTAGAGCCAGAAGTCGGCGTACTGCTCGACCGCATCAACGATGATGCCGTTGGCATGCGCCGGCGAAGCGGCAAAGTCGATAACCGACTGCTGGAAGATCGGAACGACCTGCTGCAGACAGGCATCGAGATCGGCCTGAGTATCGGGAATGATCGCGATGGTCTGCGAATACACCTCGAACCCGGAGTCGTGCAGCAACTGGAACGCGATCGGCTTGGACCACTCCTCGTACACCTGCTCATAGCTGTAGGGGGACTCGGATGCGAAGCCCTGCTGGGCGATGTCGCCCTCCGACACGAACCGGGCCGGAGAACCGTCATAGGACGGATCGACCTGGTCAGCCGACCAGATCCCCTGAGCCACGAACACATCGGCGAAGGTGCCGCCGGCAAAGATGTTGACGGTCACACCCTCATCGCCGAGATCAGCGATCGTCTCGATGTTCGGATACACCTCAGGATTCCACTGGATGATCTGAGGGTTCTTCTCCAACGGCGCCATCACCGACAACAACGGCGCAGTATCGAGCCGCAGAATCTGAGCATCGGTGGTGGCATAACCCAGATGGATCGAATCATCGGTGTACATGTGACTGGCCACCGGCGCGAAGCCGATCGCCGGGCCACCAGTGCGAATCTCGAACTCGATCCCCAGATCGGCCCCTCCGGCCACCATCGGACCCGACACAACCTTTTTGTCGGTGTTGACCTCGTACCCATCACCGAGCAGGTTGTACAGCGCACCATGCTCGGCCTCAGGGAACCAATCGGTCTGAATAACCAACGGCGACGGACAAACAGTCGACAAATCAGCCGCTGCCTCATCATCATCACCACCATCAGAAGCACCACCGGCGAAGCCGATGGAGTCATCGATGTATTCGTTGGTGACGATATCCGCGGGAGTGACATCGTCGGGGAAGTCCATCTCAGCCTGAGTCAGCTGATCGATGATGTCCTGGATTCGATCCGTGTCCAAGTTGCCCACGGTGCCATCAGGACCATTGCTCACCAGACCAAGCTCCACCTGAGTGGCAATCGAGAAATCGGCGAGGTCCAGGTCGTAGACCCAGAAGTCGGCGTACTGCTCGACCGCATCAACGATGATGCCGTTGGCATGCGCCGGCGAAGCCGAGTAGTCGATAACCGACTGCTGGAAGATCGGCACGACCTGCTGGAGACAAGCATCGAGATCAGCCTGAGCATCGGGACGAATCGCGATCGTCTGGGAGTACACCTCGAAACCGGTGTCGTGGAGAAGCTGGTACTCGACCGGCTTACCCCACTCCTCGAACACGTTCTCATAGGTGAACGGCTCAGCCGAAGCGAAGCCCTGCTGGGCAATATCGCCCTCCGACACGAACCGGGCCGGAGAACCGTCATAGGACGGATCAATCTGATCAGCCGACCAGATCCCCTGCGCCACGAACACATCAGCGAACGTGCCACCAGCGAAGATGTTGACAATCACACCCTCATCGCCAAGATCAGCGATCGTGTCGACGTTCGGGTTCGCGTCAGGATCCCACATGATGATCTGAGGGTTCTTCTCCAACGGAGCGACCACAGACAACAACGGCGCAGTATCGAGCCGCAGAATCTGAGCATCAGTGGTGGCATAACCCAGATGGATCGAATCATCGGTGTACATATGACTGGCCACCGGCGCAAAACCGATCGCCGGGCCACCAGTACGCACCTCGAACTCGATCCCCAGATCGGCCCCACCGGCCACCATCGGACCCGACACAACCTTGTTGTCGACGTCGACGGCGTAACCATCACCAATCAGGTTGTACAAAGCGCCATGTTCGGCCTCAGGGAACCAATCGGTCTGAATAACCAACGGCGACGGACAAACAGTCGACAAACCAGCCGGAGCGTCGTCGCCACCGGCATCGTCGCCGTCGTCGGTGTCGTCGCCGCTGGCAACGTCGTCGCCGCTATCGGCATCGTCGTCGTCGTCGCCGCACGCGGCGGCAAGCAGGCTGAAAGCAAGCAGGACCAGCAATAGCCGGCGCCAGTTTGTGTTTTTCATTTCCCCTCCTGGGATAGCTAGGACTTCATTAGATTCGATGGATTTGGTCAGATTCCGGAGTCGCTGGTGTCGTGCCATTTACCTATGGCAACATTCTGGATCCATCCGAAGATCAAGAATACCGTGACACCGAGTGCCGACGACATAATCACGGCGGCCAAGAGCTGTTCACCGTTGAGATTGTTGGCGTACTTGCGAAGCAGCTGGCCGATGCCCACATCGCCGAGGCCGAAGAAGAAATCGCCCACGATCGCACCGATGACCGACAGGCCGGCCGAGATGCGCAGTCCGGCGAAAATGGCCGGCATCGCGGCAGGGAACATGAGTTTCCGTAGCCGGGTGAGGCGACTGGCGCGGTGCAAGGTGAAGAGGTCGTGCATGCCTCTGTCCGCCGACTGCAGCCCGAAGAGGGTGTTCACGATGATCGGGAAAAGGGAGATGATGACGCACACGACCACCCGCGACCTCTGCCCCGTTCCGAACCAGAAGGAGATGAGAGGAACGATGGCCAGGATGGGGATGGCCTGAAGTGTGACCATGAACGGGAACAGGGCCCGTTCCACCACCTTGGCCTGGCTCATGAGGGTGGCGAGGATGAATCCGAGCAGGATCGAGATGACCAGGCCGGTCATGGCGACCCGCGTGCTCGAATACAGTCCCCAGAGGATCTCAGAGAAGTTGTCCCAATCGAGGAAACCCACGTCGACGACTTGGTGCGGCGGCCGCAGCAGGAACCGGCGCCGCTCGTCGAGCACGATATAGGACACGGAATACCACAGGCTCGCGATGATGGAACCCATCACGAGGGGCGGGAGTACGGTTTCCGCCAGCACCCGCGGCCGCGACTTCGCCCGGTAGGGAGTAGGAGGCATCGCGGCATCGTTGTTACCCGGGAGCGGGCTTTCGCTCGCTCCTGTCTCGGCGGTGTTCGGAGCCGTCATGAGTGGGCTCCTCGGAGCTGGGCCGACACTTCGCCGCTGAGTTCTGCAAACTCAGGCTCGAATCGCAGTTCGGGCCTGCGGGGATATTCGAAAGGCACCTCGAATTCGGCGACGATGCGGCCTGGTCGGGCCGACATCACCAGTACCCGAGTGCTCATGAACACGGCCTCGCTGATCGAGTGGGTGATAAACAGGCCCGCAAAGCCTTCCCGTTGGAAGAGCTGCTGGGTCTCCTCGTTGAGATGCTCGCGCGTGATTTCGTCGACTGCACCGAACGGCTCGTCGAAAAGGAACACCGGGGGTTGCAGGGTGAGGGTTCGCGCCAGCGATGCCCTCATCTTCATGCCGCCGGAAAGCGACTTCGGATAGTGGTGCTCGAAACCGTCGAGGCCCACCATCTCGATCGCTTCCTGGGCCAGGCGTCGTCGTTCGTTCTTCGCTATGCCGTGGAGTTCGGCGAAGAGTTCGACATTGCTCAGGATCGTCCGCCAATGGAGCAGGGTGGCATCCTGGAAGACGTAGCCGATGCGCTCGCGGTCGACCGAGACATGGCCCGATGTGTTCTGGAGGAGACCGGACGCGATCTTGAGCAGGGTGGACTTGCCACAACCCGATGGCCCGACGACGGTTACGAATTCGCCGCGGTCGACCGAGAAACTCACGTCCTGGAGAGCCTCGGTGCCGTCGGGGAAGATCATTCCGATGTCCTCGAATGACAGCGCCTTCGTGGTGGTCTCACTCGCAGTCAACTGGTTCCCCTCAGTGATGACGTGAACGGCGCCACCATAATTGCCACAGCGCTCGATGTGAAGTTCGGCAACAACAAACTATTTATACTCCCGATTGAGAGCACCCGCTCTCCAGCAAGCGGACGTGCAGCCAGGTATTGGTCAGCTATTGTCGCCCATGTGAAGACTCTCGTGGTGCACTCTCATCCGCTCGAGGAAAGTTACAGCGCCGCCCTTCGCGACATGGTCTGCGAGGGGCTCACGGCCAGCGATGTTGATCACACCCTCGCGAGTCTCGACCACGGCGACGAACCGCATCTCGGCGGTGGCTCAGTCGAACACCTAATCGCGGTGTGTCCCACCTGGTGGGGCGGCCCGCCGGCAATCATGCTCGACTGGCTCCAGCGTCAGCTCGCACCGTTCGTCGACGCCCACTCCCCACCTGCGAGCTCACCCCTCAGGTCGGTCCGACGCCTTTCGGTAGTGACCACCCACGGCTCCTCCCTTCTGATCAACAGGCTGCAGGGCCAGCCCGGCATGCAGACCTGGCAACGGGTCGTGGTTCCTCTCTGTCACCCGGATGCGGAGTTCGACTGGATCTCCTACTACAAGATCGACCGCAGCACAGCGGAGGAGCGAGCGGCGTTTCTCACCAAGGTGCGCGCCACCTTCACCACCGTGCCAGTGCCCGCCTGACCTTGGCGGTATCGGGCGATCCGGCCTCCACCGATACGAAGGTGCGGCGGCAGAGGGGGTGGCAGCTGAGGCGGATGTTCCAGGTGGTGGTGCGACGACCAGCGTCGCGAGCACGGCGGGTGTCCGCGGTGCCGTGGACCGTGGTGGTGATTGCGCCAAGCCGTCGGATGTTGCGCATGCCCGGGCGGACCCGTTCCTTGTCGTCGAAAACGAACGCCACCCCCGGCACCAGCACCCGTTCGAACCAGCTCTTGAGCACCGCAGGGGTGGTGAAAAGGGTTGTGGGGTAGCAGAAAAGGAGGGCGTCGGCAGCTTTCAGCGCGGCCGCCCCTTCGATTGTCTCCGCTGCGATCAGGGGGGTGTCTTCGTGATAGACGGCGCGCTCCTCGGTGGACATGAATTTCTCGAACGGCCCTCCTGCCAAAACTCGATGGTCCACATCATGGCCACCGTCTCCCAGTGTGGCCATGGCCGCGTCTACCACTGCACGATCCGGCGAATCGGTGGGAAAGGCATCGAGGAGAAGGACCCGCATCAGTCGCCGAACCTCTCGCGGACGTGCCCCCACCGTTCGCCACCATCGACGGTGATGCAGTCGCCGGTCACCGATGTCGATCCCGCCAGGAACCGAACCGCGGCGGCCACGTCGGAGACCTCACCCCAACGTCCCGACAGCGTCCTGCGGGCGAGCCGATCAATCTGCGCTTCGTCGAATGACTCTGCCGGCACCGTGGGGCCTGCCGCCACCGCGTTCACCGCCACCGAGGGGGCCAACTCCACCGCCAGCTGACGCGTCAGCGCGAGCAACGCCGATTTGGCCACCGAGTGAGCGCCGCGATCAGGCCAGGGATGCCATGCCGAGAGATCGATCATGTTGACAATGTTTCCCCGGCCTCGATCCAACATCCCCGGTGCCAGGATATTGGCCAGGTGATAGGGCCCGTGAAGCACAACCTCGAAGGTCGCATACCAGCCGTGGTGATCTTGGGTGGGGAACGGGGTGGGCTCGAAATAGGACGCATTGTTGACCAGAACGTCGACCGGGCCGACGCCCGCCTCGACTTGTCGGATCGCGCCCGGCAGAGACTCCCGATCTCGGAGGTCGAGCTGAACCGCTACCGCCTCGGCCCCCAGCGAACGGAGCTCGTCGACCGTGTGGCCCGCATCCGCGTTCGACGACCGGTAGGTGATGGCAACATTGGCCCCGGCCCGCGCCAGTTCCAACGCGATCTCCCGGCCGACACGCTTCGGAGCGCCCGTCACCAGCGCTGTGGATCCCTCGAGCTTCATGGGTCAGGCCGGCGGAGTCATCATGCAGATGAACTCCAGTGGGTCATCGCCGACGGAGTTGACCGCTTCGAGGCGGCTGCTGGCGAAATGGATCGAGTCGCGAGGAGCGAGGACGTAGGGATCTTGATTGCGGAGGTAAATCTCCATCTGTCCGGCCAGGACATAGATCCACTCCTCGCGCGCCCGGTCGATCCTGAACGCTTCGGACTTCTCCCCCACCGCGAGGGTCCGATAAAACGGCATCATCTGCCAGTTGGGGAAGTTGGTGAGCAGCTCGACCTGAACCCCGGTGTCGCCGAGTTTGGTGGCGGGTCGACCGTCAGCGCGAACCACAGGGTCGCGGTCGTCGGAGCTCAGCAACTCGAATATCGGGATGTGTAGGGCGTGGGCGATCCGGTTGAGGGATGTCAGCGAAGGAGAGACTTGATCGTTTTCGAGTTGGGACAGAAACCCGATGCTCAACTCGGTCAACTCGGCGACCTCGCGCAAGCTCAGCTCGAGCTCATTGCGTCGTTGGCGTAACTCGCGGCCTACCTTCAGCTCTCTCAACCCCGCGCCGCCGTGCTGATCTTTCACTCCGGCCCTCCGAGAAAAAGCCCACCCGGGCCGAAGTGTAGGGGCCCACGTCGCACCGCATCGCGATGACCGTGGCTATTCACTGTCACTCCAAGGATTGGTAGGTGGCTGGATCGATACCGGACCGAAGTCGATCGATCTGTCGGATGCGACCAGTTCTGCTAGGAGCTCACCCACCCCGTCCGAGCGCATCATCTGGGTCCTCACCGAATCTGGGGCCTTGCCATCCCAGAGCTCGGTGTCTATCTGGGCCGGGCAGATCGTGAGGATCCGAATGCCGTGAGGACGTGCCTCTTCGCGCAGCACCTCGCCTACGGCGTTCATCCCGCCCTTCGACGCGGCGTAGGCCGTGTTTTCGGGGAACCCCCGTAGCGCGGCCGCACTGCTGACCAGCACCACCTGGCCACGCGACTCTCGTAGATGCGTCCACGCGACCCTCGTGACGGATACGACCGAGCGAAGGTTCACCTCGAGGATGTGATGCCAGAAGTCGTCGTCGGTGTCTTCAATCGACCTCTTCTCGAACTGGCCCGCGGCGTGGACCAGTACGTCGAGGCGGCCGAACCGTTCGATAGTTCGTCGCACGACACGCTCCGGTGTTCCCGGTGCGCTGATGTCTGCCCCGATGATCTCGGTGGCGGTGGTGATGTCGTCGCCAACCGCGCGAAGCCGATCCTCTCGTCGTCCCGTGAGCACTATCTCTGCGCCCCGAGCCGCCAGCGAGCGCGCCATCGCCGCACCAACGCCAGACCCGCCACCGGTGATCAAGGCGACCTGGCCGTGGAGGGAAGCCTTATTCACGCGGCGATCCCTCTGACGATCTCGGCGATGTCGGCGAGCAGAGCCCGATTGGCGTCGAGGCCCGGCGTGATGACGTTGACGAAGAAGCCGTCGAGTCGGTGCTGCACGATCATCTCCTCAAGCTGGGATCTGCACTCCCCCGGGGTGCCCGCGATCTGGTAGGCGCCGACCATCTCTGCGGTCACGAGAGGGGCCATCGCTTCGGCACCCCCCGATTCGAAGGCATCGCGCATGCGCTGCATGGTGGCGTCGTCGATGCCCAGGTTGCGCAGCACGCGAGGCGGACTGTCGAGAATGGCGTAGGCGTAGTGGGCTCGTGCTTCTTCGACCATCTCTGGAGTGAATGCGAGACGATCGAGATACATGAGGGTGAGGTCTCTGTCGTTCTGGCCGGCCGCCGCGATGGCATCGGCGAGGTCGGCCTTGGCCATCAGGACCAGCCCGTCGGCCTTGCGCCCGGCGAGGTCGAGGATGCGCTCGCCACGAGCGGCCACCCAGATCGGTATCGATTGGGCGCCGTGGCTCAGCTGTGCGCCTGCGAGCCGTGTTCGCCGCCCCTCCCACTCGACCGACTCACCACTCCAGAGGGCCCGGAGGACCTCGATGGTGTCGTCGACCACAGCGAGGGGTGCTTTTCGCTCGATCCCCATCGGGTGAAGAACCATCGTGCCCCCCGCCACGAGGGTGATGAACGCCCGGCCCTTGCTCAGCTCATTGACCGTCGCCATCGCCGCAGCAGTAGCCGCGGGGTGGCGGGTGTAGCCATTGGTCACCACACCGAGGCGGATGGTGTCGGTGACACCGGCAGCCGCGCCCATGGCCACGTATACGTCCTGCATGAGACCTTCGTCGGCCACCATGCAGTAGCCGTAGCCGAGCTCCTCGGCGACGCGAATGGTGTCGACGATCTCGGCGATCGGCATGACGGGGACGAGTTGAAGGCCGAGACCGAACGACGACGGGTGAGGGCTCACCTCGGCGCCGCCGCGAAGTCGCCGTTGGCGCAGTAGCCGCCGTCTACGCCGAGAACCTGGCCGGTGATGAACCGCGCCCGATCCGAGAGCAGGAAGACCACGGCATCGGCGATCTCGTCGGGAGTGGCGAGGCGCCCGAGAGGAATCCGTGCTTCGATCTGATCCACCGCAAGGACGCCTGTGGCCGCCAGCTCCTGGATCGTCTCGGTGGCGACGTGGCTGGGCGACACCGCGTTCACGCAGATGCCGGCCGATCCCCACTCGAACGCGAGCGCCCGCGTCATCGCGTCCATCCCGGCTTTCGCCGTTCCGTACGCGGCCTTTCCGTACATGCTGTGGGTGCTGCTCACGCTGCTGATGTGCACGATGCGCCCACCGCCACCCTGCGCTCGCCGAGCTCGGGCGAAGGCCTGCGACACGAAGAAAGCACCATTGAGGCCAACATGGATCACCGCGGCCCACTCGGCGGGATCCTGATCGATGGCGGGCGCCTCTCGATAGAGCGTGGCGCAGTTGACGAGCAGATCGGGCTGGATCTCGCCTGAGTTCTCCGCGAGGAGTTCGGCGCACGCGCCGGGATCCGAGATGTCGACCGCGGCAGAGTATGCGGCGCCACCTTCGGCTCGTATCTCGGCCGCTGTGGCGCTCGCGAGGTCGCCGTTGAGGTCGGCAACCGTTACCGCCGCACCGACCCCGCTGAGCGCCCATGCGCACCGGCGGCCGATTCCCTGGGCGCCGCCCGCCACAATGGCGTGGTGTCCGGCGAGGTGCTGGTCGATCGGACTCATGAGTCAGCGAACCTCATCTGGAAAGAACGACGCTTCCAGCACCTCGTGATTGATGCTGCCCGCACTGAAGGTCTGGCCGGTGGTGAGGTTGTTGATGTGGACTTCAGCAGGCGAGTGAAGCTCGATCGGGATCTCATAGAAGTCGCGACCGGCATCCTCGTAGATCTCGATGAAGGGACGCCCGTAGGCATCACAGGCCGATGAGATCACCTTCGGCGCGATCTCGGCGCACAGCTCGTCGGTGTTCTCCACCGCGATGTTGGCGATACCACCGTAGAGAAGGCTGTCGTTGATCCGGCCCATCGATAGGAGGTCGTCATCGACAAGGGGGGGCACCACTCCGAAACCGTAGGCGTGACGCAGGCAGCGCAGATCCATGCCCTCTTCCGCGAGCCTGTGCAGGGTCTGCTCGACGATACGAGCCGCCACCTGCACCGCGCACACGAGGCTCCGGTTTGGCGCGATCAGCACGTAGAGATCGCCGGCCTCCACGCCGCAGGAGCGCGCGATCAGGTCGGTCATCTCCAAAGAGATCGGCTCGGATGCCTGGATCGCCACCACAGACTCGTGGTACTCGTCGCGGTAGTCGGTCCATTCGAAGTAGTGATCGGGCGAGGAGTTGAGCGCCCGGCCGGGGCCGGCGAGGATCGCCGCATGCTCCTTGCCGGGAGCTTCGAGACGCCACCCCGCGATCTGAGATGCGACACAGCCCTCGATCGGATGGTCGATCATCACCCGGACTGCGGTCAGCATCCGCCCCGCCACCTCGAACGGCTCATAGCTGACCTCTCCGAGCCCACCGATCGAGACGAGGGTATAGAGCCTCGCAGCTCGCCACCCACCCTTCGCCTCGAGACCCATGTCGATCACGGTTGCCCCATTGGGGAGATGCTCCACGGTGATGCCAAGTGCGTCGGCATCGTCGATGATCACGCGGACGACCTTCATCGCTTCACGATTGACACTGATCATGATCGGCACTCCTTGGTCGACTCGTCGTTCATGCCGGCCCCGCCTCGCGGGCGCCGAGACCGGCGTCGACTGGAAGAACCGCTCCGTTGAGGTAGCTCGCCTCCGGTGAGGCCGCGAAAAGGATCGCCGCCATGAGCTCCTCGGGCCGGCCGAAGCGTCCCCCCGGGATGTAACTCTGCACCGCCGCCTGGATCTCAGGGTCGGGCATTCCGGTCAACAAGGCCTCGGTGGCGATCAGGCCCGGAGCAACCGCGTTGACCCGGATGCCGTGTGGGGCGAGGTCGAGAGCCATGGCTCGGGTGAGCCCCTCGATGGCACCCTTCGATGTGATGTACGCGGTGCGGCTGGGGATGGCGAGTCGGGCGAGAATCGAGCTGAGGTGAACGATGACCCCCTCGATGCCCTCTTCGACCATGTCGGCCGCGACGCGCTGGCTCAGCTGGAACACGCCCCGCACGTTTGCATGCCATACCGCTTCGAAGTCGTCCAGCGAGACATCGAGGAACGACGACCGGTCGATCATCGCAGCGTTGTTGATCAGGATCGAGACAGGCCCAAACATGTTCCTCACCGCTGTCGCGAAGCGATCGACATCGGCGACCACGCCGACATCAGCCTGGAAGATCTCCGCCACTCCGCCTTCGGCGTCGATCGCAGTCTTGGTGGCCCGGGCGCCGTCCTCATCGCTTCGATAATTGATCGCAACGCGAGCCCCCTCCGCGGCAAAGGCCTTGGCCGTGGCGGCTCCGATCCCCCTCGACGCGCCAGTCACCACGACGGTTTGGTCTACAAAGCGGCTCATGGCCACCTCCCAGCGGTCTCCCGCAAATCGGCGGCCTCAGCGAGCCGTGCTTCGATATCGATCAAGAGTTTGGCGGCGGTGGACCCATCGATGAACCGGTGGTCGAAGGTGAGCCCGAACCATCCAAACCGCCCGATGACGGGAGCTCCGGTGTCGTCGGGCACGAACCGTTCGCGCACTCGACCGACCAGCAGGATCGCTCCCTGGGGTTGGGGTGGGATCGCGAAACCGCCGTCGATGCCGAACATCCCCAGGTTTGAGACGGTGAAGGTGCCCCGCTCGATGTCTTCGAACGTCAGATTGCCCTCCCGTGCTTTCGCGGCCAACTCGCTGAGGGCCGTATCGAGCTCGTCGAACGACATCAGATCCGCACCGTGCAAGACAGGCACGACCAGGCCTTCGGGTACCGAGACCGCCACACCGAGGTTGACCCGTTCCGACACGATGACCTCGCGACCCTCGAGTCGGCTGTTGAGCATCGGATGGGCACCGAGGCAACCAGCTGCCGCCGCCATGATGTAGGTGTTGATGGATGCCCGGTGGGGCTGGGACTCACGATCGGCCACCACGGAGCTCATATCGATCTCGCGAGCGACCTGGCTCAATGCCGCCGTGGTCACTGCCTTGGTCATGGTCTTCACCATGGCCTTCTGGAGGCGCGTCAGCCGCTGAGCTGTCTCTGGCGAATCGGGAGCCGGCACGTCCGACGTCTCCACTGATTCAGGCTTCCCGGATCTGCGAAGCCTCGGCCGCATCGACGGCGATGACAGCGAGCACAGTGCCGACATCGACGGTGTCGTCTTCCTCGACAAAGATTCGGGCCACAACTCCGGCGCAGGGCGCTTCAATTTCGTTCTCGACCTTCTCGGTCTCGACCTCGGCTATCAGTTCACCTTGCACCACGGTGTCGCCTTCATTCACGTGCCAGGCCACGACCGTGCCGTCCTCCATCGTCAGCCCCCACTTGGGAAGAATCACGTTGGTACTCACCGGCTCGCCTCCATGGTCGTTCGAATCGCCGCGGCGATATTTGATTCGTCGGGCAGGATCTCGTGCTCGAGTGGCACCGAGAACGGGATCGGAGCATCGAGTCCGTCGACTCGCCCGACGGGGGCCGACAGATCAGAGAAGCACTCTTCGTGGATCCGGGCGCTCAGCTCAGCACCGAGGCCACCGACCTTCGGCGCCTCGTTGGCCACGACTGCCCGACCGGTCTTGGCAACCGATTCCAAGATCGACTCGGCGTCGTAGGGTCGGATCGTACGAAGGTCGATCACCTCGACGGAAACACCCTCGCCCTGGAGCTCCTCTGCCGCGTTGAGCGCCATCGGCACCATCCGCATCGTGGCCACAACACTGATGTCGGTGCCCTCTCGAGCCACGGCGGCCTTCCCGAGCGGTGTGGTGTAGTAGCCCTCGGGAACTTCGCCTCGGGCCCGGTAGAGGGCCTTGTGTTCGAGGAAGAGCACGGGATCGTCCGATTCGATCGAGGCCAACAGCAGCCCCTTGGCATCTTCGGGGTTCGATGGGGCCACGATCACGATGCCGGGCACGTTGAGGAACCAACCCTCGACGCTCTGGGAGTGGTGAGGCCCTCCCCCGAATCCGCCGCCGCACGCGGTTCGAATCACCAGCGGGGCGTTGAACTGGCCGTCGAACATGTAGTGGACCTTGGCCGCATTGTTGACGATCTGGTCGTAACACTCGCCGAGGAAATCGGCGAACATGATCTCCGCAACGGGACGCATGCCGACCATCGACGCACCCACACAGGTGCCGATGATCGCAGCTTCCGAGAGCGGGGTGTCGCGCACCCTCTCGGCTCCATACTTTGCCCAGAGCTTCCTGGTGACACCGAAGTCGCCACCCATCTCGCCGATGTCCTCACCGATGAGGAACATCTCTGGGAACCGCTCCATCCCCAGATCGAGGGCATCGTTGAGCGCCTTGGTGAAGCTCGTCTTGCGCGGCTTTCTCGGCGGTGTCTCCGCCGCAGCCGGGGTCGGGTCGACCTGAGTGTCGTTCATCAGCCCGTGACCTCCCACTGGACATAGACATCGGCGGTGGCCTTGGCCAGATCGGGCGCCGGGCTCTCCTTGGCGAATGCGATCCACTCTGCGATGAGCTCCCGCTGCTCGTGTTCGATCGCGGAGAGTTCGTCGGCATCCACGCCCATACCGCTGAGGAGGTCGTGGGCCATGAGGATCGGGTCGTGATCTTCGCGCCAGTACTTCACCTCGGCTTCGGGGCGGAACTCACCCGCAAAGATCCCCTGCCATCGCCAGGTCTTGAACTCGAGGAAATAGGGACCCTTGCCGGCACGAATGTGATCGATCGCCGTCGCCACTGCTGTGTGTGATGCCACGATGTCGTTGCCGTCGACCTGCTCGCAGGGGAAGCCGTATCCCCGAGCCAGGTCGACGATGTCGGAGGAGGCGTGGCCCTCCCCGACAGGAGTTGCGATCGCATAGCCGTTGTTGACACATGCGTAGAAGACCGGCAGGTCCCAGATAGCAGCCATGTTGAGGCTCTCGTGGAACTCACCTCGCCCCACCGTGCCGTCGCCGAAGATGGCGCACGCCACCTTGGATTCACCGCGCATCTTCGAGGCGAGGGCCACGCCGAGCACGGTGGCCAGGTAGGAGCCTTCCACCGCGTTGTCACCGAAGTTTCCGACACTCGGGTCCGCTGAGTGCAGGCTTCCGCCCTTGCCGCTGCACACACCGGTGGACTTTCCGAACAACTCGGCCATGATCCGTTCGCCGTCGCCCTTGTGGCGCTGCTGGGCGAGCGCATTGATTCCGTGGCAGCGATGGTCGGGAAAGAAGGTGTCGGTGGCCTCCAAATTGCTCGCCAGCGCGGCCTGGGTGGCCTCCTGGCCGAGTCCGGTGTGGAGCATGCCCGGCACGTTGCCTTGTTCGAACTCACTCTCGAGTCCTTCTTCGAAAGCTCGGATCATCCACATGTCTCGATAGAGCTCGAGTAGCCGATCACGTTCCATCAATACCCCTTGTCAGCCGGTGCCCTTCGGCAACCTACTCCACCGAGTTTTCCCTCGCCAAACAATCCTTGGCCCTGGTAAACGAAGCCCGATTGTCGATCCATGGCTCAGCTCAGAATCAGTCCGCCGTCGACTTCGATCGCCTGGCCGGTGAGGTAGCGGGCATCCTCGCTGGCGAGAAAGGCGATTACCCCGGCGATCTCCGCGGGGTGAGCAAGCCGCTTGAGCGCTGTGTCGTTGGCACGCATCTCGAGCCACTCTTCGCCCGTCATGTCGAGCGTGGCTCCGATCTCGACCGAAACTTTCCGCACCATCTCAGTGAGGGTGTTGCCGGGGCAGAGCGCGTTGACCGTGATGCCGGCAGGGCCGAGCTCCATGGCCGCTGATCGAGTCAGGCCGATCACCCCGCTCTTGGTGGCGGAGTACTCCGCCGAGTTCGGCCAACTGGTTTTGCCCGCCATCGACGAGATGTTGACAATGGCGCCGCGGCCCTGCTCGATCATGATCGGTGCCACGAGGCTGTTGGAGATGAGAACCCCGGTGAGGTTGACGGCGACGAGGTTTTCCCACCGATCGAGAGGTATTTCGGGCAGCGGGCCGCCGACGTACATCCCGGCGCTCGCGACCAGCACATCGATCCGACCCCAGCGGTCGACCACGGTGGCGATCGCGGCCTCCTGGTCGGGGCGCGAGCGAACATCGCAGGCCAGAGCGATCGCTTCGCCCCCGTGCTCAGCAGCCTCCACCGCGGTGGCTTCGTTTTTGGTGGTCTCAATGTCGAGGCACGCAACCCGGGCACCTTCGGACGCGAAACGCACAGCTGAGGCCTGCCCGATCCCAGTGGCCGCTCCGGTGATGACAACTACCTGCTCGTGGAATCGAGGGGTCATGTCAGTCGCGGAATCCGGCCATCGCCGCAGAGTAACGCGGAGCCATCCGGCCAGTACTACTCGCGCATTGCGGTGAGGATGTCGCTGCAGTCTTCGACGGTCACTGTGCGCGGGTTGTTGTGGACCATCACCATGCGCATCGCCTCAGCGGCGACTTCGTCCCAATCCACATCGGCGACGAGCCCGTCGTGCTTGCTGAGACCGACCGGCAGACCAAGGCGGCGCACGAAATCGGTGATCGCCCCCACGACCTGATCCGCGCCGGCATCGCCGCCCACGCCGACGATAGAGGCCACCTCGACGAGCCGCTCAGCTGGAATCGCCGACACGTTGAACTCCGTGGCGTAGGGAAGGATCATCGCGTTGGCGAGGCCGTGGTGGAGGTGGAGATGGCTGCAGATTCCCCCGGACAGGGCGTGGACCAGCCCGAGCCCGGCCTGATCCATGGCAATGCCTCCATATACGGCGGCCAGCATCATGTCGGCGCGAGCACTGAGGTCGGCACCATCGGCGGTAGCAGCCTCGAGACTGGTGAAGGCGAGGCTCATGGATTTCAGCGCAAGCAGATCGCTCAAGGGGTTGGCTCGTTTGCCCGTGTAGGCCTCGAGTGCATGGACGAAGGCATCGATCCCGGTCGCGGCGGTGAGTGGGGCAGGTAATCCGATGGTCACCTCGGGATCGAGGACCGCCACGTGGGCGAACATCAAGGGGCTCAGCACACCCTTCTTGAACGGTTGGGACGGGTCGGAGATCACCGCCACCTTGCTGACCTCGCTTCCGGTGCCCGCCGTGGTGGGTACCGCCACGAAAGGGTGGCTGCGATGAATGATGGGGCGGCCGTCCCACTGATAGTCGGAGTACTCGCCTCCGTTGGCGAGCAGCATCGCCGTGGCCTTGGCGGTGTCGATGGCGGACCCACCTCCGATGGCGACAATTGCTTCACAGTCGCATTCCTCGGCAACCGATCGAGCCCCGGCGACGTCTTCTGTGGTGGGGTTTCCGCTGACCTCGTCGTAGATGGAGACGGTGCCACCCGTCCCCTCGAGCGCCCCGCGGAGGCCCTCGGGCAGACCGGTGGCGGCCAAGCCCGGGTCGGTAACTATGAGCACCCTTGTTGCACCCAGCGCCGCGACCTCGGCTGGCACCGCCTCGTTCACCGGTGAACCCCACACGAGGCGTGTCGGCATTTGGAAGCCAAACCGTTCGATCATGATGCGAGCCTAGGCCGCCTCTGCCTACCGATCCGCGTGCCTCGCTGTTGTGCCACAATCCAGCGGTGCTCCTCGCCCAATTCACCGATACCCACGTGCTCGAACGAGACGAGGTGCATTTCCTCGACAACAACGCCTCACTGGCCTCGATCGTCGCGTCGCTCAACGCAGAACTACCTCGCCCCGATCTCGTACTGGCCACCGGGGACCTGACCAATTGGGGACTGCCCCCACAATACGAAGTGCTATCGGAGCTGCTTTCTGATCTGGAACTTCCGGTCCTGCCGCTCATGGGCAACCACGACGATCGAGCCCAGATGAGGCAACTGTTTCCCGACGTGCCGTGGGCCGACGCCGACCACGCGAGCTGGGTCACCGGCCACGACGCCATCACCTTGATCGGCCTCGACACGACGGATCCAGACACCCACGGAGCCGTTTTCGACGACGAGCGCGGGGCATGGCTCGAGTCGTGCCTGCATTCCGCACCCGGGCCGGTGATCCTGGCCATGCATCATCCCCCGTTCACCACCGGCGTCGATTGGATGGATGCCTCCGGATTCGCGGGCCTCGCCAGCTTCCGGCAACTCATCGCCGAGCACTCCGAGAAGCTCCTTCGGATCCTCTGCGGCCACTTTCATCGGCCGGTCACCACCACCGTCGAGGGCGTCACCACGTCGGTCTGTCTGGGAGGGGCGTACCACGTCGGTCTGGATCTACGCCCTGCGGCCGACCGTTCGGTCATCCGCGATCCCCGCGGTTACCAACTCCATCTGCTCAATGGCACCGATGTGGTCACCCACACGCGATACGTCGACACCGGCGAGACGGCCTTCGACCCTGGGTGGACCTGACCAGACAGGCAGCGATCACGGTATGACGGTGATCGCCACCGTGGCGGTGTCGCACAGGCCGTTCTCGTTACAGATTTCGTAGACGAGCGAATCCGGCCCCGCGTAGGCAGCCTCTGCTTTGTAGTTTATGTGGTCGTTCTGAATGCTGAAGCTCTTAGCGTGGGTCGGCGGCGAGACGATGCGGAGGCTGGTCAACAGCAGCGGGGAATCCCCGGGGTCGTCGTTGAGGAGAATGTAGATCTTCTCATTCTTATTGGCGCTTGCAGTGAACAGGTCGCCACCGGCAGCAGGAATCCCTGGACTTGTCGTGGTAGTCGGAGGCAACGTCGTGGTAGTCGGAGGCAACGTCGTCGTAGACACCCCCGGCAACGTCGTCGTGTCGATCGTGGTACCAGTGGGTTCATCCAGCTCAACCAAAACCGGGTCCGAGTCATCGATCACGCGGCCGACCGAGGCCACTTCGAAGGCGGGCGCCTTCGCTGCCACGGGTGCCACACCGGCGTTGACCGCGCCAAGTACAGCCACCGAGGAGATGGCGATCGAGGCCACCGCGGTGAGCCCACTCGACGCGCCGCTGAGGGAAGGCACCTGAGTAAGCCAGGTGAACGGGCCGGCCCACCAGCGCCTGCCGAGCGAGACACCCAGAAACGCCCGGACGATCGCGGGGTCGAACTGGGAGCCCGCGCTGTTGACGAGCTCCTTTCGTGCCACTTCCGGCTGGAGCGGCACGTTGTAGGACCGCTTGGCCGTCATGCTGTCGTAGGCGTCGGCGACGGCTGTGATCCTCCCGGCCAGAGAGATTTGGTGCCCTTCGAGACCAAATGGATAGCCGTTGCCATCCCAGCGTTCGTGGTGATGCGCCGCAGCCCCTACCCACTCGCCCAGCCAACCTTCCAGCGGACCGAGATAGGCGATCGAGTGCATCGGATGCCCCGACAGCTCCTCCCACTCCTCCGCCGATGGTTTGGCTTGCTTGTTGAGAATGCTCGGAGAAACTTGGAGTTTGCCGATGTCGTGCAGCAAGGCCGCCCACGACAGTCGCGAACGTTCCACCTCGCCGATCTTGAGTTCCTCCGCGATGAGGTCTACATAGGCCCTCACCCGCTCGCTGTGGCCGCGCGTTCGGCGATCGTGGGCGCCGAGAATTGAAACCAGTTCGATTGCTCGTTCGGCGGATTCCTGAGCGCTCGAGCTTGCCCCGCTGACGACAAGGTCCGTCATCCGCCTCGATGATCCCATGCGAAGTGCCATCGAGAACCGGGACGGGGCCTCATCGGGGAAGACCAAAGACATTCCGTACAGAGCGGCCAGTGGAAGCAAGCGGCGGGTGAAGCGGTCGATCAGCATCACCGCCGCGCTGCCTATCACCGCCGCTTGCACCATCCACAGCGCCAAACCCCATCGCCCGTCGGGCATGTAGAGCGTCGGTCCGACGAGGCGGATCAGCAACCAGGACCCCACCAGGGGCACGACAAAGGCAAACAGTCGGATCCCTGTGGCGAGGGGGGTCGACGCCTTCCAGGTCTTACTACCCTCGAGTCCCTGGTTGCGGGTCGGCCCGGCCGCCATTTCGGTCCATCGGCCGTAGTGGCGTCGAACTGAGGTGATGTTGGCCAGATGGCCTATGACGAGTGACGAACATCACACTCCAGGGGCTGGCGTAATCCGTACTTAATCGATACAGTAACTATCAAGAAGCCTACTTAATCGATTCAGACAGGAAGGTCGACCATGAGATTCCTCCTCACCTACTATGTGGACTCAGACCCCAGCACCGTGCAACACGACCTCGCCGAGGCAGTTACTCACGGACTCGACTCCGCCGCCGAACTCATCGACGACCCGCGAGACGAGACCCAGACAGAAATGATCCAGCAGGGCATTCGGATCAACGGTGGCCTCGGGGCGCTAAACGGCAGCGAGATCCACGTGAGCGGCAGCGACCGTCTCACCAAACTCCAGGTCGCAATCCCGTGGTCCGACAACGACACCGGGAGCGCGAAGTTGTGGGCAGCGACACGATTCGCCGGGGTCGTCACCGACCACCTCGGCCTCGCGGCCTGATCTCCGACCGGCACCTTCATGGCCTCTTGCGCCATGATGGTGCCGTGTCCAGCCGTGTGACGCTGCAAACCGTTGCCGATCAGGTAGGGGTATCGCGAACGACGGTTTCCAACGCGTACAACCGCCCCGGCGAGTTGGGCGCGGAGCTTCGCGAGCGAATACTCACAGCCGCCGCCCAACTCGGTTACCTCGGACCGGACGCAGCGGCCCGAATGCTCCGAACCGGCTTCATGGGTGCTATCGGACTTCTCTTCACCGATGACCTGAGCTTCGTCTTCACCGATCCCGACACCACCAGCTTCATGCAGGGCGTAGCCGAGACGAGTGCCCTCTCCGGCACCGGCCTCACCCTGTTGCCGGCACCACCGGGGGTGGACCTGACCGACACCGCAGTGGGTTCGGCTGCCGTCGATGGCCACATCGTCTTCTCTGTCGCCGATGGTGAGCCCGCTCTCGAGAAGGTACGAGCCCGCAATCTGCCGATTGTCATGGTCGACGAGCCCGATCTCGGCCCCGGAACCTCATTTGTAGGCATCGACGATCACGCGGGCGCGAACATGGCCGCCGCCCATCTGATCGATTTGGGCCATCGCCACCTTGCCGTGCTGCTTGGCCGATTGTCGTCGGCAGTGAGGAGTGGCCGCGTGTCTGCGGCCCGGGAGAAAGAAGCAACCCTGCGGGTCGTTCGCGAACGTATCGCCGGCTACCGATCCGCCATGGCCGACAGGGGCCTCGACCCCGGCGAACTCGTTCTCTGGGAGGCCGGCGGCAACGACCCGGACTTGGCCCGAAGGGCCGCCGTGAACCTGCTTGGCGAGTGTCCGTCGATCACCGGCCTGCTGTGCTCGACCGACCAGTTGGCCATCGGCGCGAGCCAAGCCGGGAGGGTGATCGGGCGACAAGTCCCCCACGATCTCTCGATCGTGGGATTCGACGACGTCCCGCGCGCCGCCACTTGGGATCCGCCACTCACCACCATCCGGCAGCCCATGGTCGACAAGGGCCGCGCCGCGGCAGAGCTTCTCCTCGAACAGATCGACGGAGCGGCTCCACGCCGAATCCAACTCCCGATCGAACTCGTTGTACGAGCATCCACCGCCCGGGTTAGTCGCTAGTCGGGAAGGTTGTAGCCGACGTCGGCCACGCCGACCACGTCGCCCCCGGCGTCGCGCGCTTCGACCTTCACCTCCACCCAGTTCTCGCCCTCGCCGTGGTAGTGCTTTTTCTTCACGTAACCCTTGGAGACGACAGTTTCCCCGACCTTGACCGGCTTGGTGAACGTGGCGTTGACGAAGCGAATGCTGCCGCCGTTGGCGCTCACCGGCCCCCACGCTCGCGTCACGACCGAGGCCAGACTCGACATCGTCATCATGCCGTGTCCGACCGTCTCCGGCATCCCGAAGACCTGGGCGCGGGCGGCCCATTCTTCGTTGGTGTGCACAGGGTTCATGTCGAGTGACGCCAGCGCGTAGCGGTCGATAACCGGCTGGGAGTAACACAACTCGACGGGCGCCAGTTGGGCGCCGGTTTCGATCTCGTCGAAGCGAGGAGCGATCAGATGTTGGGGGCTCGAAGTGGTCATGGTTCTCCTCCTCAGGCGTTGACAAATAGGCCGACGTCGGACCTGGTGGCGGGCAGGATGAGCGAGCAGTCCCAGGTGGCCTTCAATACCCCGTCCTGGTTGTGGAACTCCATGAACATCGTCAGGTAGTGCTTGTCTCGCTGTACGAACTTCTGCCTGGTCGTGATCGTGGCGGTGATGACGTCGCCGATACCGAAAGGCTCATTGATCTCGATCTGCTGTCCGGGGTTGCGCGCCCCCGGCGTGCGGATCCACGAACCGATTCCCGAAGACCCGATGCAGTAGAAGGCGATCGCGGTAACGAAGATCGGATGCTGGAGCAGTTCACCGGTCGGAGAGTGCTCACGGGCGTAGGTCGGATCTACGTAGAGCGGGTCGGTTTCACCACACGCCCGGTTGTACGAAGCGATGTCCTCGGTCGCCACAATGAAGGTGTGCGACCCGGCTGCCCGCTCGCCGACGGTGGCCTCCTCCCATGTCTCGTACTGCTCCCATCCGAGATGGAATTCACGCTCGAACTCCCTCTGTCGCGGTGTCTCGATGTATTGATCCAGTCGTTCGGGTATCTGCATCCTGCAACTTCTCCTTCGCCGCGGCACCGATCAGCAGCCCGGCCGGTTAAAGCTAGCCATCAGGTCACGGCGCGCCGAATCGCCACTGCGTGATGCTCCCTCCGGGCCGCGGGTTGGCTTCCCCCACCGCAAGATCACTAGGGTCAGGCCCGGTTGTGGTGGGACGTGACAACTCGTACGCGAAACGTGTGTGACTCGGGGTGTTCATCGGTGGATGATGTTCAGTGATGTGATCGCCGCCCTCGGCGGTGGCCTGATCGGCACCGGTGCGATGGCTGTCATCAGGTCGACGCGTAAAGGCGAAAGCCCAGACCAACCGCCGATGCCTGCGCCGGTCGTTGCACGGATGATTGCCCGGGCCGGAGCGGCCGTGGTGATCGCGTTAGCGGTCGGCTTCCTCGTGGCTGAGGTCGATTCGTCGGTGGTTGACATCGCGTTGGCCTTGCTCGCCGCTGTCGCGGTTGGCGCCGTGATCCTTCGCGTCGCAAGACCGTCCACTCGACGTGCTTCGGTCGGCTTGTTGTTGATCGGTCTCGGCGGAATGTTGTGTGCGGCCTGGGTGGGCGACGCTCTCCTCAACGGGTCGGAGCCTGCCAGCCTTACCGGTCCGGCCTCAGGGGCCGACGCCGTCTTCACCACACCTTCCCCACCAGCATTGGTAACCGACGTAACCGGCGATTGCGAGTGCGGCCCCACCGAGGATCTGGTGGCGATCGGTGTCGATTCGGATGGAACGATCTATGTAGAAGCGGCTTCCGGTTTCGTGCCAGGCGAGCGGATCTGGCTGTGGTTCGACGACATGCCGCTCACCCCGATCCAAGCCATCGCCGAACCCACCGGATGGGCGCTGCAGGTCCCACCGGGCAGTCCGACCGACTTCGGTGATCTGGTCGTTCTCGACGACTCCGGCAAGCTGCACCTCCAGGTCGGATTCGATCCCGGCCCGGTGGCGGCCACTACCGATGCCGGTGATCGGGTTCCCGACGTCGGATACGCGCTCCCCGGCGGCGAATCCACACCGGCGGACACCGGCGCGACCCTCACGAGCGAAGTCCAGGGCGCGTTCGCTGCGCTGCCGCCCAGCCACTGGCAGCTAGCGCTGATACTCCTCGGTGCTTCATCGACCAACGGCACCTTCACCTACGAGCTAGGTCACGCACGCGAGCCCGATATTGCCCACACGCGAGAGATCGTGGTGGGCGATGATCAGGTCGCGGTCCACGACGATGGTGGTGCAGCCAGAGGCGGCGCCTCGCTCTATCTCGATCGCGATGGCCCGGGAACGTCGACCAGCTGTACCTGGACCGAATCGGGCACCATCGAGTGCGGCGAATCGACCGCCTCGAGCTTCGCGGCCCAACTGCGCCACCTGTTGGAGGCCCCCACGCAAACCGACGCAGTGGTCGTGTCGAGTCGAGTCATCGACGACCAGACCGCCGCGTGTGTCGTGGTCTCGCAGAGCCCAACGGGGGGTCCTCACATCGGCGAGTATTGCGCCCTGCCCGATGGTGCGTTGGCCTTCGCCGACGACCGCCTTGAAGATGCTCTCTACGTGCTCATCGGGCGGGATACCGGCGTAGACTCCGCCCGGCTTGTTGCCCCGGAGCCGAGCTGATGCCGGTCACGGCGACCCGGTTTGCGGTCGGTGGCCTGCTCCTCGCTGTCGCCGCATTCGGTGCTGGCCGACAACAGGCTGTCGGTGCCCAAGATGCCGAGGACGTGCCGACCGTGATCACCGCGCTGGCCGATCTCCTGGCTTCAGCCGGTGATGATCCCTTCGTCGCCGAGTACCTGATGGCTCCGAGCGAGGCAGGAAGTCTTGCCGACGACCCCATCGCCGACGTGGACGGCGCCGACGACGTCGAGGTCGGGCTACGAGGGCCAGATCTCCTGCGATTCTCCTGGTTCACCGTCCCCGCCCAGCACCTGGTGGACGGATTCGCCGCTCTGGTGGGATCTGATCCTCGGCCCGCGGGGATCACCCTCTACGGTCAGGACCCGTGGGTCGCCCCCGCGCCGGACGCAATGCTGGTAGCGGTGGTCGCCGAATTCGACCGGCCACTGACGGTAACTCTGGGCAGTGCGTGTATCACCCAGCTGAACATCCGGCGGCCGGGGCCCACGACTCCCGAGGAGAGAGCCGCCGCGCCGAGCGTCAACCGCGACACCAACATCTCCTACCAGCTCGCGGGCTGGGAGAGCCTGCCTACCTACGCGGTCGAGGCAGACACGTCGACAGCGACCTTCTCCACCGTTGTCCGCGACTCGAGCCTGTTCGGCGTCGTCTTCGGCAGCCAGGCCGCCTTCTTCATCCCCGAAGCCCAGTTCGAGGACGTGAGCGCCATTCGAGCGAGCGTCGGATGTGCCGGTTCCGAGCCTTCCCGCGGCAGCTCCGACCAGTCCGATCTGGTGCCGTTCAATCCCGCTTCACTCGCCACTGCCTATTTGGGCCCGGCCAGTGGCCTTCCGGAACCGTCGACGACCACCACGGCTGCCACGACTACCACCGAGCCAGCTACTGCTACCACCGATTCGCCCCGCGCGGCGGGCGACGAACCAGACGAATCGGAAGAGGCCTCAGCCGCTATCGGAACCGACACTGCCGATCCTTCGTCGCCACGTGACCTGCTGGGGCCGTGGGCTGTGATCGTCGGTCTCGCAATGGTCGCGGCAGGGGTTTGGGTGACGCGCGGGGAATCCCTGTGGGGGCGAAGGGAGGGAGCAAGGTGAGTCAGCGACAAGTCGGGTTCCTTCTCGTCGGGCTGGGGTTGATACTCGCTGTGGGCGCGGCCTTGGCCGTTGGCGGATCCGACGGCGACGACTCGAGCGCCGACGCCTCCCAGGGTGAGTCCGAGAGCGCCGACGCGCTCGATGATGGCACCACGACAAGCTCCACAACCACGGAGCCATCGACCACCCAAGCCTCCACCCCCACAGCAGCACCCACAACGACAACCACCACAACCGCAGCGCCATCGACGACACAGACCTCCACCACGACGACCACGACCACCACGACAGAGGCACCGACAACCACAACCCTCGCACCGGAGGTGGCGATTTCGAACTTCGTCGAGGAGTTCTCCGCCGCGATCGCAGCCAGGGACGTCGACTGGCTCTTCGAACGCTTGAACGGATCGATGATCCTGGGTTACGGGGAGGACGTCTGCCGATCGTTCATCGAAGACGAGATCCTGCTCCTCGAGCAGTACGAACTCAACGGGGCAATCGTGGGACCCGTGACCAAAAGCTTGTCCACCGGCGTCGGCGAAGTCTCGGTGGACAACATCTACACGGCCGACACCAGCTTCGTCTTTCAAGGCTCACCCTTCGACTCGATGGCCGATTTTGTCATGGGAGACCCGATCACATGGCTGGCGATATGTCGCTAGTAGCCCATCCCCGACGCAAAGTCATCGAAAGGCGCTAGATGCCACCAGACGGAATAGGCGGGTTGAGTGCGTGGCTCCCCGGTGGAAGCGTGCTGGAGGCGGCCGCGCCGGTCATCGCGGACTTGGTGCAGGTGGCGGCCTCGATCACCATCTCCGATGCCCTGGGAGAATCAGGGGCTCAAGTCGATGCGGTGGGCGACGAGATCGGCGATGGTCTCGAGGCCGCCGCCAATGCCCTGCCACGTCATCCCGAGGCCGAGGCCCGCGGACTGGCGCACCGGCTCACCAGCGAGGTCGAAAGGGCGAGCAATCGCATCCGACACGAGGTGTATGACGCAACGGCAGAACTTCGGCGCGCCGGCCGCGACGTCGACGACAAGCTGTCCGAAGTCAGCGCCTCGTCGGACGCTGTCACCGCAATGGCCAACAGGGTTGCCGCTTCTACCGACGACGAGCTGCTTCAACTCGGTGCCGCGGGACTGGCCGGGGCGGCGACTCTCATCAGCGACAGCGCCGATCGGCTGCAGCGGATGCTCGAGGTCGATCGCGAACGAATCGACGATGCGACGGACGATTTCGAGCGCGACCTGGATCGGCTGCTGCGCGAGTCGAACGATGAATTCAGCCAGTCCGTCAGCAGGGAGTTGGAGCGTACCAACTGGCGTCGATGGGACACCGAAAGCCTGCGCCGAAGGTTGCTTGCTCAAGCTGCTCGGATCAGATTGGCAGCATCCGCGTACCAACTACTCGTCGAAACCGCCCAGACGGAGCTCTATGTCATTCTCGACCAGGGTGCCGACGGCGCGCTCTCGGAGCCCGAGGAATCCAATCCGTTGCGTGGACCCTTCGCCTGGATCCTGGCCGCGATGGCCGGAGGCCTCTTCCTGGCTGCGGGCCTGGCCGGACTGATCCCGGCGCTGTCCGAAAACGCTCGTGCTGCGGTGTCGGTGGGCGGGGTGGTCCCGAGTGAGGATGAGGCACAGCCGAGTTCGGCCTCATCGGGTTCGGCCTCGCTGGATTCGGCGGCGTTGAGCCCCTGGATGCCGGCCGCGAGCCCGCTGCCCGCCACGGTCGAGGTGGAGGATCAGAGCGCGGCCGGAGCGTTGGACTCGATGATGCCGACCATCGTCGACTTCTGCGCCGGCATCAGGCACGGGTCTAGCTCGTCGGTCATCTTCTACGACCTTCGTTTCAGTTACGTGCCGACCGGAGCGCTGATCGGACTGACGTCGTACGGCCCCCCGGGCGGCACCACTCCCTTCTTCGGAGAAGGCACCCTCGACGGAGACGGCTACACACGGGTCCAATTCGACATCTTCCAGTTCGGCTCTTACGCCCCTCAGATGGTCACCGTCGACAACAGCGGTGAGGTCATCGGGCTGCCCGGCTCGGTGGTGGGCGGCACTGTGGAAGTGGGTAGTCCCGAGAAGGCGTGTGACCCAGCCGACCTCGCGCCGCGACCCCCCGAGCCAGAGCCCGACGACACGGTGAAGATGGTCACCGCAACGCCGGGCGGCGGTGCGGTCGCCGCGCCGGCAGCTGCCTCGGCGCCATCGGAAGGCACCGTCGTCACCGCAACCTCCCCCCAGCTCGTTGCCACCGGCGGTGAAGCTACCGGCTCAGACGACACGAGCTCCGACGACGACAGCAACGACACCGAACGAGCCATCGGACTCGGACTCGTCGCCGCTGCGACGGCCGGCCTGGCCACCGTGATCAACCCTGATCTCACCGGCGGCACTACCCGCACCGCGCGGCGTCGCGACCAGGACTCCGATGAGCAGGGAGGGTCCGCGAGCACCGGACCACGCACCTACACCGCCGAAGACCGTGCCTTCCTCCAGGAGATATACAAGAGCGCCAGCGAGGCCGGAGTGAACATCCTCGGGCTCGCGACGGTCGGCAGCATCGAGGACGCTTTCGCGGGGAGCAAGGCGGACCCCGTTTTCATAGGGAAGGCGGCGACCCTCTACGTGAGGGTCGGCCCCGACGGCTCGCTGTTGCCTCCACGCGGCCACAGCGACACCGCGGCGACGTCGATTCTGAAGATCGACGTGCGGCCGGGCGTCGAGTTCGGCTCCGGTAACGACGCCCATGTCGTGTGGAACTCGCATGTCACCCAGATCGACACCAGCACAGCCAAGATCACCGACTCCAGCAGCGCGGGGCCCAGCAATGCCGAGTGGAAGGCAAAGGTCGGCGGCCGCACCGATGCCGAGGTGGGCAACGATTCGGCGTTCAAGGACTGGGTCGTCGAATCGATGCCGTCCACCCCGGGCGAGGCAGTGGCTCAGGCGTTGGGAGGCGCAGGGGTTACGAACTGACCGAGGGATTTCGGTGGGCGATGAGATGGACCGACTCGCTACCGCCGACCGGATGCGGATCGGTTTGTCAGCGAGCGAACGTGAACTCGTCTGTGGAACCGGTCTCCATGACCGTGACTGTGACGCTCGGCTCAGAGGTCGGGATGGCTACGCCCTCGGTAGAGACCATGGTGACGACGATCTGGTTGTCGGTTGGCCACTCCCACATAGTGTCGACACGTTTCCCGTCGATGGTGCCGTCTACCTCGTCGGCGTCGTTGATCGTGTTGCCGTTCGGTATCAGCTCCCCGCCGATATTTCGAAGCGGCGCCACCACCCGGATACCGCCCTCCGACGCCTCAGCCCTGATGTCGACGATGTGGGCGTCGCCCTCGACCAGAGCCTTCACAGGCCCGGCAAAGCTGATGGCGATCCTCCCGCCGCCGTTGTTCGATGCGCCGGCGATCTC
>CAXMSE010000011.1:0-31500 GCA_964196195.1 uncultured Gammaproteobacteria bacterium | reverse complement strand
CGAAGGCGGCCTCGTGGTTTCCGCGGCGATACTCAAGCTCGCCGTCGAGCATCTCCGATGCGATGGCGAGAATGTCGAGACACGTGTTGTTGAACACGTAACGGGTATCGGGGACACGCTCGACGGCTGCCTGGAATTGTGTTTGCTCGGCGGCGGCCTCGTCGATGTGGCCAGAGGCGGCATAGGCGACGCCTCTGGCGTAGTGGATCATGGCCGTGGTCACGCAGAACAGGTCGGCATCATCAGGAAGCGGCGTGTCGAGGATCTCTGTCCACTTCCCGAAGCGGATGAGAACGTGCATCTTCATCGAAACGAATCCCTCGAGCCAGTCGGCCATCGGTGGAGATTCCACGTTGAGCAGCTCAGCTGGGAGGGTCGCTACCATCTCGTCGGCCGCCGCGACCGCAGCTTCGTACTGCCCGAGAAACATCGCCCCGTAGAGTTTGAAGTGGTAATTGTGCGACCGGTAGAGGGAATAGAAGTTCATAGGTCCCTCCCGCTCAAGGTAGGTGCGGTCGGCGCTTATCGCAGCGGTGTTGGAGTCCACGACGTTCTGGTAGTGACCGCACAACACATCGATGTGGGTGGGCATGTGCTGGAGGTGTCCTGCGTCGGGGACGAGCCCGCGAAGCCAGTCGGCGGCCCGCAGTGCCAGCTCTGGGTGAGGCGACATCTCCATGAGGTGGAGGTACATGTGGAGGACACCGGGGTGGGATCGGCCGGCCGCGCTGAGGAGTGCCCGCTCTATCACCTCGCGGGCTTCGGCGGTGTCGGCCCCACTGGCGGGCTCGCCGGTCGTGAGGTCCCAGAGGGCCCATGGCGTGCGATTCATCAGGGCTTCGGCGAAGAGGGCGGCGACGTCTAAGTCGTCACCGTGGTCGCGGTAGACGGATCGCATCGCGTCGGCGTAGGCATCGTTCCAGATCGTGCAGTCATCGTCGGGCCGAGGCGATGGGTACCGCGCGGGTAGGGCGGAGATGAGTGCCTGCTCCGCCACGGTCCCACCCCAGCGTGTGTCAAGTGCGCGCTGGGTGGCGCTGTAAGACGTCGACACCGACTCCGAGAGGTCCTCGTCGTCAAATGCTTCCCACGGCTTGTTGTAGTTGGGCCCAGCCGCATACGCGATACCCCAATGCGCCATCGCGCAGCCCTCGTCGCACTCCACGGCCCGCTCGAAACATCGCACGGCCTCTTCGTGATTGAACCCGTAGGTCCAGATCAAGCCGCGATCGAACCACAGCTGAGCTTCGCTCGAGTTCGTCGAGACGACGCGATGGTGGGTTCCCAAGTCGTAGTAATCAGACATAAATTCCCCCTGTTCGTCCTCCTTAGCATGGTTCGGCCTCAAGCAACCGTCCATCTGAGCGACACCGCCGACAATGCCCACGTCGCGCACCGCCGAGGCCAACGCCACGGGCCCCGGCAAGACGTCCGATATCTCTCATCTCTCCGTGACCCCTGGAACGATCAGATCCGGCAATCGCGAGAACAGCCGATCGCTGGGTCGCGAGAGGACCCGTGCTCGATAGCCGCGCCCAGAATCTCGGCGACCGCCGGTGCAATCGCGAGCGGGTGCGCGGAAGTCGAGCTTCTGTTACTTGCTTGCACCCGTTTAGCGCAGATTTCGGGTGTAGCTAGTCGTTGTAGGCGGCAAGTTTCTTGAGGAGTTCAGCCAGTTGGCTGTGCTCGGCGTCGGTCAACGCCGAGAAGGTGTTGCGACCATTCCAGAGGGTTTCGGGAATGGTCTTATTGGGTCGTTGTCCTCTTGGGGTGAGTACGAGATTCTTGACCCGGCGGTCGCTTGGGTGTGGTTGTCGTTCGACGAGCCCGAGCGTTTCTAGGCGGTCGTCGACGATGGCCACCTAGGACGGATCGAAGTCCATGCAATGGGCGAGTTCCTTCATGGGCATCGGACTCTCGATGCTTCGTAGTGCCCAGTAGTCGGTGGTGATCATGTCGAGTACTTCGAGACCACTGGCAGGATGTCTGAGCATTGCGACGCTCCAGAGCGTCTCGACCGGCTAAGCCGAGAACAAACGGAGACCCCAGTGGCAATACTCGAATGGATCACAACCATTGTGCTCGTGATGGCGATGGGCGGCATCGGAGCGATGAAGCTCACAGGCAACGAAGAGGGCCGCCGAGTGGGTGCCCGAAGAGAGAATGGTGATCGCCATCGACAAGATCGAGAAGCAACCTGTCAAGCAGGCCACAATGACGTTCACCCTTTCCGACGACGGCGAAACCACGCCGTTCACGATGAGCTACGACTACGAACTCATGGGTGGGCCGCTGGCCTACATCTAGGGGCCATTGCTCGCCCGGCTGTTCACCAAGGGCTTCAACGGGTTCATCGACAACCTGGAACCGGCGGCTCAGACTCGGGCCGCCACCTGACTAGGCAAGCCCTTTCGGCTCTTCGGATCTACGTCTCACCAGCAAGGCCCCAGCCCGATGGCGAATACAGCTTCCAGCGGGATTGAGATTTTTCGCGACTCGGATCGTTCTCGTGCGTTGTCATTAGGAGGCAGTTCGTTTCGGGAGGTGGGGTCGGTGGACAGGCAGATGAGAAAGGCTGTGCTCTCACGTGCGCGTTACGACTGGGAGACCCACCAGGCGACCAGAAAACGCAACGCCGAGCAGATCGCCTTGGTGCCGACACCTGAGTTCCCGGCAACCGGTACCGCAAGAATCTCGACCCTCTATGCCGCGGCGCGACATCGTCAGGTTGAGGCCCTGCGGCAAGGGGTGGGCGAGGGTGCCGGTGGGTTCCGGACAGGCAGGCCGCCAGACAATGTGATCGAACCCGCTGTTCGCAGCCACCCGATAGAGGCCGTCCTCACGACGAGCTAGGAGCCCGCCGTTCCAAACCGGGCTCCGCATGTGTTGCAATGCCACTGCGGATTGTTTTCACCGATGGAGCAGCCGCCCAGGGCCACCTCGCGGCGCTCGGATGCAGCGAAAGTTTCTGGTCCTGGCATGCCGTAGACGATTTCGACTATCTCTGCGGCTTCGCAGCTCGGGCAGCGAGAGGGTTTCCGGGTCACATCACTGACACTACCTAACCCGTCGCAGGCACATCTAGGTGAGGCGGAGGGAGGCTGTAGGTGTGCTGTACTCCGCACCAACGCCGCGGCCGCCACATGGTGCGGGCACCAGTTGCCACTTCGCTCTCGTGTCGGCTCTTCGATGCGAGCTCGCCGGGTTTCCTGCTGCTTCAGGCACGGCGGGTCGCTACTCAGGCGTGAGGGTTTCAATGTTTGAAAGGATCAGATAAACGAATCGGAACGGGTGACAGCCGACGAAACGGCGATCATGGCCAAGGAGATAACCCTCGTCATACGTCCCGAGAACTCGTCTTTGGAGATGACCCCTGCTCGTTGTGAGGCATGGCACCGACTCAAGCTCCAGATCCTCGAGATCATCGCCAAAGCAGGCATAGTCGAGATCCCCGAGCAGTCGGTGTCGACGCCACTTGCCGCTCGTTCACGCGGCGTGCGTGGAGACTCCGCGATCCGTTGCGTACCGCTATCAGCCGTCGGGTGCGACTGGGCCCTACGCTTGGGCCATGAGCCTCGCTGACGAGAAGTACATGGCATTCACGACCTTCAAGAAGGACGGAACGCCCAAACCGGGACCGGTCTGGCCGGTAGATGCGGGAGATGGGCGCGTCGGTTTCATCACTTCCTCGCACACCTGGAAGATCAAGCGGCTCGCCAACAACAGCCGTGTCGAACTCCAGCCGTGCGATGCGCGTGGCCGGGTGAAGCAGGGCACGTCACCGCGGTCAGGCAGCACCGCGGTCGTCGCCGGCGACGAGTTCGACGCCATTCACGCCGAGGTTCGCCAGAAGTACGGGTTCCAGCTGACTCTCATCAACAGCGTCCATTCCCTACAGCGGCTCCTCCGACGGGGCGGCCACCCGAACGACTGCGCCGTCATCGTCACCCTCGACGAAGCCTGACGACTTCGCATCCCGTTGGTGCCGCCTGGTTCGCCAGAGCCGACGATCCACACCTAGCCGGATGACGAGGTCGCCATCGCGGCGTTGACAACCGGCGCCGCGAGAACCGGCTGCCGCGCGCGTCAACTCGAAGAAACCGAAGGCTGAGCCGCAAGCCTTGGAGCCCGCGAGACGAGCAGGGCGGACCCCAGCACGATCACCAGCCCGTCGAGCTGGACTGGCGCCGGTTATCACTCGCTCAAGGACAGCGTCTCTCTCGCCGCCAGGACGTCAGCGATCTCGACTTGCCCTGCGTATCCGGCCACCAGAACCTCGACCGGCGCCCTCCATGGATCGGCGTCGCCGTGGTCTCGCTCAAGCCTCAGCCGATCGACCGCAGCACGGAGTTGAAGCGGCGGCGAGGAGAGCTGTCGCGCGGTTGCCATGCTTTGGTCGAGGGCCTCGCGTGCAGCGTCGACTGCTCCGGCACCCTCCCGATCGATGTGCCACCGGGCCCTGAGCCGGTAGAGCTCCGGCTCGTGGAAGAACTGCCGGGACGTCTGGCGCGTGATCGACTCCGCCTCATCGAGCGCTTCGCCGGCAGTACGGGTGTCACCCGCCAGCAGGCGGGCCTCGGCCTCGAGCGCCACGAAATAGGGCTCGGCCAGGCGGACCCTGACCGACCGGTACCGCTCGAGGGTCGTTGCGATTCGGTCGGCGCCGGCTTCCGGTGAGCCGGTGACGGCCTCGACCCACCCCCGGAGCATGCCGGCCTGCAGCGACCGCATCGGGAAACCCTGTTCGTCGGCGAGGGCGATGGCCTCGTCGGCCCAGCGGCCGCAGTCCTCGGGCTCGTTGCGGTACTGGTGCAGGAAGGCTCGCTGTACCCGCGCCGTGGACAGGGCGTAGAGGTTCGCCTCGCCGACCTCGATCGCCCGCTCGGCCAGCAGCAGCGACTCGTCGGACCTCCCCAGGAACCAGGCCGCGAGAGACGCCCACGAATTGCACGCCGCCTCTGGGTGTTCGGCCATCCGAGCCATCAGAACGCTGGAGCCGATCTCATCCTCGGAGTCGACCACCGTACGAGCCAGGTCGAACGATCGGCGGAATGCCCCCTGGTGAAACGTCGAACAGGCGAGCAGCTCGCTGGTCTCGACGGCCAGCTCACCCGCCGTGTCGTCCAACAGCGGCAGGAGCAGTTCCTCGGTCCGCTCGTACTCGCCCCGAAGCTCGGTGACCGTGGCCAGCCCGTAGCGGGCCATCGCCGCCTCGTGGCAGGGCACGGGGCGAGCGTCGCAGAGCTCCATCGCCCTCTCGTAGTTCTCGGAGACCTCGGCACCGAACCAACCCCGCACCGCCACCAACGTCGGCCCGAGGGCCATACGCACCTGTAGCTCGGCATCGTTGCGATCAGGGCCGGCGGCGAACTGGCCGACGCGTTCGAGCGCGTCCAGGAGATAACCGGCAGCGTGGCTGTGAGCACTACGAGCCGCGGCCCGCTCGCCGGCCCGGGTGAGGTACTTCACGGCCCGCCGGTTGTCGCCGCTGTACCCGAAGTGATGAGCAAGCGTGGTCACGGACTCATCGATCTGAGACTGATGACCCCTCTCGATGGCCTCGCCGATCGCGCCGTGGAGGGCGGCCCGCCGGGCCGCGGATGTCCGCTCGTATACGGCGAGGCGATAGAGGTCGTGGGTGAACGAGAATCGTGTCGAGACCGTGCCGTCAGGCCATGAGCTCCCACCCAGCGCATCGACGTACGGCAGGTTTCGCCCCATCGAACCGAGAACCGCCTCGACCTCCGGCAGGGGACGCCCGAGCCCGGCCGCGGTGCTCGCTCCATCGAACTCCGTCCCGACCACGGCCGCAGCCTCCAGCGTGGCGACCTGATCGGGGTCGAGCTCGGCCAACTGGCGCTCGATCAGTTGCTGCACCCCCTCAGGAACAGTGGCCTCGATCTCGGCGACAGGAGCTCGCAGGACCACGTGCTCACCATCGACGTTCACATGACCCCGCCGAACCCAAGTTGCGAGGATCTCCTGGACAAAGAGCGGGATCCCGGCCCCCCGCCGCCGGATCACGTCGAGCAACTCGTCGGGAACAGCCGGACCTCCGAACCAGTCCGCAACCAGGGCATCCACCGCCTCGTCATCGAGCCCGCCCAGTCGAACCTCGACCGAGCGACCGGCCCCGGTCAGATCCGAGATCAGATCGCCAGCTGGTCCCGCCTCTGTCCGACTGGTGCCGATGACGAGCAGGGAGGCCGGCTCGCTGCGCTGCACGAGCAACTCGAGCACGTCCAAGGTGCAACCATCGGCCCACTGCAGGTCTTCGATTATGAGAATCACGGGCCTTGTGCCCGCGAGGCCTTCGACCACTTCGACGCCCTCGCGGAGCATCCGCTGCGAGGTCGAGCCGAGCAGGCGATGTTGCAGACGGCGGGCCCGCTCGTCGTCGACCAACGACGGCATCTGGGCCAGCCATGAAGGCGCGTGCCGCTCGAGCCCGTCCACGACCTCGACCCCCTCCGATCGGGCCAGATGCGACAACGCATCGAGCACCGCGAAGTACGGCTCGGTGCCGCCCCGTTGTTGCAGACATTGGCCCCGCATGACCGACCACCCGTCGGCGTCATCGGTTCGCTCCAGCAGCTCGGCCACGACCGTCGACTTGCCGACCCCCGGCGCGCCGGTGACGAAGACGGCCTGCCGGCTACCGGCCGCGGCGGCGGCCAGGGCCGACTCGAGTCGGTCGATGTCGTCGACTCGACCAACGACGCTTCCCGACCCAGCGGAGGGCGCGCTCCTGGTTGCGTCGACGGTTGCTCTGCCCCCACGGCGCTCCTCGACGGGAGCGATGAACCGATAGCCGCGTCCATGCACCGTCCTGAGGACCCGCTGCTCCCGCCCCGTATCACCACATGAACTCCGGACCGACTTGATCCTCGACGTCAGCGCCGACTCCGACACGAATCGGTCGCCCCACACGTCGTCGAGCAGATCGATCTTGGTGACCACGCGGTCGCGGTTGCGGACCAGATACTCAAGCACACTGAAAACCTGAGGCTCGAGGTGAATCGGCTGTCCGGCTCGACGGAACTCCTGGGTCGCCGTATCGAGGTCGCAGTCCTCGAACCGATAGATCATCCCCGGGTCCCCCTCCGGCTCGCCAACCGGCAGTCTGCCACCGTCCCCGTGTTTCGTCCCGTCTCGGGTCGGTCACGCAGCCATTGCACTCGTGAGGTTGCGGGCCTCGAGGTGATCCCACTCGGTGCGCATGGCGGCGCTCATGGCCCGGAATGCGTCTTCAACGTTGGTGTTGTCCCATCCGAAGCCGGCCAGACGGGCGACCGCAGGCATCATCGGTGCGGCCAGCCGGTTGCGCTCACGCTGATACGCGTTCAAGGCGGACCCCTCGTCGGCGCCGCGTGCCACCGCCACGAGCGCGTCGGACAGAAGCTCGGCTCCGATGAGAGCGTCGGTGATCCCGTGGGCACTGATCGGATCCTTGAAGTAGGCGCTGTCACCGACGAGCGCCCATCCCGAGCCCCAGCTCTGGCGAAGGAATCCCGGCTGACCTGGCCAGCTCCGGAATCGCGATACTCGGGTCGCCCCGTCCAACCGAGTGCGCAATCCTGGGGAGGAATCGACGCTGCGGGTGAAGGCGGCCTCGACTCCGTTCTCGACGTGGCGGCGGAAGTCGGTACCGGGGATGGCGATCCAGACGCACGTCTCGCCCTTGTTCGTCGGTATGACACCGGCGGCTTGACCGACGCGGAAGTCGTTCTCGACCACGTGAGGATCGGCCACGCCGGAGAAGTAAGCGTAGATGAGGGCACTGCTCACCCGCTCACGGTGAAGAATGGTCGAGCCGACCTGCTCAGCGATCCGGGACTGCATCCCGTCGGCGCCCACCACAAACCGGGCCCCGATCGTCCGGTGGACCCCGGCATCGTCGATCTCGACCCCGGCAACCCGTCCCCGGTCGTCGCGCACGACTCTGCCCACGGGGGTACCGTGGCGGACCGTCGCTCCGGCGTCGACCGCCGCGTCGACCAGGCTGCGATCGAGAACGGTGCGTCGGGGCGAATAGAGCCCGTCGACATCGCCCCGGGGCTTCATCTCGATGCTGACATCGGTGTCGCCGTAGTGAAAGCGCACCTGGCTTGCCCTCGGGGTACCAGCCTCCCGTATGGCGTCGAGCACGCCCCACTGGCTGAGCAACAGCACGCCGGACCGGGCAAGCGCGTGAGTCGAGAGCGTGTCGCTGCCATAGGTGCCCTTGTCGATAGCGGCGACATTGAGCCCGGACCGGGCGAGTCGCATCGCGGTGGCGGCGCCGGCGGCGCGGGCCCCGACAACAACCACGTCGTAGTGGTCGTCCAGCGGGGTGATGGTGGTGTCGGTGGTGATCATCGGTCTTTCTCCTGTAGGTGATCGTTGGCTGGTCGGTCGGGTTAGACGGCGGCACCGGAGCGCGCGAGGCGGGCGATCAGGTGATCGCTGAGAACCCGGGCGTCGGCGCCGACACCGTCGATGAACGTGGACCGGCGGGTGCGCATGAACGGCAAACCGAGCAGGTACATGCCGGGCACGGCGGTGACGACCCCGCCGTCGTGGGCGATCACGCCCGAGGCATCGACGACATCCATGTCGATCCATGAGAAGTCGGGGCGATAGCCGGTGGCCCACAGCACTGTTCTGATGCCGTTGGCGCCCACATCGACGCGGTCGACCGCGTTGGAGGTGTCGACGGGCAGGGGGCGGGTGGGCTCATCGATCTCGAGATTCAGACCCGCCTCGACGGCCCAGTCGTCGATGCGGCCGAGCATCCGTCGGTTGACGGAGTCGGCTTTGGTGCATGTCTGCGCAAGATCGTCGGCAAAGGAGACGGTGCGCCCGTCGACACTCTTCAGTCGACCGGCGAGCTCGATGCCGCGGGCCTGAAGGGCAACGAGGTCGAGATCGCGGCCGTCCTGGCCACCCACGAGCTGCAGCGACGGGGAGCGTCGCGCGGCGTCGATGTCGGTGACCGTGTCGTATTGGCGGTCGAGCACGCCCATCAGGTCGAGCCACAGCTGGATGTCGAATCCGCGATAGGTGCGCGGCACCCGGGTGTGGGAGCCAACGGCCAGGGTCACCGGTCGACCGGAGGCGTGGATCTCGTCGGCCAGCTGCACTCCGGAGGCCGAGGCACCAACGATGAGCACGCGGCCCTCGGGGAGTCCTCCCGGGTTCTTGTAGTGCTTGGGCGACGTCTGGTGGACGTGGCCGGGGAGAGTGCCGGCGATGTCGGGGATGGCGGGCACGGCGGCCGCGCCGGTCGCCACAACGAGGAAGCGGCTGGACACCGGGCCCCGGTTGGTGTCGAGCGTGAAGCCCGAATCGGTGCGACGGGCTCGAAAGACGGTCGTCTCGTCGAGGACGGGGGCCGAGAACGACCCCGCGAAGTCGGCGAGGTAGGTGGTGATCTCGGGCATGGTCATGAAGCCGTGGGGATCGGACCCCTGGTAGTGCCAGGACGGGAGGCGGCTCATCCAGTTGGGGGTGAGGAGGCGCAGGGAGTCCCAGCGTTCTGAGCGCCAACGCTCGGCGACCCGACCCCGCTCGAGCACGACATGGTCGACACCGTGGTCGGTGAGGTGCTTGCTCATTGCGAGGCCGGCCTGTCCGGCGCCGACGATGGTGACGGTGTTGTGGATGTTCATTGCGAAGGGTTCCTTGAAGAGATGTGAGAACGGGATGGTCGGGCCGGGTAGCGAACCGGGCCGGTGGGCGGGGGATCCCGTCTCACCGGCCCGGTTGGCGTAGCCGGGTGCTCACTTCGTGACGACGTCGATCTCGACCGGGACGTTGCCGGTGAGGACGTCGTAGACAGCGGAGCGATTCCGCGACTGAGCGACGATGGCCTCGACGGTCTCGGCGTCCGCGTCGGCGTCGACCTCGAAGCTGATGCGGATGGCGCTGTAGCCGTTGCGCACGTTGCGATCCATGCCGAGGATCCCCTGGAGGTCCATGTCGCCCTCGATGCTGGAGGTGACCGAGTTGAGCGTCACGCCGCGGTTGGCGGCCACCGCCGCGATGCCGCCAGTGAGGCAGGAGGCCAGGGCGTGGAGGACGAACTCGACGGGGGTCGAGCCGTTGTCCTCCGCCGCGAACAGCGCCGGGTGGTCGGCATCGTGGGTCACGGCCGCCTTGTGGGCCTGCTCGTCCCCCGCACCGCGGAAGTCGTCGATGACGGTCCGGCTGTGGGTGCCGTTCACCCACTCGTTGCGAGCTCGCCACTGGAACTGGGTGAGCGAGGTGTCGGTCTTGAACATCTCGCGGGCGCCCAGGAGGGCTTCCACATTGACGCCATTCGGAAAGGCGGGGGTCTCGGTGATGGTCATTTCGGTGTGTCTCCTTGTCGTGCCGACGGGTGTCTCCCGTCCGGCTCCTGCCCACCATGGGGGATCCCGGCCGTTGGGTCTTGGAGAAGACATGGAGAGGTTTTGGAGATCGATCGCGGTTTCGCTTCCCAAAGATCTCCCGATCCTCTACAGGACCTAGGACAAGGGGATTCGTACGTTCCTGCCACCTGACCGCCCGCCTGCTCGGGGTGTAGACCCACCCCAGTGACTGGGCCTACCTATCCGCGCGGTGGTATTCACCCCACCCCGCTGGCGCGTGGCCGGACTTGCCGAGTACCCGCTCAGCCACCTGAGCGGAGCGCCGCGATTGGTTCGGTGGCCGATGCCTTCCATGCCGGGTAGGTGCCGGCGAGAAGACCGATGACAGCGCCCAGGATCGGAGCGACGAAGGGGAGCCACGTATCGATGATCGGGATCCAGTCGCGGTTTGCCGAAACCGCGACGACCGTGAGAATTCCGAGGCTCGTGCCAAGTAGACCCGCGAAAGCACCGAGAGCCGCCGACTCGAACAGGAACTGGGTGGCCACGTGGCGACGGGTGGCGCCCAGCGCACGGCGCAGCCCGATCTCGCCGGTGCGTTCAAGCACCGAGACGAGGGTGACGTTGGCGATGCCGATGGCGCCGACCAGGAGTGAGATGGCGCCCAGGACAAGGAAGAGTGCGTTGACATCGGACTGGACCGATGACCGGACCTGGCGGGGTGCCGATGGCAGGCTGACCCGAAGATTGTCGGGATCATTCGGCGCGAGCGCGATGGCAGCCTGGCTTCCGATCAGCTCGGCGGCTCCGACATCGACCTCGATGTGCACCTCTGCGGGGGCCTCAAGACCGAAGCGCTCGCGAGCGAAGCCGTCCGGGATGATGATCGCGTTGAGGAGTTCGGGCTCGCGGGCCACATCGTCGATGATGCCGATCACCGCCAGCGTGACATCACCTATGAAGACGGCCGGGCTGTTGTCGACTCGCGTCACATTGAGTCGGCGGGCTGCGCCGGGACCGAGGACAGCAACGTTGTCGCGACGGTCATTGTGGCCCGAGTCGAAAGTCCGACCCGAAGCCAGCTCGGTTCGCACAGCAGCAAACAACCCAGGGCTGGCCGCTATGACGGAGACCTGCAGTTCGGTCTGGCCGAGAGGATCGATAAGTGGCACGGACCGAGCGAGGGCGTGTCCGGTCGAGACGTCGGATTTGGTGCCGGCTGCGACGACACCATTCAGCCGTTCGAGACGGTCGCCGGCATCGAACGGGATTGCGCTGACATCCTGTTGATTGGGGTTGCGGCCCTGACCCCGTGGTGGACGAACCACCACCGACGTTGCCTCGAGTTCGTCGAAGTGAGACACGATCTGGTTTCCGGCCGTCTTGGCCAGGCCCAGCGTGGCCACGAGAGCTGCAACCCCGAGAATGGTGCCGAGCGCGGTGAGCACCGTCCTGGCCGGTCGGGTGGTGAGGGCGATCGTGGCCTCGGAGAACAGATCTCGCCAGGAGAAGGCCGATTCTTGTGCACCGGTGTCGCTCATGACAGGGATCCGGCCGCTTCGGTGAGGCGACCGTCCATCATGCGGATCTGGCGCTCGGCTCTCGCTGACACCTGATCATCGTGGGTGATGACGGCGAGGGTGATTCCCGTGCGATGGAGTTGATCGAATAGATCCAACATTTGTGCACTGGTGCCGGAGTCGAGGTTGCCGGTCGGTTCGTCAGCGAGCAAAAGACTCGGTTCACCAACGAGAGCTCGGGCCACCGCCACCCGTTGTCGCTCGCCTCCGGAGAGGGTGGTGGGGAACGAGTGGAGTCGATGCCCGAGGCCAACGTTGTCGAGGGCAGTGACGGCTCGCTCCCGACGTTGTGAACGCGAACCGGGCCGGTAGATCTCAGCCAGCATCACGTTTTCGACTGCGGTCCGGTGCGCCAGGAGATGAAACGACTGGAAGACGAAACCGATCCGACTCGAACGGAAGCCGGCCAACTGCCGCTCGTTGAAATCCTCGGTGTCCACGCCGTCGAGTCGGTAGACGCCCGACGTCGGTTGATCAAGCAGACCCAGGATGTGGAGCAAGGTCGACTTGCCCGATCCCGATGGGCCGGCGATCGCTAGATACTCGCCGTCGGCGATCGTCAGGTCGGTGGGTCGCAATGCCTCCACGGGCGGCGTTCCGGGGAAGGTCCGCGCCACCCCGAAGAGTTCGACAACCGGCCGCGAGGCGTCCACCATCGTCTTCTAGTTCTCCGCGACAGTGACAACGCCGCCCGCATCCCCGGTGACGTCATCATCATCGGGATCGACGTCCTGATCATCGACAGGGCCACTTGCATCGCGACCGACGACCACCCGGTCGCCTACCTGCAACTCTCCCTCCTCGGGCACGATCTCGACCAAGCCGAGTGCTCGGGCGAGGAGACCGGTCGTAACCGTGAGAGTCTCGACGGTGCCGTCGGACCGCTCGACCTGCACCCGAGATGTCCCGTCGGCCCCCGCGGAGAGAGCGGCCAGAGGCACCGCCAACACCGCACCCTCGGTCGACTCGAACGGCAGCGTCACCCTGAGGTTCTGGTTCAACGCCTCCTCGGGAATCTCATCGATCGGCTCCAGGCGCACGGCGTACCGGTCGGTGCCCGCGTTGGGGCCCCCGGGGCTGTCGGCGACGAAAGCCACCGTGACCCTGACCGAAACGCCGAGGTTGGAGTCATCCATCACACCCTCGACGCCGGCACGCACCAATGGCCGATCGGCTGAGGACACCGATGAACGGATCAATAACCCTGATCCGGTGACCGTCATCGCCGGGCCCTGGGGGAAGTCACCCGTCTTCACATTGACCTGTTGAACCACACGAGGAAGCTTCGGAAGGAAATACAGCTCGTTGCCGGGAAACGATGTACCGATGCTGGCATCAAGCTTCACCAAGGCGCTTTCGGCGTCGACAAGCTCCTTCTCCGCGGCCCGAACCGCCTCGGCTGCGCCCGTGTCGGCTGTGAACTGGGCAGTGGTCTCCGAACGACGGGCTTTCGAGATCGCCAGACCTGTCGTGGCAACGTCCACCGAACGACTCTGGTCACGTTCCACCTCGACCAGGGCCGAGCCAGCACTCACGGCCGCGGCAGTGGCCGTAGCCCAGGCTGCGCGGGCCGCCTCGTCAACGGAGCGCAACGTCACAATCTCCTCGTCGGTCGGGTCCAGACCAGTGTCGGGATGGACGCCGTCCAGAGCTTGGTTCAGTCGGGCAGTCGCGGTGTCGGCCGCCTCCAGGGCTGTCACTTCTGCTGCCGTAGTGGTGTCGCGTTCGCCGGTTGCAGCGGCTACCAGTTCGCTTTGAAGGCGTTTGGCATCGTCGAGTTGATGTTCGGCTTGTTCAACCGACATGTTCAGTTCGAGACGCACAGACTCCGGCAGGTCGCCGACGTCAGCATTGCTGCGGGCACTCCGCAACGACTCACCGGCCAGCCGCACCCGTTGCCGCCCGAGCTCCAGTTGGTCCACTTCCTCCGCTGTCGGTTCGTCGGGTCTGTAGCCGGCCGCCCGGTAAAACGCCGCGACCGCCTCCTCTGTGCCGTTGTCGTAGACCTCGTCGACGGCGTCTGGGCTGTAGCCGAGCCGGACGAGCGCCTCCTCGAGTTGTTGCACATCGGGGCCCTCCACACCGGGGCCGAGCGAGCGGAAGACCGGAAGCTCACCTTCCATCACGAACAAGGGTCGACCAGCGACCTCGATCGCGGCGTCGCCTTCGTTGAGATCATCGCCCGATGCCTTGTGGACCTGGGTAATGATCGTGGCTCCCGTCGGCGAAGGGTTCACCGGAATCTCGGCTGCGTCCTCGAACTCGATCTGGCCCCGGATCACCACACTCGTCGAGAGGGCGCGCTCCTCGACAGGCACGGTGATCAGCGACGCGGCAGGCGGTTCGGTATCTGCCGCGACCTCCGCCGGCGACTTGATTCGCTGGCCGCCGTACCAGCCGACCACCGCCGACAGGACCGCAACAACAGCGACCATCGCGAGAACCGTGCGCCGGTTCACCGGACCTGTGCCGCGGAGTAGTCCCCCACGGCACTGTCAGCCATTGCCGAACGCGCCTTCGTAGGGGGCCAGACGATCCTTGTTGTCCTCGAGAAACTGGCGTTCGAGCTCGACCCTGATCGGGTCCATGATCTCCTGTTCATGCTGCCAACCAGCACCGCATTTATCGAAAGCCACCGCCATGTTGATCTCTTCTTGTTGGAGCTCGGCCAGCGCCGCCAGCTGGTCGGGTGGGAGTTGCTGGCTTTCGTGGTCTTCGAAGGCCTGCTGGAACTGCTCATCGGTCCAGCCCTCGGTGTCGACGCCCTCGAGCGGGTCACTCCAGCCGAGACCCACCTCCTCCAACTTCTGCTCGAAGTGCATGTAGGGCTCGTCCTGTTCGAGATACGCGAACCCCTGCTCGCTGACGCAGGCCTCTACCTCGGCTCGGAACGCGGCCAGCTCGGCGCTTGCTTCCACTCGTTCGTACATCTCCCCCATCAGGTCACCGAACTCGTCGTCGAACTCCTGATAACGCGAACCATCCTCGTCCCAGACCTCGCGACTCGCGATCTCCATACAGCCGGTGGGCTCGTACTCGTTTTCGTACCAGTCCTCCATCTCCTGCATCTCCGCATCGGTGGGCTCGCGGTCCTCGAGCATCCAGTCGAACTCCGGCTCGTTCATGACGCCGTGGAGGGCATCGAAATAGGCGTCACGCTCCGGCTCGGCCAACGAGTCGATGTAAGCCTGGTTGGGGTCGACAAAACCCGCCTCGCCTGCTTGCTCCTCGAAGTCTGGATAGTTGTGGCCCACCAGATCGGGGCCGACCTGCTCTTGTGAGAATCGCTGTGTAGTGACGCCGAAGCCGTACTTGCGGACAAACTCTTCGGACCCCCATTCGAGTTCTTCCCCGCCCCCCTCGAATCCCTCATCGAAGAATTCGCGCTGAGACGAATCGACCGGGATGTACTCGAACCCCTGCTCGCGCATGCACGTCGCCGCGAGCTCCTGCATCTGGAGCTCCTGTGCCACCATTTTGGCCTGGGCTTCTTCCTCGTCGAAGTTCACGTTGTTGCTCCACCCCAGGAACTGACCCAGAGGCGATTCGTATTCGTACTCCTCAGCCTGATCAACTTCGTCGGCCTGTTCGTCTTCGTCCGCCTGTCCGTCGTCGTCGGCCTGGCCGTCGTCCTGGGCCTGGCCGCTTCCGTCAGCTTGGCCATCATCACCAGCCTGATCGTCACTTCCAGACGCGTCGACCTGCTCGCCACTCTGCCCACACCCATTGAGGGCGACAGCCAGCACGATCACCGACACCAGAGCAAATCGATCCCACATGAAATTGACCTCCCAGCCGCGCGTCCGATAGGCCGCGTTCACGGGCACTCGCCATCTTGACCGTGGTCCCCCTCTGGAAAGGGCCGCAAGGGTCGAAGGTCACCAGATCTTTGGTGGCGGAAACTCTGAGACTCAGCCGTTGTGGTTGTACTCGTGGTCGCCGGATCAGCCGTCGTGGTGGTAGTTGTCAGGCACGTGTAGTGGCTGAGCACCCGTGCACCTTCGATCACATCGTCGGCGACGTCGCTGGGGCGCACATTTCCTTCGGCGGTCTGGTAACGCTCTGGTCGACGGCGAGAGTCGAGCTGATTTCGTCAGTCCGGAAGTTTGGAAGGAATCGTTCTTGCCAGAGCCAGAATCTGGTCGATCGTCGTTTGGCTGATTGTCGACACCCCGACCTGGATGCCATTGAGCAGGAAAGTCACCTCACCCTCGCAGACGACCGAATCCTCACCCAGGTCACCAGGTTCGCACCGTTCGCGTTCACCTGGGGCGAGGATGAGCTCATCGGTCGTCGCGATGCTCACGGACAGATCACCGGTACCCCAACTACAACCTGTGAACGGACCGTTGGGACCAAAGAACTTCGATGGGGGCACCGTTCCCAGGACAGCAGAAAGCTCGGTATCGGTCAGCAAGGCGCACGGGTCGATGTCGTCGGTCTTCGACTTACTCGAAGCGTCTCCGGATTCCGAAGCCAGCGGGAACCCACCGCTGTCATCACCGCACGAGGCCACCAACAGCACCGCCACAGCGACGATTGCTAGCCCCACCCTCATGGCTTCTCCTTTACTGGACGCACCGGCCTATGCATACTAGTGCTTCCACTCACCCCGTGAGCTCTGGCGATGGACACAGCACGCACATTCACCCCCCGGGCGGCGGCTGCCGTTATCGCGGGCCTCGTGGTTGCAGCGATCGTCGTTGGCGTAGCGCTCTCCGGTGGCGACGGCGAAACGTTCGATTCCACCAGCGAAGCGGAGCCTTCCGCGCCCGAGACCACCAGCACGGGATCGCCGGCTTCTCCCCCAGCGCAGAACGAAGGACTGGACGTGCCGGCAGTGGATTGCAGCCCCCTGCTGACACTGGCCGAGGTTGACGAGGCGCTTGGCGTCGACATCGACGCAGGAGACTCGGGCTCGATCGAGATCGCCCGCGGCGAGAACTGCTTCGAACCCTTGGTAGACGACGACAGCGTTTTCGTTAGCATTGGGCCCGGTAGCGCCGCCGACTTCATCACCGCCGCTCAACTCCTCGGCGTTCCCGGCCAACCAGTGGCCGACGTGGGCCATGAGGCCATCTGGTTCGAGGGGGCTGATGTAAGCGTCCTCAGCGTGCGAGCCGGGACCGAGCTCGGACTGCTCCACTACCGGATCACTCTCGGCCGACCTGATCTCGACGGTTCGGCCCAGTTGGAGATCGCCACAGAATTGGCGTTGAGTGCCCTGATGCGATTTCCCGGCGTGCGGGTGATCGCTCCGGAACCGGTCGAAATCCTCCTCGAGGCGGAGCCGGTCGATCTTTCCGGTCTCAGTTATGTCCACAACCTCTTGGCCAAGGTGCAGGATGGTGAGTGGACACACGGTGAAGGCCTTGTGTCGACGCTTCAGCTGTTCGTCGGCGAGGTCGCTGCTTCCGATGTCATTCGGAACACCGAGCTCGCCGACCGTTCCGGAACGGCCGTGATCGAACTCGCTCATGAATACCTGGACACTTCCCCCGAACAGGAGTCGTCGGCCGAGATCTCGCGACTACTCGACCTTCTTGTCATATCCGGCGAGGAACTGGACGACATCAGGGCCCTGATTGCCGCGAGCGCTAGCGCCGAAAACGCTGACGTCGGAGAAGGCGAGTCGGCCCTTCCCCCGGTGGCCGACCGCGGATTCCAACTCGCTTCACAAACCGTGACGGCCCAAGAAACAGAAGATCAAGAAACAGAAGAGTCCGATGTGGGCTGTCCGCCGTGGTTCGGCATCGGATGCTCGCAGGACCTTGTGGACCCCGAACTGGACGTGTACGGGGCCGAAAAGTACCGGCTAGTTGGCCCCAATACCGCGGAAGGCAACACAGCGGGCTGGACCGATGATCACATCACCTGGACGCTGGCGGCGATGCGAGATTCCGCGCAGAGTTATGAGCCGCTGGGCTCCATGCCCAACGTGTCCATCATGTTGACCCCGTTCGAAGGTGTGGACGCTTCGACCGACACCTACGACGCATCTGACTGTTCGATCAGTCTCAACACCGGACTCCAAGTTCACGATGAGGCTGGATTCAAACAATCGGTTGCCCTGGAGATGGCGCATTGCCTGATTTCGGGGACATTCACATCACCCCCTAGTTGGTGGCAGGGTGGATTGGCGATCTACCTGAGCGGCGTCGTGTACCCGTCCGCGAACGCCGAGCATCTTGAACTGCCCGAGCTCCTCGCCAGTGTGGAACTCGACACGACGTTGCTGCAGCTCAGCTACACCAACTGGATCTTCTTCGAATATGCCCACCAGTTTCTCGACACCGAAGGCATATTCGACTTGGTCAACTCCCTTCCGCCCCTCTCGGCAGTGAGTGGGATCGAGGACCGTTTCCACAAGTTCAAGCAATCTCTGACCGACGAGACCATCCCGGATCTCGGCCCCGGCACCGTCCCCATCGTCCCCGAAGCTTGGGATGTGCCGATCGAAGAGGGAAACAACGTGACCGTCACCGCCGCCCCCTTCGGCACGTACCGTTTGTGGGCAACAGTTGCGCCGGGAATGAAGGCATGTGTCTCGTTCTCCCCTGGGCAGCTCACGGCGTCATGGCGGTCGGGCACACCACGAAACCCGAGTAGCGACTGGAAGGACCCACCCGACGAATTGACCGGAGACTCGGTATTCCTCATCACCACCACCAAGGCCCCGGGCAACTACGTGATCACGGTGAAGAAGGTCGTGGAGACGAGCAAGGAGTGTGAAGAGGATCCCGACTCAGGAGACGACGAGGAATGCGACATCCAGATTCGTTGCGACCCGTCCGGGTTCTATCTGGTCGTTCCCGGCTATGGAGAACTCCGTGTGATCGAGGTGCCGGGCAGTTGAGACGCCGAGCCAACGCTCAACTGGATGGCCATCGGCATGGTCCCTGACTCGAATCTGCCCGTGGCAATCGATCCAGCGGTGGTTGAACGTCATCATGCAGCCGTTCTCGGTGTGAGTGGCACCAGGAAGACACACCTCGCCTTCGCGTTGATCGATGCTCTGGAAAGGGCCGGAACGCGTGTCCTCTGTGCAGACCTCGTACCCGACGTTTGGCAGACCGCCTTGGCCGAGGCGTCACGGTTCGGTGATGCCCGATCTCGACAGCGCCGAACGGTTGGAGACGGCGTACAGGGGTTTGAAAGAGCGCGATATCGTCGGCTGAGCGATCGGTGGCCCGACGCAGGCCCTGACCTGCGGAAACGTTGTGCAAATCACGACGACGAGTAGGCACTGAGGGTCTCGAACCCCGGCTCCCCCCACCTGACCACCGGCACTCGGGGAGATGTCCCCGAGTTGCTGTACAACGGGTTGCGCTGTCCCTCACTCCAGAACGGGTCGGAGGGTTCCTTCGCTAAGAGCGGGCAGCACCGTTGCCAGGGACACAACAACTCGGAGGCGCCGTTCTCAACCTGAGAACGACTCAAGCGAACCGCTGACGAGCGAGTCCGTGAAGGTGTTCAACGATCGATGAGGAGATGCATTTGGCGAGAGATCCCGAAGTTTCTCTTGACCTCAAGTCGTCTTGAGGTCGTATGGTCGTCTCATGGGCCCTGAGACCGACATCGAAACCTCCGGCGACGATTCACCGATTGCATGCACCCTCACCAACAACGAAGCCACCAAGCAGGCACTCGAGTGGGTCGACCTGCAACACCGGGCCGAGGCCGTCGCTGCGATCGAGGGTGGGGTACGCCTGACACTTCCGGCGTCGTTGGTCGATGACGTCGAGGACCTCACCCGCCGTGAGGCTCGGTGTTGTGCGTTCCTCACCATCGACACGTCGGTGGTTGACGGTGTGCTCACCCTCGACATCTCCAGCGCCAATCCTGATGCATTGCCTGTGATCTCGGCGCTGGCCGGCATTCCGCTTCTGTGACTGCACGAGTGCTCGTTCCGATCGGGGAGCTCTCGGCCGCGACCGGCGTCGCCGTGTCCGCCCTGCGCCACTACGACGAAGTCGGAGTCATCACGCCGGCCGAGCGGGTCGGTGGCAGACGCCGGTTCACCAGCGACACAGTCGGTCGGGTCAACTTCGTCCGTCGTGCCCAACGGTTCGGGTTCAGCCTGAGCGAGATCCGAGACATCCTCGACGACACCTCCGGACAGGCACGCCAGCTAGCGGCGGACAAGATCGATGCTCTTCGCGCCCAACAAGTCGAACTCGCCACCATGATCGAACTGCTCGAAGAAATGATGGCGTGCGGCTGCCAGGTCGTCGCCGAATGCTCAGCGGTCACCGATCCTTGTTGACAGTGTTCGGCGTCATCGCCGCGACGACGATGGTTGCCTCCTACGCACTCGAAGACCGCCGCCGTCGTGGATTCTGGAACTCGTTGGAGTGATCCAATCTGACTGACGCCGTGACCTGCGCGGCCCTCTCAACCGCCTTCGTCGGCTTGGGCGTAGGGGCTCTCGAGCACGCTCTCGTGGCCGTCCGTGATCAGCTGGTCGACGCGCTGGCCGCTCTCGCCGCCCGGCCCGAACGAGTTCACGATGTCGCGGAGGTGGGCTCGATCGGGGACCTGCGGTAGCTGTTGGGGCTGGCCCGGCATCGCGGCGATGTGCAGAGTCTGTGTCGGGAAGGCGAAGTCGACCTGCAGCGATTCGGCGAGCCGCATGATGTCGAGATTGAGGACGTGCCGGGTACGCAGTTCTTCGTTCCAATCGACGGCATCCATGAAGCAGTACACCAATACGTCGAGGCTGGTGGCGCCGAAGCCGTGGAACTCGACGATGTAGTAGTCCTGACGCATACCGGGGCTCGCCTGGATGACGGCCCGGATTCCTTCGACGAACGCCTGCATCTGATCCGGCGTGGTGTGGTAACCGACCCCGAGCGTGGTCTTGTACCGACGCCAACGCCGCTGACCCATGTTGTCGATCCCGGCATTCATCAGATTGCCGTTGGGCACGCTGACCAGCGAGTTGTAGAAGGTGCGCACACGGGTGGAGCGAAAGCCGACGGTCTCGACGGTGCCTTCGACCCCATCGACGACGACCCAGTCGCCAACCTCGAACGGCTTGTCGGCGAAGATCGTGGCTCCAGCCAGCACGTTGCGGACCGTGTCTTGTGCGGCCAACGCGATCGCAAGACCGCCAAGACCCAGGCCGGCGATCAGCGATGAGACATTGACCTCCAGGTTCTGCAGTACGAACAGCAGGCCAACGGCTGTCACGAACAGCCGCATCGTCGTGCGCAATAACGGAACCAGGCTGTCGTCGAGCATCGTCTCGGTCTTGCTGGCGCGTCTCGCCAGCACATTCACGCCGATATCGATGGCGCGGTAGGCGACCATGATGATCGCCACAGCGGCGACCAGAGTGGTCGCCTGATTCACGATGTCCTCGATGTCCGGATCGAAATCGAGCGTCGGGAATCCGACCAGCACTGTGATCCCGACCGTGAGCAGCAGGATGCCGCGGTTCATCAGGCGCCGCTCACCGTCCCAAAATGTCAGGTCATCTCCGGCGTATCGACGTCGCACAACGAGAGAGATCGCGCGCAACAGCGCGAAGTGCGCCACCGTGGCGACGACGGCGAGCACCGCAATGCCGATGTACTGCTCGACCTCGATCCCGAGATAGTCATCGGTGAGCCAGGCAGGCTTGGCGGCGATCACCTCGGCCGATCCACTGACGATGAATTCACAGGCTGGGCGACGGCTTCGAGCACCTCATCAACCTAGCGAGCCGAAGCGCCCAGGACTGAGACCCCCGCTCACGTCCGGTCGCAGGGGCAATGGGCCGAGAGACGCTCTCCCGCCAATAGCGAGCCGGGTAATGATCGGCTGAGACGCGCTCAGATCACCCGCTCCTGATCACGTCAATACATACTTCATGCCCGCCGCACCGACAGAACAGCGGCGCACTCGTGCAACACTGAAGACCATGACCGGCACCAACGAGCCGCCAAAAGCCGACCACACCAGATGGCTCCTCTCGACGCCGCAACGAACCGACTACACCAAGCAGCGCCACGTGGTGCCACCCAGACCCGAACTCGCGGCAGCGCAAGCTGAGATCATCGAACGCGAAGCTGCCAGAGTCCCGCAGCCGCCAGCGCCGCCACCGACGACCCGAATCAAACGCTTCCTTGCTCTCTTGGGACCGAAATGCAAGTCCTGCGGCGAACGCGGCACGTTCGAGAAGGTGTATCCGTGGCGCGCCGGATACGTCACCCTTCGCTGCCGGCACTGCCTCAATTGGCGCCAGCAGGCAAGTCCTGGCGGAACGTAGCCCCACGGTCGAACAACAGGGCACTGCCAACATCACGCGACTCAGCAGGTGACCGCGCGAACAGGTCCCATGATCTTCCTCTTTCGGCTTTCGGATGGGCGGTGGCTGTCGGTCTAATGGCAGGCGAGCTCACCTTCTCCGAGGATGGGACCTCAGATGTGTGGAATAGGCTGGGGGTGCTGCCCCCCTCCCACTGGTAACCGAGCCATCCCTGGAAGCGGCGCATCCTGGAGGTCGCCGATGCCGATGCCGTTGTGGTGGGGACAGATCAACAAGCGGGTCTTCAACCCCCGTGCGGTGCGCAATGGGAAGTGGCAGGTGATCCACCACGTTGGCCGTTCCTCGGCTCGGTCGTATCGCACCCCGCTCGAAGCCCACGAGGTCGACGACGGGTTCATGTTCATGCTGGTTTATGGGTCGCGATCGGACTGGGTTCGCAATGTCATAGCCGCTGGCGCCGCGAAGCTCGAAGTCGACGGCGACCCCGTCGACTTGGTCGATCCGCACGTGATCGGTGCTGAGGAGGCGTTCGCTCTACTACCAGCCGGCATGAAACGGCCCCCCGGGTTCCTCAGGATCGACGAGTTCCTGATGATGCGCCGTGCAGACGATGAAGAGGAGTGAGGCGAAGCCCGATCGCAGTGACCTCACACATCTCGATTGAAGCACGCAGCTCGACATATCACCGGCCCAGGCGCCCACATGGTTCACCGCAATATCACGACCCAGCCTTGGCCACGTTCCTCCCCGAAGAACAGGTCACGAATCGCCTCTCGAGGACAGAGCAGGTCCTGCTAGTGGGGATCGTCAACCAAAACGGGTCGGAGTCATGACCTCTGCTGTATAGCGCCGTCGCAGAATCGGTCTTGTACGGCTAGCCCTTCCCGACAATTTGAGGTGAGATCGGCTACTCATCAGGTCTCGATCACCGACGTCGTTCGAGCTGGGTCCCCGCGGACGGCTTCGATCTGGGTGAGCACACTTTCTCAGGGCTCGACGCCGCGGTACGGGTGTGGCAGAGCGGCGCAGGAGAGTTGCCACCGCTGCGTGGGACGACCGCCGCCGACCCGATCCCCACCGACGCGAACATCCTCCGATTCGGCGACTGCGAACTCGATCAGGGGATGCGGGAGCTGCGCCGCGGAGGCGAGCGGGTCCACATTCGAGCCCCAGGTGTATGACTTGCTCGTCCTCCGAGATGGAGACCCAGAAGAGTTAGCTAGTGCAGATCGCCGACCGCCACGACCGTCTCTTCTCTCCCCTCGCGTGCCCGGCAGAGTGCCCGACGGTGGCTGCGGACTCAGCCCATCAGCGCAGTGAGCACCCACAGGGTCGGAAGGCCGGCCACGAAGGAGTACACGACGTTGCCGGTGCGGCGAACCGCCATATAGCCGACGGCGATCGCGACCAATTCCGGAGCCGGTCGCGGATCGATCGATCCGGCATGAGAAAAGGTCATCGTCGCAACCAGCGCCGCCACCGCGGCAGGACCGACGAGACGCGAGGCGTCGTCGAGGCGAGCGGGCAGCGGCCGGGCGCCGACGAGCACGAACATCGAGGCCCGCATGGCGTAGGTGCCGAGCCCGATCGCCCCGATGACCACGAACGCGGTCATGACGCCTCCTTCGGGGGCGAGTCACCCGCATACAGACCGGCGACCACACCCGACATCGCGGCGACCAGCACCCCCGCCCGGAACGGCAGCCCGACACCGACCACGGCCACCAGGCCGGCAACCGCGGCAGCGGCGATCGCGGGCCGCTCCTTGACCGACATGGCCAACAGACCCACCAACGCGAGCGGCGCGGCAAGGTCGAGACCGAAACTTTCGGGCAGACCTGCGCCGAAGAAGATCGCCACCGTCTGGGAGGTCACCCACGTGCCACACAGCACCAGGGCACCACCGACCCAATGGGCCTGGCGTTCCCGCCGCCCCAGATCACCCTGCTCGAATCGAGCGACGTTCACCAGGTACAGCTGATCGATCAAGGGCAGGGCGAGCAGCAATCGCCGCCGCATCGGCTCGTCGCGAAACCACGGCGCCGTCGCCGCGCTGTACATCATGATTCGGGCGTTGATGACGAGCGCGGACACGACGATCATCAGCGGAGCTGCCCCCGCGTCGAGCATCTCGACCGCAGTCAGCTGGGCGGCGCCGGCCATGATCAGCGGCGCGCCGAGCCAACCGGCGAACACCGGCACGTTCGAGGCACCCACCGCGGCCCCGATGGCGAAGCCGAACGGAGCCACACCCACCGCCATGGGCACCTGAGCCCGTGCCCCGTCGACGAACGCACGACGTACATCATCATCAACCGGAGCGTTGCGAGTCGCGGAGACGTCGTTCATCACGATCCCGTCCGGCTGCGTCACCGCGGTCATGCTGCAACCGCCATGGGCGCGTCCACCGATGGGGGGACTACCGGGCACGAGAGCAACTCGGTCACCGTCGGCCGGCGGAACCGCTCGTTTCGCCACCAGGTCCGATAGGTCTCCTCGCCCATCAGGGCGGCGAGCGGCTCGGTCTGGGTGGCATGGGCCGCCAGGGCACGACGCTTTCGGTCGAGCTCGATGTCGGTCAGGTCGTAGTCGGCGACAATCTCGTCGGCGGCAACCGAGAAGGGACCCTCGAGTCCGAAGTCGGTGAACACCCCGATCTCGTCGTGGAGGTCGGCGTGCTCGGCGATGTAGCCGTCGGTCATCGTGGTGTAGCGCAGGTCGCCGTGACCCACCCGCCGCCACGCCTCCGTCGTCCACGACGACACTGCACGATGGTCGGGATGGCCGGTGATCCCGTCGGGACCGAATGTGATCACCACGTCGGGACGGATCTCCCGCATCACCGCGGCAATCGACTCGACCGCCGACCGCGTGTCGACAAGATCGCACTCGCCGTCGGCGTGGCCCAGGACCCGGACATCGGTGACACCCAGCTCGCCGAGGCTGCGACGCAGCTCGAACTCGCGGCACGAAGCGAAGCGAGCCGACCCGAAGAGGATCGGATCGTCGGTGCCCTTCTCGCCCCGGGTGGCCGTGACAACGGTGACTTCATGACCGGCGTCGCTCATGCGGGCCATGAGACCCGCCGAGAGATAGGCCTCGTCGTCGGGATGGGCCCAGACACCGAGCAAACGGGTGGGCAGATGATCTAGACGGGGGTGGTTGGACACGACTGGCTCCTTCGAACGTTTCTTGATGAGATGAACGTACGAATTCCTCCCCCGCCAGTCTTGGAGACGATCGGTAGATCTTCTGGAGAAGGCCGAAACCACAGAATCACACGGCTCCGCAGGCGATTTTCAACCGCGTCAAGGGCCCGGATCGGCCCCCGTCGCCTCGGTGAGCAGCTCCTCGGACCGGTTGTACGCCCCCCTCAGCTCGTGTATCCCGGGCGAACCCGTACCTGCTGTGGGTTTCCGGGGCCCGCGGGCTAATCGCCTCCGAAATAGTGACGAGATCTTCAGATGATCTTGACGACTCCAGCTGCACCGACCTTCATCATGACCACCAGGTTTCGAACGTCGCTCCCTGATCGAGCGCACGACCGAAGGAGGAGATATGAGTGTCGAAGCACCGATGATGGCGGCTCTGGCGATGGCCAGCGTGGGACTGTGGACATTGCGGGTCGCGACGGCCGCGCGGGGGCGGAAGCTGGCCGGAGCTCTCATCGCCGCGGTCGAGGCAATCGTCTTCGCCCTCACCTTCTCGCACCTGGTTACCGACCTCAACTCCCCGGATCGCCTGGTCGGATACGCGCTCGGCGTCGCCGCCGGCACTGCCCTGGGGCTCATGGTCAACGACCGGCTCGCACCCGGCTACACCGAACTCCAGCTCGTGGCCTCTGGCCACGTACCCGAGATCGTCGAGGAGTTCGGGGCGCGCGGCTGGCCGGTCACCTGGTCGACTGCATCGGGGCCAAGCGGACCCGTGACCCAGGTCGCGATGACAGTCGACGACATCGCCGTCGCCTCCCTCATCGCCGACGTGACCGTCATAGCGCCGGACGCTTTCTGGACCCTGCGCTCGCTACGCGCCGTCAACGCCAGCCCCCTGCCGGAAGGTTGCCGCCAGGTGCACACTCGCCGCCCCCGTCTCAAGGTGTCGGCATGAAGGACGGGGTGGCCCAGGCGATCGGTCTACCTCCCAACAAGACCTGCCTGCAGCGAGCCGGCTGACGCCTATTGGACGGGCTGCCAGGCACCGATGAAGCTCACCTCATCGACGGTACCGGCCAGGACCAGAGACGTGAGGGCGTCAAGGAACTCCGGAGGCACGTCGCCACTCTGGAAGACGAACCGGCACCGCTTCGCGCCGTCCTCCCCTCCCGCCAGCGGTGACCACTCTCCTCCGCGGGTGGCGGACCCGTAGGATCGCCTGCCATGGGCCTGCGACCGGGGTGGTGATCATGGCCGACGTGGCAGTGAAGCGCATCTACGAACAGGCCGAGGACTTCGACGGCCGACGCATCCTCGTCGACCGGATCTGGCCCCGAGGAGTCTCCCGGGCCCGCGCCGCCTTGGATGCGTGGATGCCCGAAGTCGCGCCGTCGAACGAATTGCGGAAGTGGTTCGGCCACGATCCACAGCGTTGGGACGAGTTTCGGGCTCGCTACCGAGCAGAACTCGCCGACAGTCCACACCTCGAGCAGCTGGCCGCCATGATCGCTACGTCCCAGACAACTCTCCTCTACAGCGCCCGCGCCACCGAGCACAACCAAGCCGTCGCCCTCGCTTCGATTCTCGCCGACCATTAACTCGAGCCGACTCGACCACGAGCTTCATCCCGAGTCGATCGGCGAGGTCCACGGTTTCGGTGAGAAGTGCAGTGGCCCATTGCCTCTCCTCAGCGCTGTCGCGCCGTAGAAGGATCAGGCCGAGCCCGCCGCCGAGCGACTTCACGACGGTGCCATCGAAACATTTGATCAGGCCCGTCAGGAGAGCATCGTGGCGGCGACGCAGAGTTTCGGCAGCCGGGTCTCCGAGGGCCACGCGCATCTCCGTGCTCGCGACCACGTCCGAAAACAGGATTGTCGCTGTCCCCACCCGCTGGTCCAGCGGGCCACAGTACAACGCGGCTTCTCGCCCCGCCGCCGAACACGCGACGCCGGCTGATCAATGGCTAGCCGTCGGTCACTTGCCGCTCCCTGTCGATTTGTCCTGAACTCCCCCGCGCGCCTCGACGGTAACATCTGCCACCGCGTGCCGGTTCGACGCGACAGGAGCTGGGGAAGGGTGAAGATGACGCAAAACAACCCGATCGAATCTTGACGATCCTGCTCGGAACGCTGGCAGCAACCATGTTCGGCATCGGCGATCTGGTGGCCGGCGTGGGAGGTCGAACGGACCGGTCGCCGAACACCCCGGCCGGAATCGCCTTTGTGGCATCGACGGTGGGGGCGGCCTTGAGCGGCTCGTATCTGTTGTTGTTTTCCGACGACCATTTCATCGGTAACGACATCTGGTGGGCCGTCGCCGCGGGGGTTTCGATGTCGGCGGCTCGCCCTCTCCTCTACCGGGGCATGGCTGTCGGTCCGATCGTCGTCTTCGCTCCCGTCTTTGCTGTGTTCGCGCTGATCATTCCCACCCTGCTGGGGGTCTTGGTGGGCCAATCGTTGGTGATCTTGGAGATAATCGGCGTTCTGGTGGCAATACCGGCCGTCGTGCTCTTGGCGAGCGAAGACCGGCTACCGAAGCTGGGCGAGTTGCGTTCCAGTCCGATCCTGGCGAGTGCCGCCGCGGTAGGGGCTCTCACCGGGCTGGCCGGGCTTTGCCTGTCGTTCGTTTCCGATGAGGCCGGAGCAGCACCTGCTTTCGTGTTGACCCTGGCCGGGATAGTGGTGATCCCCATCTCCAGCCGAGCGATCGGGCTTTCGGTGCGCTTCCGGCCCGCAACGCTCAAGTTCGGGTCGATGGTTGGATGCACGAGTGTCGTCGCGTTCATTCTCGCCGCCATCACCTACCAACGAGGCAACGCGGCAATCGGGTCAGCCCTCATCGGTCTCTCCCCGGGAGTGTCGATCGCTCTGGCCTGGAAGCTTCTCAAGGAACGGGTTTGGCCGATCCAGATCCTTGGAGGTGCGTTGGGTGCTACGACCGTCGTCCTCTTCGCAATCGCCACCTGAGCCGGTGCCGGGCTGAGGCTTCTCGCACCGATCAACCGTTCTCAGGCGAAGAACAGGTCACGGATCGGCTCTCTTGAACATCGCCCTCATCGCTGACGATCCTCTGAAGCCTCGGCTCGAGATCGACGAATGGGCTGGCGGGAGATGCCTGGCCAAACTATCCATACCGGCGGTGACGTGTAGTCAGTGCGCGACCTTCCGTTGCCCTGGGGGCACTCGAACTAGGAGGCACTGACATGTCGAAAAGGCCAATATTCGCAGTTCTGGTCGCAGCTCTTGTTGTCCTCGTGATGGCACCCACTGCATTCGCAGCTGAACCGGCCGTCGAGCCTCCAGAGTCGACGCTCACCGTCGTCCCCACGCTCTTGCCGGGCCTGATCGTGGTCGTCGACACCGACACCAACGGCTACCTCACCTCCGTCGATCTCCACGATGTGGCCGATCCGGCCACCGGCGAACCGGTGATCGACCCTGGCACAGGCGAAGCCGCGGCGGCTGTGGGTTATGTCGCCACGAAGGTCGACAACCGCCGGGTGCGCTTCGAGAACTCCGAAACCGGCACCCGCGTCGAGGTCAAGGCCAAAGAGCACAAGCTGGAGACAAAGGTACGCACGGGAGCACTCGCCGACCTTCTCGGCACGCACACCTGGGCTGGCACCGTTCTCGGCGAAGAGACCACCGTTGTTTTCACCGTGGGCGAGGAAAACGGCACCCCCACCCTCACCGACGTAGCCGTCACCGCCGCAGCCGCAGCCGGCAGCGCGCTCTCTTGGACGATCTCGGAGCCCGAAACCGAGATCGAGACCGACGAGATCGAGACGGAGGTCAAGATCCGGTTCACCAATGCCCTCGCCCAGCGGGCCGACCTCAAACTCGAGGTGGAGGTCCACACCACCGCCGACGACGAGTACGACGCTGGACACGCTTCTTTGAAAGTCGCTCTGAAGGTGAAGGACGAGAAGATGCGGGTCGCAGCAGCCGACCTTGCCAGCTTGCCGCAGAGCTGGAGCGGTGCGCTATGCGACGGAACACCCGTCTCAGTCAGCTGGAATAACAACGCCGACGGCACGATCGGCGATGTCAGCGCACCCGAGGCGATCGAGGTCGAAATGCACGGCCATGAGGTGAAGGTGCGGTTCGCGGATCATGCCGAGCTCAAGCTCAAGTTGAAGCTGAAGGACGACGACACGATGGCGCTGAAGGTCGACCCGAAGATCAAGTGCGAGCGCGGCTCTGATCCAGACGTGAATACACCGGTCGAGGAACACGGCCGCGACAAGAAGCACGACGAACGCAGCGGCGAAGACACCTGAGCCGAACCAGCGACCGATCGACCACGGCGAGGGTTCGGGAGATGACGGGAGGCCGCGGGCGTAGCCACATCCTGCTGCTCGCGACCACCGTCGTCCTTCTCATCGCGGCCGCAGGGTGCGCCGACTCGTCGGACGCCGAGAGCGCCGGCCCGACCACGACCGCTGCGCGTGTCATCACCACGACGAGCACCGCAGAGGCGACGACCTCGACCCCCGCACCGGCGTCGTTGCAGACCGACCTCGGGGCCATCCCGGCCGGCTACGCCTTCACGTCGATCACTTCTGTGGGCGACCAGGAAGCGCTGCGGATCGACGGGCGAACCGTCGACGGAGCAACCGAGCTTCACGTCTCATCGAGCGAGGCGCTGATTCACTACGCGATCACCGCCGACGGCACCACTTGGGTCCGCCAGGACGGCGACGAGCAGTGGGTGGCCGACGAGCCACTCGCGGTTACCGACGCCCTCGAGGCGCTGCGTAATCCCACAGCCGTAAGGTGGCTCCCAGGCGATGCCGACACCAACACCTACGAAGCCGACTTCGAAGCTTCGGTATTCGGCCTGGCCTCTGGCGGGCAACTCACCCTACGTATCGTCACAACTCCGATGGAGATCACCTACCGCTACGAGAACGGCGATGCTGCGGTCGATGTCGTGGTCGTCCCGTCAGCGGATCTCACGCCGATCGAGCTACCCGAAGAGGATGCCACCGGCTGATCTCTCACATCCCGCGTTCGAGGAGCACGCTCCGTGGAAGATCTCGCTGCCGATATGGAGCGGGCCCCCGATCAGTTGTTGCCCAACAAGATCGAGCTCGATCCGATCTCCGACGAAGAACGAGTAAGGAGCTGTGCGGCAGGCACGAACGAGTCACAGGTGGTTCTGTGAGACAGAACAGGCGGGAGGCGCGGTTCGCGACCATCTGCCGACTCCTCCCACGGCACGTCCGCAAGCCCCCTGGCGTCGCCACATCCATGTCGACCGGCCTCGGCACTCCTGATTTCAGCGAATACCTGTGTCGTAGTCGGCGGTGACGTGCAGTGTCTGGCCATCGGCGACTGTCACCGCCAGCGTCGCAGCCGTACCGAGAAGACCCTCCACTGGTTGGGGGACAACGATGAACTCGCCTGGGGGGACGTCGATGATGACCCTGCCGTCGGACCCGGTGGTGCCGCGACCAACCTCGTTCCCCTGGGGGTCGGTGATGACGATCATCGCGGTGTCCACCGGACGCGCCGCACACTCCGGTGACGGCGGATCGGTTTCGACCGGGCACGTGGGTCCCGCTCGCGCGGTGATCTCGATACTGGCTGTCGCGGCTGGGGCGTCAGTGTCACCGCATGACACCAAGAGCGCTACCGAAATGACCGCCACCGAGATGAGAATGACTCGTGAGAAACGTCGCATCGCAATTGAGACGTCGAGCGGAGGCGGTTGGTTCCTGGCGGTCCGCACTGACACCGGACACGGTGCGAGCCGTTCTGACAGAAGAACGAGTCAGAGTGTCGGCAACTGACGAAAGGCGGAAGTCGGCTACTCCATGGCTTCTCACGCTACCGGGGACCGATTGGCGCCCCGATCAGCCTGCGATCGCCGCTTCCATCTCTTCCTTCACCTCGTCGGTGAGGGCGTCGATCACGTCGAGCGTCTCAAAGTTCTGCACGACCTGTTCGACTCGCGACGCGCCGGTCATGACAGTCGAGACGTTCGGGTTCTTCGTGCACCACGCCAAGGCGAGCTGTGCCATCGTGCAACCGAGGCGGTCGGCGATGGGTCGAAGCTTCTCGACCCGCGCGACGAGCTCAGCGCTGGTCATGCGTTCGACCAGCCACTCGTAGCCATCCAGCGCAGCTCGTGAATCCTCAGGCACACCATCGCGGTACTTGCCGGTGAGCAGTCCCGAC
>CAXMSE010000010.1:0-18336 GCA_964196195.1 uncultured Gammaproteobacteria bacterium | reverse complement strand
CCGACCGACGGGTCGAAGCCACCGCTGTCGGACCGGATGAAATAGTCGGACTGCACGGCATCGTCGAGGGTGTTGAGGAAGCTCTTGGTGAGCGACGAACCGACCACCCCGGCCATGCCCACCAGGGCCAGGCCGATCATCAGGGCCGCCGCGGTTGATGCTGTGCGGCGCGGTGTGCGCGCTGCGTTACCCCTGGCGATTTGGCCGGGGGTGCCCAGCAGGCGGGCGATCGGGCGACCGAGCAGGAGGGCGGCCGGTCGTGCGAAGGACGGGGCGAGGGTGTTCATCCCGATGAACACGAGGAAGACGCCGAACCCGACCAGGCTCAGGGTGCCGGTGGTGTCGAGACCACCGAACAGACCGACCAGTAGGAGCAATGCGCCGATACCGGTGAGGACCCCTCCGATCACCAGACGGCGCCGCAGTGAGGCACCCGCGAGTCGCTGGTCGGAATTGATCGCTGCGATCGGTGAGATCGTTTGGGCTCGTCGGGCAGGGATGATCGACGAAAGGAGGGTGACTCCCATGCCTACCGCGGCCGCCCAGATGATGGTGCGGGGCAGGAGTTCGAGCGGTCCGGTGGGCAGGGAGAACCCGCCCTGGTTCAGCATCCAGCGCATGCCACCGGCGAGGAAGCGGCCGAGGACGATACCTGTGATGGTGCTGAAGAGGCCGACGATGAGGGCCTCGAAGATCACCGAGTTGCGGACTTGACTTCCGGTGGCGCCGATCGCCCGGAGCAGCCCCAGCTCGCGGATTCGTTGGGCGACGACGATCTGGAACGTGTTGTTGATGATGAACGCACTTACGAACACGATGATGAAGGCGAACACGAGCAAGATGATGTTGAAGACATCGATGACTTCGTTGATGTCGTCGGTTGTCTCCTCCTCGATCACCTCATCGGTGACGACCTCGTAGTCGCGTCCGATCGCCTCCTGGATCCGGCCCTGAACCTCGATCGTGTCGGTGCCGGAATCGAGGAGGACACCGATCGAGGAGTACCGATCTTCGAGGCCGAAGAAGTCCTGAGCGACGCCGATCTCGAACGCCGCCATGGTCTGGCCGAGGGTGGTGTGTTTGTCGGGTGCTCCGAAATTGAAGATGCCCACCAGCTCGAACTCGAGCTGCTCGATCGGTCCGCTGATGACATAGCTCGACCCGACGTGCAGCTTGTTGTCGCTGGCGGTGGATGAATCGGCTGCGAACTGCCCGGGAGCAGAGGGGACGGCACCCTCGGTGATGAAGAACTGGAGCGGCGTCCAGCTGAATCCCAGAGTGGGCGGACCGCTCGGGAGGATCGCCGCGCCGGCACCGTCGGTGATGACGACATTGAACGCGGCGACGCCGGGAACGGTGTCGGCAACCCCGTCGATCGACCTGACCACTTCGTCGACTTCGGCGGCCACCGGATCTCGGTCGATCTCGCGCCCCACCTCCTGGCTGGTGCGAACGGTGAGCGGGGTGGCCTCGGAGATGTCTTCTGCCAGCTGGCTGAAGCTCGAACGGAGGCTGTCGGTCATGGCGAAGACGCCGACCACCATCGCCACACCCACGACCACGGCCAGGGTGGTGAGCGCGAAGCGGATCTTCTTGTCGAGAAGATTCTTTATCGTCAGCCTGAGCATTGTCAGTCGCCGAGCTGCTTGAGAAAGTCGAGAATCGTGTCCGGGGTCGGGTCGAAAAGCTCGTCGACGATCGTGCCGTCGAAGAGGAACACCACCCGGTCGGCGTGCGACGCGGCAGCGGGATCGTGGGTGACCATCACGATGGTCTGGCCGAAGTCGTCGACGGCTCGGCGCATGAACTCCAGGATCTCGGTGCCGGTGACCGAGTCGAGGTTGCCGGTGGGCTCATCGGCGAAAATGATCTTCGGACGCGTGGCCAGAGCCCGAGAAACCGCCACACGTTGTTGCTGACCACCCGACAACTCGTTGGGCCGGTGGTTCACCCGGTCGCTGAGGCCGACGGTGTCGATCACGTTCGTGACCCACGCCTCGTCGGGGTCGGCGCCGGCGAGGTCCGTGGGGAGAGTGATGTTCTCCAATGCGGTGAGGGTGGGTACCAGGTTGAACGACTGGAAGACGAAACCCACATTGTCGCGCCTCAACAGAGTCAGCTTGCGCTCGCTCAGCTCCGAAAGGGCGGTGTCTCCGATGTAGACCTCGCCGCTGGTGAGGGTGTCGAGGCCCGCCATGCAGTGCATGAGGGTGGATTTGCCTGACCCCGAGGGGCCCATGATCGCGGTGAAGTGTCCCGAATCGAAGGTGACATCCACCCCGTCGAGTGCCCTGACTTCGGTGTCTCCCGACCCGTAGATCTTCGTGGCACCGATCGCATGGGCGGCAGGCGGAGAGCTGGGGGCGGCATCGGTCATGTGGACTCCAAGGACGACGGATCGTGAGCGCACCAGAACGCTAACGGCAATCTGTCGCGACCGAATCCTTCCTCAGGAGGACTTGAAACCTCAGGGCACAAAAGAGGACGTCCTCGGCCCAAGACGACCGACCCCAGAGGGCCGGCCGTCTGACCGGGGGGTCTGGTTGTCGATGGCTCAGCCGTGAGAAATTGCCTCGAGCACGTCGAGTCGGCCGGCCCGCCGAGCGGGTAGCCAAGCGGCCACGAGGGTGGCCGCGGTGGCGATCAGCACCACCCTGACTATTGACATGTAGGGAATGGCGAGGGATCCGCCGAAGCCATCGCTGGGCATGGCCTCCACGACCCCCCAGCCGAACACGACCCCGACGCTCACGCCGAGAACTGCGCCGAACAGGGCGACGAGGGCAGCTTCCCAACGCACCATCCGGCGCGTCTGGCGACGGGTCATCCCGACCGCTCGGAGCAGGCCGAGCTCCCTGGTTCGTTCGTGCACCGAAAGGGCCAGGGTGTTGGCGATACCAATGAGAGCGATGATGATCGCCAGCGCGAGCAGGGCGTTGACCACCACCAGGGCGCTGTCGACCGAATCCTCGAAGCTCTGTTGGAACTCAGTGGATGTCTGGATCGAAACCTGGGGATAGAGCGCCTGTAGCTGGGCAACTGTTGGGGCGGCGTCGGCGAGGGTGACATCGTCGGCCAGCACCGCCGCAACCCACTCATCGAGCTCGGAAGCGCCTCCGTTGTCGAACACCTGCTCGGGAACGATCGGGTCATCGAAGATGGTGCTGTCGTCGTAGATCGCAGCCACGGTGAGATCGGTGGCGGACCCGTTGACGAATTCCGCTGGGATTTCGTCGCCGACTCCCACCCCGAGCTCGGTGGCGAGATCCGTGTGGACGAGGATCACATGGACGGCATCGGGACCGGGAACGGTGCCCGACGTGATGTCGATCTCGAACAAGTCGTCGATCACGCTCACGTCCATGGCGGTGACCTCGCGGACCTCGCCGGCCAGCAGGATGTCGTCGTAGCGCATGCCTGCCACTGCCTCGAACTCACCGGTGGCAAGGAGATCGTCGGCCAGGGCCGGAGTGAGGCCGCTGTCGTTGTCCTCGGTGATCACATAGTCGGCGGTGACGCTGGAGTCGATCAGGTCGCCGAGGCGGGCCTTGACCGACTCACCCACCACCAAGCCGGCGGTCACCAGCGACAGCCCGATCATCAGGGCCGCGCCCGTGGTGGCGGTACGGCGTGGGTTGCGGCCCGCGTTCTCGCGAGCGAGCGATCCGGCCTTACCCATGAAGCGGGCGATGGGCCAGCCCAGCACCGCGATGATCGGCTGGGCTATAGCGGGCGCGGCCAGGGTCATGCCGAGGAAGATGGCGACGGCACCCATGCCGAGTACAAGGATCGTGCCGAGAGTGCTTCCCACACCAACGAAGAGCCCGAAAGCCCCTAGGGCGATACCTGCGGCGAGGCCGAGGACGCCTGCCACCAATCGACGTTGGCTCTCCTCGCTGCCGATCTCGGCTCCGTCGCGAATGGCCTGGATCGGAGGGATTGAGGCGGCAGTGCGGGCCGGTGAAACGGCCGACACAACGGTGACACCGATCCCGAGGACGAGTGCGAACACGATCGTGCGAGCGGCGATGATCGTCGGGGCATCGGGGAGCGAGGCACCGAGGGTATCGAACAGAGCAGTGAGACCTTCGGCCACGCCCACACCGGCCGCGATTCCGATGACGGAGGCAACGATGCCGACGATCACCGCCTCTGCGATGATCGATCGCCGGATCTGGGTGCCGTTCGCGCCGATTGCGCGCAGCAGGCCGATCTCGCGAACCCGCTGACCGAGCACGATGGCAAATGTGTTGTAGATGATGAAGATCGACACGAAGAGCGACACGATCGCAAACCCGAGGAGGACGTTGCCGATGATCGTGATGCCCTCGTCGAATTCGGCCGCCTGTTCGGCGGTGAGGGTGGCGTTGTCGACCACTTCAGTGGTCGAAGAGTCGACGAGTTGCTTGATCTCGGCGGTGACCGCAGCGGCATCGGCGCCGTCAGTCAACTGGACCGGGATCAAGTCCACCGCGCCGTCGGTGCCGAAGAGGGTCTGGGCCTCGTCGAGTGAGACATGCATGAGGGTTGCACCCACCGTGGCGTTGTCGGCGCCGAAGCTGGTGGTGCCCACGAGGGCGAAGTTCTCGACCACGCCGCCGGGGGTGACGAGGTCGTACTCGTCGCCCACGATGAAGCCGTGATCGGCTGCGGCATCGAGGTCCATCGTGAACTCGCCGGGTTCGTCGGGGATCTCTCCGTCGACGAGCGTGAAAGAGCTCAGGCTGTCGTCCTCGGTCCAGGAGAACATGAGCTGGGGCGGCCCCTGGGTGCTGATCGTCGTACCGTTGGACTTGATCGGCTGTACGGAGTTCTCAGGAGCCTCGACGAATGCTGCGGCGGCTTCGACCCCGTCGATCGCGGCCACCTCGACCACCAGGGTTTCATCGAGGGGGAGAGGTTCGCCGAAGTCGCTTACGGGGCGGACGACAAGATCGGTGCCGTCGGTGATCTCCTCTGAGAGGTCACCGAACGTGGAGCGGAGCCCGTCGGAGAGAACGAAACTGGCGACGACAAAACCCACGCCGAGAACTACGGCAAAGGTGGTCATCGCGAAGCGCGCCTTGTTGGCGGCGAGGTTTCGGAGGGTGAGACGCCACATGATCAGTTGCCCAGGCCCTTCATGGTGTCGAGGATGGAGGCGGGCGTGGGCTCGAACATCTCGTCGACGATCTTGCCGTCGTTGAGGAACACGACACGGTCCGAATAGGAAGCCGCCACGGGGTCGTGGGTGACCATCACGATGGTCTGGTTCATCTCGCGCACCGCACGGCGCATGAAGTCGAGAATCTCGGCCCCGGTGGTGGAATCGAGGTTGCCGGTGGGTTCATCGGCAAACACGATCTCGGGCCGGCTGGCGAGGGCGCGGGAGACAGCCACTCGCTGCTGCTGGCCACCGGAGAGTTCGTTGGGGCGGTGGGTGGTGCGGTCGCGGAGCCCGACGGTGGTGATGACCTGCTCGACCCATTCAGCATCCGGCGTGCGGCCGGCCAGGTCCATGGGGAGGGTGATGTTCTCCATGGCAGTGAGAGTGGGCACGAGGTTGAACGACTGGAACACGAAGCCGACGCGGTCGCGCCGCAGGAGGGTGAGCTCGCGCTCAGAGAGGGTGGAGAGGTCGGTGTCTCCCACCAGGATGCTGCCGCGGCTCACGGTGTCGAGTCCGGCGAGACAGTGCATGAGGGTCGACTTGCCCGAGCCGGAAGGGCCCATGATCGCGGTGAAACGACCGGCTTCGAAGGAGGCGTCGATTTGGTCGAGAGCGTGGACAGCGGTGTCGCCGCGGCCGTAGATCTTCGACACGCCCACAGCGGCGGCCGCGATACTGATGGCGGCCGGCGTGGCGCTGAGGGGAGGAGCGAGGAGGGTCATGTTTCGCCTTTCGAAACGTTTGATTCGTATTGATTCGTTCTTGCTTAGAACCGTACGAATCGACCCGCCCCGGGCCATCGGACCAGATGCTGATTGGGTGTCGTGACAAGGGCGGACCTCGCGGGCCGCGGAGTCATCCTCGGGGAGGACCCCATCTCAGGGTCATCTCGGGGTCGGCCTCAGGGTTGGCCGGGGCGGACGATCCCCGACTCGTAGGCCAGCACAACGGCCTGCACGCGATCTCGCACCCCGAGCTTCATCAGCACACGACCGACATGGGTCTTCACGGTGGTTTCGCCGACAAAGAGTGCACTGGCGATCTCGGCGTTGGAAAGGCCGCGTGCCATCGCCGCCAGCACCTCGGATTCGCGATCGGTGAGCTCATCGAGCCCGGATGGGGTGGTGGTGGTGTCCGGCGCGTTGCGAGCGAACTCCTCCATTAGGCGACGGGTGACCGAGGGAGCGAGGAGGGATTCGCCGGCGGCCACCACCTGCACCGCCTCGATGAGTTGCTCGGGTGGGGTGTCCTTGAGAAGGAAACCCGCCGCTCCGGCCCGCAGGGCGCCGTAGACGTATTCGTCGAGATCGAAGGTGGTGAGGATGAGTATGCGGGCCTCGACGTCGGGGTCAGCGGTCAATTGCCGGGTGGCTTCGACCCCGTCGAGGTCGGGCATGCGAATATCCATGAGGACGACGTCGGGCCGGCACTGGCGGACGACGTCGAGGGCTTGGCGCCCGTCTTCGGCCTCGGCCACGACGTCGAAACCGGCCGATTCGAGGATCATGCGAAACCCGGTGCGCATCAGGGCCTGGTCGTCCACGACCACCACCCGCAGCGGCGCGGTCATCGGTGCTCCCCGATCGGGAATGCGGCGGAGATCGCGAAGCCACCGCCGGTGCGGGGTCCCGCGGTGAGCTGACCGCCGAACGCTTCCACGCGTTCTCGCATCCCCACCAGCCCCTGGCCCGACCCGGAGGCGGGCACCGAGGCGCCCCTGCCGTCGTCATTGACGTGGATCTCGAGCTGGTTGGGCGCGTAGACGAGCCGGACCTCGGCCCGGGCGGGTCCGGCGTGCTTGAGAGCGTTGGTGAGGCCTTCCTGGACCACCCGGTAGGCGGAGACCTCGAGGCTGGCCGGAAGCGGAACCGAGTGGCCTTCGACGGAGACGTCGACCGGTAGGCCCGCGCTTTCACATTGCTCGATAAGCCGGCCGAAGTCGTTGAGGGTGGGCGCTGGGGTGAGTTCGGCGACCTCGTCGTCGCTGCGGAGTACGCCGAGTATTCGTCGCATCTCGTCGAGCGACTGGCGGCCGGTGGCTTCGATGGCGCTGAGCGCGTCGCTGGCCCGCTCGGGATCGGTTCCAAGGACGCGTCTCGCGGCCCCTGCCTGGACCACCATGACGCTCATCGAGTGCGCCACGACATCGTGGAGTTCGCGGGCGATCCGCGTGCGTTCCTCGGCGACAGCCCGTTCGGCCTCGGCGCGCTGTTGAGCTTGAGCGTGGGCGGCGGTCTGCTCGAGCTCTCCGAGATAGGCGCGACGGGTGCGGAAGTTGTCGCCGACCACCCAGGCGGTGCCGTACATCACGAGGAAGGCCGGGATCGCGAACCACGGCAGGTCTTCCTCGGGAGCGATAACGCCGATCACGCCGATGGACATGATCACGGCGACCGCGGCCAGCCCGTGGCGAAGTGATCGAGGTCGCTCGACATGGGCGCCAACGCTGTAGACCGCCACCAGAAGGGCGGGCCCCACAGGGTCGTCGGGATAGTCGAGCACCCAGTAGGGGAGGTTCGTGGCGAGGACCACCCACATGGCCTCGACCGGGTATGTACGGCGCAACGCGACCGGCGCGGTGGTGGCGATGAGGAGCAGCCACCCGAGTGGTCCGATTTCGCGCTGGCCCTCGGGTGTGTCCACCGATAGGGCCGCGGTGACCGCGAAGCCGAGGAAGACGACGGCGAGCGCGGCATCGGCGAGGCGAGGGTGCGACTTCATGAACTGCACGGGATGACGCAGCGCTGACATGGCTCCACCGTACGGAGTTGGCGCCCGTTGTCGCATCATCCGGCGTGGTGAACGGGTGTCCTCCCTGAGGACGAGGGCGGCCGAGGTGGCCGGGGCGTACGCTGTGGTGGTGGTATGCCCCTCATGTCAGGCAACTGTCGCCGACGACGCCCGCTTCTGCAGCACGTGTGGCCACGAGATCACCCGGCGAGCCGATGAGCGTCGCGTAGTCACCGTCTTGTTCGCCGACATCGTGGGCTTCACCGGTCTTTCCGAAGACCGCGACCCCGAGCAGGTCAAGAATCTCGTCGATCGCTGCTTCGCCATGCTGGCCGACGACATCACCTCGTTCGGTGGGCGGGTCGACAAGGTGATCGGCGACGCCATCGTCGCCTTGTTCGGCGCACCGATAGCACACGAGGACGACGCCGAGCGGGCCGTGCGGGCCGCTCTGCGCATGCAGGAGTCGGTCAGCCGCTACGACGACGACACGGGCATGGGAATTCGGCTCCGGATCGGAGTCAACACCGGCGAGGTGCTGGTCGGCGCGATTGCGGCCGGCGACGACTACACGGCCATGGGCGACGTGGTCAACACCGCTTCGCGGCTACAGACCACCGCGGAGCCGGGAGCGGTGGTGGTCGGCCCCATCACCCATGAAGCCACCGCTGAGGTCATCCGATATCGCTCCCTCGGTCAACTTCACGCACGCGGCCGCGAAGAACCAGTCGCGGCCTACAGGGCGCTGGAGCCCTACGGTCGTCCCGGCGAACGCCGCAAGCGAGCCGACGCGCCTCTCGTAGGTCGCGATGCCGAGCTCGGAGTGCTCCGCGAGACGATCTCTGCGTCGTTCGAGCGAGGCCGCGCCCAGCTCGTCGCTCTCGCCGGGGAGGCCGGCGTGGGCAAGTCCCGATTGGCGGGCGAGGTCGCCGATCTTGCCCGCTTCGACCACGATGCGGTGATCCTCAACGGACGCTGTCTGCCGTACGGCGAGGCCAACATCTGGTGGCCCATCGCCGAGGCGATGTCGAATGCCATCGGGCTTCCCCCCAACGCCGAACTCGGCACCGAGCGCGAGATCTGCCGCGACGTGGTCACCCGACTGCTCGGCGACGATGCCGACCCCAGCGATGTCGAAAGGATCGTCGAAGGACTTGCCCATCTCCTGGGCCACGACTCCACCCTCGGTCAACTCGATGCCGAAAGGGCCACCGCCGAGACGATGAGATCGATCCGCATCGTGCTCGGTCGCCTGGCCGACAAGCAGCCGGTGATGCTGTGGCTCAACGATCTCCACTGGGCCGACGAGGCCGTCCTACGCCTCCTCGACGACCTCCTCGACCGGCTCAGCCGTAGCCCACTGGTGGTGCTGGGCACAGGCACCCAGGTCCTCTTCGATCGATGGTCGCCCCGCCCTGGTCGCTTCAACTCCCTCGCGCTGAGCCTCGACCCGCTCGATCGCGACGCGATGCGCCGCTTGGCGGCCGTACTGGCGCCCGAGCTCGCGCCTGGCGATCGCGCCGAGCTCGTCGATCGGGCCGGCGGAAATCCCCTATTTCTCGAGGAGATGGCGCGGGCCGTGGGCTCAGCCGACGGGACCGCCATCGACCAGTTGCCGGCCAACGTTCGCAGCGTGATAGGCGCACGGCTCGACGCTCTCGACGAGGCCGCCCGAGCCGTCATCGGCGATGCTGCAGTGCTCGGCGTTCGCGGCGAGGTGAAGGCCCTGCGCACCATGGGCGACTTCACCCGCGCCGACTCCGATCTAGATGCTGCCCTCTGGGTTCTGGAGAGAGCGGATCTTCTGGAGCTCGCCGGCTCGGTGTGGAGTTTCCGGTCGAACCTTGTGCGTGAGGTGGTCTACGACCGGCTCACCAAATCCGATCGTGCTTGGCGCCACGCCGGAATCGCCACGTGGATCGAGGCTCACCCCCACACTGGGGCCACAGAGGCGATCGCTTACCACTATCGCAGGGCGGCCAGGTTCGCCGCCGACCTGGGAGGCATCGAGGATCTCGATATCGATCTGCTGGGTCGGGCCATCGATTGGACCGTCGAGGCGGCCCGCGACTCGTCGATCCCGGCATCGGTGGAGCACAGCGAGTCGTTGTTCGCGGTCGCTCTCGATCTGCTCCCCGATGGCGACCCCCGAAGGGTTGATCTCCTCCTGGACCGAGCGGCCATCTCGGTGAGGGGTCTGGATCTTCCCAAAGCCACCGCCGACATCGCCGAAGCCCAGCCCCTCGTGGAGAGCGGGGCCGACGATGCCCAGCGAATCAGATGGCGCCTGGTTGCCAGCGAGCTGGCCCAGTGGTCAGACGATCACGAATTGGCGATGGTTCATGCCCGCGCGGCCTTCGAGCTGGCCCGCAACCTCGACGATGAAACCCTCATCGCGGCGAGCTATCGCCGAATCGGAATGATCCACCTCTTCGGCGGCAACCATCGCGATGCGGAGAGGTCGATCAGCCACTCGTTGGTCGCCTACGAGCAGGCCCAGGACGTTGGTGGCACCGCATGGGCGCGCCAGAATCTTGCCTGGATCGCCTTCATCGAGGGACGGATGGCCGACGCCGAGGTTCGCCTCCACGCGGCATTGGAAGCATTCGGTGAGACCGGCGACCGGGCCGGCCAGGCATGGTCGTCGGGCTTGCTCGCCTACGTGCGGATCTACGACGGTCGGTTCGCAGAAGCCGACGAGCTCGCCCACCGAACGCTCGAAGATGCGGTAGAAGCAGGCGACACCTGGGGTCAGGGCATGATGCACGTGGCCCTGGCCACCTCGGCCCTCTGGACGGGTCGAATCGACGACGCCCTCGAACATGCCACCACGGCCCTATCGATCTTCCCCGACGACTCCGATCGCACAGGAGCGAGTCAGGCCAGCGTGGTGAAGGGCCGCGCCCTGGTGCGCAAGGGGATGGTCGACGAAGGCTTCGCCCTGATGGAAGAAGCGGGACGGGCGAATTTCGGCGGACACCACGAGCAACTGGTCCACACCTCCATCGCGGCTGCGGCTGCCACCGTCGGCGACACCGAGCGGGCCCAGGCCAATTTCGGCGGCCTGGTCGACCATGATCCCGATGTGATCGGAGAGGCCGAACGCACCGTTGCGGTGGCTCTCTCCCAGCTACAGCTGGGCGATGCCGAAACTGCCTACGGCCTGCTCGACGCTCTACCTGCACCCGGAGAGCACCGGGGATCCACGTGGGGGTGGGCGGTGATGGCCATCACTGCCACCGCTCTGGGCAAGGACATCGCACCATGGGTCGACGCCGTTGAGGGCGCCGTGCGTTCCACCTATGCCGACAAGGTCCTGGCTCGCTGCGCGGTAGCGGTCTCGGCTGCCCGGGCCGGCGATGAGGCCGGGGCTCGCGTGGCGCTGCGCCGTGCGACCGAGGCGATCCCCGAGGGAGGAGACAAGCTCCACCCGGCCATCGTTCACATGGCAACAGCCGACTGTCTCGAGGCCACCGGTGCCGCCGACGCTGCCGAGGCGGCCGGCAGAGCGGAAGCTGCATTCGCCGGTCTAGGGATCGACCGGCAGGGTTGGCACACTGCCTTCGCCGTGCCGCTCGATCGCTGAGTCTGGGAGACGCGACGCTTCATCGGCTGACGGGTCAGGTGAGTAGGCGATCGTGACGATCGGCGATGTTCGCCCCGATGGCGAAGCAGGCCGTGGCCGCCGGCGACGGCGCGTTCATCACATGCACCGCCCGCGGACTCTCGGCAAAGGAGAAGTCGTCGAGCAGGCTGCCGTCGCGTTCGATGGCCTGGGCCCTCACTCCCGCTCCGGAAGGTTCGAGGTCGTCGAGAGTCAGTTCGGGGCAAAGTCGCTGAAGGGCATGTAGGAATGCTCGCCGGCTCAGCGACCGCTTGATCTCGCCCACCTCCTTGCGCCAGTACCTGCGGGCCAGGATCCAAGTGCGACGAGCGAAGGCGATCTCCGCGGTGTCTCGCGCCGATACATCACGCCAGCGGTAACCCTCGCGCTTGAGAGCGGGTACGGCATTGGGTCCGGCATGGATGGATCCGTCGATCATCCGGGTGAGATGAACGCCGAGGAAGGGGAAATCGGGATCGGGCAGGGGATACACGAGGTGGTTCACTAGCGACCTCGCCGCTGGTGCGAGCTCGTAGTACTCCCCCCTGAACGGCATGATCCGCACGCCCCTGGTGTCGGCGCCGGCCGAAGCGGCAACCCGGTCGCACTGCAAGCCGGCACAGTTCACCAGCGAGCCGACCGTGAGCCTGTCGCTGTCGGTGCGTAAGGTCACCTCGTCGGCAGTGACGGTGGCCCCGGTGACGGCCGTACCGAGCCGGAACTCGACTCCTCGGGTGGTGAGGTCGGCGCGCAGTGCCCGACTCACCTCGCCGTAGTCGACGATGCCCGCACTTGGTACCACAAGAGCAGCCATGCCTTCGATGTGGGGTTCGCGTTCGCGCAGGCCCGCACGATCGAGTCGCTCGGTGGCCACCTTGTTTTCCGCGGCCCGGACTTCGAGTGCGTCGAGCCTGGGGATCTCGGACTTGTCGACCGCCACCACCACCTTGCCGCACATCTCGTAGGTGAGCCCCTGCTCATCGAGAAACTCGAGAAGGGTGTGGCGCCCGGCGGCAACCATGACCGTCTTGCCCGAATCGGGTTTGTAGTAGATGCCGGAATGGATGACACCCGAATTTCGCCCCGTCTGGTGGTGGGCGACCTCGTCCTCCTTGTCGATGATCACGATTCGCCGTCCTGGACCGCGATCGAGCAGAGCCCGGGCGGTGGCGAGCCCGACGATCCCGGCCCCGACTACCGCGATGTCGGCCTGGCGGGAGGCGGTCATGATTGGCGGCGGCGAACGCCGCGGCCCCGCTGTTCGGCCATCGACGTTGCTTCGGTGGGGGCGTGGGCTGACATCTCGCTCCACCATCGGCCGTAGCGCGATGCTCCGTGAGTGGCGGTGGCGCCGTGGGCGACGATCGAGAGCATCACTGTCCACGACATCGCGACGAATACCGGGCCCAGGTCGACATCGTGGGCGTGTTCGACAGCCGACAACCCGAAGAGAATCGACGCCAGCCCCCGTGGCCCGAACCAGCCGAAGAAGGCGACGGTCGGAAGCTTCAGCCCGGCCCCGATCATGGAAATCCCTATCGCCACCGGTCGGACGACGACGAGGCTGCCAACGGCGTAGAGCGCCACTCGCCAGTCGAGCTCGCCGAGGGCGGGCCCCACGATGATCGCGCCGAACACCACGAACGAGATCGTGGCGAGGAGTTGGGCGATGTCCTCGGTGAACTCCTCGATGTGGCTACACGCGTGGCGGGCGACCAGCCCGACCGCGAGTCCGGCGGTGAAGGTGGCGATGAAACCGTTGCCGCCGACCTCGACCGCAAGGGTGAACGCCAGCACCGCCAGGGCCAGCACCGCGATCTGTCGGTAGACGCCGGACATCCAGTCGTGACCGGACGCCCACCCGATCAGCCATCCCCCGACACAACCCACGCCGGCGCCGACGAGGATCCCGTAGCCCACCTGTTCCGCCGCGAAAGCCACCCACGAGGTTGCACTGCCGAAGTCCTCCTCGCTGGCGGCGAGCGCGATGAACAGGGTGACCGCGGGAAGGGCCAGGCCGTCGTTGAGGCCACTCTCGACGTTGAGCGACTGGCGGACCCGAACGGGGATTGCCTCGTTGGTAACCACCGCCTGACCGAGTGCCGCGTCGGTGGGAGCGAGTATCGCGCCGATGAGCGCGGCGACGGCGAGGGGGACGTCGAGCAGCAGGGCTGCGAGCGCGGTGCCGAAGCCGATCGCCAGCGGGAGCCCGAGTGCGAGCATCCGGAGGGGAAGCGCATACTCGCGGCGGAGGCGCATCACATCGATGCGCACAGCGTCACTGAATAGCAGCAGCCCCAGCGTCGCCTCCGCCAACAGTTCTACGCCGGTGTTGTCGAGGGGTACGTCCACCACCGCGAATCCCTCGGTGCCGATGACAAGTCCGAAGGCGACGAAGACCATCGGCCCGGTGAGAAAGGAGCGCTCCACGCGGCGCGAGACCAGCCCGTAGATCAGCAGGAATCCCGCTATTGCCGCCACATCGAGGGTGTCCATGATGAGATCCTGTCAGCTACGGGAACGTATGGGGGCCAAAGTGCGTTTCATTCAGGGCGGGTCGAGGGGCGAAGCCGTGGAAGAGTAGGCCGGACCAACCGGCGAAAGGAATGGGCCCGAGCATGCAACCGATGAAGTTGGCGACGTGGAGTGAGGTCCCCGACCGCGACCCTGTTGGAGTTGTGGTGGATGGAGTCGATCTCGTGATCGTCCGCTTCGACGACAATCACTCGGTCCTCTATGGCCGCTGCCTGCATCGTGGTGCCCAGATGGCCGACGGCCATGTCGTCGGCGACAACCTCATCTGTGGCCTCCACGGCTGGGACTATGTGTTCCACACCGGCGTTTCCAGCTACGACAACTCCGAGCGGCTCAACAAGTTCTCATCGTGGATCGAGGGCGACGATCTCCTGGTGGATGCCGATGAGGTCAGGGCCTTCACCAAGGAACACCCTCAGCCCTACAACCGTGAGGCCTACCAGGGGGCTTACCAGGATCCCCAGGGCGACGCCGCGGAGCCCCACGTCGGCCTCATTCGCCGACTCGCCAACGAGGGCCTCGACTATCTGGGTCACCACGGCCCGGTCACCTCCATGGGGGTTTCCCGTGAGGAGTTGCCCTTGTGGGACGACATCCAGTTCGTCACCGCCCAACTCGCTCGCAAACCCCAACTCGACGAGGTGGCGGTGGCCACCGACACCGTGGTCGGCCCCAACGCCGACAAGCCTCTACGACTGGATATTCCGTTGTTCGTCAGCGACATGAGCTACGGGGCGCTCTCGGAGGAGGCGAAGGTGGCGCTGGCGCGAGGGGCGGAACTCGCGGGTACGGGGATCTGCTCGGGCGAGGGCGGCATGCTGCCCGAGGAGCACGCCGAGAACTCCCGCTACCTGTACGAACTCGCGAGCGGGAAGTTCGGCTGGTCGATCGACAAGGTTGCCGATGTGCAGGCCTTTCACTTCAAGCTCGGCCAGGGGGCCAAGACCGGCACCGGTGGCCATCTCCCCGGCATCAAGGTAAAAGGCAAGATCGCCGAGGTGCGCGGGCTCGAACCGGGCACCGACGCGATCTCCCCCTCGACCTTCGCCGACTTCGACTGCGAAGACGATTTCCGTAGCTTTGCCGACGAGGTCCGTGAGCGGTCGGGTGGTGTTCCCATCGGGGTGAAGCTGTCGGCCCAACACATCGAGGACGACATCGACGCGGCCCTGCGGATCGGGGTCGACTACATCATTCTCGATGGTCGCGGCGGCGGTACAGGTGCGGCACCGGTCGTGTTCCGCGATCACATTTCGGTACCGACGATTCCGGCCCTGGCCAGGGCTCGACGCCATCTCGATGCTCGGGGCCGCCGCGATGTCAGCCTCGTGATCACCGGAGGGCTTCGTACCCACACCGACTTCGCCAAGGCCCTCGCTCTCGGTGCCGACGCTGTTGCGGTATCCAACTCGGCCATGCAGGCCATCGGTTGTCTGGGCATGCGGGCTTGTTCCACCAACAACTGCCCGGTGGGGATCGCCACTCAGAAGGAGGAGCTGAGAGCGCGCCTTCCGGTGGATGAGGCAGCCCATCGCCTCCAGCGCTTCTTCGCCGCGAGCACCGAGCTGATGGGAGTGCTCGCCCGAGCCTGCGGGCACATCCGCCTCGACGAATTCTGTACCGACGATCTCACCACATTCGATCGCGACATGGCCCACCTCACGGGCATCGCCTACGGAGGAGTCAACCCCTGATGAGCCCAACCGAGCGGCCGTCCACCGAGGAACCGGCCCTGCCCGCCGACGAGTTCGAGTGGCACCGACTGGTCGACCTCGAGGAGCTGCCCGAAGGGCGGGTCTCGACGGTGACGATCGGCCACGAGAGCCTCTGTGTCAGCCACACCGCCGATGGCGGATACGGCTGCCTCGGCAACGCCTGTCCCCATCAGGGTGGACCCCTCGGTGAGGGGTCGATCGAAGGCGGTTGGCTGCGCTGCCCGTGGCACGGATACGACTATTCGCCCAAGAACGGCAAGCCGCCCGGGGTCTTCTCCGACGCGCCCGCCGCCTATCGCACTGATGTGCGCGACGACGGTGTCTACGTCGCCCTACCGGTGGAAGCGAAGCGGGTCCGAACCATCTCCGACGTAATGGTCGAGACCATGACCAACTGGGGAGTCACCCACGTGTTCGGCATGGTCGGCCACTCCAACCTCGGTTTCGCCGACGCCATGCGAGAAGCGGAGGATCGGGGCGACCTCGCGTTCATCGGGGTTCGCCACGAGGGAGCGGCAGCGTTCGCGGCCACCGGGTTCGGGAAACTCACCGGTGGGCTGGCCGGATGTTTCGGCATCGCCGGGCCCGGGTCCACCAACCTCCTCACCGGGCTCTACGACGCCAAAACCGATCGCGCGCCGGTGCTCGCACTCTCGGGTCAGGTGCCGTCGAAGGTACGGGGGCGGGGTGCCTTCCAGGACACGGATCTGTCGGCCGCGTTTGCCGACGTTGCCCGCTACAGCGCCACCGTTCAAGCCGACTCCAACCACGCCGAACTGATGACGATCGCGTGCAAGACAGCGATCGTCGAACATGAGGTGGCCCACCTCGTGTTCCCCGACGAGGTACAGGTGCTCGCCGCAGCTGATGGCGCCCAGCCGGGATCTCCGGAAGGGCGCACCGGTGATCGGGAGATCGCGCCGGCGGTCGCAGCGCTCGCCGCCGCGGTTGAAGCAATGACGGTGGCCGATCGTCCCCTCATCATCGTGGGGAACGGCGCTCGCGACTCCATGGACGACATATGTGCTCTCGCTGAGAAGATCGATGCCCCTGTCGCCACCACCTTCAAGGCCAAGGGCCTGATCTCCGATCATCATCCGCTGGCCTGTGGTGTTCTCGGCCGATCGGGCACACCGGTGGCGAGCTGGTTCATGAACGAGTCCGATCTGATCATCACGTTCGGCGTGTCGTTCGCCAACCACACCGGAATCTCCGACTACAAGCCGATAGTGCAGGTCGACTTCGATCCGATGGCCCTAGGTCGGTTCCATCCGGTTTCGGTGCCGGTACAGGCCCACGTAGCCGTGGCGGCCCGCGCCTTCGCCCATGCGTGTGGTTCTACCGACCGTGACGGAGCCGCGGACGAGGTCGCCGAACGCTGGGAGATCTGGCGGGCCGAGAAGGCCAACCGGCGCGGCGACGACCGTGGTGAGGGAATCAGCGCTGCCGTCCTGTTCGATGCCCTCAGTCGTTGTGTGCCCGCCAACGCGATCATGCCGGTGGATGTCGGCAACAACACCTACTCGTTCGGGCGCTACTTCGAGGTGTCCGAACAATCGGTGCTCATGTCCGGCTACCTCGGGTCGATCGGGTTCGCGTTCCCTGCCGCGATGGGCTGTTGGGCTGCCACCGAGAGCCAGGACCGGTTCGCGGGAAGGCCCGTCGTGTCGATCTCCGGCGACGGTGGATTCGGCCAATATGCGATGGAACTCACGACCGCAGCGAAGTACGGCATGAACATCACCCATGTACTGATGAACAACGGCGAACTCGGGAAGATTTCGAAAGAACAACGCACCGCCGATCTCGACGTTTGGCAGACATCTCTGCACAATCCCGACTTCGCGGCCTTCGCCGAACTTTGCGGAGGTCGAGGCTTTCGCGTCACTTCCATCGAGGAGCTCGACACTGCCATCGCCGGGGCCCTCGCCTACGAGGGCCCCGCCCTGGTCGAGGTCGTCACCGACGCCCTTTTGATCTGATCGCGGCCCAGTTACTCACTCCATGCCAGCTGCAGCCGACTAAGAGGGTGGCTACTGCTATTCTTGGAGGCCCTAATGGAGTTCCCCGGTTTTCTCGGAGTCGGGTTGTACCGACTACGCCTGTGGCTGAAGAGTTCGGCTTTCGCTTCGCTCGGGCCCCTACTGGGCATCATCGCGGCCGACAATGCCATCGATATCTCCCGAGGTCGGTTCGCAACCGTCGGCATCGAAGTGGTCATTGCGCCCTTGATCGCGCTCACGATCGTTTCCGTCGCCCAGCGAACAACGCCCGGAGTGACCGGCCAGATGATGTTCTGGCTCGGGGCTGCGAGTGCATTGGGTGCCTCGATGATCATGGCGCTCAGCATCCGCTACGGCGATGGGCCGGGCTTCGTAATCGGGCTCCGGCACCTCACAATGTGGGCTTACGCCTGGGGCTCGATCGCCACCGAACCGCCGGTTCGCCGCCAGCTCGTGTTCGCCCCCGTCGGCACCTGAAGCGGGGCTCAGGCGACGGACGGATGCATTCCCTGGCGGGCCGCAATCGACACCGCCTCTATCTGGCTGTGAGCGCCGAGCTTCTGCAGCACTGAACGCACCTGGGACCGCACAGTGGAGGGT
>CAXMSE010000009.1:0-10623 GCA_964196195.1 uncultured Gammaproteobacteria bacterium | reverse complement strand
CGACGTCTATATCGGGCGTGATGTGCCCGAGCACGGGATCCTCGCCAGCAAGTGGGGAAACCCATTCGTCATGACCGAAGACAGCGAGGCCGAACGCGAGCGCGCTATCGCTGCGTACCGCGAATGGGTCGTGACCCAGCCCGATCTGATGGGTTCGCTCGAAGAATTGCGAGGCCGCCGTTTGGGCTGTTGGTGTGCGCCGAAGCGCTGCCACGGCGATGTGCTGGTCGAACTCCTGGAGGCCGGCGACACTATCGTCGACTGATCACAATGGCTGAGGACGATGCCGGTGGTCGCCCGGCCGTCCGGTCGAACCTCCCGGAGTCCTTCGGAGCACCCGCGACCCGAGCCAGCGATCTAGTGCGGGCTCGGCGCTGCTACAAGGGCCAGGAGCCTTAGCTGGCATGCTGCCGTGGGCTTTCGTATGGAGCGGGCGATGGGAATTGAACCCACATCATCAGCTTGGAAGGCTGAGGTTCTAGCCGTTGAACTACGCCCGCGGGATGGGGCAGGTTATCGGGCGAGAACACCGATCCCAGACGTATCGCTGGTGGCTCCGCGCGGGCTGTCGATTTCCACCGACGCGGTCACGCTCATCTTCACATCATCGACTCGAACGGGTTCGCTGATCGATCGGCAGAGACGATCGGCCAGACGCTTCTCCGCACCGGCGACGCTGCCTGTCGAGCAGACGACTACGAACTGGGTATCTCCTGTGCGCTGAACGTCAGCGCGTTCTCCTACAAGTGCTTCGAGCCGGGCTGCGATGGTGTCGACGACGCCGTCACCCGCCTCTGGACCATGGGCTTCGACGATCTCGCGCATCCCATGGATGGCGACGCGGAGCTGGGCTGAGGATCGCATGCGACACTCGTCGGTCGCTCACCTTCGGCCGTGAGGGAGAGCACCGTGAGTGACCAACCGGGTTGGCTCAGGCCTGGGGCCGGTTCAGGACCCTGTGGGTGACTGCCGCCGCGACACCAAGGGCCACCCCCAGACCAATGGCTTGCGCGGGCCCGAGCAGAACCTTCGAGTTGGTGAGGTCGACCTTGGCCCCGAGAGCAATTCCCACCACACCATCGTTCACGCTTACGGTGGAACCAGCGACGAGGAGCGCGCCCCCGTCGGTGATCGACAGGTTGCCTCTCGCCGCGAGAGTGCGCCCGCCGCCCTGCTCCACGGTGAGGTCGCCGCCGGCGAGGAGCAGTTGAGCGCCGCCTTGGGTAAGCGAGACATTGCCTCGTGCGAGGACGGCTCCGGCGCCGCATTGCTGCATATCGACTGTCTCACCCGACACCAGTGGAAAGAACCCGGTGTGGGCGGTGGTGGGTGCTTCGTGATCGTTCATCCCGCTCCAATCTGAGATCGCCGGCCACCGCCACGTTGTCACAAACTGAAGGCAGGCGCTGGGCGGTCAAGGACCGATCGACGGGGTGTATCGCACCCACGGAGGTGCGCCGGGACGGGCGATCCTGTCGCGGATAGCGGGCGTCCTTGGCAGTCCGCACCGTTAGGCTTCGGCCCGATGAAGAGCACACTCGAGACCCTCGAAGACAACCGGGTAAAGCTTTCGGTTGAAGTCGACGACACGGAGTTTGATTCCGCCGTCGATGCCGCGTTCAAGCGGATCGCCAAGGAGGTCCGCATTCCCGGCTTCCGGCCCGGTAAGGCCCCTCGCCGGCTCCTGGAGGCCCAGTTCGGGCATCAGGTCGGTCGCGAGGAGGCCCTCCGCGAAGCAATGCCGGACTACTACTCCCAGGCTGTCGTCGAACACGACGTAGATGTGATCGCTCCCCCGGAGATCGAGATCACATCCGGCCAGGAAAGTGGGACGGTGCAGTTCGATGCGGTCGTCGAGGTTCGGCCCAGCGTCAACGCCGGTGGCTACGACGGTCTGCGCATCGAGATTCCGAGCCCGGTGCCGTCTGATGACGAGATCGATGAACAGCTCACCTCCATGCGTCGCCAGTACAGCGAGCTCGCCCCCGTCGAACGGGCGGCCGACGATGGCGATCACGTCACCATCGACATCTCGGGCACCCACGAGGGCGAAGAGGTTCCCGGCCTCACCACCACCGACTACGACTACGAAGTGGGCAGTGGGGCAGTGGTGGCAGAGATCGACGAGCACCTCCGGGGAGCTACGGCCGGCGACGACGTCGAATTCGAAGCCGTGCACCCAGACCCTGAGGAGGAGGAGCCTCTCCAGTTCTCGATCACGGTGAAGGAAGTCAAGGAAGCAGTTCTCCCCGATCTCGACGACGCATGGGCGTCAGAGACGTCCGAATTCGACACGGTGGAAGAGCTGAGGGCCGACCTCGCCAAGCGGATCGGAGCGATGAAAGTCTCTCAGTCTCAGATGGCGGTGCAGCAGCAGACGGCTGAGGCATTGGCCGCACTGGTGGTCGACGAGATCCCCGAAGCGATGATCGAAAACGAGGTCAACCACCGGATTCAGGACCTCGTGGGTCGCCTCCAGCAGCAGGGCATGGACGTGTCGGCCTACCTGGAGGCAACCGGCAACACCGCCGAGTCGCTTGCGGCTGAATTCCGCGAGCCGGCGGAGCAGGCCGTGAAGGTTGATCTGGCGCTTCGCAGCGTCGCCGAGTTGGAGGGTCTCGCTCCCGACGACGACAAGCTCGCCGAACAGATCACGGAGATGGCAGCCCAGACCGGCCAGGACTCCGAAGAGCTGATGGCGCGGCTCACCGAGGTCGGCCAGCTCTCGTCACTCCGCGCCGACCTGGGAAAACAGGCGGCAATGGAGTGGCTCACCGAAAACGTCGAGCTGATCGACGACACTGGTGAACCCGTAGACAGAGCCGCACTGGAGTTCCCGGTTGATGAAGCCGATGGAGACTCCGAAGACAGTGCCGAGACTGAAGACAGCGGCGACAGCAGTGATAGTGATGATTCAGTCGACAGCCCCGATGAACCCGTGAGCGAGGAAGAGTGATGAATATCAACCCGCGCAACTATTTAGTGCCAACGGTCGTCGAGCAAACCAACCGCGGCGAGCGCGCCTACGATCTTTACAGCCGCCTGCTCAAAGAGAACATCATCTTCATCGGCACGCCGATCGACGACACGATCGCCAACCTGGTCTGCGCCCAACTGCTGCACCTGGAGTCGGAGAACCCCGACAAGGACATCAGCCTCTACATCAACTCTCCTGGTGGCGACATCAACGCCCTGTTTGCGATCTACGACACGATGTCCTACATCAAGCCCGACATCACCACGATCTGTTTCGGTCAGGCCGCGTCGGCCGCGGCCGTGCTGCTCGCAGCGGGGTCCCCCGGCAAACGCCTCGCCCTTCCCCACGCTCGCATCCTGATCCACCAGCCCTACGCCGGGGCCCAGGGTCAGGCATCCGATATCGAGCTGATCGCCGCCGAGATCGCTCGCATGAAATCGTCGCTCGAAGAAGTGATCGCCTATCACACGGGCCAGACCCCCGAGAAGATCGCCATCGACACGGATCGGGATTTCGTAATGACCGCGGCCGAGGCCGTGGAGTATGGGATCATCGACGAGGTGATCGAAACACGTAACATGGTTGACAACAGCGGCCCGATCACTTCGGTCAGCTGAGGGAGGAAGACCGCGTGGCCAAGTTCGGCGAGGGTGGAGAACTTCTGAAATGCAGCTTCTGTGGCAAGTCACAGAAGCAGGTGAAGAAGTTGATAGCGGGCCCCGGGGTCTACATCTGCGACGAGTGCATCGATCTCTGCAACGAGATCATCGAAGAGGAACTGGCCGAGACCTCTGAGGTGAGCCTCGGAGATTTGCCCTCTCCACGCGACATCTATTCCTTCCTCAACGACTACATAGTCGGCCAGGACAAGGCCAAGAGGATTCTCTCGGTTGCCGTCTACAACCATTACAAGCGTGTCGAGCTGGGCTCCACCCTCGATGGTGAAGTGGAGCTGGCGAAGTCCAACATTTTGCTCATCGGCCCCACCGGCTGCGGCAAGACTCTCATGGCGCAGACCCTCGCCCGGATGCTCAATGTGCCGTTCGCCATCGCCGACGCCACCGCGCTCACCGAGGCCGGCCATGTGGGTGAAGATGTCGAGAACATCCTCCTAAAGCTGATCCAGGCCGCCGACTACGACGTTAAGAAGGCCGAGACGGGCATCATCTACATCGATGAGATCGACAAGGTGGCCCGTAAGAGCGAGAATCCCTCGATTACGCGCGACGTGTCGGGCGAAGGGGTCCAACAGGCTCTGTTGAAGATCCTGGAGGGCACCACCGCCGCGGTGCCACCACAGGGCGGCCGCAAGCACCCTCACCAGGAATTCCTTCAGATCGATACCACCAACATCTTGTTCATCTGTGGCGGGGCGTTCGCCGGGATCGAGAAGATCGTCGAGAACCGTATCGGCACCAGCGGGGTTGGCTTCGGTGCCGACATTCGCCGCCCCGAAGACAAGGACCTGGGTGCGATCTTCGAAGACGTGATGCCCGAGGACCTCACCAAGTTCGGACTCATTCCCGAGTTCGTCGGGCGCCTCCCGGTGGTGGGAGCAGTTCGCCAGCTCGAGCGCGACTCCTTGGTCGAGATTCTCACCGAGCCCCGCAACGCGTTGGTGAAGCAGTATCACAAGATCTTCGAATTCGAGGATGTCGAGCTGGAGTTCACCGACGATGCCCTCGACGCGATCGCGGGAGAGGCCGTCAAGCGGGCCACAGGTGCCCGAGGTCTGAGGGCGATCCTCGAGGAAACCCTGCTGGCCACGATGTACGACATCCCGGGCCGTAACGATGTCGACAAGGTGGTCGTCACCCGCGAGGCGGTGATCGACAAGGTCGATCCCACCATCATCACCGCCGCGGAGGGGCGTCGGGCGAGCTGAGCCTCCACCAACGCGGGTTGTGAACTACGACGAGGCACTCGACCATCTCGACTCCCTGATCAACTACGAGGTAGTGCCGCGAGCCGGCAACGTCGAAGGACTCTCCCTCGAACCGATCACTTCTCTCATGGAGTCACTCGGCGATCCCCAGGACGCCTACCCGGTCATCCATGTGACGGGCACCAACGGCAAGGGATCGACGATTCGTCTCATCGAGTGCATGCTCACCGCGATGGGGCTGAGGGTCGGTACCTACACCAGCCCTCATCTCGAACGGGTGAATGAGCGGATCCGGGTCGGCGCCGAGGCGATCGCCGATGATGGGTTCGGTGAGGCCATTGGTGATGTGGTGCTTGCCGCATCTGCCCATGAGTTGGGCCAGCTCACCTGGTTCGAGACGGTCACCGCAGCCGCCCTGCTCCACTTCGCGAACGAGGCTGTCGATGTGGCGGTGGTCGAGGTGGGGATGCTCGGCCGTTACGACGCCACCAACGTTGTGTCGGCCCAGATCGCGGTGGTCACGAATGTGGGCCTCGACCACACATCCGGTGATGGTGATTGGCGTCGGTCGATCGCCGAAGAGAAGGCCGGAATCATCGAGCCCGAGTCGGTGCTCGTGCTGGGTGAGCCCGATCCGCAGTTGGCAGAAGTGTTTGCCGCCGAAGGTGCAGCCCGCACCGTTCTTCGCGACACCGACTTCGCCCTCGTCGAGGACCAACTGGCAGTGGGAGGCCGGGCGATCACGATCCGCACACCCCGCGCCGAACTCGACCAGATCTTCATTCGTCTCCATGGTTCCCATCAGGGCGACAATGCCGCGCTGGCGGTCACCGTGGTGGAGGAGTTCTTCGACGCCCCTCTTCCCGAGGATGTCGTGATCGAGGCCTTCGACACCGTCGAAGTCCCGGGCCGCCTCGAGATCGTCCACCGCAGCCCGCTGGTGCTCATCGATGCCGCCCACAACGTGCCTGGTGCTTGCGCCTTGGCTGCGTCGGTGGCTCACGATTTTGGCGAGGGGAATCGCCGGTTCCTGGTGGTCGGCATGCAGGATGGGCGCGACCCGGTCGCGGTGTTCAAGGCGCTCGAGGTGGCCAGCTACGAACTCGTCGTGACCTGCACGGCACCCACCGCTCGTGGTGTTGAAGCCGCGGTCCTGAGGGACGCGGCCATCGAGGCCGGCGCAGTGGCAGAGGCTGTGGTCGACGTCGAGAGTGCTCTCGATCATGTTCTGGGGCAGGTCGACGTAGACGACATGGTGGTGGTCGCGGGCTCGATCACCGTTGTGGGTGCGGTGAGGGCCATCGCCGACGAACTCTGAGGCCGAAGTGCCCTAGTGCCAATCGCCTGAAAGATAGAACCGATCGGTCCATGAAGTGGCAACCCCGTTGCGGGCCGATCACTGTCTCGTGGGTTTGCTGCTGAGATTCCTTAATCGACATACCAGGCGAGACGACCGCGGCGTGTCGGGTATCGAGTACGCACTCGTCGTCTCATTGTTGTTGGTCGGTAGCACGGCCAGCTTCGAGATGATGGACGAGGGCATCCAGGAGCACTACACCGACACGGCCGAGGACATCGGCCAGAAGGACCTTGCGGCCTTCGATGCCACAACCACCACAGCGGCGGCGACCTCGTCGACGACCTCGACCATCACCGCTGCGCCGGCCACCACCACTGCTGCCCCCACCACCACTACTGCGGCCGCGGACCCACAACGATCGCGGCGCCCGACGAGGTGTCGAAGACGAGCTGGAGAGATCGCACCTACTACGACAAGGGGTGGGTGGCAAAGACCCGGATCACTCTCGAGGACGAGAACGGTGACTACCTCAAAAAGGCCACCGTCTCGGTGACGTTCACCCTGGCCGATGGCACGACGGCAAGCGCGACCGGCACCACCAATGACAGGGGCAAGATCACATTCAAGCGGAAGGGGCTGAGCAGCAGCGACTTCAAGGTTGTCGTCACGATCGACTCGATTGTCGGAGAGAGCGGCACGACCTACGCTCCCTCGAAGTCGAGCTTCGAGCTCGACACCTGACAGCAGCTGTTCGGCCCGATCCCCGGCGGGGCTCGGTAGCCTCGCCGGATGGATCGCACTCTTGTCATCTGCAAGCCCGACACCGTCGAACGGGGTCTGGTCGGGGAAGTCCTCGGCCGTCTCGAGACCAAGGGTTTCGGGCTCGTTGCCGCAGAGCTGCGCACCCTCGATGCCGACACTCTGGCCCGGCATTACGAGGAGCACGTGGGCAAGCCCTTCTACGACGGCCTCGTTGAATTCATGAGTCGGGGACCCGCCCTGGTGGCAGTGATCGAAGGTCCCGAAGACACCTGGAAAGTCGTGCGCCAGATGATGGGCGCCACCAACCCGCTCGAAGCTGCGCCAGGCACGATCCGTGGCGACCTCGGCACCCTTTTCACCGAGAACCTGATCCACGGTTCCGATTCGCTGGCGTCGGCGGAGCGCGAGATCGGCATCTTCTTCCCGGGACTGTAGCCACCACGCGGCACCACTTAGAGTGGTGGAATGATTACAGGCCGTCTCTCTATTGCATTCTTGTGACCATTCGCGCCTAGACTTCCCTGAGCGGAGGGAGTCTTCCATGGATCTTCCCCGGCTGCGCACCAACCCCTGTTCCGGTCAAGAGGCTTGTCCCCATGGTTAGAGACTCATTTCTCTCCAGTTTCGGCGCCGTCGTAGGGCGCGACATGGCGGTCGATCTCGGCACCGCCAACACCCTCGTCTACGTGCGCGGAGAAGGCATCGTGCTCGATGAGCCTTCGGTGGTTGCGATCAACACCCACGATGGCAAGCCCCTCGCCGTAGGCGTCGAAGCCAAGCGCATGATCGGCCGCACTCCGTCTCACATCCAGGCCATCCGCCCCCTCAAGGACGGCGTCATCGCCGACTTCGAGATCTGCGAAAAGATGCTGCGCTACTTCATCCAGAAGGTGCACCAGCGCAAGTGGGCGAAGCCCCGCATGGTGATCGCCGTGCCGTCGGGCATCACCGGAGTCGAGCAGCGTGCTGTCCAGGAAGCCGCGGAGTTTGCTGGCGCCCGCAAGCCGGCCTACATAATCGAAGAGCCGATGGCGGCCGCGATCGGGGCTGGTCTCCCGGTCCAGGAGCCCACCGGCAACATGATCGTCGACATCGGCGGCGGCACAACCGAGGTGGCTGTCATCTCACTCGGTGGCGTCGTGGCCAGCCAGTCGGCTCGCGTCGGTGGTGACGAGCTCGACGACGCCATCGTCCAGTACGTCAAGAAGGAATTCAGTCTCGCTCTCGGTGTGCGCACGGCTGAGGAAATCAAGATACAGCTCGGCTCGGCGTGGCCGCTCGAGAAAGAACTCAACGCGGAGATCCGAGGCCGTGACCTCGTGTCCGGTCTCCCTCGCACCATCATCGTGTCCACCGGCGACATTCGTGAGGCACTCGAGGAACCGGTGGCAGCCATCTGCGACGCGGTGAAATCCACCCTCGACAAAACGCCTCCCGAACTCGCCGCCGACATCATGGACCGTGGCATCACCCTCGCCGGCGGCGGTGCCCTGCTTCAAGGGATCGAAAGTCGGCTCGCTGATGAGACGGGCATGCCGATCCAGCTCGCACCGGATCCGCTCTATGCAGTTGCCATCGGTTCGGGTCAGGTGCTCGAGGAGTTCGAGGCACTTCGTGGGGTCGTCCTGAGCTCGGGCGAGCTCTAGCCCCTCCTCGCCATGGCGCTCGCCCAGCGCATCGGGCGATCACGACACCGGCTCATCTTGCTGGTGCTCACTGCGATCACCCTGCTCACGCTCGACCTCCGGAGCTTTGGCCCTCTCGATTCGGCCCAACGGTTCGTTCGCGACCTTCTCCATCCTGTCACCGAGGTCGCCGGCACGGTCTTCTCGCCGTTCTCTGACGCCTGGAACGCGGTGTTCGATTACGACGACCTCGAAGCGCAGAACGCCACCTTACGCGAGGAACTCGATGGACTCCGGGGCGATCAGATTCGCGCCGATGCCGAGCGGCTCGCCTTCCAACGTCTGCTTGACGCCGCCGACATCACCTACCTCGAGGACGTCCCATTCGAGACCGCGACCGTTGTGCGTGGCGCGGTCGGTAATTTCGACTCGGACGTGATCACCATCGACAAAGGCAGCAATGCAGGCATTCGATCGGGAATGGCCGTCGTCACCGGCGCCGGTCTGGTCGGTCGCGTCGATCGGGTGGATGTCACCACCGCAACCGTGCAACTGATCAGCGACAACAACCTCGTCATAGGCGTTCGCCTGGTCGACACTGATGAGGTCGGGCTGGGCCAGGCCGAGCCAGGTCACGACGGCCTCTTCAAGATCGACCAGGGCCTCGACTGGCCCGAAGATGACGACCTGTCCCTGCTCCCTGCACCGGGGACCGCGGTGGTCACCGCAGCTGCAAGTCGGTATCCGGCGGAGATCCCCCTCGGCTGGGTGATAGCGGCCGAGCAGGCCGTCGATGGACTGTCCCTCGAAGTGACGGTGCAGCTGTCCAACGACGTGAGCGATCTCGGGTTTGTCACGGTGCTGCTGGCCGAAGGTATTGACCAGGTGCCTCTCGAGGAGCCCGTGCCGAGCATCATCGTCCCTCTCGAGGTGGAGCCCGATCCCGCCGACGATGCGGTCGAGGGCGAGGGCGGATGAGCACCCCGATCAAGGTCGCCGCGGTCTACCTGATCGCGATCATCGTGCAGCTCACCGTGTTCATCGATGTTCGGGTGGCAGGTGTGGCCCCCGAACTCCTTGCTCTCGTTGCGGTGATCGCCGGATTCTTCGCCGGCCCCGAACGTGGCCCACTCATAGCGTTTATCGCCGGCTTGATCTGGGATGTGTATCTCCCAACTCCTCTCGGCGTTGCCGCCGTCACGTTCGCGCTGGTGGCGTTCGCTGTGGCCTCACTGGAGGAGGGCCTGTTCCACGACTCTCGTTTCCAGCTGGTTGCGGTGGTTGGCCTGGCCAGCGCCTCCACAGTCATCGCCTACGCCCTGATCGGCGAGCTCGTCGGGCAGCGAGGTCTGGTCGACGTCGAGATGCTGAGGGTGAGCCTCCTCGTGGGGCTGGTCAATGCCGCTCTCACCCCCGTGGTGGCCCCGATGATGCGCTGGGCTCTCGTCGACAGCGAGGTGCGCTGATGGACGAAGATCCCCAGCGACTTCGCCTTCGCATCTTCGCGTTTGTGGCATTTTCGCTCTTCGGCGCGTTGGTGGCTCGTCTCTGGTATCTCCAGGCTCTCGAGAGCGAGCAGTTCCAGCAGGAGGCGCTCACCAACGTACTGGAACCCGTCTACGAGGAGGCTCCGCGAGGGCGGATCCTCGACCGCGACGGGCGGGTGATCGTCGACAACAAGGTTGTCCAGGTGGTCACGGTCGATCGGGCCGCACTCGAGGAGCTGGACTTCGCTGGCCAAGAGGCGATGTTCCTCCGTCTGGCCATTGCCGTGAGCCGCTCGGGTCGCCTCACCAAGGTCGATACGATCCGCGAAGAGGTGACAGACCGTTCCTATGGGCCGTTCGAGCGGATCCCGGTGGCAGTGGATGTCGACCCCGAGTTGCTGGTCTTCGTGGGGGAGCGGCCCGATGAGTTCCCCGGTGTGGAGGTAGTGCAACGCACGGTGCGGCACTACCCGTATGGAAGCCTCGCTGCCCACCTGCTCGGCTATGTGGGGCCGATCACGCGCGCTGAGTGGGACGTGGCCAACGCCCGGATCGATCCCGAGGCCGAGGGTGCGAAGACGTATCAG
>CAXMSE010000008.1:0-7251 GCA_964196195.1 uncultured Gammaproteobacteria bacterium | reverse complement strand
CCGGCCCGCCGCGGTCTCCTCTGCTCGGGTGCTTCCGGCGAGACGAATGAGATCCTCGTGCACCTCGAACCACACACTGTGCAGGCTGTCGACGATCGGCGAGGCGATGAATCGATGATCTCCGGCAAGCATGTGCTGCATCGCCAGGTCGATCCGGGAGCGATACTTGTCGAGCCGGGGGAGAGACAGAGCCAGCGGAGTGATCCAGGTCGCCACGTCCTCACCGATCGCTGACAGGTCGGCGAGCACGGCTTCGTCGTAGGCGTTGTCGTCGTGATCGTTCGGAGTCATGGCCCCATCGGAGGACTCCTTGAGTTGCCATCGGGTCACGATCGACTTCAGGCGGTGATCGAGAGGGAGGAAGTTGTCGAGCGCTGAGCGGGCGATGTCGTGACCCAGGAGGTCGCGGTCGCGGCCGAGCAGCTCATCGGCGCGCCCCTTTCCGATCTCGCTGAGGCGGAGCATCGGCCCCGATCCCTCCACCATCCCGTCGGTGGTCAGCCAGTCGAGCAGTTCACCGGCAGTGTCCGGGTCGGTCATCGCCGCCTTGGCCACCGAGTCGGCGGAAACGAAACCCTTGATGGCTATCACCCCGATCACGTCCTCGCTCGTGACCGTCGATGCCGTCACGGCCCGATCGGGGAGAGCGGTATCGACATGCTCATGGATCTCTATGCCCAGTTCCGCCGCCCATCTCAGCAGGGTGAGAGCCTCGGGGACGGTCTCGGTGTGGCCCGAGACATTGCCGACGAAGACTTCGCCGGTCGAACCATCGATTGTGATCGTGTCGCCCACCTCGAGAGTTGTGTCGCCGACTCGGATGCCTGCGTCGTTCACGCTCACCTCGGAGGCTCCGACCACAGCGGGGATACCCCACCCTCGGGCGACTACGGCTGCGTGGCTGGCTACGCCTCCCGTTGCGGTGAGAATGCCCTCGGCGTGGGTCATGCCGTGAACATCAGAGGGCGATGTTTCCGGCCTCACCAGGATCACGGGCCGGCCGGCCGAGGCGACTTGTTCGGCGTGGTCGGGGAGGGTGGCGATCTCTCCGCTGGCCACGCCGGGCGAAGCGCCCAGGCCCGTGGTGAGCGCGACCGTGCCCGGTGCTCGCTCGACTGCCCTGGAGGGCGGGTCGTGGAGGTGGGACCCGACCCTGCGGATGGCCTCTTCCATCGTGAGGGGGAACTGCTCATCCTCGGCCATTTCCAGAGCGATCCGTACCGCCGCCTGGGGGCTGCGCTTGCCCACCCGTACCTGCAGCATCCAGAGCTCGCCGTCCTCGATCGTGAATTCGATGTCGCACAGATCACGATGGTGGTGTTCGAGGATGTCGGCGTAGGAGCGGAGCTGCTCGCCTATGGCTGGCAGGTGGTGGTCGAGGGCATCGAGAGAGAGGGTCTGATGGGTGCCGGCCACCACGTCTTCACCCTGGGCACCGAACAGGACGTCGCCATAGGCTGCCCTCGAGCCGGTGGCCGGATCCCGCGTGAACATGACCCCGCTAGCCGAGGTGGGTCCACGATTTCCGAACACCATGGCTTGCACGGTCACGGCGGTGCCGAGCCGATCACCGATTCCTTCGCGGGAGCGGTAGGCGATCGCCCGCTTGCTGTTCCATGAGTCGAACACGGCTCCGATGGCGAGCCGGAGCTGTTCCCATGGATTGTCGGGAACCGCGTCGACTCCGACTGTGGAGCGGAACATTTCCAGGAAACGCTCGTGGCAGTCGACTGCGAATGCCGCATCTCCGGTGATCTTCGCCAAGCCGTCGACCGACTCCGACGTGAGGCCCAGGTTGAGAATGGTGTCCATCATCCCGGGCATTGAAACCGACGCACCCGACCGCACACTCACCAGCAGGGGGTCGTCCGCATCACCGAGACGGCGGCCCAAGTCTTCCTCGAGGGCGTCGAGGTGGCGACGGAGCTCCCCGTCGAGACCATCGGGCCAACCGCTCGCCAGGTACTCGTTGCAGGCATCGGTGGTGATGGTGAAGCCAGGAGGAACGGGCAGCTCCAGCTCCGCGGCCATGAGTGACAGGCCGAAGCCCTTCCCACCGAGCAGACGCTGCATGTCTGCGGGCGTGAGCTTGTGTCGGTGGCCGAGTGAGTAGATGAAGCTCACGTGCGGTTGGCCTCCCCTCATACGAATCGACCGCGATCAGGGACCAAGGCCAGGCTCCGACAGTGTGCCACGGTCGACCGCCGACGGCCCGCAGGCCGAGCCCAGACCGAGAGGCGAGCACCGGGTCAGGGTTTCGGGACGGGGACGATCACGATTGTGTTGCTCGAGATGTCGATCGAGATGGAGGCGCAGGGGCGGTCGGAGCGTTCCGGCTGGGCCTGGACGGTCCAGTCCTCGAGACCGAGGTCGCCGAGTCCCTCCCGCGCTATCTGTTGGGCCTGCTGGATCGTGACACAGGTTTCGGGATTGATCGATGCGGCGAGCTGCCGCCTCAGTTCAACCAGAGGGTCGGGGCGGGTGGTGTCGGTGGGTTCGGCGAGGCCGAGCTCGGCGCAGAGTGACTGGTCTGTGCTGGGGAAGACCGCGAGCGATCCCGCTTCGGTGACGCATCCGACGAGGGGTTGGTTTCTGTTGTCGGGGAGCTCACTGTCGATCGGCAGGGTCTGGTCGAGCCACAACGAGGTACATGCGTCGGTCGTGGCTTCGCCGTCGCGGAAGGCGACGATTGCGCTTGCATCGAGCGTGGGTGCGTCGTAGCAGAGGATCCCCTCGGGATCGGTGACGTCGCGGTTGCTCAGCACCCACGCGGCTGCGGTGGCGAGCACGACGATGATGACGGCGATGGCGATGGCGGTGGTCCTGTGTCGGGTGCTGCTCGCCGGGACCGCTTGGGTGTTGGCCATAACGGTCGCCCGGATGGACCGCGCCAGTGAGGAGTCGGCATCTGGGAGTGTGCTGGAAACGGCGGGGTCGCCGGCCCGGAGCAGATCGAATACGTCGCGGTTGGTCATCGCATGTCACCTCCCTCGGAATGTTCGTCGGGGTTGGGGTTCTCGCCGCTTTCCCTGTTTGTGTCTGCTCCGAGGGAATAGTCGCGATCGGTTGCGTGATTTGTGGCTTCCTCGAGCCGTTTCCGAGCGCGATAGAGGCCGGAACGCACGGCGCCGACCCTCATTCCGGTCACCGTTGCGATCTCGGAGTAGCCGAGCTCCTCGAACGCGGCGAGCCGGATCAGCTCGCGGTCTCGGTTGGAGAGCTGGTTCAGAGCCGCGAAGGCCGAGGCCACCTCAGAGTCGACGGCAACCACATCGGCAGGGTCGGTTCTGATGTCTGGACTCGGCTGATCACGCAGCCTCGCTCGTAACCGCTCGCCGCGGCTGGAGCTGCGTCTCTGGTTGGATAGCACCCGATAGGCGACTCCGTACAACCAGGCGATGGTGGAATCAGCGGCTCGGGCTTGATCGAGCTTCTGCCAGGCCACCAGGTAGGTCTCCGCAACCGCTTCGTCGGCGTCGGAGCGGTTGTGGCAGCGACGTCGGCAGTAGGCCAGGACCCGGGTGAAGGTCGCTTTGTACAGCTCGTTGAACGTGTCGACCTGGTGGGGTCGGTCGTACCGCGGTGGTGTTCGGGTTCAGTCAGAGTCTTTGACCGGTTCGGGGGTCACGTGATGTAGACCGATGAGACATCGTTGTTCCAACCTGACGCCATCGTAGAGGCGACGTCGTAGGCCTGGGTGGCCCAGGTCGGGTACCAGGCTCCTCCACCGTTGGAGTAGTCGGCGAAGTAGGCCGAGCAGGCTCCGATCTTGAACGAAGAGGCGCGTTGATTGAACCCATAGGTGGAGAGATTGATCCAACTCCATCGGGTGCTCAGCCACAGCGAGGAGCCGGTGTAGGACGTTCCGTCGTAGAGCTTGACGTAGGAAGAACACGACGAACCCGCCGCGCTTTGAGAGCCGCTGGTCGGCGACAGGGTGAGAGCCGAAGCGGACGAAGTCAGCTTCGCAACGAACGCCTCGAGGCCGGCCCCTTCCCAGCTCCTCTTCAGGTCGATCTGTCGACCGTCGTATGACGCTGAGCTGTCGCCGTCAGATCCGCCGCGAGCAACTTCACCAACAGTTCCCGTTGCCGACGCACTCGAAGCCGACGCGGCGAGCACCGCCCCGATGAAGAACACAACCAGGTAAACCCATTGTCTCCCCCCAGACATTGTTTTCATCATCACTCCTCAAGTTGCGGGCTGCCCCAGTGACAACGCCGTTCGCTCCTATGTGTCCGGAACCGGACAACAGTCGCGGCGGAGAGCGAAGAAAGATCCGGCGAAGTGTTGACGTTCGAGGCGGGACCCGAATTCGCGACGACGGCTCGGTTGGTGACACATACGGGTGAAGGCCTGCCACGAGAGGGGCAGCGCCGGACGAATTACACCAGAGGAGCCGTGATCGAACCCCCAACTGCGCCCGAATCTCTGCCGATACAGGTGATGCTGTCCTCGGGCGCGGCCCAAGACAAGCAGCTCCGTTGGAGGCTCCACGACATCGACGAATCATTGGAGATCGGAGTTTCCACGGTCCTTGGCCGAGCCGATGCAGTCAACATCGTCCTCGTCGGTGAATATCGACACAGGGTTCCCCGCTGCATAGTGATCAGCACTGTCGCCGTGGAGGACAACCAGAACCAAGCGCTCGAATCTGGCGCCGCGGCTCTGGTCACGCCGACTACTACGGCCACAGAATTGGGCGCGATTATCGCCGCGGTGCATCACGGATTTGCTGTGATTCCTTCGTGCGTGGCACCTCGCATCGCCGAGCGACTCCAGAACCCGCCCGACATGGAGCCGATCACCACCACCCAACGCCAACTACTGCAGCTCCTGGCGACCGGCCACACCCTTAAGGAGGCCTCTCTCATCGCCGGATGCTCCGAACGACACGCCCGCCGTCATCTGCGCCGCCTTTGGGACACCCTAAGGACCCCGAATCAGACCTCGGGCATGGTCCAAGCCACGCGATACGGCCTCATCGACCTTCCAGGCCAAACGATGGACTCCTAGCTCTGACGAAGGCCCACGAACCGAAGGCGAACAAAGGAATTTCGCGACTATCGCGGCGTGCCGGACACATATACATCAACGACACAGGGCGGCGGCCCAAACCGGAACCCCAGTGCTCGGCGCCAGCGCTTCGGCGTTGGGCCGGCGCTGGCCCGGGAACCACACGGTTCCGGGCGCCACGGCGTGCTGATCAGGAATCCAGGGACTCCACGAACCGGGCCAGTTCAGCTCCATCGGCTTGCACCATCTCGGCATCATGGGGGAAGCGCTTCGCCGCCACGTCGGCCCGAAAAGCGGACAGGGCATCCACCCTCGCTTGCTCCACCTGTTGGTGAAGGGCTGCGAGATCGCCATAGGCCCGAGCATGACGCGGCGTCCGTGGGCCCTCGCCGCAGATATCGGAGCCGAACAGGAACATGACGTCGGCATCAGGGCCCGAACCGAGTGAGATCGTGGTGAGGCCGGTGCGCTTGTTGATCTCGGTCATGACGTTCGCGGGAATCAGTTCGCACTCAACCGCGAACGCCCCCGCGTCCTCGAGTTGTTGGAACTGGTCCCAGAGCTCGAGTGCCTCCTCGGAGGTCTTGCCGACGGCACGAACGCCTCCGTACAAGGTCGACTTCTTGGGCACGAAACCGAGGTGGCCCATGACCGGGATGTCCTCTGCGGCCAAGAGGCGTACACAGTCGAGCCTCCGTGCGGTGATGACTGCGTCGGCTCCATGGGCCAACGCCGAGAACGCTGCGCCCAGCAACTCGTCGATGGTGACGGCGCCACCGAAGTCGATCGCTGCGGTGACGAACAGGCGCGAGGAGCCCAGGCGAACCGATGGCACCGCTTCGGCCATGCAGACGGCCATCTCGATGCCTGCGGCTTCGGCCGCGGCCGCTTCCTGCTCCGTGGACGCGGTGACCTGGGCGAACTGGGCCTGCTGCCCCTTGAGCCCGACGATCGAAGCGACGGTGGCCGTCCGATCGGCGTCTTGTCCGTTGTAGTCGAGTATCCGTGGCATCAGCTCCCCTTGACGATGTCGTCTCAGCCTGGGCTGTTATTCATAGCGGCTGGAGCAGTCGCTGGTGTCTGAACAATGTCTGAACACCTGACTGTGAATGTTGACTTATGTCACTTACCGAGCAGCCAGACGGCGTGTGTATCATTGAAACTGCCGTGCGGTTCAACATTCTGGGACCCGTGAGGGTCGTTGACGGCACCTCATCTTTGAACATTGGGGGGCCCAAGCAGAGAGCGGTTCTTGCTGTACTGGTTGCCAATATCGGCAGACCTCTCACTGCCGATCAGCTCGCCGAGGCGGTGTACAGCGAGGATTCCTCGGGCCGCGTTCGGCGACGTATCCAGACCTACGTGTCCACCCTTCGCTCAGTCGTCGGCGATGTGATCGTCAAGGACGGATCGGCGTGGTCACTTGTGGTCGACCGCGCCGCGGTCGATGCGCTGCGGTTCGAGGATCTCGTCCAGTCGGCCGGCGATCTCCCTCCCGCGGATTGCTCGGAAGTGCTTCGTGAAGCCTTGGCGCTCTGGCGCGGCCACCCCTACGCAGACATCGAGGCCCACGGTCTTCTCGACGCCGAGACCGCGAGGCTCATCGAGTTGCGGGTCGGCGCCCAGCAGGCCCGTATCGATGCCGACCTCGAATCGGGCCGTCATTCCGATCTCATCGGAGAGATCGAGGGCCTCCTCGCTGAGCATCCTTATCGAGAGCGTTTCCGGGCCCAGCACATGCTTGCGCTGTACCGGGCGGGTCGTCAGCGAGAAGCCCTGCGTTCCTATGGACAGATGCGGTCGGTGCTGCTCGATGAGCTCGGTGTCGACCCCACGCCGGAGCTTCAGGGTCTCGAGGAGAAGATCCTGAGACAGGAGAAGTCACTCCTGCTTCCGGCACCGCGGTCCATCCAGAAGCGGGCTGTGCTGGTGGCCGACCCCGGCGGGCCGTTGGAATTGGCTCGGCTCCCGGCGGCCGAACGCGAATACCGGCTGAGCCGTTCGGAGGCGGCCCTCCGAGCGGCAGTACGGGAGACAAATGGTGGGCCGATTCACCCCGCGGGCACTGCCACGTATGTGGTGTTCGACACTGCCGATCAGGCCACAGCCGCGGCCGAGGCCACCAACCGCCGGCTGGATGGCTCCGGGATGAGGATCGCGATCGACTGGGGCGATATCGAGGTATCCGAAGGTGGGGTGAGCGGGCCCCCGGTTTCTCGTGCCGCCGTCCTGGTT
>CAXMSE010000007.1:0-9895 GCA_964196195.1 uncultured Gammaproteobacteria bacterium | reverse complement strand
GCTCGACTGGCCGGATTGAGCCGGGCCGCGATCTCCAGCGCTCTCAACACCCTCGAACGCGACGGGCTGGTCGACCGCCGACGCGAATCCGCCGACCGTCGCCTGGTTACGGTCAGCCTCACCCCCGACGGCGCCGACCGGCTGGTGGCGGCCTACGGCGAGCAGAACTCCAGGGAGGCCGTAGTTTTTTCGTCCCTGAGTGCTGAAGAGCTCACCACCCTCACCGAACTGATGCGCAGGGTCAGTGCCGAGGCCCGAGCCGCCTCTCTCGGCGAGACCGGCTAGATCCCTCCCGATCGAGGGTCACACCACTCGCTGGGCCTTACCCTCGCTGCGCGGCACTGCGAACGGAGCCAGCACCTCGACCTCAGCGGTGACCCCCACCATCGTCTTGATCTGGGCTCGGGCTCGAGCAGCGAGCTGGACTGCGGCGTCGGGATCGACCTCCAGTTCCGACTCGACCTTCACGACGAGGCCGACCATGTTGGCGTCCCTGGTGGTGTGGAGCTGGTAGTGAGCTGACAGACCCTCGACTTTCATGAGTTCGTGCTCGATCTGGGACGGGTAGACGTTGACTCCACGGATGATGAGCATGTCGTCGGTGCGGCCCGTCACCCGCGCAAGGCGACGCATGGAGCGGGTGGCACCGGGCAACAGGGTGGTGATGTCGCGGGTGCGATAGCGGATCACCGGCAGGGCCTCCTTGGTGAGCGAGGTGATGACCAACTCCCCCTCCTCCCCATCCGGCATGGCTTCCCCGGTGACGGGGTCGATTACCTCGGGGTAGAAGTGGTCTTCCCAGATCGTGAGGCCGTCCTTGGTCTCCGCACACTCCGCGGCGACGCCGGGGCCGATCACCTCTGAGAGCCCGTAGATGTCGACGGCATCCATGGCCAAGCGCTCCTCGATCGCCTCACGTATGCCTTCGGTCCACGGCTCGGCGCCGAATATCCCGACCTTGAGAGAGGTGCTGGCGGGGTCGATTCCCTGCCTTTCCATCTCGTCGATGAGATTCAGGCAGTAGGACGGTGTCACCATGATCACCGAGGGCTGAAAATCGGCGATCAACGAGACCTGCTTCTCGGTCTGGCCGCCGCCCATGGGCACAACGGTGCATCCGAGCTTCTCCGCGCCGTAGTGCGCGCCGAGGCCTCCGGTGAAAAGACCGTAGCCGTAACCCACATGGACCAGGTCGCCGGGGCGTCCGCCGGCCGCGAAGATCGACCGGGCCATGACAGTGGCCCACATGTCGATGTCGTTTCTCGTGTAGCCCACCACCGTCGGCTTGCCTGTCGTGCCCGAGGACGCATGGATGCGGATGAGGTCGGTTCGCGGTACCGAGAACATCCCGAACGGATAGGCCGCCCTCAGATCGTCCTTCACGAGGAACGGCAATCTCGACAGGTCGTCGATGCCCTCTATGTCGTCGGGGTGGAGGTCGACCGCGTCGAACTTCGCTCGATAGTGATCGATGTTGTAATAGGCATTCCGAACCGTGGCGACCAGTCGCTGATTCTGGAGGGCCCGAAGCTCGTCTACCGAAGCCGTCTCGATCGCTTGGTAGACCTCGGGTTCTGCCATCTTGATCAGAGTCCTCTCTTGCTCAGCGGTCGAAATCGACTCGTACGGTGGCGGTGGTCGGCCGGGACTGACAGGTGAGTACGTAGCCGGCCTCGGCCTCGCCCGGCACCAAGCCATGAGTCACTTCCATCTCGACCTTGCCGTCGGACAGGAAGGCCCGGCACGTGGAACAGACCCCAGCGCGACACGAAAACGGAACGTCGGGTCTGGCGCGTTGGGCGGCGTCGAGAACAGAGTCGCCCTCGTATACCGCGAATGTGGTCTCTCGGCCGTGGAGAACCGCAGCCCCGGTGGCGATCGGCGAAGCAGTGGCCGCCACCTCGCGGGGACCGGCCGATGCCACCCGCCCCATTTGAGAGCTCGTGAAAAGCTCGTCGTGGACGTGGGCGGGATCGACATCTTGTTCGCGGTAGGCCTCGCGCACCGTGGCTACCAGTTCCTCGGGCCCACACACGAACACCTCCGACGGGCTCGTCGGGAGCACCCCGAGGGTGAAGAACTGTGTGAACCGCTCGCGATCGGGGCGCCCGGTGAACAGCTCTGAGACCGTAGGTTCTCGCGTCAGCACGTTCCAGATCTGGAGCCGGCCGAGGTAGCGGTTGTGGAGGGCTTCAACCTCCTCGAGAAGCATGATCGACGCGGTGGTCTGATTGACCTGCAGCAAGGTGACAGAGGAGCGGGGCTCTGAGGCCAACACGGTGGATGCGATCGACAGGATCGGGGTGATACCGCTGCCTGCCGCGACCATTACGTGGCTGCGGGCCGCATCGGGCTGGAGATCACAGGTGAAATGCCCCGTCGGACTCATGACGTCGAGTTCGTCACCGACCGCGAGCTCGCGGTTGGCCCAGGTGGAGAACACGCCCCCGTCGACCAGCTTGATGGCAACCCGGAGTGCACCGTCGGGGGCGGGCGCGCAGATCGAATAGCTCCGTCGCACCTCGACCCCGTCGAATTCGCGACGGAAGGTGAGGTGCTGGCCGTGAACGAAGCGGAACCGGGGATCGTCGCCGGGGTCCAGGGTGACCACCACCGATGCGGTGGTGTCGTGACGGAGTTCGATCACCGGGAGCAGGGCGAAGGTCGGAGCCATCGGGGGCGGAGCGGTGTCGGACAAGATCAGTACGCCTTGAATGCTTCGAATGGCTCGCTACACGCCCCGCAGCGGTACGGCACCTTGCACGCGGTGGCTCCGAAGTCGGCGAGTCGGCGGGTGCGTCGAGAGCCACAGCGGGGGCATTCGAGCGGGGTATCGACGGGCATCGACGAACTCGCTCCGACCGGAGGAGGTGGAGCGATACCTGCAGCTGAAAGCTTGCGACGGCCATCGACGGTTATCCAGTCGGTGGTCCACGGCGGGCTCAATACGAACTCGACCTCGGGCTCGAAGTGGGCTCCACGAAGGGCCGTCTCGACATCGGCTTGTATCTGCTCTGTTGCGGGGCATCCCGTGTAGGTGGGCGTCAGCACGACTCTCACCCTCAAACCGTCGGCATCGACCGATCTCACCATGCCGAGATCGCCGATGGTCACATAAGGCAGCTCGGGGTCTTCAACACCGAGGACCAGCTCGGCGGGGCTCGGGTTCACCACTGGGCTCCGGGGTGCGCGCGCGTGAGGGCCTGAAGCTCCTCGAGGAGGGGGCCGAGATGGGCACTGTGGTGGCCGTGCCATCCACCCGTGACCATGTCGGTATCGGCGGGAACTTCCAAGTTGGCCTCCGCCAGCGCCGCCACCACGGTGTCGCTCCAACACCCACCGACCTCGGAGTCGGGCACCACTCCGGAATCGTGGAGGTCGGTCTCATCGGTGATCGAAGCGAGGTCGGTGGTGAACCGCCAGAGCAAATCGGTCGCGAGCTGGGCACGGCGATGACTCTCCATGGTGCCGTCGCCGAGCCGCACCACCCAGCCCCGTGAGTGGCGCAGGTGAAAGCTGGTCTCCTTGCGAGCGCGTGCGGCGAGCGCGGCCAGGGTGGCATCTGAGCTCGCCTCCATCGACTCCCAGTAGTGGAGGGCGTAGGCATCGTGGAAGAACTGGCGGACGATCGTGACGGCAAAGTCGCCGTTGGGCTGCTCGACGAGCTGGGGGTTCAAGAACTCTTCGGCGCCGCGCCAGTAGGCGAAGTGGTTCTCGTCGTGCCCGAGTCCCTCCACCTCACCCGCGTAGGTGTAGAGATGCCGGGCCTGTCCGATCAGATCGAGGCTGATGTTGGCGACGGCCATGTCCTCTTCGAGCTCGGGCGCGTGGGTGATGACCTGTCCGAGTCGTTGGGCCAGCACCAGGGCGCGATCGCCCTGGCGGAGGAGGTGGGTCAGCAGGCAAGGGTCGGTCATCGGTTCACATGTGGTCGACTTCGGCCGGGAGCTCGTAGTGGGTGGGGAACCGATACTCCTTGTCGGCGGCGGGCTCGAACAGTTCGGCCTCGTCGTCTGGATCTGACGCCACAACGTCGCTTGATCGCACCACCCAGATGCTCACGCCCTCCTGGCGCCGGGTGAAGAGATCGCGCGCTGCCTGGAGAGCGCTTTCTCCGTCGGCGGCATGGACCGAGCCGAAATGCACGTGGTCGACTCCCCTACGAGCCCTCACGAACACCTCCCACATGGGCCACGAGCCGGTCATGCCGCGGCCTCGTGCTTCTGTGCATAGGCCTCGGCCGCCTCACGGACCCAGGCGCCATCGTCGTGCGCGGACTTTCGTACCCTGATGCGTTGGGCCGGCATCTCACCCTCTCCACGAACCATCTGCATGAATTCTTCCCAGTCGGGCTCGCCGTAGTCGTAGTGGCCTCGCTGCTCGTTCCAGCGAAGATCCGGGTCGGGCATCGTGAGCCCCAGCAGCTCAGCTTGGGGGATCGTCATGTCGACGAAGTTCTGGCGTAGCTCGTCGTTGGTGTAGCGCTTGATTCCCCACGCCATATTGCGGGCGTTGTGGATCGATTCGGTGTCGGGTGGCCCGAACATCATGATGCTCGGCCACCACCAGCGATCGAGGGCGCCCTGGGCCATCGCCTTTTGCTCATCGGTGCCCTCTGCGAGGGTGAGCATGATCTGGAAGCCCTGGCGTTGGTGGAAGCTCTCCTCCTTGCAGACCCTCACCATCGCTCGTCCGTAGGGCCCGTACGAGCACCGACACAGGGGTACCTGATTGGTGATCGCGGCGCCGTCGACCAGCCAACCGATGGCACCGACGTCGGCCCACGTGAGTGCGGGATAGTTGAAGATGCTGGAGTATTTCTGCTTGCGGGTGTGGAGGAGCTCGAGGAGCTCGGCGCGCTCGATGCCGAGGGTCTCGGTGGCGCCGTAGAGGTAGAGCCCGTGGCCCGCCTCATCTTGCACCTTGGCGGTGAGGATCGCCTTGCGGCGCAGCGATGGGGCCCGAGGGATCCACTCCCCTTCCGGTTGCATCCCGATGATCTCGGAGTGGGCGTGCTGAGCCACCTGGCGAATGAGGGTGCTGCGATAGTCGTCCGGCATCCAATCGTCGGCTTCGATCCGCTCGTCGGCGGCGATTATTGCGTCGAATCGTTGCTGGGGATCGATGGTCATGCTCGTTCAGCTCTCCTTGCAGGCAACCATTGTGAGTACGTCGTAGGCGGCCACGACATCATCATCCTGGTTGACGACCTGAGTGTCCCACCTCACCTCGCCATAACCGGCGCCGGATCTCAACGACTTCTCCTTGCACGTGAGGTAGACTCTGAGTTCGGCACCCGGATAGGTAGGCGTGGCGAAACGCAGGTTATCGAGGCCGTAGTTGGCCAACACCGGCCCCGGGTCGGGCCACACGAACAATCCTGCGGCCGCGGCCACCACGAAATAGCCGTGGGCGACGCGACCATCGAAGATCGGGCTCGCCTTGGCGGCCTCTTCGTCCATGTGGGCGTAGAAGTAGTCGCCGGTGAGGTCGGCGAAGCGCTCGATGTCTTCGATGGTGATGGTGCGGCTGGGCGTCTCGATGGAGTCGCCGATCTGGAGATCTTCGAAGTGGAGCTTGAACGGATGACCATGATCGTTGCGCCGCGAGCCCTCGATCCACTTTCCGGTTATGGCGGTGAGCATGTCGGGCGAGCCCTGCACCGCCGTGCGTTGCATGTAGTGCATCACGCTTCGAATACCACCCAGCTCCTCGCCCCCGCCGGCTCTACCGGGGCCGCCATGCACCAGCTGAGGCAGGGGCGCACCGTGGCCGGTGCTGGTGCGTCCACAACGCTCATCTACCACGTGGACACGGCCGTGGTGAGCGGCGATCCCGAGAGTGAGTTCGGCCGCTTCGCCGCCATCGGGGGTAAAGACCGATGCGACCAGGCTGCCCTCTCCCAATGCCGCGAGCTCCACCGCGTCGGCCGTGCCCTCATACGCGATCACGGTTGCCACCGGACCGAACGCTTCAATGGAATGAACGGCTCTCGCTCGAGGGTCGTTGGCTCTCATCAAGGTGGGGGCCATGAACGCCCCCCGCTCGGCGTCGACGTCGTGGAATTCACACTGGTCGATAACCGGCTCACCCACATCGGACAGGGCGGCGATGGCACGCTTCACCTCATCGCGTTGGGCGATGCTCGCGAGCGGGCCCATCCCGGTGGATTCATCGCCGGGATCACCGACCCGAACGCTTCGGAGCCGTTCCGCGATGGCTTCTTCGACGGCCCCCGCGATGTTCGCAGGCACGATTACCCGCCGGATGGAGGTGCACTTCTGGCCCGCCTTGGTGGTCATCTCCTTCACTACCTCGTCGGCGAAGAGCGCGAATTCGGCCGTACCCGGTCCCGCCGACTCTCCGAGGATCGCGGCGTTGAGCGAGTCGGCTTCGGCGTTGAAACGAACCGAATGGTCGACGATCGTCGGGTGGACCTTCAGCTTGCGTGCGGTGTCGGCCGACCCGGTGAACGCCACTGCGTCCTGGCCATCGAGATGGCTGAGCAGGTCGCCCGCGCTCCCGCTGACCAGCTGGAGTGAGCCCTCGGGCAACAGGCCGCTCTCAATGATGTCACGCACCATCACCTCGGTGAGAAAGGCAGTCTGGCTGGCCGGCTTCACTATGGCCGGCATCCCGGCGAGAAGGGTGGGAGCAAGCTTCTCGAGCATCCCCCAGCACGGAAAATTGAAGGCGTTGATGTGCACCGCCACGCCATGGCGGGGGGCGGCGATGTGCACGCCAAGGAAGGATCCGTCGCGGCTCAGAGCTTCGGTGTCGCCGTCGACGAATACCTTGGCGTTGGGTAGTTCACGGCGTCCCTTGCTGGCATAGGTCATCAAGACCCCGGCACCGCCCTCGATGTCGATCCACGAATCGGAGCGGGTAGCGCCGGTTGCGGTAGACAACTCGTAGAGGTGATCGGTGGCGGAGAGCAGGTGCTTGCCGAGGTTTCGCAGCATCGCGGCGCGATCGTGAAACGTCATGTCGCGAAGTGCAGGTCCACCCACTTCGCGGGCGTGCGCAACCACCGCCGCCATGTCGATACCCGAAGACGAGATCATGGCCAGCTCGTGGCCGGTGACCGCGTGGAGGATCGAGGTGCCGGTATCGGGTCGATGCCAGCCCCCCTGTACGTAGCTCTCGACCGCGTTCATGGTCGTCAGGGCATCACTCGTTGGCCACGTGGAGATCGCTGCTCCCGAGATAGGCCGCGATCACATTGGGATCGCTCTGGACCTCTGCCGGAGTTCCCTCGGCGATCTTCTCGCCGAAGTCGAGCACCATGATGCGATCGGCGATGTCCATGACGAGGCCCATGTCGTGTTCGACCATGATCATCGCAATCCCGAGTTCGCGTCGGATATCGAGAATGAAGCGGGCCATGTCCTCGGTTTCCTCGAGGTTCATTCCGGCCACGGGCTCGTCGAGCAGGAGAAGCTCGGGCTCCATGGCCAGAGCGCGGCCCAGTTCGACCCTCTTCTGGAAACCATACGGGAGAAGGGCAACGGGATGCTTTCGCCACTGCTCGATTTCGAGGAAGTCGATGATGTCCTCCACCCTGCGGCGGTTTGCCATCTCTTCCTTCTTTGCCGCTCCTACCCATATGGCGCCCGCCAACCACGACTGCTTCATGGCCACATGGCGGCCGGTCAGGAGGTTGTCGACCACTGTCATCTGGGGGAAGAGTTCGATGTTTTGGAATGTGCGCGCTATACCCATCGCGGCGACCCGGTCGGGGCGGGTGCCCATGATGCTCTCGCCCTTCCAGCGGATGTCGCCGGTCTGGGGCCGGTAGACCTGGCTGATGCTGTTGAAGATCGATGTCTTGCCCGCACCGTTGGGGCCGATGATCGAAAAAAGCTCACCCTCATTCACATGGCAGCTCACACTATGGATGGCTGTTACGCCTCCGAAGCGAAGGGTGATGTCGTCGATTTCGAGTAGTGGTTCGCTCATGTCGGATCAGCTTTCCTAGGACAGCCAGCGCTTACGCCGCTTGTAGTGCTTGACGTCTCGGAACGATTTGCGTTCGCCACCTTCGCCGTGGAGGCCGAGATAGAACTCCTGGACATCCTCGTCGGCCAGGAGCTTCTTTGCCTCGCCGTCCATCACAACCTTGCCCGTTTCGAGGATGTAGCCGTGAGCAGCGATCGAGAGGGCCATCATCGCGTTCTGTTCGATCAACAGCACGCTCACCCCCTGCTTGTTGATGTCGACGATGATGTCGCGGATCTGTTCGATGAGCATGGGTGCCAATCCGAGTGACGGCTCATCAAGGATGAGGAGCTTCGGGTCCGACATAAGGGCCCGGCCGATGGCGAGCATCTGCTGCTCACCGCCGGAGAGGTAGCCAGCGGTCTGCTTGCGCCTCTCGTGCAAGAGTGGGAAGAGTCCCATGACGCGGTCGTAGGATGCCGCGTTCTTTGCCTTGTCGCGAACGGTGAAGCCGCCGGTGGCGAGGTTTTCGTCCACGGTGAGTTCGGCGAACACGCGCCGTCCCTCCATCACCTGGGTGATTCCGGCCTCCACGATGTGGGACGGACTCGCCTCGGTGATGTCTTCACCGTTCCACGTGATGCTGCCCTTGGTGGCATCACCCTCATGGAAATCGAGCAGGCCGGCGATGGCGCGCACGGTGGTGGTCTTGCCGGCGCCGTTGGCACCGAGGAGGGCGACGATCTCGCCTTCAGGCACCTCGATAGACAGGCCGCGCAAAACAAGGATCACCTCGTTGTACACGACTTCAAGGTTGGCTACTTCAAGCAAGACGATCGTTCCCCGATGGTGGTCGAATGGATTCAGATTGTGGGCGGGGACGAGTCGTCCCCGCCCACAATCACAGAATTCAGGCCCTAGGAGGGCTTGAAGCAGGGCTCGTAGTCCCACGCGGCCGCCGTGTCGGACACGAACGGACCTTCGAGGAGGACGTAGCCCGTGCCGCCACCTTCGGAGACGGTGGCACCCGGCGAGTAGACGGATATGTCCACGTCGTACATGTAGGAGCTACGGACGACTCCGTCGTTGGGATCGCCACCCCAGCTCTGGTCGGGAGCCAGGCCACCGAGATCAACAGTGATCTCGTTGGCAGCAGCCACCATACCGTCGCGGGAGATGTCGCCATTGGCGAGTCCCTGACGAATGACCTGCTCACTGATCCGACCTTGGATCCAGCTGATGATGTAGGTGTCGTCGAGGGGAGCATCAGGACGACGCGCCTCCATCACCGAGATCATGTCCGCCATAGCGGGAGCATCGCCGACCCCCCACAACACCGTGTAGGTGGAGTGGATGTAGTTGGTATCGGCATAGGGGCCGACGCCGGTGTTGAGCAGGGCAGGATTCCAAGTGGGGCTGTTACCTGACCACATGCCGGTGAAGCCACCGGCGGCCGCGCCACCGAGGAGTTCTGCAGCAGTACCCGGGTTGGTGGTGAGCCACACGAAGTCGGCGCCCGATTCGACGATTCCGGTGATCACCGGCGTCTGGTCGGCGCCGGGAACAACCGCAGCCTCGCCGTCGTAGACCACCTCGAGGCCGAGGGCCTCAGCGGCGACCTTGGCACCGATAGCACCGTCCTGGCCGTAGTCGCCAGGGAAGCCGGCGATGGCAATCTTGTTGCCGAACTGCTCCGCAAGGTAGGAGACACCGTTCATTGCTTCGACGCAGTAGTTGGTCTGCACCTCGAACACGTTCTTGCCGATCTCGGGATCGGCCCAGCCGGAGTACCACGACAGCGGGATGGCGAACATCCCGTCTTCGATGAGGTCCTCGGCGATCGCCGCGGTGTGAGGCGAACCGGTAGAGGTGGTGAGCATCACCACGGACTCGTCGCCTTCACCGGAGAACACTTCGTAGTTCTCCACGTGGGTGGGAACGTCGTAGCCGCTGTCGA
>CAXMSE010000006.1:0-21292 GCA_964196195.1 uncultured Gammaproteobacteria bacterium | reverse complement strand
TCGCGCGGCAACGCCACCACGAGGCACTGACGCTGTGGCAGGAGAAGATGCTGCCCTTCAACAGCTTCGCCTGGGAGAACGAGCATGAAGCTGAGTACATCTCCGTGGTAAAGACTGCCGCCTCGATGCGGTTCGGTGATCTGGGACCAAGCCGTTTGCCGCAGCTGCCATTGGGCGACTCGGCTCGCAGAGCGATTAGCACCGCCCTCGACTCGCTCGACGAGCCATGACCAACGGCCCCGAGCCTTCCGTTCGCGTCATAGACCCCAGTTGGTCGCGGCCTGCCACGCTGAGCCGCCCTCGCCGATCTGCACCGACAGGGCGACCCGGGCCACCACCATCATCCACTTGGCTAGCTGCTGCCCATCAGGCCAGATTCGTACTCTCATTCGGGTAGTCGGGGCCTACCGGCCGGGAATGGACCTAGTCGTCGCTGCCCTTCAGGTCCTTTCGGAAGTGCTTCATGCGACCTTCCGAAAAGCCCTGGCTGTTGAAGAACTTCCCGACATCGGGATGATCGCTTTCGCTGACGAGGGTGAAGATCCTCTCGATCCCGAGATCCTCGGCGGAGAAGGTGAAGTCCTCGATCAAGGTGGCAGCAACCCCCAAGCGCCGATATCCGGGATGAACACCCAGGATGTCGACCCATGCGGTGGTACCGGGAAGCCCGAATTCGAGCTCGTCGTAGTGGCAGAACAAGAAGCCGATCACCTGGCCATCAGACTCGGCGACTCGTGATGTCCATGGCGGCCTGGAGCCCTCCTGGATCAGCACCTTCCCCTCCCAGAACGCTTTCCGGTTTACGCCGCCGGTTCTCTCGTCGATATCGACTATCGCAGCGAGATCGTCGCCGTTGAGCGTTCGCGTGGTGACCTCATTGGGCATGCCGAGGCTCCTTTTCCGGGCACCGGCAGCCGGTGGCCCTGAATTGTCTACTGGAAAGCTAGCAACTCTCATTCATGCAGAGGAACTCGTAGCTTCCTGTCTGGCGCGTAGGCGACCCCTCAAAACAGAGGTGTCGGCTTGGGCCACAGACCACTCGATGAGGGGCTCAAATCCCATCTCCACATTGATCGCCAGCATCGGGTCATTGGACTCGGCGTTGTCGGTGTCGATGGCCTCGACGTAGGGAGCATCACTGCGCAGACGAAGCCACATGTCTGCCTTGAGCCAGCGCCCCAGACCCCGGTTTCGGTGCTCGTGGTCGACGGCGGTGTTGCCTTGGTGCGCGAAGCGGGGCTTCTCGTGCTGCAGCGAGACTGTCGTGAGCCCGGCGGGCTCGTCATCGGGCCCGAACGCCACACTGGCCCAACGTTCGCGACCGCGACCGATGATCAGTTCGTCGAGTTGGAGAACATCCTGCTCACTCCAGACGTCGTCCTCCCACTCAAGGTCGTCGCGCGGCGCGTCGTTCATGGCGTTGGTGAGATGGGCGACGGAGGCCAGGAGGTGTGGCGGTGTCACGCCTCGGAAGTGTTCGAGCCGGTAACCACCGGCGCGTACGGTCCGCCTCGCCACCCACTCGAGCATCAGTGATTCGTTGGTCTCGGCCAGCCAAAGGCGGCTATGCCTGTCGACCGCTCTCTCCTCAGCGCCCAGACTTCCCCAGAAGGCTTTCGCCGCAGTGCTACTCACGTTGTAGGCGGTCAGGGAGGTGCGCCCGCCGGCTTCGGCAATACCGACCACGGCATCGGCCAGAACCGACCCGATCCCGAGACGACGGTGATCGGGGTGAACTTCGAGATCGACCTCAGCCTTGTCGTCGTTGGTCTCCATGTGGTGAGTCGACACCACTGCGATCCCAACTGCCATGCCGTCACGAGACGCGATAACCGTATGGAGTTCGAACGTATCGGTACCGGCCAGTGCGGCCCGAAACAAGGGCTCGCTGTCGGGATCGAGAGCTGGGTCTCTCTCCGCATCGAGTGCACGACGCAGTTGGAGAGCACTCTCGAACAGAGGACCTGTCGAGTCCGAGCCGATTCGATCTATCGCGAGTTCCACGGTGATCGGCTCCAGAGCTGTTTGGCCATGATCGCGGCTTGGATCTTCGCAAGCCGGATCTCGATCGACGCCGACCCTACTCTGCGAGCCATGTTGGCAGTCTCGCTTTAGCGGCCGTCTCCGACAGTGAGCGAGCTGCCTAAGGCTCTGACCGTCAGATCAGGGGCTCATTCGAAAGAATTCCTCGCTGCTGTGTAACGAATCGATGACGCCCGGCGATCTACCCCACAGAACCGCTAAATCGATCGGCCGTGCACGCCATGGCCTGGACACAGAGGTGCATCACCGTGCGAAGCTCGAAACTGGGATTCGGAATACTCGCCACCGTGGGCGCCCTCGCCTTCACCGGCCTCGCGTTCGCCCAGGAGGGCGTGGAGGAAGAGCCCCAACAGGCCGAAGAGACCACCGAGGAAGCAGAAGAGACCGTCTTCAACTTCGGTTACGACGAGATATACCACCTTTTCTCGTGGAACACGACCTCGACCGGAGACCAGTACGACTGCAGCCTTCAGGGCGACCCGGTGAACGCGACTTATGGCGTCACCGTCGACGAAGTCGTGGTCGACGAACTCACCCGCGTCGAGGAAGGCTCAGAAGAGCCAGTCACAGTCACATTCCCGGACCGAGATGACGAAACAGCCGAACCGGCCGGTCATCTGCCCTACACGCTTGGTGGCGAGTGCGGCCTGCGTTCCGCTGAAGTGGCGGGCCCCAACGGCCAAATCAACCATGGCATGTTCATGAAGCTCTGGAACTCGCTCTACGAGGGCACCGGGCGAGGATGCATCAACCGCTATCTCGCCCAGTCCGACCTCGGCAAGGAGCAGCTCAAGACGAGCGAAGTCGACCCCGACTTCAAGTCGGTGAGAACCAACGACATCGGCCAGATCGACTTCACCACGGTGGTCGCCGACTGCGAGCGCCCCAAGCAACGCGGCAACTCCGGCGAGAACGGGAACGGGAACGCCGACAACAAGTCCGAGAAGAACGGCAACGGTCACGGCCGCAACCACGAAGATCCGGATCCCGAAGGTGCCGAGACGGCCTCGACCGGGAACGACAAGTCTGAATCACGAGGGGGACGCTCCGCTGACGCCCCGGGTCACAACAAATAGGCGTCGCCCATCGCCGCGGCAAGCGGCAGCCATGTGAATCATCGGTCTCCGGGCCACTTGACTTCACGGCATCCATCCGGGAAGCGACGATGGGCCGTGCAGGTTCCCTTCCCATGAGCTGCGAAGCGGTCCACGCCCTGGCTGTCCGACTGATGCGGCCTTTGGCGGTCCTCTCCAGCATCGCGGTGAGCGCCGCTTCGCTGGCCCCAGCCGATGCGATCCCGACCCTTGCGCCGGACTACACCTTTCATTTCGCCAGCTATGCGGGGATCTCTCTGGTTTGGTTGTTGGCGGCTGTGTGGTGTCCGGGGCGGCAGTCCGTCACCGAGCGTCGCTCCAGACGGCTACGGGCGAGTGTCGTGCTGGTGGCGGTGGCCCTCATGGGTACCGTGCTCGAACTCGTCCAACACCACGTCGGACGCACCTCCGACTCGCGTGACCTGCTGGCAAACCTTGTCGGTGTAGGTACCGGTTGGGCGGTGTGGACCCGAGTTGTGCTCAGCTGCGATCTGGCCCATGCGAGAGCGGAGAGAGCAGTTGAGCGGGTGATGTCAGATTGCCCCAAATGACGACATTCGGGATCAGCCGGCGGGGCGCGAACTGTTTCATTCCTTACCTGCATGACCCTCATGTCAGGGCCCCCACCTTGGCCGCAGGCAGGCACTCCACAACCCGGGGCTGAGACGGATCCGCGCCATGCTCACAAGAAGAGACAAAAGTCCTACCACCGAGACCTCGAAGGAGGACGACGACGGGTCGATGCGCAGAACCCCAGCCGGTGACGATCCGGCCTCGCCTCGAGGTTGGCAGGTCGAAGGCGCCGACCTGGCTGACGAACCAGCGAAGACGGTCACTCCCCGGCGCCCTTCGAAAAGGGTTTGGAAATTCATACTCGCCCTCCTGGTGGTGAACCTGATCATCTCCGCAGTGGTGGGTGGCGGCGACGACCACCAACGTGTCCCCTACACCTTGTTCGTGGAACAGATCGACGAGGGGAACGTGGCGGAGGTGACATCGAGGGGCGAAGACATTCAGGGCATTTTCACCGAGCCCGTGATCGTTCCCGATGGTGATGACGAGCAGGAGGTCGAGGACTTCAAGACCGAGCGACCCTCGTTCGCGGAGGACGATCTGCTGGTTCGCCTGATCGCGAACGATGTCGTAGTGAACGCGAAACCGATCGACGATCCGACGCCCTTCTGGCAGCGGCTGCTCCTCGGCTTGCTCCCTACACTCTTGCTCGTCGGGATATTCGTGCTGGGGTTCCGGGTGCTACGGGCCAGGGGCGGCGGGGGTGGTGGCGGTGGCCTCCTCGGGGGGTTCGGCCGATCAAAGGCCAAGCGCTACGAGCAGAGCAGCAGCCGCACCTGTTTCGATGACATCGCGGGCATAGATGAAGCAGAGGAGCAGCTCGCAGAACTTGTCGACTTCCTTCGAGAGCCCGAGAAGTACTCCAAGCTGGGGGGCTCCATCCCCAAGGGAGTTCTGCTGAGCGGCCTTCCCGGAACGGGCAAAACCCTCCTGGCGCGAGCAGTTGCCGGAGAGGCCGACGTCCCATTCTTCTCGATGTCGGCCTCGGAGTTCATAGAGATGATCGTCGGGGTCGGAGCGAGTCGGGTTCGCGATCTGTTCGAGCAGGCCAAGCAGTCGGCTCCTGCCATCGTCTTCATCGACGAACTCGATGCGATCGGGCGGGCTCGAGGAGGCGGCGCCACGATGGGCGGCCACGATGAGCGCGAACAGACACTCAATCAGATCCTCACTGAGATGGACGGTTTCACTGGGAGCGAGGGAGTGATCGTGCTGGCCGCCACCAACCGGCCGGAAGTGCTCGACAGCGCCCTTCTCCGACCCGGCCGCTTCGACAGGCACGTGGTGGTGAGCCCACCTGACCACGCGGGCCGCGAGGCGATCCTCGCCATTCACACCCGAAACGTGCCTCTGGCCGAGGACGCTGATCTTGGCGCCATCGCCTCGATGACGCCGGGCATGGTCGGTGCCGATCTACGCAATCTGATGAACGAGGCCGCTCTCACCGCGGCCAAGCGAGGACACGACGAGGTCGAACACGGTGATGTCACCGATGCCCTCGAGAAGATCGTGCTCGGTGCCGAGCGACGCATCGTGATCGAGGACGACGATCGCCGGCGTACCGCCTATCACGAGTCTGGTCATGCCTTGTTGGGGGTACTCCAAGAAGGCGCCGACCCGGTCCGCAAGGTTTCCATAATTCCCCGAGGACAGGCTCTCGGAGTCACGTTCCAAAGCCCTGATGCCGACCGCTACTCCTATACGAAGAGTTATCTCCTCGGTCGAATCGTGGGTGCACTGGGCGGTCGGGCCGCTGAGGAGGTGGTGTTCGACGAGGTGACCACCGGGGCCGAATCCGATCTCGACCATGTCACCGGTCTTGCCCGTCACATGGTCGGCAGATGGGGTATGTCCCCCGCTATCGGACCGGTCGCAGTTCTTCCCGCTCCTGGTCAGGAGCTCCCCGCCGGGGCCGGCCCGATCGCCCCATCCGCCGCAACCATCGCCCTGGTCGATTCAGAAATACGCAGGATCGTCGAGGAGTGTTACGCCACTGCGCTAAAGACTCTTCGCGAACACCGAGCCGAACTCGACGGATTGGCGGAAGCTCTGCTCGAGCACGAGACACTTGATGAGCACACGGTGTACAAGATCGTCAGCGATCTTCATCGCTCCGGTTCAAGCGAGGTGAGCTGAATCTCGAAACTCTCCGCGTAGCTCACATCTCCGATCACCGAGCCCGCGATGCTGTCCACCACCTCCGACCAGCTGAGAATCGTGCCATCATCTTCCGAGATCCACATCTCGGCGCGGGTGGTGCCAGTGCCGTCCCCCTGCAGCACCGCCTCTAGAACCACACCAACCGCGTTGATCTCTTGTGAGCCCACGGTGATGCTCTTCGAGGACAGGGTCCGTGTACTGACAATTTCGGTGAGGCCGCCGGCGACGCACGTCGAATCACCATGGCCGTCGCCGGCCAGAGGCACCAGCACGATGGCAGGCTCGCAATCAAAATCCTGTCGATCGGTGGTGCCAAAAAACTCATGGAAGGTCGTGTATCGGGGAATGACCAGCGCACCATCCTGGAGGCATGTTTCCCACTCTTCATAACGCTCTTCGAGCGGGCGCCACCTCAGTATCAGCCCGCATCCACCAGCCTGTACGGCGATCGTCGTTTCCGCCGGGTAGGTGTGGCTCGCCCCACTGAGGGCGCCCGTCTCCTCGCCACCGGTAGTTACGTAGACGTAGACACCAGGTTGGCCAAGAGTCATGAGACCGGTCACCGCGGACTCTTCGACGACCGATGTGGTTGTGCTCGCTGGCGATGCCGTGCTCGGCGACAGGGTGACGCTGGGTCGTGTTGTGGTGCTCGCCGCGGCTTCGAAGTCTTCCACCACGGCAGCCACGCTGACCGGAGTCTCGGTATCTCGAAAGCGAAGGGCAACCGCGACCGCCACCGCTGCCACTGAAGCCAGGGCAGCACCAAGGATCCACAGCTGCCGTCTGACTCGTGAGGGGCGTTTCTCGTCCGGTCTCGCCACGCGGTTACCGATCGCTGGCCGAATAGGTCACGCAACAGTGCCAGTGCAAGGCCCTGCGAGCAAGGGATACGAGCGCTGGATTTCCAATCCGGGGTCTTCTTGCTCCGTGGCTGCGTGACAAGATCTCTCGATGCCCGAGAGTTATCCGATCCTCTGTGCCGTGGTCCTCGATACGACCGACGCTCGCTCATTGGCGGAGTTCTACCGCCAGCTTCTCGGCTACGTGTACCGCTCAGGTGACGAGCTTCCGCTGCCCGGGCAAGCCGATCCGAGCGGCCGGGACTGGCTTGTTCTCATCGACACAGGCGGACAACCCCGTCTCGCGTTCCAGCAAGTCTCCGAACTCGCTGCGCCAACCTGGCCCCGCCCGTCGGTGCCCCAGCAACTGCACCTCGATCTCACGGTGGCAACCACGGCGGACCTCACCGCCCAGCACCAGCGAGCGCTGGCCCTGGGCGCAACCCTCCTGCAGGACCGCTTCGACGATCCGGAGGAACCTCTCTACGTCTATGCCGATCCGGCCGGCCATCCCTTCTGCATCCTTGTCGGCTGACCACCGATCTCTCCGCGCTTCGCTGCTCAGCCGATGCGTGTGCCACGTTCGACGTTCACGGCCCAGCATCCTCGCTGCGCATTGTGGACATGGATCCGGTGCGACTCGGCATCGTCGAAGAACCCGAGAATGGTCTCCTCGAGATCATGCCCATCGATCACCGTGGCATCGATCATCATCTCTGATTCGTCGAATGAACGAACCGAGAGTTGGCGGCGTGTCAGCTGGGCCGGCAACTCGCCATCGGCAGCCTGAGGTGCGCACGAGCGGCGGTGCAGGAAGATCGGGCTGGCCGACCGGTACTTTGATTCGCTCGCAAAGGGGTCGTGGGAGACGAGGATCAGTTCATCTCCCACCTCAGCATCCCTCAGGCACTGACGGCACGGGTAGCCGGGAGACTCATCGGCTATGTAGGCGGGGCCACCGACAGTGCGAAGCGCATCGGCATCATGGTTCGAGATCGGATTCAGGTGGAACGTTGTTTGGCTCATGGGGCAAGTATGAAGCCAATCATCTGCCATATTCGGACATATTGGAGAGGGCGGGAAGTCGTCGTTCGGTGAGTTCGTCGCAGCGTCCTCGAAGGATTGTCAGCCATCAGCGGATCTTCGGCGAAAGCAACCATTTCCACGGGTCGGGGAAGTCGCCGATGGGCACCTCTATGACGGTCGGACCATCGTGATCGAAAGCGCGCACGATCGCGTCTCGGAGTTCCGCCGGGGACTCAGCGCGACACCCGCTCACGCCGAAGACCTTCGCCAGTTCAACAAAGTCAGGATTAATCAAATCGGTGGCAATGATTCGCCCGCCGTGCTGATCGCGCTGCATTCGTTGAACGTTGCCGTATGCATCGTTGGTGAAAACCACCGAGACGACCCCGATGTTGTGTTGGGCGGCCGTCGCCAGTTCGCCGACGCAGAACATGAAGCCGCCATCTCCGGAGATCGACAGCACCTTCTTGTCCGGATGGGCGATCTTGGCGCCAAGGGCAGTCGGGAATCCGTATCCCAGGGTGCCCTGATACCCCGGGGTGATGTAGGTCCGCGGGCTGTAGACGGGGAAGGCCAGTCGAGCGACATAGCCGACCTGGGTCAGTTCCTCGACGAATATGCCGTCCTCCGGGAGAGCCTCACGCATGGCCTTCAGGTAGGCGATCTGGGGTTCTAACGCCTCCAGATCACGGTCAGCATCAGCCTTGAGAGCATCCACTTCCACCGCCCGCGACGGTCGGGGTGACCCCAATCGTGCCTCGAGCGCCTCACTCAAGGCACCGAGGGTCTCTCGGGCATCCCCAAGGATTCCCAGTTGGCCGTCTTGGAGGCGGCCGGGGTCGATGTCGAGGCGAACGATCTGCAAATCGTCGTCGGTTCCCCACTCGCGGGCCTGGTGAAGACGGGTGCCTACCCCGAGGATCACGTCGGCAGTTTTCCAATAGCGGTGGGCCGCCAGCTGGTTCACGAACAGGGGGTGGCGACTGTCGAGCACGCCTTGACCGGTACGCAAGGCGCTGACCGGAGCCTGAAGCAACTCGGCGATTCGCTTTACCGAGGATCCGGCCTCGACGGCCCCGCCACCAACAATTATCAAGGGGTTCGCCGCCGTCGCCAGCGTCCGCGCCGCGGCCTCGATCGCCTCTTCATCCAGCGGACGAGGACCAGACGGATCTGACGCGTGGGTGAGATCGACATCCTGCACCTGTTGCAACTGGTCCATGGCGATTTCCAACTCAACGGGTCCGGGGCAGCCCTGGGTCATCTGCGCGAACGCCTCCGACACCCTCCCCGGCACCTGGCCAGGCGAGTCGATCCGCGCCGCCCACTTTGTGAGTCCGGAGGCGACTGCCAGCTGGTCGGGAAGCTCATGGAGTAGGCCAAACCCCTTTCCGATGGCGTCGGAGGGGATCTGTCCGACGAGACAGAGCACCGGAGCGTTGACCGCATAGGCCGTGGCGAGCGCCGCAGACGCATTCAGCAAGCCCGGACCCGGCACCACCGCGCAGACCCCTGGCTCTCCGGTCGCGGTGGCGTAGCCCAGCGCCATGTATCCCGCTCCTTGCTCATGGCGGCAATGGACAACACGGATCTCGTCGCGGAAGTCGTGGAGGGCGTTGAAGAGATGATCCAACTGAACTCCAGGCACCGCGAACACGGTCCGGACCTTGTTTCGGATCAAGGACTCGACAAGCGCTTGTCCACCAGAGATTTGTGACGTCATGTACCAACCGGAGCAGGAATTCTCCCACTTCCGTCCTTTGTTGCTCAGCTGGAGACACTTTCACAGACGGCGCAATGAGACCTCGGTGGGGCCGGGCCCCGACGATCCCACTGCCAAGAGCCTGTCACTGCCGAGTGGCCCGGCATTAGCGTGGGGAAATGAGCGATCACGATCGGTGGATGGCCGTCTGCCTCGACGCGGCGCACGCCGCGGCCCGCGCGGGAGAGTTCCCCAACGGTGCGTGTGTTGTGGATGGAAATGATGCGATTTCCATCTCCGGTAGTGAGTCCGAGCACGCCGACCTCATGGCCCACGCTGAGGTTTCGTCTCTCCGGGCCGCCGCAGCAAGCGGCCGTCTCTCCCCCGGGGCCACCTTGTTCACGACGCTGGAACCGTGTGCGATGTGCCTTCACAGCGCCGTGGTCGCGGGAGTCGCCGAGATCGTCTTCGCATGTAGACGTAGTGAGGTGGGCGACGCCGCCTACATCAGCAGGCTGCACGCCAGCGCTATGGCCGAACAACTGCTGGTGCCACTCACACTCACCCACCACGGCGACCCGGAGGGTCGCGTGGCAAAGCTGGTCACCACGTTCTTGAGCAAGGCACCGTGACCCACAGCACCTCCGACGCCGACGATCACGCCTCTCTGGGCCAGATCATGACCCACGTTGAAGCGATGCGCGTCTGCCTTGCTCTCGGGGCAGGAGTTCGGGGTCAGACTTCCCCCAATCCCTGGGTCGGTGCGGTGGTACTTTCCCCCGAGGGAGCTCTCTTGGCCACCGGGGCCACCGAGCCTCCCGGTGGCCGTCACGCCGAAGTAGTGGCGCTGGAGGCAGCGGGGAGTCGAGCCGCCGAGGCCACAGTGGTGGTGAGCCTGGAGCCGTGTTCGCACCAGGGGCGGACCCCACCTTGTGTAGATGCCATAATCGCCGCAGGCGTCGCCCGGGTCGTCGTAGGCACCGGGGATCCCGACAAGCGCGTAGATGGCAGTGGGGTGGTTCGCCTGCGCCACGCGGGGGTGGAGGTGATCACCGATGTGCTCAGCGACGATGTCGAAGAACAACTCGCGGCCTATCTCTGGCACCGCCGCACCGGTCACCCTTTCGTACTGGCGAAGGTGGCGTCGACCATCGACGGAGCGACCGCCGCGCCGGATGGTTCCTCACAGTGGATCACCGGTGAGCCGGCGCGACGCGACGGTCATCGACTTCGAGCCGAGAGCGACGCCATTCTTGTCGGCGCTGGGACGGTACGGGCCGACGATCCGTCGCTCACTGTGCGCCACGTCGGGGGGACAGATCCGCTCCGCGTAGTTCTGGGTTCGGCTCCTGATGGGGCTCGAATTCACCCGTGTCTGGAGTGGGAGGGATCATTGACCGATCTTCTCGACGAACTCGGCGATCGAGGGATTCTGCAGATACTGATCGAGGGCGGATCGAGGGCGCTGCGCTCGTTTCACGATGCCGCGCTGATCAATCGGTTCGTGGTCTACCTGGCTCCCGCTCTCTTCCTCGGTACTGACGCACAGCCAGCCATTGCGGGCCCCACAATGGCGTCGATACAGGATGTCTGGCGTGGCCGCTTTCTCAGTTGTGGATTCGTCGGCGACGACATTCGCATCGAACTTGCTCCCGATCAGGCGCCCAGACCCCATACTCCATGAGCAACTCGCTCGCCGTTGAGCACCGACCAGACCAGGAAGGGTCGACTTCATGAACATCCGATCCGATTCCTTCGGAGCCTCTGGTCGCGATGCGCACTCGTCGCAGAAGCTGGTGATTCGCGCCGCCTCGGCCCGTGTCCCAACCACCTGGGGTGAGTTCATGTGCCACTCCTTCGAGAGTCTCGAGGATGGTGAGGTGCACCTTGCCTTTGTCATGGGCGAGGTCGATACCGCTGAGCCGGTTCTGGCTCGAGTGCACAGCGAGTGCGTCACCGGCGACGTGTTCAACAGTGTGAAGTGCGACTGCGGGCTCCAACTCAACGAGGCGATGAGCCGCGTGGCCCAAGCCGGCCGAGGAGTGGTGATCTATTTGAGGGGTCACGAAGGCCGTGGCATCGGGATCAGTCAGAAGCTGAAGGCCTACGAGCTTCAGGACCAGGGGTTCGACACCGTCGACGCCAACCTGGAATTGGGCATGGCGGTGGATGCTCGCGACTATGGCGTCGGAGCCCAGATCCTCATCGATCTGGGAGTCGGTCAGCTAAGGCTGATGACCAACAATCCAGCCAAATACCAAGGACTGGCGGGCAAGGGGCTGATCATCACTGAGCTGGTGCCGCTCCATGTCCCCATCCACCCCGAGGCCGAACGTTACATCGAGACGAAACGGGGGCGGCTCGGCCATCACACCCCAGACAGCGCATCGATCCCGGCGCCGCCGTCAGACGTCGCTCTGGGCTGATCCCGGAGCCTCCGGCGACCTAGCCCAGCTTGCGATCTCGAGGCCGTGCTGGAGGCGTTGGAGATATGCCTCGCCCTGATACCCGACCGAGACAAGGCTTTCTCGGTCCTGGAAATCCTCTTCACCGAAAACGCCGGCTAATAGTCCGCCAACCCAACCCAGGAGAGACCTGATGCCCGAATTCACGCTCACTCGACGAATAGCGGCCCCAATAGAAAAGGTGTGGGAGATACTCGACGACTTCGGCGACATCGCGCGATGGAATGGCGGCGTGAAACGGTCCTCTCTCACATCGGATGGCCCCGTCACCGAGGGATCTACCCGACATTGTGACTTCGCTCCCCTCGGCGGTGTCAACGAACGCATCGACACCTACATCCCAAACCAGCGCATGACGGTGAACCTCTACGAAACGTTCAAACTCCCCATCTCAGACGCCACTGCCGACTTCAACATCGTCGAGGACAAAGACGGCACAGAACTCACACTGAACTACCGCTACACCCTCAACCGGCTCGGTCGCGTCGCGAAGGGATCGACCGACAAGCAGATGCGAAAGGGACTTGGCGGCATGGTCGACGATCTCCAACAAGAGAGCGAACGCCTAGCCGCCGACTAGTCCCTGTCTCGCCCGGTTCTCGGGTCGGTAGCGTCCCCAGAGGCGCCGGCGATCGCCGCCCACCCAACTGCAGATCGCGGGCTCGATGAATCAGGTGACAGGCGAACAAGCGGGAACCCTCCCTCGGCGAACGCTGACGCCGGGCACCGCCGGCTTCACTTTCGTTCTGTCGATGGCAATGGCGGGCACCGCCCTCGCTATCGACACCATGCTGCCGGCATTCCCCGAGATCCGCGCCGCGCTCGATCTAGAGCCGGATTCCACGGCTGTGGCAAGCCTCGTCACCGCCTTCCTGATGGGGCAAGGGCTCGGTCTCATGCCCGCGGGCCTGCTGGCCGACCGATTCGGGCGCAGACCGGTGATGTGGGGAGGAATCTGCATCTATATTCTGGCCGCGGCCGCCACGGCCCTCGCACCCAACCTCGAGTTGATGATCGTTGCTCGCCTCATCTGGGGATTCGGTGCCGCTGGGCCACGAGTGGCGGCCACCGCCATGATCCGCGACTCCTTCGAGGGCGCCGAAATGGCCAAGCAGATGTCGACGATCATGGCCGTGTTCCTGATCATCCCGACCATTGCTCCGGCAATCGGTGCCGGCTTGGTGGCGGTCGGGTCGTGGCAAATGGTCTTCTGGATCTGTGGCGCCTTCGGCATCGGTGTGCTCATGATGACCACACGTCTCCCTGCAACCATGGAGATGGGAACCGCTGTCCCCAACGTCTCGGGTGGGGAGCTGGGGCAGAGCATCCGAACCGTCATCACCACTCCAGGCTCATATGGCTATCTCTTGGCCATGGTCGGCCTCTTCGCCTCCTTCATCACCTATTTGGCGAGTTCCGAGATCATCATCGATGAGGTCTTCGGCCTGGCCGACTGGTTTCCGGCCATCTTCGCGGCGATCGCGGTGCTGATGGCTGGTGTCATGATCACCAACCGTCAGGTCGTCGTGCGAGTCGGGCTCGACCGGATGATCTACGTGATGATCCGGGCGCTCATCGTTGTCGCAGGCGCTTTCGTTGCCCTCTCGCTCATCACCGGCGGCACTCCCCCATTCGGTCTCTTCTTCGTCGCCATCGCGGTTGTCATCGGATGTCAGCAGGTTCTGGTTCCCAACATCAACGCTGCAGCGATGCGACCCCTCGGCGCTGTCGCAGGCACTGCCGCTGCCGTGTTCGGCATGGTGCCCATGATCCTCGGCTCGCTCTTGGGCACCTTGATCGATCGGTCTTTCAACGGCACCATCACGCCGATGGCAATCGGCATGTCGCTCTGTGTGCTCGTCGCCGCGGTCGGTCTCGGGTGGGCCAGACGCGCAACCGAAGACGACGCCTCCTGGGCGACCTGAAGGGGATAGCCGCCAGGCGCCGCTCGAGCCTGGCAAGATCTTGAAGTGGAACCCTCATGATCATCGAATCACTGCTCCCGCTCGGCAAACTCGATCCCGGGCTTCGCGAACCCGACACCCCACTCGATGTTCGACGATTCGCGGAGCTGGCAAAAACGGCGGAGGACGTCGGCTTGGGGGCCGTGCTTGTCGAGGAGACGAAGGACGACCCGTTCCAACTCCTCGCCCTCGGAGCCACCACCACATCCACAATCCAGCTCGGAACGTCTGTGGCGATGGCCTTCCCGCGGAGCCCGACCGCTACCGCACTCTCGGCGTGGACCTTGGCGAAGATCTCAGGCGGCCGGTTCATGCTCGGGCTCGGTTCTCAGGTTCGGGCCCACATCGAACGTCGCTACGGGCTCCCCTGGCACCCACCCGCGCCCTGGATGCGGGACTACATCAACGCTGTCCGGGCCGTCTGGGAATGTTGGCAAAACGAGACTGCCCTCGAGTTTCACAGTGAGCACTACAAGCTCAACCTGATGGTCCCGCTGTTCAACCCCGGCCCCATCGAGCATCCGGCAATTCCGATCCACCTGGCCGCGATCGGACCCAACATGTGCGCCGTGGCCGGCGAGGTCGCCGACGGAATACGTCTGCACCCGGTATGCACACCCAGGTTCATCGACGAAATGGTGAAACCCAATCTTGCGCGCGGAGCGAACCGCACCGGCCGCGACCTGGGCACCATCGAGGTGTGTATGAAACCCTTGATCGGCACGGCGGCCGACGAAGAGAGACTCGACAAGGTCGTCAACAGCGTCCGCGCAAGGGTGGCCTTCTATCTCTCGACTCCTTCCTATCGGCGCACCTTCCAACTGCACGACTGGGGAGACATAGCGGAACAAGCTTCGGTGCTGTCACGCCAGCAGAAGTGGAATGAGCTTCCCGATCTCGTCAGCGACGAGATGCTGCACACGGTGGCCACCATTGCAACCTTCGATCAGATCGCCGACAAGCTGAACGAACGATACGCAGATCGCGTCGATCGCCTGGAATTCTCCATCCCGGTGCAGACACCCGACGACGCCGACCAGCTGCGGCACATCCTCAGCAATATTCGTTGAGCAGCCCCGGTGTCGGTACTCATGCGCTCCAGGCTCCGCTGGTCCCGCGGTAGCCTCCCTTCATGAGCGACCAGGCATTGGGGCGCCCGTTCTGGACGCTATGGACCGCGTTCAGCGCGTCGAATTTCGGCGATGGCCTGAGCCTCGTCGGGATGCCGCTGCTTGCCATCCAACTGACAGACGACGCCCGTCTCGTCGCCGCGGTGGCCGTGTTCCAGTATCTCCCGTACCTGCTCATCGGCTTGCCCGCGGGCGTGGTCCTCGACCGGTTCGACCGTCGGTGGATTGCAGTTATCGCCCAGATGCTGCGAGCAGCCGTCCTCGGCGGCCTGGTGGTGATGGTTCTCACCGAAACCTCGAGCATTCGGGCTCTGATGGGAGTGTCGTTCCTGATCGGAGCAAGCGAGGTCATGACCGATGGCGGGCTCCCGGCCTTGGTTCGTGAGCTCGTGAAGTCCGAGCAGCTGGAGGTTGCCAACGCCCGCCTGATGGCGACCCAGCGGGTGACCAACGCGTTCGTAGGGCCGCCCCTCGGGGCGCTGTTGTTCGAGCTCGACTCATCTCTACCGTTCGCCCTCGCGGCGGCGATGTCGCTGGCCAGCGTCGCAACCCTCACTCAGCTGCCCGGCCGCTATCGACCGGAGCAGCCCGAAGAGGCAGCCGCGTTCCTGGTCCAGGCCACTATGGGGCTGCGATACGTGTGGGCCCACCCAGTCTTGAGGCCGCTTGCGTTGAGCGTCGCGACATTCTCGTTCGTGGGCGCGGCTGGCAATGCGGTGTTCGTTGTCCTGGTGACCGAGCGGTTCGGGCTCGGTGGCATCGGATTCGGGCTCTTGATGAGTGTCGATGCCATCGCGTCGGTGCTCATGACCTTCTTTGTTGCGCGGTTCATCACCCAAACGAGCCACTCGACAAGCATGCGGTTCAGCATCGTGTGCTTCACGATCGGCGCCCTGGTGTTCGGTCTGACCACCCTCGCTGCGATGGCGTTCATGGCCGCGATCATCAACGGGTTGTCCGACCCGACGTGGAACATCGTGAGTTCCACCGTGCGCCAACGGCTGGTGCCCGACGAGGTTTTCGGCCGAATGATGACCGCCTATCTGTTCATCGGATGGGGAATGAAGCCCCTCGGCGCACTTCTCGGTGGGGTGGTTGCGGAAACCTGGGGGGCACAGTGGGTGTCGCTCGCGTCGGCAGTCACAGTCGGGTCCTTGCTTGTCCTCGCTAGGCCTATGTTCAAGCGGGTCGACATCGCGATGGCCACCGAAAACGACCCACCTCACTGACCTGATCAGCGGGCTAGGTTGCGGGGATGACGAGTCCAGGATTTCCTTCGCTCTACCGGAGATCGCTCGAACATCCAGAGGAGTTCTGGGCCGAAGTTGCCGGTGATATCGACTGGGTGAAGGCTTGGGACGAGGTGTTGGATCGCGAGGCCACGCCCGCCGCCCGCTGGTTTGTCGGAGGCCGATTGAACACGTGTTACAACGCCGTCGATCGCCACGCCGACGGCAAACGAGGTGAGCAGCTTGCCTTGATATTCGACAGCGGCGTCACGGGAGCAACTCAGACATTCACCTATCGACAATTGCGAGACCGGGTTGCGAGGTTCGCCGGGGTCTTGAGCACATGCGGGGTGGCACACGGCGACCGGGTGATCATCTACATGCCGATGATCCCTCAGGCGGCGATCGCGATGCTGGCGTGCGCTCGACTCGGAGCAGTTCATTCGGTGGTGTTCGGTGGGTTTGCCGCGAAAGAACTCGCTGTTCGTATCGACGATTGTGCGCCGAAGGTCATCGTCTCGGCCTCCTGTGGTATCGAGACCGACCGCGTCATCGAGTACAAGCCATTGCTCGATCAGGCGATCGAAATCGCGGCCCATCAACCCGAACATTGCGTCATCTTCCAGCGCGAAATGATCGCTGCCGAGATGCAAGAGGGGCGCGATCTCGACTGGGAGGAGGAAATGAGCGCGGCAACCCCCCACCCCTGCGTGCCGGTGGCCGCCACGGACCCCCTCTACATCCTTTACACGTCGGGTACGACCGGCCGGCCGAAGGGGATCATCCGCGACAACGGCGGCCACGCGGTCGCCTTGAAGTGGACGATGCAAAACATCTACGACGTGCGCCCCGGCGAGGTCTTTTGGGCGGCGTCCGACGTGGGCTGGGTCGTCGGTCACTCCTACATCGTCTACGCGCCGCTACTGCACGGCTGCACGACTGTGCTCTACGAGGGCAAGCCGGTCGGAACTCCGGACGCCGGCTCATTCTGGCGGGTGATCGCCGACCATGGAGTGGTGAGCATGTTCACGGCGCCCACCGCGCTTCGAGCGATCCGCCAGCAGGACCCGGACGGTTCGCTCATCAACAACTACGACCTAAGCAAGTTTCGCTCCCTGTTCCTAGCCGGCGAGCGATGCGATCCCGACACCCTCGGCTGGGCCGAGGCCCAACTCGAAGTGCCGGTGATAGATCACTGGTGGCAGACCGAAACAGGATGGGCGATTACCGCCACCTGTCTAGGAATCGACACGCGGTCGATAGCTCCGGGTTCACCCGGACGCCCCGCTCCCGGATGGGAGCTGGCGGCAATCGGGCCCGACGGCGAGGAGCTACCTCCCGGCGAGATCGGTGCTCTGTGCGCCCGCCTGCCGATGCCGCCGTCGTCCCTGCCAACATTGTGGAACGCCGAACAGCGGTTCATCGACACCTACCTCACCACCTACCCGGGTTTCTATGAAACAGCCGACGCCGGCTACATCTCCGAGGACGGGCACGTGTTCGTGATGGCTCGCACAGACGACATCATCAACGTCGCCGGGCATCGACTCTCCACTGGAGCGTTGGAGGAGGTCCTCACCTCTCACCCCGACGTAGCCGAGTGTGCCGTGGTCGGTGTAGCCGACCCGCTCAAGGGCCAGCTACCGGTCGGATTTCTCGTTCTCAAGGTTGGAGCCGATAGAGCAGACCACGTAGTCGTGAGCGATGTCGTGGCGGCGGTTCGCCGCCAGATCGGACCGGTCGCGGCGTTCAAGTCGGCGGTCGTCGTCGACCGCCTCCCCAAGACGCGATCCGGCAAGATTCTCCGCGGCACGATCGCTTGTGTCGCTGATGGCGACCCTTGGGACATGCCCGCCACTGTCGACGACCCGGCCATATTCGAGGAAATCAGCGCCGCGCTCGCCACGATTGGGTATCCCCGTTTGTGAGCGGACCAGCCAGCTTCCGGTGTCGCACGGCGACGGCCGATCCGTGGGTCGAGGTGATCTCCGATGCCTTGGTGCACAACGTTCGCGAGCTCCACCGATTCTCCGGACTTCCGATGATGGCCGTCGTGAAGAACAACGCCAACGGTGTCGGGATCCGTGAGGTTGGCACAATCCTCGACCCGCTGCCTGAGGTCGAGGCCTTGGCGGTGGTGCGGGTGGACGAGGCACTGGCCCTTCGCGAGTGCGGAGTTTCCAAGCCAATCCTGCTTATGGCCCACGTATCCGGACCAGAGGCCGAGCTTCTTGTGCGATCGGAGGTTCGCCTCACCCCGTTCCACCCGGATTCTCGCGAGAGGATGTCGGATCTGGCTCGCCGGTGCGGCAGGCCGGTGCCGATCCATGTGCACATCGATACCGGCACAAATCGAGTCGGCGTGCCCTATGAGCGCGCTGTCCCCTGGATCAGCGATCTGGTCGACAGCGGCGCGGTGATCATCGAAGGCACCTACACGATGTTCTCCGGGGCGATCCGCGACGATGAGTCGTTCGATCTCGAGCACCTGCGCAGATTTGCGTCGGTTGTAGACGAATGCCGTGAGCTAGGGATCAACCTCGGCCGGCTGCACGGAGCACCATCTCACCAGGTCGTCCACCTCCCAGAGGCCCGAGAGCTCGATCTGATTCGTCCTGGCGGAGCCATCTACGGCTTGGATACTTACCGCGCCGGCGCGTCGGGCTCGTCCACGATGGACCTCAAGGCTGTATTCCGGCTCCGGGCCCGCATCGCTCGGGTGGAGCGCCTGGCTCCGGGCGAGGGGGTGAACTTCGGACATCGCTACCGCGCCGAGCGCCCGACGTGGGTGGCAACGGTGCCTATCGGCCACACTGACGGCTACCCCGCCGACGCCGCCGGCAACACCGAAGCCCTTGTGGGCGAGACCTTGTTTCCCGTGATTGGTCAGGTCAGTTCCAACCACACCATTCTCGAGATAGGCGCTGAGAAGCTGGTGGAGGTCGGCGATGTGGCCACCCTCGTGGGACCGGATCGCGAAGAGATCACCCCGGCCGAGGTCGCCGCGAGAAGCGGCTTGCTACGCGACTACTGGGTTATGACCAAACTCAACCCGCTACTGCCTCGACTCGTGGTGAACCGCTGACACCGGGGCCCTGTGTCCGGCGACGCGACGTCAGATCACCTCGGCGCCCATGGACCGCCGAGAGCATCGAGCTCTGCGGTCAACCCTGAGAGTTCCGGGTCGAGGAGCGCAGCGAGACCAGCCGAAACAGCTTCGAACGAGTCAGCAGCCTGCTCGATACTCGCCTGTTGAGTGGCCGTGGGCGCGCCGGTAGTCCCCCAGTGATGGGCCGCCACCCGATCAACCAGGGACTTGACTGAGGGTGGGGCCGGTTCCGACAGCTTCTCCCGAATCGGATCCCCGATGAGCTGGACCGAAAGCAGTTCGACTCGTCGCTGGACCTCCTCCAAGCGTGAGAACAGCTCCACAGCAGAAGGCGTGGCGAGGATCCCAGCCCGAAGATGGCCGATACGGTCGCGGGCTGCCTCGATCTGCTTCGCGGCCCCGGCCACGCGACGAGCCAGGTCGGAGCTCGCCAGGCGGAAGACATTCGCGTCATCGTTGTCCGCTGCTTGGCCGACTTCCGGCGTGGCCACAACCAAGAACCCTTCGGGCCCGGCAAGCAGTTCCACACCGTTGGAGGTCAGGTGAACCAACTCCACGGTGTATCGACCGGGCTGGGCCAGCGGCCCTCGGGGTTGGCTGCTCCACGGGGGCTCGAAGCCTGGCTGCTCGAGCGTCACCGCATCGGGCGCGGGGTGGCGCAGGTCCCACGCCGAGCGATGCAGCCCGGCTGTGGTTTCGGCGGGGATCGATCGGATGGCCTCACCGTCGCTGTCTCGCACAAGCAGCAGCACGGCCGGTTTTGATTCGATGTGCTCGGTTCGCAGCCGTTCCCAGCCGGGGAACGGTACGTCGGCATTCGACTCGCTGAACGCCTCCTCACTTGCCTGACGTTCAGCCTTGCTCGTTCGAATCTCCTCCTGTAGGTGGTAGGTGAAGTTGGCTCCGAAAGGCGGGTTTGCGGCGCGAAACGCAGTGGTCCCCAGCGTTGGTTGGCCCTTGGCTTGCATCGGCTGGTGGGCCACGTACCACCACGCGTCGCGCACGGAGAAGAGCATCGCCGGCCGGGCGAGCGCCTCGCTGGTGAGTTCGCGCAGTGGGCTGTAGTCGTCGAGGATGTAGAGGCCGCGCCCGAAGCTGGCGCAGACGAGATCGTCATCGCGGCGTTGCACAGCCAGGTCGCGCATGGCGATCGTTGGGACATCCTTTGTGAGGCGGTGCCAGTGCACTCCCCCGTCGATGCTCACGTGCACACCGTGCTCCGCACCGACGAACAGCAGATCGGCGTTGACATGATCCTGTTCGATCGACCACAGGATTGTGCGGTCGGGAAGATCGCCTCGGATCGAACGCCAGGTCTGGCCACGGTCGGCACTCTCGTAGAGGTAGGGCGTGTAGTTCCCGCTCTTGTGGTCGTCAGCGGCAACGATCACCATCTGTCCGTCGTGGCGTGACGCTTCGATGTCGTTGATGAAAGCTTGCTCTGGTAGCCCCGGGGGCCGCGTGGCCAGTCGCCAGCTGGCACCACCATCGTCACTGACCTGGATGAGTCCGTCGTCGGTGCCCACATAGAGCACACCCTCATCGACAGGAGATTCGGCCAAGGTGGTGATAGTGCCGTAGTGCGACATCGCGAGATGGTCATAGAGCGAGTCGATGCCGACGACCCGGTCCCCCGTCGCCAGCTCATAGCGGTTCTGATCAGTGGTGAGGTCGGGACTCATCGCAAGCCATGCACTCCCGCGGTCATCGCTGCGCCACACGCGCTGAGACGCGACATAGATACGGCTCGGCTGATGAGGACTGACAAGGATCGGCGTGTCCCAGTTCCATCGCTCCGCCGGCTCGCCCGGTTCGGGTTGAGGCTGGATGTCGCAAAGCTCCATCGTTCGCCTGTCGTGGCGCATCACGTTGCCGGCCTGCCACTCGAGGTAGCTGACGTCGTTGTCGGCGGGGTCGAAAGCCACCTGGTAGCCATCGGCGCCGAGACGCACAGACCA
>CAXMSE010000005.1:0-38165 GCA_964196195.1 uncultured Gammaproteobacteria bacterium | reverse complement strand
ATGGAGACCTCATCCAAGAGGTCGCCGGACGCAAACTGGACCTGGTCCTGGATGTGCGAAATGCGTTCGAAGTTGACCGTGCTGGAGCGCCGCACCATACCGATCACCTCGTAGTCGTGTTCGAGAAGGAACTCGGCGAGATAGGAGCCGTCCTGCCCAGTGATGCCGGTGATGAGTGCGCGCTTTGTCACGAGAGTCCTCGATTGTTTAGGGGGAAGGGAAGGAAGGCGAAGGCGCATGCCCGGCTCGCCAGGACTCGAGCAGATCGCGCAGGGTTGTCTCGATCGGGATTGTTGGGCTCCAGCCCGTGCACTTTCGTATCTTGGTATTGTCGCCTCGCAGCACCCGCAGATCCACCGGACGAAGAAGCTCGGGGTCGGGTACGAGCCGTATGCTGATCGTTGCTTGGTCTATGAGGATATGAGCCAGCTCATCCACCGAACGGTCGACCCCACTGCAGACGTGGTAAGCCTCACCCGCAGCCCCTTGGATCATCAGGAGTCGGTACGCAGCAACCACGTCGCGCACGTCGGTGAAGTCGCGGCGAGCATCAAGGTTGCCAACGCGAACGTCGGTCTCACCGGAGCGCTCGTTGGCGACGATCCGACAAGCGATCGCGGAGGCCACGAATCGATCGGATTGCCCCGGGCCGAGATGATTGAATGAGCGGGCGCGCACCACATCGAGCCCGTGGCCGAGGGTAGCTTGGAGGCAGAGCATGTCGGCCGCTCCCTTGCTGGCCGCGTAGGGACTGACCGGTCGGATCGGCTGGCTTTCGGTGAGGGGGAGGTCGTCGGCTTCCACCCGGCCGTAGATGTCGGCGCTGGTGACGGCGAGGACTCGACGGGCTCCCGCGAGACGGGCAGCATCGAGGGTGTTGAGGGTGCCTTCGACATTGACCCGAAGGGTCTCGACCGGGCTCTTCCAGGACCCACCGACGTCGGCTTGAGCCGCGAGGTGGTAGACGACTTCGGGCTTGGCCGCGGAGAACGCGGCGATGAGCGCACTTCGGTCAGTGATGTCGGTGACGGAGGCGACCACTTCGTCGCCTTCGGCCGCGAGGTGCTCGCTGAGGTGAAGTCCGACGAAACCGTCGGCCCCTGTGATCAAGGCCCGCATCGTCTAGCGGGGGTGGAGACGCGGCGGGTGGGTGGGCATCGGCGCCGACTCTACGGCCGCGCCGAGGGGCCTTCAAACATCTTGTTCCCTCGAGTGTGGCCGGGATCGTGGCTCGGGAGATGTAGCCTCCGTCGATCGTGGCCGCCACCGACGAGAATCTTTCGCGCGCCGACGATGTCGATCTGACATCGGGCATCGAGACTTCTGAGGAGTCGACGCCTGCTGCCCGAGATGCGACCCCGTCGGTCACCGCCGTCGTGGTTGCCAACAACCCGGGCGAGTGGTTCTCCGAGACGCTGGAGAGCATCGTCACCCAGGACTACCCACGCCTAGGACTGATGGTGATCGACGCAGCCGGCGATCCTGGGTTGGCCACGCGCGTGCGGGCGGTGGCTCCGGCCGCCACCATCGTCGATGCGAGCGACACCGATGGGTTCGCCGCGGCCGCCAATGCGGTGCTCGAGACCGACATCGACCCCGCCTTCCTGCTCGTGTGCCACGACGATGTGGCGCTTGCTCCCGATGCGGTTCGGATATTGGTAACCGAGTCCCTGCGATCCAACGCCGGCATCATCGGCCCGAAGCTCGTGGAATGGGACCAGCCTGCGCATCTACAGCACGTCGGACTCGTGGTCGACCGGTTCGGGGTGGCGGGTGAGGTGGTCGAGCCCGCCGAACTCGATCAAGAACAATACGACGCCGTCACCGACGTCTTTGCCGTGCCATCGGCGTGCGTCCTGATCCGCACCGGGTTGTTCGGCACCCTCGGTGGCTACGACGATGGCATAAATCGCCGCGGCGACGATGTCGACTTGTGCTGGCGAGCCCAACTCGCCGGGGCCCGGGTTCTCGTGGCACCAGATGCCACCGCCCGCCATCGAGAGGGCATGGTCGAGCGCTCGGGACTCGACGATGTGAGAAGGACGCGGGCCCGTCATCAGCTACGGACCGTTCTGATCACCGGCGGATCGCTCTCGTTGCTGGTGACCCTGCCGGCGATGGTCGTGCTGACGCTCGGAGAGGCAGGCATCGCCCTTGCCACCGGTCGCTTGTCCCATGTCGCTGATGTGATGGGGGCGTGGACATGGAATCTCGCCCGGATCAAGGAGACCCGGGCTCGCCGTCGGTCTCTCAAGGAGATCACCAGCGTCAGCCCCGCAGATATCCGCGCGGTGCAGCAGGTCGGAAGTGTGCGGATCAATGCCTTTGTGCGCGGTCAGATCGGACGCGGCGACGATCGTTTCCGGCGGGAGCTGGTATCGGCGATCCGCACCGGCACCACGCGCTTCGCTCTCATCGCGTGGGCGATCGTGTTGTTGTTCGTGTTCTTCGGATCGCGGGCGTTCATCACCGCGGGAGTGCCCGCGGTCGGCGATTTCGCCGCCTTTCCCGACTCGTCGAGCGAGCTGATCTCCGATTGGTGGAATTCCTGGAACGATCGCGACCTCGGATCCGCCGGTGTGGTGCCGAGTGGAGTCGGACTCCTTGGAGTGTTGGCGGCCGTGCTTGGCGGGGCCGTGGGGTTCGTCCGCACCTTGTGGATACTCGGCCCGATCCTGATTGGTCTCATCGGTGCCTGGCGCATGCTCGGCGTCACCGGCAGCCGGCGGGCTCAGATCGGCAGCCTGATCGCCTACGCCGTCGTCCCCCTGCCCTGGGCGGCCGTCGCGTCGGCGTCGAGCTCGGGGCTCATCGGATATGCGGTCGCGCCCTGGCTCCTCACGGTACTGCTGCGGGCCCAGGCGTCGGCGCCGTACCGGGTGGCGGCCGGCCCGGTGAGGTCCCTGCCGTCCAACATCGTCGGACTCGGCGCGGTGCTCGGCCTGGCGGTGATCTATGAACCAGCTGCCATCCTTCTTCTTCCAGTTGTGGCAGCAGGTTTGGTGGTCGGATCGCTCATTACTCTTCATCCGGCCGGGCTCGGACGTCTCCTGATAGTGATCCTGGGGGGTGTGGTGTGTCTCGGAGTGGTCGCCCTGCCCCAGACTCTCGACCTTGTCGTCGGCAACCCCTCGTGGGCGATGCTTGCCGAGGGGCGTTCGGGTGCGGCCTCCACACTTTCGTTGAGTTCGTTGCTGCGGTTCTCCGTCGGTCCCGACGACTGGAGCACGCTGGTGTGGGCACTGGCCATACCTATCTCGGGGCCCCTTCTGATCGGGCGTTCGTGGCGATTCGACCTTGCTGTTCGCTTGTGGTTCGTCGCCCTGGTGTCGTGGGGCTTGGTCCTCGTATCGGCCCGCGGCTGGTTGTCGTTCGGCCTCCCCGACCCCGCCCTGATGCTCGCTCCCGCGGCGGCCGCGGTCGCCGGGCTCGCGGGGGTCGCTGTCACCTCGGTAGAGCACGATATTCGTACCAGCAGATTCGGCTGGCGCCAGGCCCTCCTTCCCGCCGCTCTGGTGGCTTCCGTGCTGGCTGGCCTACCCACCCTGGCCGCAGTCGAGTCTGGGCGATGGGGGCTCGGTCGTGGCGACTTCACCACCACCCTGCCGTTCGTAGATCCCGGCGTGGAGGGGAGCTACCGGGTGGTGTGGCTCGGAGACCCGGCCCTGTTGCCGGCCACCGGACGAGAGTTGGGTGGAGGCCTGGCGTGGTTGGCCACCCTCGATGGGCTCCCCACGATCTCTGATCGACACATCCCGGCCGATGAGGGGAGCGGGGCACTCATCGAGGCGGTGGTCGAGTCCACCATCGCCGGCGACACGTCGCGCGCCGGCCGCCTGTTCGGCGGCCTGGGCGTTCGCTACATCGTGGTGATGGATCGACTTGCTCCTGCACCGTTCAGCGACGCCGACCATGCCCTGCCGGCTCCTCGGGCCGTTGTGGAGGCACTCGACGGCCAGCTCGATCTTCGCCAGCTCGTGGGTGTCAACAGCGCAGTGCGTGTCTACGAGAACACCGAATGGACGAGCGTGCGTTCGGCGGCCGTCGGTGGGTTCGATGAAGGCATCGACGACCTGTTCGACCTCGCGCAGAAGCCGCTCACCGGAACCGCCGCTGTGCTTTCCGGTACCGGTGAATCCATCGAAGGTTCAGTGCCACCGGGCACCGAAGTTCTTGTCGCCCAGACGCCGGACGCCGGCTGGTCGCTGGAGGTCGATGGGCAGGCCGCCACGCGGCGGCGTGCGCTCGGCTGGGCAACGGCGTTCGTGCCCGCTGATGGCGGGGCTGCCACCCTTTCCTATGCCACCCCGCTTTGGCGACGCCTGGCGCTCGTCGGTCAACTCCTCGTCCTCGTTTTGTTGGCGTCGGCCCAGCTTCGACGCCTAGTCGGCCGGAAGGCCGCCTGATGCGCGCCCTGCGGACGCTCTCGATAGTGCTGATCGGGGGTCTGATCGCCGTCGGATTCGTGATCGACCTCGATGAACGCGACTTTGAGCGACTTGCAGACCCCGTCACGGTGGCCGTGCCCGTCTCCAACGCGGGTACCTGGTTCTGTCCCGGTGGGTCGGATGTGACGGGTCGGGCGGCTGCCGGGCTTGAAATCGTCAACGCGGGGGATGGCGTCGCTCGCGCCGAGGTATCGGCGTTCAGGTCCGACGCTGAAGACGTCCCCAGTCCCGTGAGTTTCTCATTGGACGCGGGTACTCGACTCGCCGTTTCACTCCCCGATCTCGCGCCGGGATCAGAGTGGGTCGGCGCAGTCGTGGAGGTATTCGATCCCGACGTGGTGGTCGAGCAGACCTACGACGGCACCACCGGCACCGACCGATCGCCTTGCTTCACTCGCACCGCCGAACAGTTCATCGTCACCGATGGCGCCACGAGAGAGCTCTTCCATGGTGAGCGAATGCTCTTGTTGATGCTCAACCCGTTCCATGAGGACGCCGTGATCGACATCTCGTTCGATGCCGATGTCGGCCCCGACTCGCTCGCCGCGGTGGTGGTGCCGGGCCGCCGTCTCGCCGTGATAGATGTCACCGAAGAGGTCACGGTGGCAGCCAGGGTGAGCGCTCGAATCGATGTCGTCGCGGGACGGATCGCAGCTTCTCGCGTGCAGGTGCACGACAGCGAGGAGGTGCGCGGGCTCACTGTCACTCCGGCTACGCCTGATGGGGCTGTCGTCGCGGTTCTTCCCTTGGTTTCACGCGCTGCGGGCCGCACCGACGTGGTGACTGTCACCAATCCTTCCCCGACCGAAACCGCTGAGGTCGATCTCGAGATCCTCACCGATGGGACGGCCACCCTCGACCCGATCGAGCTCACGGTCCGGCCCGGCCGCACCGTCCGCGTCGACCTGTCGATAGAGGCGCGCCTCAGCGAACTCGACGACTTTGCGCTCATCGTCAGGTCGCTCACCGACGTACCCGTCGCCGCGATGGTGGAGAGCACCGTGCCCCTGTCCTCCGATGATGTCGTCGGGGTGGCTGCCGCTCCCGCGCAGGACGCCGCGTCTCTGCGTTGGATCGCCCCGCTCGATGGCGATGCGAGCTCGATATCGGTTGTGAATCCCTCGGCGAGCGAAATCGCAAGCATCACTCTCGTCGTGGTCGACGAAGACGGGCGACGCGACGTCACCACCGTCGAGCTGGGTCCTCGTCGACGCACCAGCTTCGATGCGGCCGATCTCGGCGGTGCCAGACCGATCGTGGTGGTGGAAGCATCGGCACCCGTGGTGGTCGGTCGCTACATCGTGGGCTTCACCTCGCGTCAAATATCCAGCGCAGTGATTGCCGACGCGCCGCTGCCGGTTGTATCGGTGGAGTAGTGGTCAGGCCCGCGCTTCGGCCAGGGCGGCCCATAGCTCGGTGGTGCTGACCGGGCCGAGGAAGGCTCGCTGGACTTCGCCTTCGGTGTCGGCGATCACGAGGGTGGGCACGGCATCGATCTTGTAGCGCTCGTGGATGGCGATTGCTGCCCCGACTTCGAGCTCCTGCACGGCCACGTCCGCGCTTTCCAGAGGACGAGCGCGCGCCAGCACCCCCGCACACGTGTTGCAGGTGGCGGAGGTGAAAACGGCTACCAACCACGGTGCTTCGGGTCTATCGAAGTCGAGTCGGTCGAGGAGTCGCGGGACGTTGTGGGTATTCGACGCCGGGCGGTCGGGCCGCCGTCCGAGCACCGCGGCGACGAGAGCGGCCACCAGCACCGCCCCTACGACCAGGACGATTCGTTCCACACTCAGGCGGTGGTGTCGTCGCCTGAGCCGACCTCGGCGGGCTGAGGCTCAGCAGTGGAGGTCGTGCGGGATACCTCAATGAGGCGCTCGACTTCGCTGCCGGAGATGGTCTCGTGTTCGAGTAACGCCCGGGCCACCAGATCGAGGCCGAGGCGGTACTCGATGAGGGTCTCGCGGCTGCGGTCCTGCTGCTCGCGAAGAATTCTCTCCACTTCGGTGTCGATGACGCGGGCGGTCTCGTCGGAGTAGTCGCGAGTCTGCATCATGTCCTCGCCGAGGAACACCTGGTTGTGAGAGCCCCATGCCATGGGTCCGATCTCGCGAGACATTCCCCACTCGCGCACCATGTTGCGGGCAAGCCCGGTGGCCTGCAGTAGGTCATTGGAGGCGCCGGTAGACATGAGACCGAACACCAGATCTTCGGCCATGCGGCCACCGAACATCACGACCAATCGGTCGAGGATGTAGTCCTCACGGTAGATGTGGCGTTCTTCTTCGGGGAGCTGCATGGTGACCCCGAGGGCCATCCCGCTGGGGATGATCGTGACCTTGTGGAGGGGATCGGCGGTTGGCAGCACCACTGCGCAGACGGCGTGGCCGGCTTCGTGGTAGGCGATCGACTCCTTCTCGTCGTCGGAAAGGGCCATGGACTCGCGGCGCTGGCCCATGATCACGCGGTCGCGAGCCTGCTCAACGTGACGCTGGTGGATTTCATCGGCCCCATCGCGGACCGCATAGAGCGCGGCCTCGTTGATGAGGTTGGCGAGATCGGCGCCGCTCATCCCGGGCGTACCGCGAGCGAGCAGCTCGAGGTCGAGATCGGATGCCACACGCTTGCCCTTCGAGTGGACTTTCAGGATCGCGGCACGGTCGGACAGTTCGGGCAGGGGCACCACGACTTGGCGATCGAACCGGCCCGGCCGCAGCAGGGCGGAGTCGAGGATGTCGGGGCGGTTGGTGGCCCCCATCATCACGATGCCTTCGGATCCCTCGAAGCCGTCCATCTCCGAGAGCATCTGGTTGAGCGTTTGCTCGCGTTCGTCGTGGCCGCCACCGAGTCCGGCTCCGCGTTTGCGGCCGATGGAGTCGATCTCGTCGATGAAGATGATGGCCTTGCCCATCTTGCGGGCCGACTCGAAGAGGTCGCGAACTCGGCTGGCGCCGACGCCCACGAACATCTCCATGAAGTCCGAGCCGGTAACCGACAAGAAGGGTACTCCGGCCTCGCCGGCGACAGCCTTGGCGATCAGAGTCTTGCCGGTGCCGGGTGGGCCTACGAGCAGCACGCCTTTGGGGACCCGCGCTCCGATTTCCGCGAACTGTTCGGGATGTTTCAAGAAATCAACGATCTCGGTGATCTCTTGCTTCACACCTTCGTACCCGGCAACGTCGTCGAAGATCGTGCCGGGGCGTTCGGTGGAGTAGGTCTTCGCCTTACTCCGACCGATCGACATGATGCTGCCCATCTGACCCTGCGCGCGGCGCTGCATCCACACGAAGAACACGATCAGGAGGGTGACCGGGATCAGCAGGGGGATCATGGAGACAAAGAAGTTTGGCTGGGAGTTTTCGAACTCGAAGTCGGTGAGCGAGGTGATGAGGGCGTGATCGTCGTCGGGGAGGGGAATCGGTCCGATAGTGGAGAACTCGAGGGCACTGGTATCGGTGAACTTGATGCCGCCGTCTGAGTTGTCGTAGATGACTTCCACCACCTGGCTCTCGGTGACGCGCTCCAGGAAATCGGAGTAGACGACGTCCTCTCGGGAGTCGTCGCCCGCGAGGGAGGTCACGAGAAACACAGCCAGCACCGATCCCAGCAGGATCCAGACCGCGTAACGCGACCATCCCGTGGACGTGCGACTCTTGGCGCCGTCGGAGCCGTCGCCATCGCTCTGGGGGGGCGGGGGCGGTGGTGGTGGTGGTGGGTTCGACGCCATGGCTCTCAAGGCTAGACGGGTGGGGGCCGTCATCCGCAGCGTTGGAATCCCGGGACGAACGGTTCTGCCCTGTCGGTCCGCGTCGTGTGCTTGTTAGGGGGATACCGTGCGGGCTGTGAATCGAAGGTGTGCGCGTCCGGGTTGTGGCCATGGTGCCGATACCACCCTGTCTTACGCCTACGACCGCCAAACCGTGTGGCTCGACGACTTGAGCACCGAGGATCACCCGGCCAACCACGACCTCTGTCGTCTTCATGGCGACCGCACCCAACCGCCTCGAGGGTGGGAGCTTCGGGATCGCCGCGGTGGCGACGATCCCGTTCGGCTGCGCTACGCCAGCTAGTGCAAGAGGCTCTGCTACCAGCACCGGTCCCCACGTGGAGGGTGGTACTTGCCGTGGTTTCGTTGGCCGGCGGCATCGTGGTGGCATCGATCGTGGGCGCCTCGGTGATAGCCGCGGGCGGCTGGGATCTCGATGTGCCGGCGTCGATCGGATCCGAGCTCGGACGAACCGCCATGCAGGTGGCGGCGAGGGCTGAGCTCAACGATCACCGGATGCCTCTGGGAATAGCGGTCCTGCTCAACGTGCCCTTGTGGCTCTGCCTGGTGGGCGGTCCCTTGTGGGCGCGTCGGCGAGGGCTCGACTGGCGTCGTGATCTGGGCTGGCGGATGGAGCTCGTCGATGCTCCGCTGGGCATCGCCATCGGGGTGCTGGTGCAGATGGCCCTGATTCCCGTGCTCTACGAACCGATCTTCTGGATCTTTGGCGACCAGGATGTCGACGATGTCGCCCGCAGCCTGGTTGCCGCCGCCGACACGCCTTTCGACGTGCTGGCTCTGGTGGTGCTCACCGTGGTGGGAGCGCCCGTCGTGGAGGAGATCCTCTACCGCGGTGTGCTGCATCGCGGCCTCATCGACATGACCGCTCACCAGGGCAGGTCAGGTGTGCTCGTAGCCACGCTTGCCTCGTCGGCCCTGTTCGCCGCTTCTCATTTCCAGCTTCTCCAGTTTCCCGGCCTCATGCTGTTCGGTGCGGTGGCGGCGATGGCAAGTATGCGCACCGGGCGTCTGGGCACTGCGATCTGGATTCATGTGGGCTTCAATCTCACCACCGTTGTTGCCCTGCTATTCGATATCTACTGAGCGCTCCGGACTGAATACGACCTCCGAGAGTGTTTGAAATCACTACGGAGAGCGAACTTTTGCCCCCGATCGACTTAAATCCGGCCCTCCAGAACCGAAGGAGGAGCGTCGGTCGAGTGGGAGTAAGCAGATGTCGGATGCAGCCTGCCCAGCGTGTGGGTCGCCCTTGGTTTCCATCAAGATCAATGTCGGAGCCGGCGAACGGACCATGTGCTCTTGCAGCCGTTGTGATCAGCGATGGTGGAAGCGAGACGGCCGGTTCACGAATCTTGCCGGTGTGATCGACGAGCTCGGTCGGCCTGAGACGCGCCGCGTTCGGTACCGGCCCTGAGAGGCGCCGCGGACACGGCTCCGCCAGATGGCACCATGGTCGACAGCATGACTGAAGAGATCGAGACGGTGTCGACTACCGACGAGTTGGATCAGGACACCACGGAGTCCCATCGGCCCTCACCGTTGGGTCGATTCCCGCGCGTATCCACCCAGACCGGAATAACCATCGCGATGGTGGTTTTCGCCACGGCCTTCGTCGTGTGGAACCTGCGACCCGGGCTGTGGTTCGACAACACCACACCCACCGGTGGCGATATGGGCGCCCATGTGTGGTCGCCCGCGTATCTCCGCGACGTCTTGTTGCCCGACTTCCGACTAACGGGATGGTCGCCCGACTGGTACGCGGGATTCCCGGCCTTCACCTTCTACATGATCATCCCGTCCCTGCTGATCGTCGTTCTCAACGTCGGCCTCGCGGGTCCCCTCACCGTGCTCGCATCGGGAGCGATAGCTGCCGTTGCCCTCTGGCTCCGCTCTCGATACGCGGACTCGAGGTCCCGCACGGTTGCCATCTACTCGGTGGCCGGTGCCCTATGGCTGCTCGTCGTCCCGATCAACTATGGCGCGGCCATGAAGTTGGTGGTGGTTGCGGGGCTGGTAGCCCTGCCGGTGGCGGCCTGGTCGGCGGGCAAGCTGGGAGGCTTGGCTTTCCCCGGTCCGGCGCTCATGGCGGTGATGACGCTGCCCTTCCTCTTCGACCGCTCCTACAACATCTACGGCGGAAACCTGATGTCCACCATGGCGGGGGAGTTCGCCTACTCCCTCGGCCTGGCCTTCGCGGTGGTGTACATCGGAGTGGCAGCCAAGGGGATCGAAACGGGACGCCACCGGGGGCTCGCCGCCGCCTTGTTGGCGCTTGCGGGCCTCACCCACCTCTTTGCCGCGTTCTTCGCCATCGTTGTCACCGTCGCCTTGCTGCTCGTGCGTCCTGGAGTTCGCCAGTTCTTCTGGGCCCTCCTCGTCGGGCCTCTGGCTTTCCTCGTCTCCGCGTTCTGGGTGGTGCCTTTCGTCTGGAACCGTGCCCTGCTCAACGACATGGGATGGGGTAAGGAGCGCCGTTACGTCGCCGCTCTCTGGAACCGGTCGGGAAGTTTCGGTGATCAGGACTTTCTCGCCAACGACCCGCCACTGCAGATATTCGTCGTGCTCGCCATCGTGGGTGCCTTGCTGTGCGGTATCCGGCGGGTGCGCCTGGGGGTGGCACTGTCGCTGGTGGCGATGGGGTTCGCCGCAGCGTTCTTGCTCCTCCCGGAGAGCCGGCTATGGAACGTCCGTATTCTCCCGTTCTATTACCTGTCGATCTACCTGATGGCGGGCATCGCAGTATCGGAGATCGGGCAGATCCTCGCTCTCGCCGGCCGTTCGGCGCGAAGTGTGCTCCGCGGTGTGAAGCCGGAGCGGCCATGGATCGCGGCCGCGCCCGCCCTGCTCGCCACCGTGGTGCTCTTCGTCTCTCTTGGCCTGCCGCTGAGGTCACTGCCGGGCGGCGATATCAACGACGAGGGTGAGTACTCCTGGCTCGGTGGGCTGTTCACCACCACCGCACTCAACCTCGGACCCAGCTGGGTGAGCCACAATTTCAGAGGGTACGAAGGAACCGGCGCCTACGGTGAGTACTCCCTGATGGTCGCCACGATGGACCAGGTGGGCTCCGAATTTGGGTGCGGGCGGGCCCTGTGGGAGTACGAGTCGGCTCGGCTCGGTTCCTACGGCACGCCCATGGCGCCGATGTTGCTGCCACATTGGACCGGCGGCTGTATCGGTTCGATGGAAGGCCTCTACTTCGAGGCGTCGGCTACCACCCCCTACCACTTCCTGCTCCAGTCCGAGCTCTCGGCTGCGCCGTCACGCGCCCAACGCGACCTTCCCTACTCGTCCCTCGATGCCGCCAGGGGTGCCGACCACCTCCGTGACCTCGGCGTGCGGTACTACATGGCATTCTCCGAGGAGGCTGTGCGCCAGGGGCGGGGCGAACCCTCGCTGACCGAAATCGCCACCTCAGGTCCCTGGGTGATCTTCTTGGTGAGCGATGCCGATCTCGTCGTGCCCCTTGATCATTTGCCGGTCGTGCTCGGCGGCGCAGGTGCCGGGGGCGAGGACTGGCTTGTGCCCACTGTTGCCTGGTGGGAGGCCGACGATGCGCCGCTTGTGGCGGCCGACGGGCCCGAGTCGTGGCCGCGCATGTCTCTTGCCGAACTCCGGCAGGCCTCACCCGCGCTCGCCGAGGTCACCGCCTCCGATGCGGGGCGGGTGGCGGAGATGCGCGAGATCGCTGCCGCACTGCCTGATGTACTCGATCGTGAGTCGGTCGATCCCGTCGTGGTGTCAGATGTGCGAGCCGGCACCGACTCGATCTCCTTCACCGTCGACGAGCCGGGAAGTCCGGTGCTCGTTCGCACCAGCTACTTCCCCAACTGGAATGTCTCCGGTGCCGATGGGCCCTATCGCGTCGCCCCCAACCTGATGGTGGTGATCCCCACCGAGGCCGAGGTCGAACTCTCTTATGGCCGCTCGTCGGTTGAGATTGTCGGGATGCTCCTCACCCTGGCCGGCCTGGTCGGGCTGGCTGTCGTGGCGAGGGTCCGGCCGTGGACTAGCCGGCAGGGGATTGCCTGGGATCTTGCCGGCGGCGGCGACTCCTTCCCGAATCGCGACATGGTCTTCGATGGCCTCGCCGACGGGTCGTTCACCGACGACGACTTCGACAGCCTCGGCATGAGAGTGGCGGAATCGGTGAGGGTCGGTCTGAGGGGGTTTATCGCCTCCAGCCTGGCCATCGTGTTGTCGATCGTTAGCTACATGATCTTCAGTCCGAGCGCCGACGAGCCCTTCACCGCGTTGGCCACCTGGCTGCCGGCGGGTATCGGGGTCATCGCGATGGTGTTTCTGGTGATACCGCGGCTCGTGGGGGCGGTGCGCTGCGACTATTTCGTGATCGACCCTGCTCGCCTCGTGAGGGAACGAGCGGTCGACCTCATCGGGCCTGGCGAGTCGGTGCTGGACTGATCGTGAGGATCATCGCCGGGAGTGCTCCGAACCGACCCGATCCCGGTCGGTTCGCCGTGGTCGGGCTCATCGCCACCATCGTCGATGTCGGAATCGCCGTCGGGCTCGAGTCCGCAGGGCTCGCTCGGCTGCCCGCCGATCTTGTCGCCTTGGTCTTGGCCGCCGTGGTGGCCCTGCGTCTCCACGGTGAGGTCACCCTTCGAGGCGACAATCTCGACCGGTGGATACGCCAGCCGCCTGTGTTCTTCACCGCCGCTTTCCTGGCCGGCATCGTCGACGTCGTGGTGTTCGTGTCACTCGGCTCGTTGAGTGTGCTGGGAGCGAAGCTGGTAGCGGTGGCTGCCGCAGCCGTGATCCGTGCCGGCCTTCACCGTTCGGTGCTGTTTCGAGCTGTCCGCCGGGAGCAGGGCAGCCCGGTAGCTCGCCCGCCGGCACCCGGCAAGGGTCGCCTCTCCATAATCATCCCGGCCTTCCAGGAAGAGGCACGCATCGCCGACACGATCACCACCACGCGTCTGCAGTTGGCGGCCTACGACGAGCAGGGTGATCTCGAGATTGTCGTGGTCGACGACGGATCCAGCGACGACACCGCGGCGGCCGCCGCTGCGGCCGGGGCCGACCTCGTCGTCTCCCAACCCGAAAATCGTGGCAAGGGCGCTGCGGTGCGAGCAGGAGTGGAGGCGTCCACCGGGAGGGTGGTGGCCTTTACCGACGCCGACCTGGCCTACGCCCCTTCCCAGCTGGTCGCCTTCGTCGAAGCGGTCGAATCGGGTTACGACGTCGTGATCGGCAATCGCCACCATGGCGATACGAAGACCCTCACGGGCACGTCGGCCCTGCGGTCCTTCGGCAGCCGCGTCATCAACATGGCCACCAACCTCATGCTGCTCGGCAACTACCGCGACACCCAGTGTGGGTGTAAGGCGTTTCGCTCCGATACAGCTCACCTCGTGCTTGGAGCCGGCACCATCGACGGGTTCGCGTTCGACATCGAGGTCCTCCATCTGGTCGAGCGCTACGGCTTCACCATGCTCGAACTTCCGGTGGAGGTGGTCAACAGCGACACGTCCACGGTCCGCGCGTTGACCGACGGGGTACGGGTGCTGCTCGACATCATGAGGATCCGCCGGGCCGCACACCGTGGTCGTTATCCAATAATGGGGGCCGATGTCCTACCATCAGCCTCACAGCGGCCCAGTGGTCGGTCCGCTGAGCCGACCCCCGGCGGAAAGTAGCTTGTCGACGTGACTGATTTCGACGCGATATTCAAGGCCTACGACGTCAGGGGTACGGTTCCCGACCAGTTCGACGCCGACGGGGCCCGGGCCATCGGCGGCGCCTTCGCCCGCTTCGTCGCGGCCAAGGGCGAGTCAGCCATCGTGGTGGGCCGCGACATGCGTCCCGAGGGTGAGGAGTTCGTTGCCGCGTTTGGTGACGGAGCACTTCAACATGGCGTCGATGTGATCGACGTCGGGCTCTGCGCCACCGACATGATGTACTACGCGTCGGGCAGCATCGGTGTTCCCGGCGCGGTGTTCACCGCGTCGCACAACCCTGCGGGCTACAACGGCATCAAGATGTGCATGGCGCACGCTGCGCCGATCGGTTCCGGCACCGGCCTCGAAGAGATCAAGCGCATGGCCATCTCGGGACCCGACCCCACCGGGTCGAGCGGCACTCGCAGCAGTCGCGACATCCTCGAGGGGTACGTGCACCATGTTCGATCGTTCGTCGATCTCGAGGCCCTCGAACCGCTCAAGGTGGTGGTCGACACCGCCAACGGTATGGGTGGGCTGGTCGTGCCGGCTGTGTTCGATGGTCTTCCGTTCCAGCTTGATCACCTCTTTCCCGAGCTCGACGGGACCTTTCCCAACCATCCGGCCGACCCGATCCAACCCGAGAACCAGAAGGACTTGATGGAGCGGGTCCTGGCGGGCGGCGCTGATATCGGCTTGGCCTTCGACGGCGACGCCGACCGGGTGTTCCTCGTCGACGAGACCGCACGCCCGGTCTCGGGTTCGCTCACCACGGCGCTGGTGGCCAGATCGATTCTGAAGAACGAGCCCGGCGCCACCGTCATCCACAACCTGATCTGCTCCAAGGCCGTGCCCGAGGTGATTGCCGAATGTGGTGGCACGGCCGTGCGCACGCGGGTGGGCCATTCGTTCATCAAGCAGGTGATGGCCGAGACGGGCGCAGTGTTCGGCGGGGAGCACTCCGGCCACTACTACTTCCGAGAGAACTATCGGGCCGACAGCGGGCTCATAGCGGCGCTGGTCGTGCTGGAGGCGCTCGGTCGCCACCCGGCCGGTCTCGCCGACCTCGTGTCCAACCTCGATCGTTATGCGGCGTCTGGTGAGATCAACACCACAGTCGACGACGCGTCGGCTGTGATCGAGACGGTCGCCGCGGCTTTCGGCGGCGCTGATCAGGATCGCCTCGACGGCCTCACCGTCGACTTCGGCGGCTGGTGGTTCAACCTGCGAGCGAGCAACACCGAGCCCTTGTTAAGGCTCAATCTCGAGGCGGCCAGCCCCGAGGAAGTCGAGGCCCGGGTGGCCGAGGTGCGGTCGCACTTCGGAGCTTGACCCGTATCGCGCCGCCCACGCGGTTTACTTATTGGGTTCCCCAGTTTGGAGAGAGGCCCCATGACCCTCGACGCTCGCCTTCTCGAGATCCTCGCTTGTCCCGTCGACAAGGGGGCCCTGCTCTACTTCGCCGATGAGGAGGCCCTCTACAATCCTCGTCTCCAGCGGCGCTACCGAATCCACGACGGCATTCCTGTGATGCTCCCGGACGAGGCCGAAGAGGTCGACGACACCGAGCATGCGCGGCTCGTTGCGAAGGCGGAGAGCGACGGGATCTCACCGACCTTCGAGGCCTGACGTGTCCACCGACGAACTCCTCGACGCCGTTCGCTACCTGCCCGACCAGGTGCGCGACATCGCGGTGTTGGCCTCCGATGTGGAGGGGCTCCCCGAAGTGAGCGGCGTCACCCAGGTGGTGATTTTCGGCGTGGGTGGAGGGCGCGTCGCGAGTGATGTGATCGAGGCCATCTCCGAGCTCCGGGGAAACGTGCCGATCATCGCCACCGGCGGCCGTTGTCCGTCCTGGGTCTCCGAGACCACCCTTGCAATCCCGATTTCCAGATCGGGAAACACCCAAGCCACGATCACGGCTTCCCGTCAGGCGCGAGCCGCCGGTGCCCGGATGATCGCTCTCACGTCGGGTGGTGAGCTGGGTGAGCTCTGCGCCGAGTGGGGGGTGGCAGTCGTACGTATCGACACCGACTCCGGCCCGGCTGCGGCCCTCGGCGTCACGATCGTGCCTGCGCTGGTCCTGCTCGAACGGCTTGGGTTCGTCACCGGTATGAGCCAGACGATCTCGAGCACCGCCGCCCAACTCGAGACGCGGCTCCAGGAGGTTGTGGGCGAGGAATCGATCGGGCGCCTGGTCGATGCCCTACCCGGTCGGATCGCGATCGTGAGCGCGGCCGGGGCCATGGGGAAGCACGCAGCCCGGCGATGGGTGCAGGAGCTGGATCGAGTGGGTGGAGTGGCATCGGTCCGGCGGCGCCTGCCAGTCGACGAAATGGATGTGGCCACCGGTGTCCGACTCGCCGAGGCCACGACCGGGGGAGCGGTGCTCATCTTGTTGCGCCACGAGTACGAGCCTGACGGACTCGATGGTGGTGTGGTAATTCTCGATCAGCACTTCGACGAGGTTCACACCATCACCGCGCAGGGCGACACGCCTCTCGCCCAGCTGCTCGATCTTGTTCTCATGGCCGATGTGGTCGCGGCGATGCTCGCAGGTCGGGCCGACTGAAGGATCGCGATGGAGCTGCTCGAGGGCGTGATCCGCGACTACGACTGGGGTTCGCTCACCGCCATCCCCGAGTTCCTCGGCGTGCCGGCCACAGGTGAGCCACAGGCCGAGCTGTGGCTCGGCGCCCACCCGTCGGCCCCATCCTCGGTGGGGCGTCGGCATCGGTCCCTCGATGAGCTGGTTGCCGCCCACCCCGTGGGGGCCCTGGGTGAGCCGGTGGCGGCGAGGTTCGAGTCCCTGCCCTTCCTGCTGAAGGTACTGGCCGCGGCGGCCCCCCTGTCGCTGCAGGCTCACCCATCGGTTGCTCAGGCGGAGGCAGGTTTCGATCGCGAAAACTCCGAGGGCATTGCTCTCGACGCCGCCGACCGCTCCTTCAGGGACAGGTCCTACAAACCCGAGCTGATTTGTGCCCTCACCCCTTTCGAGGCTCTGTGCGGATTTCGTGAGCCGGCGGAGACCCTCGCGATCCTCGCCACCATCCCCACCGACGCCTTGCTCCTGGCGAGCGCCGGTCTCGAAGCCGACAGCACCCCGGCGGGCCTCGCCGGCCTGCTTCGCCACCTCCTCTCGTTGGGTCGCGAAGAGGGCGCGGCACTGGCTCGGTCCGTCGTAGCCGCCTGTCAAGTGGGGGGCCCCGAGCTCGGCGCTCCCGAACGGGCGATGGCAGCCGCTCTGGGAGCTCGCCACCCCGGAGATATCGGAGTGGTCACTGCCCTTTTGTTGAACAGAGTCACCCTTCAGCCCGGTGAAGCTCTCTTCCTCGGTGCCGGCCAGCTCCACGCTTACCTTCACGGCACCGGCATCGAGATTATGGCCAACTCCGACAATGTGCTCAGAGGAGGCCTCACCTCGAAGCATGTCGACGTTTCCAGCCTGCTGGAGGTGGTCGACCCGACACCCACCCACCCCGTGGTGCAGAGGCCCTCTCTGGTCGAAGGTGTCGCCACTTACGAAGCCCCGGTTCCGGAGTTCTCACTCTCGCGTATCGAGGTCGACGGAGAAGCGGTGGTGGCTGAAGGACCCGCGATCCTGTTGTGCACTGAAGGCGCAGTCGAAGCCGGGCCCCACACCCTCGAGCGCGGCGCGGCCGGTTGGATGCCGGCCGAGGACGGACCCCTCCAGCTCTCGGGACGAGGCACCGTGTTCCGGGCTGGAGTGGGCACTGTGTTCCGGGCTGGAGTGGGCAGCGTGTGAACCAACACCCCCGTTGGGCTCCCGGATGCCTACACTAATCCTCCGCGGGCTGTTCCGAGATGGTGTCAGTTGACCCCGGCCCCTGTTCCTTCCAATTCCACTGATACAGGAGGGCCCTGTGGGCACCACCATCGATAATGACGGCAATAGCGCCGCGGGCGACTTCAAGGTCGCTGACCTTTCCCTGGCCGGTTTCGGTCGCAACGAGATCCGGCTTGCCGAGCACGAGATGCCCGGCTTGATGGCACTGCGTGGGCGGTACGCCGATGAGCAGCCGCTGGCCGGCGCACGCATCGCCGGCTCCCTGCACATGACCATCCAGACCGCAGTGTTGATCGAGACCCTCGAGGTACTCGGTGCCGACGTGCGTTGGGTCAGTTGCAACATCTTCTCCACCCAGGACCACGCCGCGGCAGCCGTGGCATTGGGTGTCAACGGCACCATCGATGCCCCCTCGGGTACGCCGGTGTTCGCCTGGAAGGGTGAGACCCTCGAGGAGTACTGGTGGTCCACCGAGCAGCTGTTCCACTGGCCCGACGGCGGCGGCCCCAACCTCATCCTCGACGATGGGGGCGATGCCACGATGCTCGTCCACAAGGGTCTCGAGTTCGAGAAGGCGGGAGTGATCCCCGAGGCGAGCGAAGACGACTCCGAGGAAGAAGTCGTGTTCCTCGACCGGCTTCGTTCGATCGCCGCTGACGATCCTGAGTTCTTCCACAAGATCGCACCCGGCATCCGCGGCGTCTCCGAGGAGACCACCACCGGTGTGCATCGCCTGTATCAGATGATGGAGGCCGGCACCCTGCTGTTCCCGGCGATCAACGTCAACGATGCCGTCACGAAGTCGAAGTTCGACAACAAGTACGGCTGTCGCCACAGCCTGATCGATGGCATCAACCGCGCCACCGACGTGTTGATCGGCGGCAAGGTCGCGGTGGTCTGCGGCTATGGCGACGTCGGCAAGGGATGCGCGGAGTCGCTGCGGGGCCAGGGTGCCCGTGTGATCGTCACCGAGGTTGATCCCATCTGTGCCCTGCAGGCAGCCATGGACGGCTATCAGGTCACCACCCTCGAGCAGGTCGTCTCCAGCGCCGACATCTTCATCACCACCACCGGCAACAAGGACATCATCCTCGCTGGTCACATGGCCCGCATGAAGCATCAGGCCATCGTGGGCAACATCGGCCACTTCGACAACGAGATCGACATGGCTGGCGTCATGCGCATGTCCGACGTGCAGCGTGTCAACATCAAGCCTCAGGTCGATGAGTTTGTGTTCCCCGACGGGCACTCGATCATTGTGCTCAGTGAAGGTCGCCTGCTCAATCTGGGCAACGCAACCGGTCATCCGAGTTTCGTGATGAGCTGTTCGTTCTCGAATCAGGTTTTGGCGCAAATGGACCTGTTCAGCAACGCCGAGTCTCTCGAGCTCGGTGTTCACACCCTTCCCAAGAAGCTCGATGAAGAGGTGGCTCGGCTCCACCTCGATGCTCTGGGTGTGAAGCTCACCAGAATGACCGACGACCAGGCCGAGTATCTGGGCATTCCGGCCGACGGGCCCTACAAGCCCGACCATTACCGATACTGACCGCCCCTCCCGTCGGTACCCCTCCTTTGGGTTTTTCTGACCACCTACGCGCGGATGCCGCGCGTAGGTGCTCAGAGATCCATCGTTGACTAACGTTCGCGGCATGACTTCATGTGATCGCGGTGTCTGGTTCGCGCCCGAAGGGCTGACAGGAAAGGAGCTGCTGGCCTTCGGCCGGCGAGTGGAGGAGCTCGGTTACTCCACCTTGTGGCTCGGCGAGTCGTTCGGACGCGATCCGTTCGCCCAGTTGGCAGCGATCGGCGCTGCGACATCGACACTCACTCTCGCGTCCGGTATCGCCAACATCTACCACCGCCATCCTGGGGTGATGCTGCAAGGCGCGAACACCGTGGCCGAGCAGACTGGTGGGCGCATGATCCTGGGGCTCGGAGTCTCGAGCCCAGTGATCGTCAACAAGGTACGCGGGCTCGATTACGACAAGCCGTTGTCGTTCCTACGCTCCTACCTCGATGTGATGGAGGAATCTCGCTACGTGTCGGTGCCACCGCCTGAGCCGGTGCCGGTAGTTCTCGCTGCGCTCGGCCCGAAGATGCTCGAGCTGGCGGCCGAACGCACGGCCGGGGCCCACCCCTATAACACCACACCGGAACACACCGCCATGGCCCGTGAAGCCATCGGCCCTGATGCCGGCCTCTATGTCGAGCAGAAGGTGATTCTCACGACCGACGCGAACCAGGCCCGCGAAACTGGCGGCAAGGTGCTGAAGTTCTACACCCGAGCGCCGGGGTACCGGAAGGCGTGGTTGAGGATGGGAATCTCGGAGGAAGACATAGATGCCGTGTCCGACTCCTTCATCGATCGGGTAGTCGCGTGGGGCGATGCCGACAAGATCGAGGCTCGACTCGCCGAGCACGCCGAGGCGGGCGCCAGCCACATCTGCATCCATCCCCTTCATCCCGAATCCGGGCAGGGGGCAGTTGGCTACGAGGCCCTCACAGCCCTTGCTCCAGGGGTTTCGTCGTGAGCGAGCGGGTCACCGTCGACATAGTCGATGGCGTGGCGGATGTCCGGATGGATCGCGGCGACAAGATGAATGCGATGGACGGTCCGATGTTCGAGGCTCTAGTCGAGGCATCCGACGCGCTTGCCTCGAACTCGTCGGTGCGGGCAGTCGTGTTGTCGGGCAATGGGCCGAGCTGGTGCGCCGGTCTCGACTTCTCGGGGTTTCAGGCTATGGCTGGTGACGAAGTTGGTGGCTCGAGCGCCACGGCCGGTATCGGGCGCATAGAAGAGGGTCAGATCACCCATCACGCCCAGCAGGCGGTGTGGGGTTGGCACGAGTTGCCGGTTCCTGTGATTGCCGCGGTGCACGGTGTGGCGTTCGGCGCAGGGATCCAGCTCGCCATCGGCTGTGACCTTCGCCTGGTACACCCCGACGTGCGGATGTCGGTTCTGGAGATTCGGTGGGGTCTCAGTCCCGACATGACCTGCACCCAGTTGCTGCCCGGCCTCGTCGGCTCTGATGTGGCCAAGGAGCTGATCTGGACCGGGCGCGAGGTCGGCGGAGAGGAAGCGGTTCGCCTCGGTCTCGCCACACGGGTGTCTGATGATCCGTTGGGCGATGCCCTGGAGCTCGCCCATGGCCTCGCGGGCAGGAGTCCTCACGCGATCCAGGCCGGCAAGCGCCTCATCGATGGAGCGGCGAGCACCGACTTCACCAAGGGGTTCGCGATGGAACGACAGGAGATCGGTGCCCTGATCGGCACGCCGAATCAGATCGAATCCGTTCGCGCCTTCTTTGAGAAACGGCCGCCGGAGTACATCGACGTCGCGCTCGACTCGTGAGTGACGACCCGGGGTCTGTGGTTGTCGATATCGTCGACGACCACATCCTCACGATGGCCATCAACCGGCCGGCGAAGTACAACGGCTTCACGCCGGAGATGATGGACGAGCTGGTCGATGCCTACACCCGACTCGACGACGACGATCAGCTGTGGGCGGGCGTGCTGCACGCGGTGGGGGATCACTTCACAGCGGGATTGGACCTGCCGCGGTTCGCCGACCGGATGCAGGGCGGTGGGGTCGCCGGGGAGCGGGGGAGGGGTCGAGTCGATCCCACCGCGCTCGGACGAGCTTGTCGCAAGCCGATCATCAGCGCGGTGAAGGGCATCACGTACACGCTCGGCATCGAGTTGATGCTCGCGGGTGACATCGTGGTGGCGGCCGACGATTGCCGATTCAGCCAGCTTGAACCCAAGCGGGGCATCCACGCTACGGGCGGAGCCACGATCCGGTTCGTGGAGCGCGGCGGCTGGGGAAACGCCATGTACCACCTTCTGACCAGCGATGAGTTCGACTCGGTCGAGGCCCTGAGGGTCGGGCTGGTTCAGGAGATCGTCGAGGCGGGGCGGGAGTTCGAGCGAGCGTTGGAGCTGGCCAGCTTGATATGTCGAGGCGCGCCGTTGGCGGTGCAGGCGACCAAGGCTTCGTCACGGCGATACGCCACGGAAGGTGAGGAAGCTGCGATTGCGGCCTTCGGACCGACCCAGGCGGTGCTTTCCGCCACCGACGATTTCCAGGAAGGTCTGGTGAGTTTCGTGGAACGTCGTGATGGTCGTTTCAGGGGCAGCTGAGGTGGCCCTGGTCGGTGATCGGGGGGTTCGTTGTCACACCCGGTTTCTAGGGTGTCTTCATGGACACACCGCCGCCCGATCGGGCTCGTTTCATCAGGGTGGGAGAAGCATCCGACCTCGATGAGTTGGTGTGGTGCTGGCCCCACGATGGGGAAGCGGCCGAGATGGTTCGCCGGCTGAAGTACGGTCGGGCGACCGCAGCGGTGAGCGCCCTGGCAGCGCCGATGGCCGCGGTGGCTCCCCCGGCTGATTTGGTCACATGGGTGCCGGCCACGCCGAGGCGCAGGCGTGATCGGGGATTTGATCAGGGCGAGCTTCTGGCTCGGGCGATTGCTCGCAGGGTAGGCGTGAGGGCTTGCCGTCTTCTGAGGCGGGTTGACAATCAGGCCCAGACCGGGCGAAACCGCGATGGCAGGATCGAGGGACCCACCCTCGTGTCGGCGGGCCGGTTATTGCGGCTCGGGCCCTCCGTTCTGTTGGTTGATGATGTGTCCACCACGGGGGCAACGCTGGCCGCGGGAGCACGTGTTCTTCGCGATCACGGAGCGTTGCGGGTGCTTGGTCTGGTCGCCACTCGTGCCAACACATAGCCGACGGCGCGGGCGTGATGATCTGGGTCTACTATCGGGGGTACACCCACAATTCCGGAGGTTGCGAATGGACGTCTCCATCAGTGCTCGGCATGTGAACATCACGCCGCGACTGGAGGAGGTGATCCACGAGAAAATCGGCCAACTAGATCGATATCTGGAGGGACTCGAGCGGGCAGATGTGCATCTTGAGGAAGCACGCAACCCTCGGATACAGGACAAGCAGATCTGCGAGGTGGTTGTCGAGGGCCACGGCCACCATCTCCGGTCCAAGGTGCACGCGCCCGACCCCTACACGGCGATCGACCTGGTGTCGGCGAAGCTGGAGCGCCAGATCCGCAAGCTCCGCACCAGGCTTCAGCGTCGCCATCAGGGTGATGGTTCCTCGATCCGCGACGCTCCATTCGGTGCGAACCCGGAGGCCGCCGACGCGGTGGACAGCGAGGAGGAGTCCCTTCCGGCCATCGTGAAGACCAAGCGTTTCCACCTCGGCCCGCTCACTGCTGACGACGCAGTATTGAAGATGGAGCTTCTCGGGCACGGTTTCTTCTTCTTCATCAACAAGGAGACCAACCGCTCAGCCGTGGTGTACCGCCGCGACGACGGAGACGTAGGCCTGATCGACGAAGCGGGCTGACCGAAGCCCGTCAAAACCGGCTCGATTCTGCCGATAACAACGGTGTGGACACACCTCGGGATCTTCGCGTCGTTGTATGCGATGACCACGCCTTGTTCCGTCGCAGCGTCGTGATGGAGCTCGACGACACCGATGATCTGGAGGTGGTGGCCGAGGCCTCCAACGGATTTGAGGCGGTTGAGGTTGCGGCCAGCCTTGCTCCTGATGTCGTCTTGATGGATGTCCGGATGCCAGGAATGGACGGCATCGAGGCGACTCGTCGACTCAGCGAGTTGATCCCGACCTCGCGGATTTTGATGCTCACGGTTTCCGACGAAGGCGATGATCTGTTCGATGCCGTGAAGGCCGGTGCGGCGGGATATGTGCTGAAGGAAGCGTCGCTCTCGACGATCGGTGACGCGGTTCGGGCGGTGGCCGACGGGAAGAGTTTCGTGTCGCCGGTCATGGCGGCAAAGCTGCTGGGCGAATTTCGTTCTCTGGCCGATCGTTCCGGCCGTCGGGGGGCATCGCTGTCGAATCCGGCCCCACTCACCACTCGCGAGGCCGGCGTCCTTCGGGCGATGGCGGATGGCGCCGGTACTGCAGAGATAGCCCAGCGCTTGGAGATGACCCAGAAGGCGGTTGACAATCACGTCCGAAACGTTCTCGACAAGCTGCATCTGCATACACGAGCCGAAGCTGTTCTCTACGCCGTACGAGAACGCCTGGTCGATCCCTGAGGCGGGCCGTCTCGACCTGCCGAGGGTCGGGGAGGTGGGTCGCTAGACTCCGTCCTTAGTTATGAGTATTTTCTCCCGAGTTCTACGCACTGGCGAAGGTCGCAAACTGAGGGCGCTAGAAGCCCTCGTTCCCGACATCAATGCCCTCGAGCCCGAGGTCGAGGTGTTGTCCGACGACGCCCTCAGGGCCAGGACGGGGGAGTTCCGCTCCCGGCTCGACAACGGCGAGCACCCCGATGATCTCCTGATCGAGTCATTTGCGACTGTTCGCGAAGCTGCGAAGCGCGTGCTCGGCCAGAGGCACTACGACGTCCAGCTAGTCGGCGGTGCGGCTCTCCATCTGGGTTGGGTCGCCGAAATGAAGACTGGTGAAGGCAAGACCCTCACCTCGACTCTGCCGCTCTATCTCAATGGCGCCACCGGCAAGGGTGTCCATGTCGTGACGGTTAACGACTACCTCGCCACTCGAGACGCTGAGTGGATGGGTCAGCTCTACAGCTGGATGGGCCTCGATGTGGGGCTGATCATCCCCGGCAATCGAGACAGCGCCCACAAGCGCGAGCAGTACGCGGCCGATATCACCTACGGAACCAACAACGAATTCGGCTTCGACTATCTCCGAGACAACATGGCGATGTCGAGGGTCAAGCAGGTGCAGCGCGGGCACTACTACTGCATCGTCGATGAGATCGATTCGATCCTGATCGACGAGGCCCGTACCCCCTTGATCATCTCGGGCCGGGTGGCCGATGCGGCCCAGTTGTATGTGAAGTTCGCCAGCATCGCCCGGGGTCTGCAGCGCGATATCCACTACGAGGTCGATGAGGAGAAGCGCACGGTTGCGCCGTTGGAGGAAGGTATTCATGCCGTCGAGCGAGCGCTCGGTATCGACAACCTCTACGACCAGGTCTCATCCAACCTCGTTCACCAGCTTCAGGCCGGGCTGCGGGCCAAGGAGCTCTACCGCAAGGACAAGGACTACATCGTCGATCAAAAGGGCGAGGTGAAGATCGTCGACGAGTTCACCGGCCGCGTGCTCGATGGCCGACGCTGGTCCGAAGGCCTGCATCAGGCTGTCGAGGCCAAAGAGGGCGTGTCGATCAAGGAAGAGAACCAAACCCTCGCCACGATCACTCTCCAGAACTACTACCGGCTCTACGAACGGCTGGCGGGTATGACCGGCACGGCCGAGACCGAGGCTGCGGAGTTCGTGAGCACCTATGGGCTCCATGTGGTGCCTGTACCTACCAACCGTCCGTTGGCTCGTATCGACGACGGCGATCTCATCTATAAGACCGAAGACGCGAAGTTCGCCGCGTGCATCGAAGACATCGCCGAGAAGAGCGAGTCCGGTCAGCCGGTGCTGGTGGGCACGATCTCGGTTGAGAAGTCGGAGAAGTTGTCTCGCGAGCTGGAGAAGCAGGGAATCATCCACGAGGTTCTCAACGCCAAGCAGCATCACCGGGAGGCCGACATCGTCACCCAGGCGGGCCGTCTGCACGGCGTCACGGTGGCTACCAACATGGCGGGCCGCGGCGTCGACATCTTGCTCGGCGGCAATCCCGAGGGCCTCGCGAGTCGGGATGTGAAGGCGGAGGGCCTCGAGCCGTCCACTGATGAAGGCAAGGTTCGCTACGCCGAACTGCTGACAAAACACAAGGAGATCACCGACGCCGAAAAGAACAGGGTGCTCGAGTTGGGTGGACTCTACGTCCTCGGTACCGAGAGGCATGAGAGTCGCCGGATCGACAACCAGCTGCGTGGTCGATCGGGGCGACAGGGCGACCCGGGTGCAACCCGCTTCTATCTGTCGCTCGAGGACGAACTGATGCGTCTGTTCGCCACTGGCGCCATGAGTTGGGTGATGGAGCGAGCTCTTCCCGACGACAGCCCGATCGAGGCGAAGATGGTCACCAAGGCCATCGAGCGGGCTCAGAACACCGTTGAGCAACGCAATGCCGAGACTCGCAAGAACGTGCTGAAGTACGACGAGGTCATGAACGAGCAGCGCAAGGTGATCTACCGGCGCCGGGGCCAGATCCTCGATGGGGCGGATCTGCGCGACGAGGCACTCGAGTATCTCGACGATGCTGTGACCGGCGCTGTCGGCACCTACTGCGTGTCGGAGATTTTCGAAGAGTGGGATCTCGAAGGACTACTCACCGAGGTCGCCACCCTCTGGCCCACCGAGCTCACGATCGAGCGGCTTGGCGAGGCTCGATCGATCGATGAACTCGAGGAGATTCTCGCCGACGAAGGCGTCGCCCTCTACGAGGGTCGTGAGCGCGAGTTGGGAGAAGAGATTCTGCGCCAGGTCGAGCGTCAGGTGATGCTTCGAATCATTGACCAGAAGTGGCGCCAACACCTTCGCGAGATGGATCTTCTGAGAGAAGGCATTCACCTACGTGCCATGGGTCAGAAGGATCCGGCTACCGAATGGCAGCGCGAGGGCTTCGAGATGTTCGGCATGATGATGACCGGAATCGCCCTCGATTTCGTCAAGTACGTGATGCACGTGCAGGTGGCCACCCAGAGGCCCGACGAGCTCGAGCAAGCGGCCGACGAGCCCCAACTGGAGGGTGTCACTGCGCAGAAGTCGGAGGCATCGCCGGGCACGTCGGCCACCGCCATTCCTGATGCGGGCGCGCCGCTCCCGGTGAAGGCCAACGAGCCGCGGTCGCGCACTCCCGTCGTGAAGAGCGAGCTCGAGAAGGTCGGACGAAACGATGCGTGTCCGTGCGGCAGCGGCAAGAAGTACAAGCAGTGCCACGGCCGCGCCGCTGTCGTCGAATAGCCTCGTAGCGCCCTATCGTCAACCTCTGAGCCATGCAGGATTTCACGGACCAGATCGCCGCGATCCGTAGCCGCCTCGCCGAGGCGGCTGGGTATCTGCGCGTCGCTGAACTGGAGAGGCGTCAGCCTCAACTCGAGGCTGAAGCCTCACGCCCCGACCTGTGGGACGACCAGGACAAGGCTCGCCTCGTCACTTCCGAACTCGCCTCGGTCAACGAGGATCTGGAGCTCTTCGCGCGGCTCGCCGGCGAGGTTGACGATGTGGAGACGCTCCACGAGATGGCCCGAGAAGAAGACGACGAGTCGTTGGAGCCCGAGATTTCGGCAGTCGCGGGAGGGCTGGAAGCCGAGCTGGATGAACTCGAGATGCGTTCACTGTTCACCGGTGAGTTCGACGAGCGCGATGCGGTGTGTCAGGTCAAATCGGGTGAGGGCGGCACCGATGCCCAGGATTGGGCCGAGATGCTGATGCGCATGTACGGCCGTTGGGCCGACCGGCGTGGCTTCCAGGTAGAGGTCACCGCAGTGTCGGAAGGCACCGAGGCTGGCCTCAACAATGTCGAGTTCATCCTCAAAGGTCGCCACGCTTACGGGCTGATGCAGTCGGAGCATGGTGTGCATCGCCTCGTCCGCATCTCGCCGTTCAACAACGAAGGGAAACGACAGACCGCGTTCTCCGCGGTGCAGGTCGCCCCCTTCTTCGAGGCGGTCTCCGACGAGATCGAGATCGACGAAAAGGAGCTTCGCATCGACACCTACCGGTCGTCGGGCGCGGGTGGTCAGCACGTCAATGTCACCGACTCGGCCGTGCGTATCACCCACTTGCCAACGGGTGTGGTCACCAGCTGCCAGAACGAGCGTAGCCAGCATCAGAACAAGGACCGGGCGATGCAGATGATGGCGGCCAAGCTTCTCGACCTCGAACGCAAGAAGCAGCGAGACGAAATTGCGGGCATCAGAGGCGAGCAGAAGAACGTGGGCTTCGGTAGCCAGATCCGGTCCTACGTGATGCAGCCCTACCAGATGGTGAAGGATCTTCGTACCGAGCACGAGACTGCCCAGGTGGAGCAGGTGCTCGACGGCGCGGTCGAGCAGTTCATGGAGGCCTATCTCCGCTGGGCTCGGGCTCGAGACGACGGAACATGACGCCGCACTCACACGCCGCGCTGCTAGCGTCTCGCAGTCGGGCCACCCGTTTCTCCACAGGATCGGCATGATCAAACTCGAGAACGTCACCAAGGTCTACAAGGGCGACAATGTCGCGCTTCGCGACGCCACGGTCGATATCGGCAAGGGAGAGTTCGTGTTCCTTGTCGGGGCGTCGGGCTCCGGCAAGTCCACCTTCATCCGCCTTCTCAACCGGGAGGAGGTGCCTGAGCACGGCACGATCTATGTAGCCGGCAAGGACATCGGCGCTTTGGGGAGTTGGAAGGTTCCCTACCTCCGGCGCAACATCGGCTATATCTTCCAGGACTTCAAACTCCTGGAAACCAAGTCGGTGTCGGAAAACGTGGCCTTCGCCCTGGAGGTGATCGGCAAGCCCCGCCACGTCGTTCGCAAGCAGGTGCCGGCGATCCTCGAACTCGTCGGACTCTCCGAGAAGATCAACAGCCTTCCTTCGGAGCTCTCAGGCGGTGAGCAGCAAAGAGTGTCGATCGCCCGCGCCTTCGTAAATCGGCCTCTGATCCTCCTGGCCGACGAGCCCACCGGCAACCTCGACCCTCAGACATCGGTGGGTATCATGCGCCTGCTCGACCGCATCAACCGCACCGGCACCACTGTCGTGATGGCCACCCACGATCGTGGCATCGTCGACACCATGAGGCGCAGGGTGATCGAACTCGACCGGGGCGTGATCGTTCGCGATCAGGCCCGCGGCGTCTACGAGTAGGGACGACGAGACATGGCGATCAGTCCCCTCTATGCCCTTCGCGAGACAGGCCAGAACCTGTGGCGCAACCTCCTGCTCTCCCTGGCAACGATCATCACGATCGGTGTGTCGTTGTGGCTCTTTGGCGGATTCTTCCTGTTCAACTACGCCGTCGACAATGCAACGGCCCGGTGGGAGGGTGGTATCGAGTTTGTGGTGTGGATGGACCCCGAGGCCTCGCCCGAACAAGACGGCGCCATCCTCGAAGCCATCAGCACCAGCCCCGACATCCGCGATTACACCTATGTCGATCAGGATCAGGCCTACGAGGAGTTCAAGGAGATCTTCGCCGACACTCCCGAGTTGGTGGAGGTGGTCAGTCCCGACGTGATGCCACCGTCGTACCGCGTGGTGCCGGTCGATCCTGATGCCGATGTCGTGGAGGAACTGGCGAGCCAATTCGAGGGCAGACCCGGGGTCAAGACGGTCGTTTCGGCCAATGACACGATCAGGGCGATCCAGAAACAGGCCGACGAGATCAGCATTGTTTTCTTCATCGGCTCGATCATCTTGCTGGCCGCCGCCACCCTTTTGATCCTCACCAACATCGTGAGCGCGATACGGAATCGTGGCCGTGAGATCGAGATCATGAAGGTGGTAGGCGCAACCAACTGGTTCATCCGCATCCCGTTCATGCTCGAAGGAATCGTGCAGGCGGTGATCGGTGCCGTGCTGGCCTGGGGTGGTCTGTATGTGATCGATCGGAAGGTGATTTCCGGACTCAGCGACCCCGACAGTCTCGAACTGATGGCGGGCTTCGAGGTGAGCGACAGCGAGTTCCTGTCCACCAGCATCCTGGTGCTCGGCATCGCAATTGCGGTGTCCGTGATCGGTTCTTCGGTGGCGGTCACTCGTTATCTCGACAACTGACCGGGCCTGTGTCCGCCGACTGACGGTGGCTACGATCCGGCCATCCCCGCACTCCGAACGGTCCACGCCGGCATCGACTTCGGCGAGGGACCTCGGTGGCATGGCGAATGGTTCCACCCCGACAACGCAGCGAGGGCGGAGGTGCTACCCCTCGAATCGGGTGTGGTGGCCGGCGACTCGGGCGCCGCGTTTCATCAGGTCGGACCCGTTCTGAGCATCGTGAGACCCTTCCTCGATGCGTCGGTCAGGGTGTAGCCCCGGAGCCGGCGGCCAATCACAACATCGTCCGACGCTAGACCTCACATTCGTGATCGGCTTGCCGATAGGTGCGAAACCAACCCCCTCCAGGTTGATGCAGCGTCGGAGTCGATCTCGAAAATCGGGCCGACGCTGTGTCGCGAGTGCCATGGAGCCCGGACCGTGACAGGATCAATCTGATGGGGGACTGGGACATACGAGGCAAGACGGTTCTGCTTACCGGTGGTACCACCGGGATAGGTCGAGCCACCGTGGAAGCCCTCGTCGGCCTGGGCGCTCATGTGATCTTCACCTGCCGTAGCGAGGAGTCCGGGCAGGGTGTGGCCGACGAGATCCGACAGGCGAGACCGGCCTCCAGTATCGACTTCCGTCTCCTGCATCTCGACGACCTCGAGTCGGTGCGGGCACTGGCCGAGAACGTCTGCGCCGAGCGCCGTTCGCTCGATGTGCTCATCAACAACGCGGGGGTGATGTCGCCTCGGCGCCGTGAGACCGTGGACGGATTCGAGTACACGATAGGGGTCAACCATCTTGGACATTTCCTGCTCGTTTCCGAGCTGCTCCCCCTGCTGACCGCCGCGGGCTCGGCTCGTATCGTGATCGTGGCCAGCGATGCCCACCGTTTCGTGAAACGCCTCGAATTCGACGATCTGCACAACCGTCGGGGCCGCTACGGGGCCTGGCGAGGCCTGAAGGTCTACTCCCAGTCGAAGTTGGCCAACATCTTGCATACGCGTGGTCTCGCCCGCAGAACAGGCGACTCGGGCATCACAGTCAACTGTGTGCATCCGGGGCCGGTGAAGACGCGCCTGGCGCGCGACAGTGAGCGGAGCTTCCTGGGTGAGGTCTTGCTCCCAGGGTTCGGGCGCGTGGCGCTCTCACCCGAGACTGGTGCTCGCACTTCCGTATGGGCGGCCACGGCCCCCGAGCTTGCGGGTGTGAGCGGTGCCTACCTGGCCAAGAGCAGGATCGCGAAGGCGCAGGCGAACGCGCTCGACTCGGTGGCATCGGCCCGCCTCTGGAACATGAGCGAAGAGTTGGTTACCTGAGATCAGTCGCGCTGGGTGCCGATCTTGAGCTTGTTGAAGGGAACCCCCTTGTCGACGCTGATGTCGCGGGGCAGTCCCAACACCCGATCGCCGATGATGTTGCGCTGGATTTCGTTGGTCCCGCCGGCGATGCCGCCCATGAAGGAGCCCACTGCCACCCGCTGCCAAGCGGCGCCGGACGGGTCGTCCCAAGCCACACTGGCCGGGCCGACGATCTCGAGCGACAGGCTCCGATAGTTATCCATGATCGAGGTCGAGTTGAGCTTGGTGAGCGAGCCTCCGGGCCCTGGCGTCTTGCCGGCCTGGAGTTCGGCTCGGGTGCGCATGCGAACCAGAGCGGCAGTGGTCTCCATGGCGCGGAGCTTCATCAGTTTTTGGCGTATCACCGGATCGGTGATGGTGCCGCGCTTGGTGGCTTCCTCGATGAGTCCGTCTGAAAGCGAGGTGCTGATTCCGCTCGTGGTGCCAGTACCGATCGCTACTCGCTCGTACATGAGCATCGCGGTTGCCATATTCCAACCGTTGTTGAGGTCGCCGAGCAGGCTCTCGGCCGAGATCTCGACATCGGCGAAGAACACCTCATTGAAATGGAGGCCTCCGTCGATCTGATGAATTGGTCTGATCTCGATTCCGGGAGCGTCCATCGGCACGATGAACATCGAGATTCCAGCGTGCTTGGCCACTTCTGCATCGGTGCGGGCGATGATGACGCCGTAATCGCTGACGTGGGCGAGGGTGGTCCACACCTTCTGGCCGTTGATCACCCAGGTGTCGCCGTCTCGTTCGGCCTTGGTTTGGAGGCTCGCGACGTCGGAGCCGGCACCCGGCTCAGAGAACATCTGGCACCACACGGAGCGGGCCGAGATCTGGTCGGCCATAAAGGCGGATTTCTGTTCGTGGGTGCCGTATTCGGCCACCATGGGCAGACACATCCCGTGGCTGATCGTCAGCTCGGTGGTCATGTTGGGATATTTCGCGTATTCCTCGCGCCAGATCTGTTCGTGTTGCCGGTCGAGACCCTGGCCCCCGTATTCGCGGGGGTAGGTGAGTCCGGCAAGCTCCGCGTCGGCTGCGGCTTGCATGAAGACCTTGGCAAAATCGAGCCGTTTGGCGCCTCGTATATCAGGGTCGCCGCCGAGGTGGATGCCGGTCGCGTGTTGGTCGAGGAACTCGCGGCACCGAGTGCGGAATGCCTCGGCATTCTCAGGGGCAAGGGTGTCCGACATGAGCTTCTCCGTAAGTAAGCGATCGTTCACATCGTACTCGGCATCATCGATGCCTGCGACTCGGGCGGAGGGCCCGAAAACGACGGCTGGCCCGAGCAAGGGCTCGGGCCAGGGATTGTCACGGGTGCTGTGGAGCTGGAGGGAATCGAACCCTCGTCCGTCAGGTGGTTGCCTGACGCGCTACGACCATTCCCGAGCTTCTGGCTTACGGCAACCAGCTCGCCGGGTCGAGTGGGCACTAGGCCCTACCGTCGGATCTTTCTCCGATGTCAGCGGTCTTTGCCTGCTGTCAGTGGTCTTTCCCTACCGTCCACCACCGCTTCTGGTGCCAGGCTGCGATGGTCAGGCCCCGCGTGGCATTGCTGCTCGCGATGACTCTCTACCTACTGACCTAGATCAGGCTGCGAGAGTGAGATCGTCCGTATTGGCGTCTCTGTGTTTGCCCTGTTTAAGGAGTCTGAGCAACTCCGGTCGCACACCAAAGCCTCCTGGTCCCAACGTCGAAACCGATCAGCCCCGTGGTGCCGTCTGTTTTCAAGGTGCGGCCTCCCCAAGGGGAGACACCTAAGTGTACCGCTCGCGCGTGACACTCGGCCTACGGGCTCGGCTTCAGTCGAGCCAGGGCTCGTCGAACTCCCACGGCTGGGCCTCGTCCGATGCGGTAACGCGTGCTTGGCGTGGCTCGGCCAGCCAGCGTGCTGCGATGATGCCGGCGACGGTGCCGAAGAGGTGACCCTCCCACGAGATCGACTCCTGAGGCACCACCCCAGCCACCATGCCGCCGTAGAACCCGAGGGCAAGTAGAGCCGGTGCCAGAACTTTTGGCCGTCGCTCGAACACGGCGGCTCCGACTATGGCCCCGAAATATCCGAAGACCACGCCGCTCGCCCCGATGTGGTTGCCATCGGCTGCCAGCAACCATGTGAGCCCGCCGCCGCCCACGATGATCAGGGCCGTCGACCGGGCCCAATATCGCATGCCGCGGATGGCCACGAGGCCACCGAGGGCCATGAGGGGGGCGGAGTTCGATGCCACATGGGCGAAATCGGAATGCAGGAAAGGCGTCCACAGAACTCCGTCGAGGCCCTCGCTGTGGCGTGGCCGAATGCCGTTCTGTTGGAGTCGATCATCGAGAGCGACCGAGTCAACGATCTCGATGCTCCAGATCACCGCGAGCGCGACAAGCAGCAGTCCGACCGGTGTCCAAACCGTGCGCCGAATCCAGGGCACCGCATCGGTGTCAGGAGTCATGCCCTCACGCTAGGGCCTGGGCGCCGGCAGGAGTCGGCGTGGCTGAATGCGACCTGGCTACAGGTCGATTGCGCTGCAGAGAGCGGACCCGACCATCTGAGCGCTGGGGTCGACGGCGACCGATGCCCAGAATAGGAGCCACTCTTCGTCGGCGTTGATGGCATCGACGAATGCTCCGTAGGCGGATCCCGACTCGAAAACGAGCATGTAGCGGGCCCCGAGCCGCTCGTGAATCCCCTTCGCGGTGGCGGCGTTGGCGAGGAATCCGCCGGCCTTGCCCGGATTCGAGACCCAGGTAGCGACGCTTGTTACTGCTGGTAGGTGAGCACTTCTTTCGTTGGTCTGAGGGAATCGGAGTCTGGCCCATGCCGGGCGGGGGCGCGGCGGAGGAAATTCTCCCCGTCGGGGAACTCGAAGCAGATCTGGCTCGTCTGATTGGTCACCGAAGGGTGAAAGAGACGCCCTAGATCGAAAGCGAGGCCAATCATGGCCAAGAAATACTGGATGTCGATGACGGCCGTCTTCACGGTCATCATCATGTTGTCTGCCGCGTGTGGTTCATCTGAGTCCGACCCTGGTGCCGAGGAACTTCCCATCAACACCGATAGCGGAGACGAGACGCCGATCACCGAGTCGGCATGTCTTCCCGACGAGCCGGAGTGCGACGACACCATCGGCGTCTCAGATGGCGGTCAGGATCTCCCGGCACCTGCCGATGACTCCGAAACCGGCGGTGGGAGCGGTGAAATCTCGACCGGGATGCCCGTTGCGGGTGGACTCACTGTCAGCGATGCGTTGGCAACTGACGCATCCGGGATCTTGGCTGTGTCCGGCTATGGATTCGAAGATGGAGACGGTGTGCGACTCTGCGAGAGTCTCGCCTCGGGCGCTGAACGCTACGAGTGCGGCGGAGCCAGCATTTTCGTTGAGAATCTCGATCTGGAAGCGACGGGCGCCGATGTCGTGATTCACGACGGCCTCACCTACACCCAGGAGGAGCTCACCCTCTTCGGCGAATTGGTCGAGGGCGTGTTTGTCGTCGGGGACACCGTTACTGGCTGATTGTCGGTCTCAACAGTCAGCTCGCCTTGCGATACGACTCGGCCCACCCGGCGACGGTGCGGGTGCGGTTGGCTCGAAACTCCTTGATCACGAGGTGGTCGTTGGGACACCTGACGTAGGCGATGGGTCCGTCGCCTGTTTGGTGAGTTGAGATGATCTGCTTGGTCTCCAGCAGGTGGTGACGTTCACAATGGGGGCAGTAGATGTCAAACATGTCTGTATCGTGCCTGGGTCAATAGTTCAGTAAAAGCGATGATAAGTGGATAGAACCAATCGCTTTTACTTCATGGTCGGCTCGGCCATGATGTAGACATGGACCTGACACTTCACCACCTCCGCCTCCTGCGTGAGGTCGCCTCCGAAGGCACGATTGCCGCTGCAGCGGCCAGCCTCGGCTACACCTCATCTGCCGTTTCTCAGCAGCTGGCCTCCCTCGAACGAGCCTGTGGAGTACCTGTCCTCGAGCGAGTGGGGCGCAATGTTCGTCTCACCGATGCTGGCCGAGAGCTCGTCCGGCGTGCCAACAGACTCCTCGCCGATGCTGAGGAGGCGCTTGTTGCGGTCGAGAGGGTCGGTAATGCGGTGCAGGGCGTGGTGGAGGCGGCGATCTACGAGTCGGTTGCCAACGCTCTGCTTCCAGCGTTGTTGGGTGAGCTCAGGCTTCGATACCCCGCGCTCGAACTACGCACGCGCCAAATCGACCCCGACGCTGCCATCGATGCACTCGTCCACGGCACGATCGATCTCGCGTTCGCGATCGACTATCCCATCGCTCCGGTGCCGGCGCCGCCCGACATCGAGCGCTGGACGATCATTCACGATCGTTTCCATCTGATCGTCGCCGAAACCGACCCTCTCGATTCGCCGACGGTGGACCTGGCCGATCTCAGGGATCGTCGGTTCATATGCTCGCCGACCGAACTGAGCTGCGGAAGGTGGGTGCTCGCTGCCTGCCGTGAGGCGGGATTCGAGCCCCTGATTGCTCACGCGCTAGACGACTACACGGCATCGCTGAAGCTAGTGGCGGCAGGGGAGGGCGTGGCGCTCATTCCCGATCTAGGGCTGGTCGACCCTCCACCCGGGATCCGAAGGCTGGAACTTACCCAGCCTCTGACTCGTTCGATCCAGCTGGCGGTCCGCCGGTCGAGCGCCCAACGTCCCGCACTGGTGGCGATTCGAGAAGCGCTGGACCATGTTGTCGGCGAACTGTCGCTCGAACGCGCTATCGCGGCATGAGCCTCGTCAGGAGCAGCCGTTGCGGCCTGCGATGGTCTCGGCTAGTTCATGTTCGAGTTCCACGATTCGCGCTTGCAGGGATCTAGTTCTCGCGTCGATCTGTTCTTCGGTGAAACGCGGCGTGATGTGCTTCGGGCAGTTCCAGTCCGTGGCCAGCACTTCGACGGTGATGGCACCGTCGTTGCGGGAACCCTCACCATCGAGCTTGGCGAGCAGCTCCGGCGACGGCTCTGGGTGGTAGGTGGCGGTACCGAACAACTTGAGACGGCTCCGGCTCGGGTAGTCCATGAGGATCGCTGCCACTCGACCGTTGGCCGAAATGTTTCCCGTCCCGAGGTATTGGCGGTTTCCGTAGCGTTCGGTCCATCCGATTGTGTACTCATCTAAGACCTTGATGAAGCCGCGCTCACCGCCGCGATGCTGAACGTAGGGCCAGCGGGTCTCGCTCACCGAAGCGAGGTAGAAGCTGTCGCGCGTGGTGAGCATCTCGATCTCCATCGACTCGAGGTGGTGCGGTTCGCCCTGGCCCTGGGACGTGGTGTCTCCGAAGAGTGTGCGTGACCCCTTCTGCTCCTGAAGGTCGATGATGGCGGGTGTGAGTGCGATATCGGAGTAGGCGGTCATCAGGACTTCCTGGTGTCGGTGAGTGCCTTGGCGGCGCGGTGGGCGTGATGGATCGGATCTGGGCTGGTGAAAATTGCTGCCTGCACGATTGCTCCGTCGACGATCACGGCGAGCGCGTCTCCCTCCGGGGTCAGCGACTGCAGATAGCAGGCGAAAGCTTCCTTGTGGAGCCGGATGATCTCGCGATGGTCATCGGTCAGATTGCTGGCCTCGGCGTGGGTATTGATGAACGCGCACCCCCGAAATCCCGTCTCGGTCATCCATGCCTCGAGAGCGCCGAAAACCGCATCGACAGCGATATCGCCCGATTGCACGCGCTGCTCGACCCGGTGGGCGAATCCGTCGGTCCAGGTCTGGTGCCGGCGATGCAGCCATGCCGATACGAGGTCGGCCTTGGACGGATAGAGGTTGTACAAGCGCCGAAGCGACACGCCCGAGCGGTCTCGAATCTCGCTCATCGTCACCGCGGCGACGCCGTGCTCGTAGAAGAGGTCGCCGGCGGCGGCAAGAGCGGCTGATTCGCTTTCGGCGCGGTCGACGGTGGGGGCGGGGCTCACCGGAGGGGGAAACCTTCGCTGTCGTCCTGCGGTCGGGGGCCGAGGATTCGCCGGTCGGCTTCGTCGATGGCAACATCGTTGATGGATGCCTCGCGACGACGCATCAGGCCGTGCTCGTCGAACTCCCAGTTCTCGTTGCCGTAGGAACGCCACCACTGGCCGGCCTCGTCGAGGGACTCGTACTGGAAACGAACCGCGATGCGGTTGGCGGTGAAGGCCCAGAGATCCTTGCGAAGGGCGTAGTCGAGTTCTCGGGCCCATTTCTGGGTGAGAAACTCGCGAATCTGGTTCCGGCCCTCGAGGAAGGTGTCGCGATTTCGCCACTCGCTGTCCACGGAGTAGGCCAGAGAGACCCGTTCGGGATCTCGGCTGTTCCAGGCTGCCTCGGCGCCCAGCACCTTGGCGCGGGCCGAGCTTTCGTCGAAGGGAGGAAATGGCGGTCGTTCGTCGATCATGCTGGCTCCGGTGAGAATGGGTGTTCTCATAAAACTCAGCGGCGATCGAATTCATTCCCGGCGTGTTGATCGGTCGGCGGCTTACGGCATGGTGCGTTACTGTCTCTCGCCATGAGTGAGAGCGCCCCTGTCAAGCCATCGACCGCGGAGATGTGGCTCCCCGGCGGGCCGGTCGAAGACTGGGCCACCGACTACGACATTCGCGACGACGCCTATGTCGAGAACCCCGTTCCAATCTGGGCCGAGATGCGCGAAAAATGCCCGATTGCTCACACCGACCGGCTCGGAGGGTCGTGGAACCCCACCCGGTTCGATGACGTGCGAGAAATGGCCGGGTTGGTACCGGAGCTTTCTTCGCGCCAGGTGCTGGTGATGCCTCCGCCTGCAGGCATGCCCGAGATGTCTCGCTACGAGCAACAGATCGCGGCGGCCCCGATCACTGCCGACCCACCGATCCACTCCTGGACGAGACGGATGCTGTTGCCGACCTTTGCCCCCAAGGCGGTGCTGCGCTACACCGATTTCACCGAGGAGCTGTGTCACTCCCTCATCGACGGTTTCATCGAAGAGGGCGAGTGCGACGGCGCCGTCGACTACTCCCAGCAGATTCCGCCCCGCGTGATCGCCCACATGATCGGTGTCGATCCGGGGATGGCCGACACCTTCGTGGAGTGGGTCAATGGAGTGCTCGGCGAGGGACTCAACGATCCCGAGCTTCGGGTGAGGACGCGCAACGAGCTGCTCACGTATCTGAATAACGAGGTCAACTCGCGCCTCGAGGATCCGCGTGAAGATCTGCTCACCGACTTGCTGCACATGGAGCTGGATCACCCTGAAGCCAACATCACACCGGCCGTTGTCGTTGGTATCGCCAACCTCTTGATCGTGGCGGGAATTGACACCACGTGGAGCTCGATCGGCTCGGCGCTCTGGCATCTCGGCACCAACCCGGCTGATCGTCAACGCCTCGTCGACGAGCCCGAGCTCATGCCGATTGCGGTGGAGGAGTTCCTGCGCTTCTACTCCCCGGTCACCATGGCCCGCGTG
>CAXMSE010000004.1:0-27470 GCA_964196195.1 uncultured Gammaproteobacteria bacterium | reverse complement strand
AGATCCTGGGCATCGCCGACCCTGAGATCTACTTTTCCCTGGACGACCGCATCCTTGTTGCGCCGCTTGGCCTGGGCCAGCATCACTTCGGAGCGGTCGACCCCCACGATGTGGCCTCCGGTCAGCCCAGCTGCCGCGCTTGATGTTGCTCTTCTTGTTGGCCATGATCCGGCCCGCAAAGCGGCCGAGAAGCCCTTGCGGATAGGCGAAATTGGCGAAGAGTTTGTCCTTGATCATCTTGGCTCCACAGGGTCGGTTCGAGTTTCCAGCTGGAGGCGGACAGCACTCAACGTGCGACTAGCCGCGTCGAGATCCGAGCCTCCGGTGGCGGCTTCCATGCCCGCAAATAGATCGTGTTCGTCGGCCAGCATGTCCGCCAGAGTCTGACCACCCAGCTGGGTCAGGGTCGCCAGTTTCGATCGGCGATGGGCGGGATTGGTGCAGAGTTCGACGAGACCGGACTCCACGAGGTCATTGACGATCACCTGGATGTGTTGGCGTGAGACTCGGCGTGCTTCGGCAATGCGGGGGACGGGGGAATCGCCGTGCCGCCCGAGGTATTCGAGCACGGCGCGCATCGAAGGGTTGATGGCACGTGAGCGATGCAGGGCCTCGGCAGTGTGCGTCAGCGTGTGAAAGAGCAGCCTGACCTCGTCGATAAGGACCGTGAGATCGCTGTCGTCAACAGATTCTTCGGGCATGACAACTACCTTGTCAGTTTGACAAGGTAGTTGTCAACTCATTCGTTCGGATCGAGGAGGACTACCGGGATCTCGCGGTCTGTCTTGCTCTGATACCCCGCATAGCGTGCCTGGTCGCCCGTGATCTTCGGCCAGAGCTCGGCCCTCTCGTCGGCTGTCGCGATGTGGGCGGTCATGTCACGGGTCTGGTCCTTCATCCTCACCTTCACCGCCGGATTGTCGCGAAGGTTCAGGAACCAGGCGGGATGGCGATCATCTCCACCCCGCGACGCCACGAGAGCGAGGGTGTCGCCGTCCTGATGGGGAGCGGTGAGCATCACCGATCGAGGCTCCCCGCTCTTGCGACCGATCGTGGTGAGCTCCAACACCGGCATGTTGCCTGCGGACCAGCCGAAACGGCCGCCGCTCAGCTTGAGCATGCTGCGGTGGATGGTGTTCATTGTCTTCAACTGGAAATCACTGGGCATGACATGACGGTATCGACGTCAGCCACCAACAGCCGCCGGCGGCGGCTCAAAGCCACCGAGCACATCGGCCATGGCCCGAGCGAAGGCCAGGGCAGTGCGATCGTGCAGGTAGGGGGCAACGACCTGAACCCCGATCGGGAGGCCCCCCTCGGTGCGGCCCACCGGAGGAACGGTGACCGGCAGGTAGGCGCTGCCGATGAGCGACGTCCAGCCGACCAGGTCGCCGTAAGGACGGTCGTCGTGGTCGGCAAGAGTGGCGTGGGCCCAGTTCGACCCCTCGGCGGAGTGCACATGACGAAACGGGGGCACCGGGGTGACGGGGCACAACAAGATGTCGAAGTCGGAGAAGAAGTCGGCCCAACGCCGCCGAGCCACACCTCGTTCACGGTGGAGAAGATCCCACTCACGGTGCGTCGGGATGGCACCGCGCTGCGCCGCGGCTCGCACGGCCTCCTCATCGGTCTCGGAGATGTCGGTGGCCGCGCTGATGAGGCGAATTCCACGAGCGAACTCTGCAGTCGCGTCGATTTCGGGGCGACCATTGCGATCAACCTGCGCTCCCGCTCGTTCCAACCCTGCGACTGCGGCCTCGAGCACGGCACTCATCTCAGGGTCGACAGCACAGAATTCGTCGTCGAGCCAGGCCGCCACTCGGAACTCGCGGAGCCGTGTGCCGCGCGGTGGAGGCAGTTCGAGCCGCCATGCCTCGGCATCGTCCTCGTTTGGCCCGGAGAGCAGGCCGACCAGCAGCGTGAGGTCGTCGATCGACCTCGCGATCGGTCCGAAAACGTTGACGTCGGCCACATTGCGGTGATGGCCGATGTGGTCGAGATATCCGTGGGTGGGGATCACCCCGAAACTCGGCTTGTGGCCGTACACCCCGCAAAACGATGCGGGCACCCGCACCGATCCACCGATGTCGGTGCCGACCTCGAAGCTTGTGAACCCCATCGCCACGGCCGCGGCCGCACCCCCCGACGAGCCGCCCGGGGTGCGTCCCTCATCCCATGGATTGTTGGTGGTGCCGAACATGTCGTTGTAGCTCTGGAGGTCGCCCGACCAGCGGGGCAGGTTGGTCTTGGCAAACACCACGGCCCCCGCATCGCGAACCTTCGTAACGACGGTGGCGTCGACCTCCGGGACATGATCGGCCAGTTCGGTGGCACCACCGGTGGAACGAATGCCCTCGGTGGCGATTGCGTCCTTGATCGTGATGGGCACCCCCGCGAGAGGACCCACAAGCTGATCGGTCGCGCGGGCGTCGTCGACGGCGGCGGCTTCGGCCCGGGCCCGTTCGGTCTCGAACGTCACCACCGCGTTGATGGGACCATCCAGGCGCTCGATCCGATCGAGGTACATGTCGAGCAGCTCTCGGGCCGACACCTCTCTGGCTTCGAGGGCGGCGACGATCTCAGTGAGCGGTGCGGTGGCTTCGACCATGCCGACCATTTGAGCGTTGAAGGCCCCGGTCCACAAGCGCGGAGTTGGCGGCGCGGCCACCGAGTACGCCCAGCGCCACCCCGCCTGCGATATCCAGCGGCAGGTGAGCGCCTACATACATCCGAGCCGCCGCGGTGGTGGTGGCCGCAGCCAACGCGGCCGTTCGGGCGACAGAACTCGACTCGTCGGTGGAGATAACGGCCAAGGTGAACGCGACCGCAGAGTGACCCGATGGGTAGCCGAGTCCGGTCTGGGCCTGGCCTCGGACCCTCACATCTTCGAGGTGTCTCTCCGGTCGACCCCGTCCGATGATTGGTTTCATTTTCTTGGCGCCTCCCCAGATGAGGGTTCCGGCGATTGCCGCCGCGGCGCCTCGACGAGGCTGGCCCCGTCGAAGGAGATCACCGGCCACCACGAAGACCGCGGCGAAAGAGCCCAACTGCATCACGAGCCAAACGGGGACGTGGATCGACTCGGGCCCCTCGTTGAACACCCGGAAGACCCGCTCCTCCGCGGGGGTCACCTCGAGAGTTCGGGCTCTGCGACCGGTCTGGGCAAGGGCTGCGATGGCCATCGCGTCGAGCGGCGATTTCCGATGACGCGTCCTCATAGCTCTTCATCGATGAAGTCTTCACGAATGTTGTCGTTGAGGGCCTCGCGAGTCATCAACACCAAGCGGTCGCCCAGCTCTATCGACAATGCCGACGAGACGCCTTGGTCGAAGTCGAACTCCCACCACACACACCCACCGGGGAACACATAGAAACGCGATGCCTTGAAGCTCGGCTCGATCTGCCTGATCAGTTCGAACCGTTCGGCCCCCTCCTGATCGCTGGGCACCGAGATTGCCCCTTCCAGATCACATTGCGCGGCAAACTCCAAGCGAGCGGCCCCCGAGCCGGCGCGATCGGAGTCGAGGCGCACCAGTGTCCCATCCTGATTGATGGTGACGCTGTCGACATCCCACCCATCGGGGAGCCCAGTTGTGCACGGCACGAGATCCGCCGTGGGCACGGACTGGGCAGCGATGAGGCCGGCGCCGCCGGAGAAGCAGTGGGGCATCGAAAGTGTCTCCTCCACCGAGCACGCGGCCGCCACCAGACCCACAACCAAGGCTGCTGCCGTCCATCTCGCGAGGCGGCCTCGGACCGGCGACGCCTTCACAAGAGCCCCACGTCGGAGAGACTGCCCACGAAGATCGACACCAGGACAGCGAGCACCAGTCCTACCCAAACAGTCAGGCCGACCCGGCGCACCGTCCAGCGTTGGATCGCTACCGGCTCGCGATCGGGAGCGAGTTCACGAAAGCGGACCAGCAACTCTCGACCGTCGCGGCGCACATCGGTCTTCAGCTGGGACGGGAGCGTGACTCCACGCGACGCAGCGAACGCCTCGGCGATCTCATCCTCACTGAATTGGAGCACGGCTCTTTCGTAGACGAGTTCGGGGGTGCTACCGAGAGCGAGTACCAGCATCATGTTGGCCAGATCGACTGCCTCTCGCCAGGGCGAGGGCCGAACCTCACCGAAGGCGACGTCGATCACTCGCAGGCGATCTCCCTGCACCATCACATTGGCGGGCTTGATGTCGCGATGAGCGAGACCTGCAGTCCACATCCGCGAGATAGTGGTGAGCCCGGCATCGATCAACTCGACGGTCACATCGACCTCGCTGATCTCCATGGCACCCTCCATGAACTCCGAAACCAGCAGGTACTCCCGGTCGGGCGTGATCTCCACGATTCCCATAGGGATCATGCAGTCCACACCCGCCTCCCGCATGACACGGAGCATGTAGTCCTCGTGCTGGATGAGGCGCCGCACAGAGGAGAAGTGTTGCTCGTCTTCGAGCCGACCATAGAGAAGGGTGCGGCCCAGCTTGTAGGAGCGATCCGAGCGGAGGTGACTCCGGGCGTACAACTTGCCGAAAACGGCGGGCCCGTCCACCCGCGTGATGCGCAGGGGAGTCGAACCGGCCGACCCCTCCAACCCCACCCGCTCGATGTCGACAACGTCGCAAGAGAGTTGGCGATGCATCCCGAGGCGGATGGCATCGCCTCTCACCCCACTGACGTCGAGATGGGCGGTCTTCCCCGTCCGGTAGGCAATGGGAAATACCTGTTCGGGGGCCACCGTTCTGTAGAGCACCAAGACCATCGCGAATCCAATCGTGGTGCCGGCAAGCACATCGGTCGGGTGGTCGACGCCGACATATACCTGGGCGAACCCGAATACGAGAATCGCTGCGGCAGTGACAGCTATCCATGCCCGTCGATAACTACCGATGGGAACAAGAGTGAGCCCGGCCGCAACAAAAACCGTAGTCAGCATCGCGACCGGTCGTGACGGCTGGGCGAACCCCTCCCAGTAACCGATCTGGGTCAGCCCGAGAGGACGAGGACGAAAGATCTGGAGGGTAATCAGGCCGACGATGCCAGCCACGATGGAGAGACACGCAATCAACAACAGCACATGTCGGATCCGCCGAGAAGCCAGGCCGCCGACAATGGTGACCCAGCCCAAAATCGGGGTGACCCATAGGGTGCCGGCCTTGTTGATCCACTGCATGGTGGGGGTCAGCCAACTCGCCCGGTTGTCGACGATGGGACCCATCAGCTCGAGATCGCGTTTGGTGAGCCAAATAGCCGGTTCGTCCGAGAGAAACAGCCATCCCCAGAGCACGGCCCAGCCCATGAGAACGACCAGCCAGGTGATCGCGGCGACGTTGTAGACGCGGGGCAGCGGAGGGGGCTCACCCGAGGGGCGCCGCTGTCGCCCGTGGCCGAGACGGGTGGTTGGGTGGGTCATGGATGGATCCGCGCTGAGACCTGCAAGAATCCAGCCGTGAGGTATGCAACATTCGCCGTGGCAGCCACAGCTGTCTTCTTGTTGTTCGCCGCCGCGTGTGGGAATGGCACCGATGTCTCGACCGATGCCACCGAGGTTCCGGGCATACGGGTGGCCAGCTTCGGCTTCGCCGAGAGTGAGTTGCTGGCAGAGATGTATGCCCAGGTCATCGAAGCGACTGGAGTGCCCGTCGTGAGGCTGGGCCCGGTCGGCCCGAGAGAGATCATTGCACCTGCATTGGAGCAGGGTCGTATCGACCTCGTCCCGGAGTATCTCGGTACGGCTCTCGGATACTGGGGAGCCGCCGACCACCATCCCGATACGGAGTCCGCCCGAACCGAACTGGCCGAGCTACTCGATCCCCGAGGCCTCACCGTGCTGGCCGCGTCGCCGGCCCAGGACAAGAATGTGTTCGTCGTCACCGCGGAACTGGCCGAGGAAGAGAATCTCGAAACGATCAGCGACCTCGCCGCGATCGCCGGCGACGCGCGATTCGGCGGACCCGCGGAATGCCGCGATCGCCAGCTCTGCTTTGCCGGCCTCGAGTCGGTGTACGTCCTTACGTTCGCGGAGTTCGTGGTCCAGCCGTCACTTTCCGGCACGGCGGAAGCCCTCCGCAATCGTGAGATCGATGTGGGTCTGATGTTTTCCACCGCCTCTGAGTTGGAGATATCCGGGCTCGTGGTTCTCGACGACGATCGGGGGCTGCAGCCAGCTGAGAACATCATTCCAGTGGTTCGAACCGATGCCGTCGAGCAGTGGGGCCCGGAGCTCGTCGAAGCCGTCGATGCAGTCTCGGTCCGGCTGTCGACTGGCCAGCTCCGCCGTCTCAATCTGAGAGTCGCCGAAAGCGGTCTGGGGGTCGATGAGGTCATCCGTGACTGGCTCACAACGACAGGCATCATCGAGACCGACTGAAACATCGGCCTCGATGTAGTCCTACGACACCGAGTCATGCCCCTTGAACGCAGTACCCCTCGAATGGGGTCGTACTCCCCGGGAACAATCCCGTGAGGCCGATCAAGCGATGTCTTCGCGGCGTCCGTTTGCGTGCAGAGCAAAGCGGCCTTGGGTGGGTCCGTGGTCGGGCGCGGGATCGTCCCATGGCCAACCACCGAACCCGGTGCTCTGGTAGTCGGCCATCGCCTGGCGGAGTTCGTCGTTGGTGTTCATCACGAAGGGGCCGTACTGGGCGACCGGCTCACCGATCGGCGTGCCCTGGAGCAGCATGCACCGGATGCCTTCGGGCCCGGCCACGAGAGGGATGTCGACATCGGCTTGGATCGCCGCTCCGTTGCCCGCCTGCAGGGTGTCGTCATCACCCAGCCGAAGGCTCGAGCCAGCGAAGGCGTAGAGCATGCGTTGGGTCTCGGGCCCTCGTGCTCTGGGCAGTATCCACGCGCCGTCGGCTTCGATGTCGACATGCCATATGGCCAGATCGGACTCCGCCTTCGCCGCCCATGAATCTGGCGGAGGAGTGGCTGTTTGCAAGCCGGCGAGGCTCCCCGCGATCACCGTTATCTCGGTGATGCGGCCCGCATCGTCGGTGGCGATGTGACGGGGAGTGCGGTGATTCCACAACATGGTGAAGTAGGGATCCACCATCTTGTCGGCGGCGGGGAGGTTGAGCCAGATCTGGAACAACTCGAGAGGGTTCTCACCGACGCGGTCGACGAGGGGGAACATCTCGGCGTGCTGTACGCCTGCTCCCGTGGTGAGCCACTGGGTATCGCCACTACCGAATCGGGCGGTCGCGCCGAGTGAGTCGCTGTGGTCGATGATCCCGGTCCTAACGTGGGTGACGGTTTCGAACCCTCGATGAGGGTGCTGGGGAAACCCTGGCACGACGGAACCGTGGTACATGTTCCACCCGTCGAGCCCGGAGAAATCCTGACCGATCGCACGACCGGCCAGTGAGTCTCCGGGGCCGAGAAGTTCATTGCCCGGCGGGTAGGCATCGAGGTGATGCGCCACGAACAGGAACGGGTCGATCGTAGGCCACTGACTTCCCAGCGGAAAGGTCTGGAGAACGGAGCTGGTCACGATCGCACTGTAGCGATGTCATCGCCGACGAGGGCCTCTCACCTTCCCCTGGCCGGGGCTCAGGTGGTGATCCTCACCCCGTCGACCTCTACCAGGAAACGATTGGTGTAAAAGCTGAGCATGCCCGCGATCAGGCGGGCCTCGGGGAGCGGGGTGGGATAACTCCAGGCCGATTCGAGCAGTTCCTCATCGCCCACCAGCACCGACCAGTACGCCGAGAATCCCTTGTACGGACAGCTGGTGGTGCGAGCGGCGGGCCGCATAAGATCGACCCTGACGTCCATCGGCGGGATGTAGTAGCGAGGATTTACCCCCGTCTCGTAGACGATGGTGGGCCTGCGGGTGTCGGCCACGACGACACCGTCGTGGCCGACGGTGACGAGACGCGACGAGGGCAGCACGTCGACGCGCACGTAGGGGTTCTTCGGTTCGGAGAAGACCTCGACGTCTTCCTCGAGCCAGCGGTCGATGGCCGCGAAGTCGACCTTCACCCTGTCTCGCAGCTCGAGGATCGCTGAGTCGCGGTGAACGCGGGCCGCGCCGCGGATGATCCGATCGCCGACCACAAAATCGTGGATGGTGGCGATTCCAACGCCCGGTGTGGAGTCGGTCTCGCCGGTGGGGCGGAGTTCGGCGCTCACGTCGCTGGTGGGGAAGTACCACGACGGGTAGTGCCGGTGATCCCAGACCCCGAGCACGTCACGACTGTCGATCACCACCGCGCCGTCGACCAAACCTCTTATCCACTTCGGATTCGGGAGGAGCTCGGCGGGCTCTCCGTTAGCGACCTCTTTCTCGATTGGCATACCCCAAAGCTCTACCACCGCGGCTCGCGCGGTCACCCCCCGGGGCGGGCTTCCTCCAGGGGAAGGGTCTGGAATCGAACGTTCGTAGCACCACTTGGCGCCGGGCTTTGTTGACGAAGCCACACCCACAAGATGGAGAGCATCGTGACCGCCGAAATTGTGACCGTCGTCGAAGCACCCGCCGACATCGGCACCGGTGCTCTCCATCACAGGCCCTTGCCCGCTCCTCCTCCCCCACCCCCGCCGGCGCGACGCCGTGAGCCAGGAAGTGGCTCTCCGGTCGCCCGGCGGGCTTGGGTCGGGGTCGCCTTGGTGGTGGCCCTACTGTCGGCCTTTCTGGTTGGCCGCGTCACCGATTCTGATACCCCGTCCGCTCTCATCCAGACGGTTCCCGCCCAGACCGCCGAGAGCACGGTCGGGTCGATCACGCCCGATCCCCTCAGCCAGGTCGCCGCAGTGGCCCAGGCCGTGGCACCGTCGGTGGTGCAGCTCGAGACCGCCGAGAGCATCGGGTCCGGAGTGATCTACGACCCCGACGGCCTGATCCTCACCGCAGCTCATGTCGTCGATGGCAGCGATGTGGTGGCGGTGAGGCTCGCCGACGGCCGGCTCCTCGAAGGGCAGGTCGTCGGGGCTCACGAGCGCACCGATATCGCCGTCATCCGGATCGACGCCACCGAACCGCTACCGGTGGCGATGCTCGGCTACGACGACCAGCTCCAGATCGGCGAGTTGGCGGTGGCGCTCGGCAGCCCGTTCGGATTCGACCAGACGGTGACCGCCGGCATCGTGAGTGCGGTGAGCCGCCCGGTGAACGGCATTCCCATGGTGCAGACCGATGCGGCCATCAACCCGGGCAACTCCGGCGGACCTCTTCTCGATGGCAACGGACGTGTGATCGGTATCAATGACGTGATCTTCACCGAGGGTGGAGGCAGCGACGGCATCGGCTTTGCAGTGGCCATCGATCTGGCGATAGTGGTGGCCGAACAACTGGTGGCCGGAAACGACGTCGAGCTATCGAGCCTGGGTGCTTCGACCATCGTCGCCACTTCCGGCGAAGGCGGCGCCATCATCCGTGAGGTGGCGCCGGGCTCCCCGGCCGACACCGCAGGGCTCGAAGTCGGTGACCGCATCGTGGCCATCGATGGCGACCCGATCGAAAACCCGGCCCGGCTCTTCTCGTCGATAATTACCCACCGCCCGGACACCGAGATAAGCCTCGGTTTCTTCCGAGAAGGCACCCGGCTTCAGACAGCAGCGACCCTGGCTGGGATCCAGCCCTGATCGGTGGCCCGTAGTTTGTCAGCCCTTCGCCGACAGACGCGAGACGAGAGCCGACGGCAAATACTGATGGCCATGATGCACGCTCCGGAAAGCGCCGCTTCCGCCGGTCATCGAGCGCAGGTCGATCGCGTAGCTCTGGATCTCCGATGAGGGGACGAGGGCGCGCACTTCGGCGAACCCGACTCCGTTGCCGGGGCCGGTGCCGAGCACCTGGGCCCGCCGCGAGCTGAGATCGCCGAGAACGTCTCCCTGGTGGGCATCGGGCACCGTCACCGTCAACTCACTGACAGGTTCGAGAACCTTCGTGCCCACCTCCTTGACTGCATTGCGCAAGGCGAGCGAGCCAGCCATCTTGAACGCCATCTCCGACGAATCGACGGAGTGGGTGAGACCGTCGGTGCACACCGCGCGAAGGTCGACCACCGGGAAGCCGTGGGCTCCGCTGTTGCCCATCGCCTCCTCGACGCCGGCACCGACCGCAGGGATGAGGTTGCGGGGTATCGAGCCGCCGGTGACCTCGCTGGCGAATTCGAACCCGGCACCCCGCTCCAGTGGCTCGAACCGGACGGTAGCCACCGCGTATTGGCCGTGGCCCCCACTCTGCTTCTTGTGGCGGCTCTGGATCTCGACCGGAGCGGCGAGAGTTTCAAGATAGGCGACCCTCACCTCATCGGTTTCCACACCGACGCCCATCCGGGCCAGCCTCGAGAGGGCGACACGGAGGTGGGTCTCGCCGCCACCGGAGAGGATGGTCTGCTTGGTGGTGGGGTCGAAGCTCACGCTCAGACTCGGGTCTTCGGTCTCGAGTCGGCGAAGCCCGGTGGACAGGCGGTCTTCGTGGGCGGGAGTGGCCGCCCTCACCCCGATTCCGTAGACGGGTTCGGGCATGTCGGGGGCTGGAACCAGTACCGGCTTGCCGTCGGCAGCCAGGGTGTCGCCGGTGAGGGTGCTGTCGAGCTTGGCCACCATGGCGATCGAGCCGGCGGCGACCTCTCTGACGTTGCGATGATCGACACCGCTGAACGCCATCAGCTGATGGAGCCTCTCATGTCGGTGGGTTCGGCTGTTGACGAGAACGTCGTCGGCCTTGAGCGTGCCCGAGAGCACCTTGATGTAGGAAACCCGGCCGAGGAAGTCGTCGATACGGGTCTTGAAGACGTAGGCGAGGGTGTCACCCTCAGGATCGACGGACACCTCCGCGGGATCGGGCCCGGCCTGGACAACGGCGGGACCGACGTCGCCTGGAGCAGGACCTACATGGCAAATGAAATCGAGGAGGTGATCGACGCCGATCGGTGCGGTGGCCGATCCGCACAGCACCGGGAACACAGTGCCGTGGTCGACTGCTTCGTGTAGGAGGTGCTCGAGCGCTTCAGCCGACGGAGCGGTTCCCTCGAGATATTGCTCCAACACCTCGTCGTCGCCTTCCACCATCTCTTCGACGAGATGCTCGTGGCCGGCATGCTCGTCGTCGGCGAGCTCGCCGGGCACCTCGACTTCCTCGGCATGGCCGGAGTCGTAGACAAATGCGTGATCGGTGAGCAGATCAGCGATGCCGTGAAATCCCGAACCCTCACCGATCGGGATCTCGACCGGCTCGGCGTGGGAACCGAAAGCAGAACGCAACCCGGCGAGGGTGGTCTCGAACGAGGCGTGAGCACGGTCGAGACCGTTGACGAAGACCATGCGGGGTTTCTTGGACTTCGCGGCGTGGCGCCACAGCACACGATCCTGGGCCTGCACGCCGGAAACAGCATCGACGACGAACACGGCGAGCTCGGCCACTTCCATGGCCTGGAGCGCTTCGCCCATGAAGTCGGCATAGCCGGGTGTGTCGATCAGGGTGATCGTGAAGCCGTCCCAGCTGAACGAGACGGTGGTGAGCGCGAGGCTCTGGTGCCGTTCTCGTTCCTCGGGGTCGGAGTCGCACGCGGCGGTGCCCTCGTCGACCCGACCGGGGCGTCCCAGCAGTCCGGCCCGGTAGAGCATTGCCTCAGCAAGGCTCGTCTTACCGTTGCCGTTGTGACCGACGAGCGCCACGTTCCTGACGGATTTTGCCAATCCCGCCATCACAGCTCCTTGTTCGCGATCTCTGCTCCGACCCTAGGCCTGACATTGGTTTCGTGCCTAAGCGACCGGCTGCCGAATTCGCGTGGGCAGGCGTCTTTCCTTACGAGCGGAGATTCGTTTAGTTTCGCTTGGATGGACTTGTCTTCAACTTCGCCGATGCGATGGGGGATCCTCTCCACCGCCAAGATCGCCCGAGACCATTTCGTGCCTGCCTTGCAGAGTGCTACGTCCCATCGGGTCGTGGCAGTCGGCTCCAGGGATGGCGACCGAGCGCGGTCGTGGGCCGACTCGCTCGGTATCGACACCGCCCACGGGAGCTATGAGGCGCTCCTTGCCGATCCCGATGTGGAGGCCATTTACAACCCGCTCCCCAACCATCTTCACGTCGACTGGTCGATAGCAGCGCTCGAGGCCGGCAAGCACGTGCTCTGCGAGAAGCCGCTGGGCCTCGACCGCGAGGATGCCCAACGACTGGCCGATGCAGCCGCGGCTCATCCCGAACTGGTGGCGATGGAGGCGTTCATGTACCGCTTCCATCCCCAGTGGGCGGGCATTCGGGAATTGATAGACGATGGCCGGATCGGAGAGCTGCGCACCACCCAGACCTTCTTCGGCTATTTCAATGACGACCCCGCAAACGTCAGGCACCACCCGGAGTGGGGTGGCGGCGCACTCCTCGATATCGGCTGCTATCCGATTTCTCAGGCTCGCTGGTTGTTCGGGAGAGAACCTCTCCGGGTGTTCGGCCACTCAGAGGCGGATCCCCGGTTCGGTACCGACCGCATGTTCACAGGTGTGCTCGATTTCGGGGATGGCACCTCATCATTGTTCACCGTGGCCACTCAGGTTCAGGACTTTCAGCGCGCCCAGCTGGTGGGCACTACGGGTCGTATCGAGGTGGACATCCCGGTGAACTGTCCGAGAGACAAGGCCACGAAGGTAACCGTCTCTTCAGATTCGGGATCTGAGGTTCTGGAGTTCGGCCCGGTCGACCAGTACGGCGCCCAAGCCGATGCCTTCGCCAACGCAGCGCGATCCGGCACCGCGGCACCCACACCGCTCAACGATGCTCTGGCCAACATGGCGGTCATCGACGCCTTGTCTTCGAGCGCCGACAACGAGGGGTGGGCCCCGGTCTAGGGACACCCACACGGCGCTCGTAGGATCCGCATCCATGACTGTGCTCACCGAACTTGGTCTGGCCGGCGACATCACCCGAGCGGCGGTGGTACATGTCGATGATCTGGGTATGTCGCAGTCCGCCAACGAGGGTGGGTTCGCCGCCCTCGCGGCGGGTCCCGCCACGTGCGGCAGCATCATGGTGCCGTGCCCCTGGTTCCCCGACGCAGCGGCCCGGGCCCGAAGCGACACAAACCTCGATCTGGGAGTTCATCTCACCCTCACCGCGGAGTTCGACAAGTACCGATGGGGACCCGTGCTCGGCGCGGCCGCGGTGCCGAGCCTCGTCGATTCCGAGGGGTATCTGCCGCGGACCGTCGACGAGGTGGTAGCGAATGCGGATCTCGACGAGGCCGAGCGCGAGCTGAAGGCTCAGGTCGACAGGGCGCTCGAGGCAGGCGTCGACGTCACCCATCTCGATTCCCACATGGGCACCATGTTTCACCGCGGCTTCTACGACATCTATCTCCGCCTCGCCCGCCACCACCAGGTGCCCTTGTTCGTGTTTCGAGACCCCGGGTCGGCGAAGACCCTCGAGTTCGAAAGCGATGGTTTCCCCCTCTTCGACAGCTTCTGCGCCGATTCGCTCGACTTCGAGCCCGGCGACGGAGAGCGCCACAACAGCCAGCGCCTCAACGCACTCAAACCTGGGCTCAACTATCTGATCTGTCACGCGGCCCAGGGCGGGCCCGAGCTGTCGGCGATAACCGCTAGCGCCCACGCCCGCGATTTCGAGCGAAGCTTCTACGGCGGCGAACCCGGCCGGGCCGCACTTGCCGCCGAGGGAATCGCCACGGTGGGTATGCGACTCCTACGCAACAAGCTGAGAGGCATCTGAACCATGGAGATTCCCGACCTTCTGCTCGAGCTCTACGGACGGATCCCGCCCCTGGCACGATCTGCCGTCGAAGGACTCGATCCGGCCCGACTGGGCGAATCCCCGGCTCCCGGCACCAACAGCATCGGCTGGCTCGTCTGGCACACGGCGCGGGTGCAGGACGATCATGTCGCCGACATCTTGGGAGCGCAACAGCTGTGGGCCACGGGCAGCTGGGCCACACGCTTCGCGCTCGAGCCCGACCCGACCAACACCGGGTGGAGCCACAGCGCCGACGACATCCTCGCCGTCAAGGCGGACGGACCCGACGTGCTGATCGAATATCTCGACGCGGTGCAGTCTCGCACCGAGTCCTGGCTGGAAACTCTCGCGGCTGCCGATCTCGACAAGATCGTCGATTATGGGTGGGATCCACCGGTCTCGCTGGGGGTGCGCTTGGTGAGCGTGGCTGACGACAGCCTCCAACACCTGGGGCAGGCCGCCTATCTGCGAGGCCTCATGGGAATCTGAGGGCTGTCATCACCGTGGCGCACAGCTCCGCGGTGCCGGCCAGATCAGTGGTGGAAGGCTCTCCATCAGGACGCTGACCGAGCCAGCCCAGCAGCACCCACGCCACTGCAGCCTCCCACTCCGCCGACGACCCGGCCGCGGCTACCCGCGCTAGTTCGACGGCAAGACCGTCGGTGGCGTCGAGGCCATCGGAGACCGCCGCGGTGCCGATCGCTTCGGTGACGCGCGAGTGGGACGGGCCGAGGGCCCGCCTCAGCTCGCCGACCTCGGCGATGAGTTCGTCTACCTCACGGGCCAGCTCCGAGGCGAGCATGGTGCCGGGAAGGGCGTCGCTCACCACACGGCTCATCTCGGCGTAGTACCAGGCGCTTCCCCCCATACCCCCGTTGAACCGGTCCCACAGATCGGGGAGCCCGCCGCGCTCATCGACGTGGATGCTTCGGACGTTGGCCAGCTTGTCGGCCCCGACCACCCTCATGGTGGGGCCGGCATCGGGGCGAGCGCCGATCGCCGCGAGATTGTTGATGTGGTGGACCTTGCGTTCGAACCAGGGCGGTTTGGTGGGGTCGTCTCCCGCAACATCGCTGCAGTTCCAGACGATCTCGGCGACCTGTTCGTCGAACTCCGAGCGAACCTCCTCCAACGATGCCTTGCCGTCCTCGACCACATCATGGAGCAGGGCCGCGGTCGCTTCGGTCTCGTCACCGCCTGCCTCCCACACCAGCGCCGAGACCGTCAGGAGGTGGCTGATGTAGGGAATGCCCGACCTCTTCTTGAACTGGCCACGATGGCGATCAGCCGCGAAATCGAGTGCCTTGCGGTAACTCTCGCCGTAGTCCGGGTCTCGCATCCGGTAAGCGTGGCACATCAGATCCTGCCGAGGAAGGTCGGGCTGCTTGACAGACTCCGATGTGGCCCCGGGTTCGGGCCTGGGGCGACAGCTACGACTCTGTGCCACGCGTACGAGTGTTGTATTCGTCGACCCAGGCCTGAACTTCAGCAAAGTTGGTTTGATCGATGCCTGCGTCGATCATCTGCTGAGTGATGTTCACACCAGGGTCGATAGGTGGCTCATCACCGCGCTCCTGCATGAACCCCATCGCCGAATCGACCATCTGCAAGCTGATTTCGAGCCCATCGGCGCGTAGATCGGTGGCATCGGCGGAGTAGCGCAGCCACTCCCGCAATACCGGGGGCACATTTCGGTACCAGTTGTCCTCGGCAATGATCTCGTGCGGGATCCAACCGGCCAGGAAGGTTTCGACTCGGGCGGGGCTCCATCGCAGGGGCTCGCCGTCGCAATAGGTGGAGAAGGTGCAGATCGTGTCGGCAATGTCGGCCCCCTCAGCAAGGAGCGCGGCCCCGGGCCGCTGAAGAAACGCGGCGATCACCGAATCGCGGTCGTGGGCCGACAGGCTTGCGCCGAGGCTCGCTTGGCCACCGGTTGGGAGCTGGGCAAAGCGGTGCTCCACCAGAGCACGAGCCGCCCGATCCTCCTCGTCGCCCGGGTCGTCTTCGGGCCCGGGGTCGAACGTGGAATCGAGATTGAGAACCGCCGCCTCCAGCAGAGCTCGAGCATCGGCCCCGCCGATCTCGGTGACAACTGCGTGCTGGTCGGTGGCGGCGATCTCCTTCATCTCGGCGGTGGTCGGGCCATGCAGGAATCCTCCGGCGAGACCGCCTCCGATCATGTCGATCTGAACACCCGCACCGCGCGTCGAACCGTCGCACTCGTAGTCCAACAGCAGGGAGTAGCTGTCGTCCCAGATGTCGGTGACCCTGAGGCATCGGCCGGGCGTGACCGCGCCCATGTGGGCCAGCCACGCCGGGAGGTCGGTGCGGCCTTGGGCCAGCTCGTCGGCGAGGGCGCGTGCTTCGGCCTGAATCTCGGCTGGGCCGTAGACCGCTAGCGCGGTGGCCAGCAGCGCGCCCCCGGCTCCGCCGTCGGCACGGGCCGAGTCGAGCACGGTCGCCGGCTTGGCGAAGGCCTTCTGGGCCGGGCCGCTGGGGCGAAAGAGGACCTGGATCGCCGAAGCCCAGTCGTCGGCTTCGAAGAGGCCCTGGTCCTCCTCGCTGGCGAGCAGGGCGTTGGCGCCCCTGATCGGAGCCACTTCAGGCCGCGGGGCTTCGACTTCTCGATGATCGTGGAGGTGTCGGTCCTGGGGACCTGCACCCTTGGGGGTCACGCGTCCGCTTTTTCGTCCGGGTCGAGGCACGCCGGGAGTATGGCAGCTGATCGCCCGGTCGACGCTGTCGTCGGCCATGAGGACCCCGCTCGCCTACGGTCTTCCCCATGGACTCCAATGCTGTCATCGAGGGTGTCGGTTATCTCGCTTCGGCTCTCATCGTCTTGTCGATCACCCAGAAGTCGATCTTCAGGCTTCGTCTGCTCGGCCTCGTCGGTTCCTTTGTGTTCCTCGCCTATTCAGTGGTGATCGGCGCCTATCCGATCGCCATCGTCAACGTGATGGCTGCCGGGGTGCACAGCTGGTATCTGCGCAAGCTGATCCGTCACAAACACGAAGTCTTTCGGATCCTTCACGTTCTTCCGGAGTCGAGGTATCTGCTCGATTTCCTCGACTTCCACCGAGACGAAATCCAGGGGCATTTCCAACCTGAGTTCGTCTATGAACCGAGGGCCGATCAGGTCACTGCTTTCATCCTGCGTGACATGGTGCCCGCCGGCCTGCTCATCGGCGAGGCCCGAGACGATGGCACCTTCGAAGTTCACCTCGACTTCGTGATCCCCCAGTATCGCGACTTCAAGATCGGGAGCTATGTCTATTCGGTCGACTCGGCGTTTTTCACCGGTATCGCCCCCAGCTGTGTGTGGGCGGAGGCGTCCACGCGAGACCACGCCAAATACCTGGCCCGGATGGGATTCATCGAATGCCCCGACAGGCCGGGTCGCTACGAGATCCACCTCGCCGAGCCGACCCCAGGGTCGGGGCCACCGCCAGAACTCGTGTCTGGCGATTTCTGACGTCGGCCAGGCGGATCTCGCCGGCTTTCGGATTCAGGCGGCCTTGCTCACGGCCTTGACCGGGATCTTGGTGTCAGCGGTGACCGTTTCCCCGGTCTCGACATGGTGCTTGAGTCCTGCCACCAGGCCGGCGAGGGCCTTGCCGAACATGCGCCGCATACCCATGGCGTTCATGGAGGCACCGACCGGTCCGAGGCCGACCGAATAGTCCATGGTGACCGACACGGTGGTCTGCTCACCCCGAGGGGCGAGCTCGATGCGGGCCACGCCGGACTTGAGACCCGGGATCATCTTTCGGTCGTAGATCTCGACGCTCATCGACCGGCCTTCTTCCCAATCGGTGATCCGTTCCTGAACCACGCCCATCGGGGCGAGCACACATTCGCGTGTGGCGCCGAGGCCACCGGAGTGGTCGGAGGTGAGTTGGGAGCTCTTCACCGAAGGGTTGAAGACGGAGATGTTGCCGAAGTCGGCGAGTGTTGCCCATACCTCGTCGGAGGGGGCATCGATGGATACGGATCGGGTGATGGTTGTCATAATCGAAGTCTTTCTCTTTGATTTCTTGGTCTCAGGTTTGTTGGACTTTGGTGGGTTCTGGATCTGGTCTCCGGCTCGTTCGAGGCGACGCTTGGTGGCACAAACGGTGGCCAGTAGGTCGGCCTCGATCGATTCGGCCAGGGCCTCGGGCTCGATTTCGGCGTCTATCAACACCTCAGAGCCAGACCCGGAGGGAACAACGACGGATCTCCATCGCTCAAAGCAGCTCGTCGTCGGTGGCTCGGCCCATGAGGCTGCCCCACATGGCAACCGCAGCCCGACGAGGCATGAGCCTGGTGGTCACGAAGCGCATGAACTTGTTCGGGGCACCCGGCACGAGCACCGAACGACGCCCGAGGGCATTGAGCGACTTGTGAGCTACGGCTTCGGCTTCCATCCATGCCACCGGGACCTTGCCCAAGTCGACGCCGTCCATCTCCACCATCTCGGTTCGGGTAGGGCCGGGGTGCACCACGAGCACGTCGACTCCGTGTTTCGCCCATTCAACTCGGAGGCCCTCAGCGAGGGATCCGAGGTAGGCCTTGGTGGCTGCGTAGTTGGCGATGTAAGGAGCACCGGTGAACGCTGACGTCGATCCGACGAAGATGAACCCGCCCCGTCCCTGGTCCACCATCTGGCCGCCCAGCGCGTAGGCCAGCTGGAGCGGCGCGCTCACATTGAGATCGATTGTCTTGAGCTGTGCCTCCACCGGCACCTTGAGGAAGGCTCCCGGCGATGCATTGCCCGCGTTGTTCACCACGAGGCCGATCTCGACGTCGGCCGCGGCCTTGGCGACGGCCTCGATACCGGCCAGCTCGGTCAGATCGGCTTGCACCGTCCTGATCTCCACACCGTGCGCCGTGGTCAGCTCTGCGGCCAGTGCCTCGAGTCGGTCGAGGCGACGAGCCGCGACGATCAAGTTGATGCCGACGCCGGCCAGCTTGCGGGCGAACTCTCGCCCCATGCCCGATGATGCGCCGGTGACGACCGCCCATGGGCCGTACTTGAGAACCCGCTTGGATGGGTTCTTACTTGCTGTGGCCACTTGGGCCTCCTTCATTCGTTCGTTGGGAGCAGTGTCGGGCTCGTCGGGGGGAGACGTCGCTCCCCCAAAAGGGGGATATGGCGCGTGCGAGTGGAAGAGATCGGCTCTCTAGGCTTGTGGCCTGTGAGCATTCTGCGCGGAGTGACAAGCCAGGTGATCGGGCGTGACGACGATGTCCGCCTCGCTGTCGGTGCGCTCGCCGAGCAGCGCCTGGTCACCCTGGTGGGGCCGGGTGGGGTCGGCAAAACAGCCCTGGCACTTGCCACCGCGGATGAGGCCGAGCCCGAGTTCGAGCGGGTGCTCACTGTCGGCCTCGTCAATGCCCGCGAGCGCAGCGAGGTCGCCTGCCTGGTTTCAGCCGAGGTGCTGGGTGAGCCCATCGAAGACATCGGCCGCATTGCGGATGCCCTTTCCCGCGTGCCGACGCTGCTGGTGATCGACAACTGCGAACAGGCGGTGGACGCGGTTGCCGAGATAGTCCAAGACCTCTTGGCCCAGACTCCCGACACCCACATCCTCGCCACCAGCCGACGCCCGCTCGAGGTGGCCGGCGAAGTCACCGTGGCCGTGCGGCCGCTCGCCTTTCCGACCGATCTCACGGTTGGATCGGTCGTCGATTTTCCTGCGGTGCAACTATTCCTCGAGCGGGTTCGCCAGGCCGACCCCACCTTCGAGCTCGCCGATTCCAACGCCGCCACGGTGGCTGCCATCTGTGCCAGAGCCGATGGGATCCCGTTGGCAATCGAACTAGCCGCTGCTCTCGTGCGGGGTCGGAGCCTCGTCGCCATCCTCGAAGCGATGAACGACGGGTCCAGGGCCTTGGTCGGCAATCGTCGCGACCTCCACGACCATCAGCGCAGTGTTGCCGCATCCCTGGAATGGAGCCGACGTTTCCTCTCGCCTGCGGAGCAGGCACTTCTCGACCGGCTGTCGGTCTTCGCCGGCGGATTCACCGCCGCCGCCGCTGAGCGCGTCGGTGGGCTATCCGCCATCGTGGGGCTCGCCCAACTCGTCGATCACTCGCTGGTGCTCTTTGATCCGACCGATGGTCGCTACCGATTGCTGGAAGTTATCCGGGCCGACGCCGAAGCTCGCTTCAGTCCCACCGAGTGGAGCGAGTTGACGGATAGTCATGCCCATTGGTGTCGCGATGTAGCGGAGGAGATCGGGACGGGCTTGTTCGAGCCCGACCCGGAGCGAAGGTTCCCGGCGTTCGATTTCGAGATCGCCAATCTCGGTGTGGCCCTTCGCCGCTGTTGGCAGCGGGGCGACACGGCCCGGTTCCTCGACATCCTCGCCCCCATGGCCAACTGGTGGGTTCACCACGCCCGCCCCGAAGGGGTCGAGCACTGGCCCGACTTGCTGCTCGATGAAGACATCACTGACGAGCAGGCGATGCACATCCAACTCGCCCTCGCGTATTACTTCAGCCATCGCGGTGGACACGCGGCCGCGATCGAATACGCGGAGAGTAGTGGCGATCTGGCTCGCCGATCGGGCGACACCGTCACCGAGGCCGCTGCCCTGATGGCGAAGGCCAACGCAGTGGCGGTGATGGGCGAATCCGCCCGCGGAATCGCGCTCTACGGCGAAGCCCTGGCGCTCGCCCAGAAAGCAGCGGCCACCTACGTGGAGCTCTGGGCGCGGGTCAATCTCGCCCGACTCGACCCGGATCACGCCAGCCGACATCTGGCCGGTGCCCTCGCCACGGCCACCCAGGGCTTCACAATCGGCGAGGCCTTGGTCAGGATCGGACTCTCCCGCGTAGCGCTGGCTGAAGGGCACCTGGCCGAGGCCTCCGACATGGCCGATCGGAGCCTCGAGATTCTGAGAGACGTCGATTACAGCGAGGGCATCGGCACGTGCCTCATCGCTCGCGCCGAAATCGCCGCGGCCGTAGGCGATGTGGTCGCGGCGAGAGCCGGATTCGATGAGGCCCTCCGGATCGGGATGCTCCTGGTCCATGAGGGTGTGATGGCCGCGGCTCGTGCGGGTCTTGCTGATCTTCCTGAACCGCCCTCGCAGCCCGCGCCAACCGATGAGCCGCTCACAGACCGGGAACTCGCGGTGGCCCGCCTCCTGCGAGGCGACCTCACCCAGCGCGAGATCGCCGACGAGCTCTATGTGGCTCCGTCGACGGTGAAGTCGCACGTCAAGTCGATCTACCGCAAACTCGGCGTGGCCAAGCGTTCCCATGCCATCACCCGAGCCGCCGAACTCGGCCTCTTCAACCGGTGATCACGTAGGCCAGTACCCGGGCGACCTGTTCGGGCGTCGACGCGACGGCCAGTGCTGCGGCATCCACTTCCTTGAGGGCGTGACGGTGCTCTTCAGAGTGCATCACGATGAGTGGAGTGCCAGTCGCCGCGGCAAAGCCAGCGTCGAAAGCGGCGTTCCACTGGCGGTACTTTTCGCCGAACCGCACCACCACGACATCGGCGTCGGCGATCAGAGTGCGGGTGCGAATGGCGTTGACTTTGGCGCCCTTGTGATCGTGCCAGAAAGGGTCGGACTCGGCCCCGAGGATGTCGACGCCACAGTCGTCGGACGAGCTGTGATCGGTGATCGGGCCCGAGAACACAATGGGCAGGTCGGCATCCTCGGCCATCGCTCGGATTGTCTCGCGCCAATCGGTGTGGATTTCACCTGACAGGTACACGTTCCAGGTCTTGGTCACTTCTTGCTCCTTCGGGTTAGAACTCGATTTGGCGCCGAGCGGCGCGGTCGCCGGGCTCATCGCGTTGGGTCAGACGAGCGGCGACATGTCGACGGTGGGCCTCGTCGACATTGCCGCCGAACTTGAACTTGGCGCGTACGTCGTCGATGGTCAGGACGATCCCGCGGATACCTCTGAGCGTCGCCCCGTGGTCGAGCGGATCGATGTGGTCGCCCTCGGGTTCGAGATCGTCGAGTTGGGAACGCAGCACGGCCGCGATGGATTCCTCATCCTCCGATACCGTCGCCGTGCAGATCAGCTGGACTGCGGCGTAGTAGGTGGTCGGGATACCGCGTCTCGGATCCTCACCATCAACTGGCTTCCAGGATCCGGGGATATAGGCCCAGTCGCCGGCGATACTGAGCAGGCAGCGGGAGTTCTCGTCGAGGTATCCGAAGACGGGATTGGGCCGTGCCAGGTGCAGCACGACGCGGTCGTCTTCGAGCACGAACTGGGTGGGCACGACTGCGGGAATGTCTCGATCTCGTCCGGCGGCCACGAGGTGCCCGAATCCCTGCCCTTCGACGAAGGCGCGCCACCTCGGCTCGTCCTGGGTTCGGTCATCGTGGGGTCGGATCAGCATTGCATTCAAATCCCGGCGTGGAGGCCTTCGTTGGCGATGACTTCCCATTGCTCGGGGTCGTGGCCATAGAGCAGTGTCGCTCCCTCGGCTTGCTCACCGGCCAGTCGACGGAGGGAAGCGAGTTGACGTTGGCGATCTGATCCGAACGGCGGCAGGTGTTCGTCGGTGAGGGTCCGACGCAGGTAGCAACAGTCGCCACAGATTACGTAGGTGCCGGTTTCGGTGTGGACACGGACGGATTGGTGGCCGACGGTGTGCCCATCGGTGAGCAGGCAGGTGATCGTGCCATCGCCGAAGAGGTCGTGATCACCCTCGATCTCGTGGCGGTCGTGGCCGAGCTCGACATCGTCGGGGTTGTAGGAGCCGACGGCGACCAACCTCTCGTTGCCGCGCTCTGCCCATTCGCGGCCTTGCACGACAACTCGAGCGTTGGGTAGCTCGACCAGGCCGCCGGTGTGGTCGAAGTGGAGGTGGGTGAGGATGGCGTGGGAGACCGCCGCGGCGTCGAATCCTGCGGATCCGAGGACGGGGCCGATCGAGCCGGACCCGTCGGCGGGGACGTGGACATCGAACAGATCGGCCATCCTTTTCAGCCGCGTCGTGGTGGTGGCGAGCTCAGGGTGAAGCCCAGCGTCGACGACCACGAGCCCGTCGGAATGCTCAATCACGAACACCGGCACCGGGAACGTGATCTCGCCGGGCTCTCCGGCAAGGAAGGAGCCGAGTGAGGTGGTCATCGATCCGGTGCTCAGGCAATGGAGCCGCACCGCGGGGCTGGGCATGGGCGGACCCTAGCCAGGTCAGCGGGTGGGGGGAGATCCCGTCTTCACGAACTCGATCGCTTCAGCCACGTTGCGGGCCACGAAGCGTTCGAGCCGGGGTGCGGCGGCGAGTCGGGCGGTGGCGACAAGGGGCAGGTTCGACCCGGTGGTGAGGGCTTCCTCCTTGGCGGCCTGGGCCATCTTCACGAGGTGGGCGACGACGATGAACGACCCGGCGCCGTCCATGAGGGCGACCCGGCGGAGCTCGTCGCCCACTTCGGCGATGTCACCCACTGCGGCATTGGCCATGGCGTCGTCGACGCGCCCGTCGATGATCGAGGCGGTGAGATCACCGTCGGCGGTGCCCGACTCGGCGGACGACGACACCTCGGTGCGGCGCTCCAGCCTCCCGGTGTCGAAACACAAGAAGACCGTGAACAGCGCCAGCCGGGCCGTAGTGGCGCTCGGGCTCTGGTCCCATGCCCAACGTGCGGCTCGGGCATAGGTGAGACCGTGGCTTATGTCGAGCCAGCCGAAGCCGGTGCCGTAGTCGTGCTCGACGGCGCTGTCGTAGCGGATGAGCCGCTCGGAGACAGCCAGCGAGACGGCATCGAGGAGACCACCGATGCCGGCACCGGCGAGCACCGCGTCGACCGCCAGAGCGATAGGGGCCTGATCGGCATCGAGGAGGGCCCGGCGCAGTTCCGGCTCGCCGGCCCATCCGGTTTCATGACGATCGGCGGCCTTGGCGAGAGCCGCCACATCGACGGCGTCGATAGCGCGGATGGCCTTGCTCATGTAGGGCAGGGTGTCGCCTCGGGTCGAGTAGACGATCGCGGTGGTGAGATGGGGCAGGAGGTCGTCGGCCCGGTCCCAGCCGGCTCGATCGAGCAGCTCGAAGGCCTTCTGGGTGTAGATCGCTCCGTGGCCGTAACTCAGATGATGTGAGGCGACCGACTCGATGAACCAGTCGCGCACCACGTCGGGATCAACGCCATCGGCGAGCGCGGCTCTGAGGGCGGCGACCGCTCCATCGCGGTCTTCGTCCTCGACGGCCTTCACGAAATCGATCGACGAGTCGGGCTCGGCGGGTACGTAAGCCGGTCGATCGCGGGAGGTTTCGCTGATTCCGGCCAGGGCCTGGGCGATCGGGAGGGTTCGGTCGAGGTCTTCGTAGAGCTCCACCGCGGCGAGGCAGTCGGCGGCCGACGCCATCTCGTGGCCAATGCCGTAGTCGGCCTTGGGGGAGCCGATGCGTAGGCCCTCCCAGACGATGTCGAGCGGTGCCGCGCCGGCATCGAGCAGGCGGGCCGCGTCGCGGGCGATCTGGCCGCGGTAGTCGGCCTCGATGCCGCGCCCGAGGCTGGGCCACAGCTCCTCGAGCTTCTCGGCATCGGTGGGCTCGGTTACCTCGACCCAAACCTCGTTGCCGCGGATCTCCACCGGATGGCTACGGACGTCCTCCTCCCCCACTTCACATGTGCCGTCGACCACACAGAACTTCCAGTTGTGCCATTGGCAGGTGATGAGGTCGCCGTCGAGGGATCCGGTGACGAGTCCGTAGCCCTGGTGGGGGCACGGGTTGTCGAGGGCGAAGGTGCCCGATTCGGTTCTGGCCACCACGACGCGGTGCTCGCCGACTCGGGCCATCTTCATCTCGCCGACGGCGAGGTCGTCCACCGTGCCGACTGCTGCGCTGGTGGATCGTCTGCTTTCTGAGGTCATGGTCCCGAGTATTCCAGCGCCTTGACCAATAAGTCAAGGCGAACCTTGCCAATATGTTACATTCGCTACCCGAAGGAGGCGGACAAGTTCGATGCTGTCAGGGTCTGAGATCGGGTCGAAGCGTGGGGCTGATGGATCATCAACAACTCCTGCACATCTGCGATGGCGGCGGTCACGTGCTCCTCTGAATCGGCATGCTGGGCCTCGACTGTGACGAGCGCGGTGGTCGTGTCTGGACCGGTCGCGCTCTGTGCGCTCTGGCGCCAACACCAGCGACGGGCACTGACGATTCCTGCGTCGTCGACGAAGACCACCTCGTCGGGTTCGGGGTGAGTGCTCTCGGCCGCGCCGAGGTCGGTGAACTGCTCAGTGCCGTCCGCGAATCGCACGGTCGTCGATCCCGTCACCGACGCCTGGTCGAAGACGGCCACCGGAAGGCCATAGCGGATCGACACCAGATTGCCGATGTCGACGAGGGTGCTGATGCTGGGAATGTCACCGGTCTTGCTGAGTCTTCGAAGTAGGGCCTCGGCCGCGACCCGGTGTTGGGTGGGCTTCACTCCGAAGGCCGTGAACGCGCGTCGCCAGGCTGCGATCGACGCAGTCTCGGCGATAGGCGTCTCGACGAGCCTCCTCGCCGCCGCCGCCTGCTCCGCGGCGTAGGCCTCGAGCAGTGAGAAAGAGCTGGGTCCGTTGCTGAGGCCGACGGCGTGCACGACTCCCCCACGAATTGCGGGAAATCGTTCTGTGATCGCCGGGTCGTATCCGAAGCTGACCCTCATCGATGCGTCCTCTCGCTTTTCACTCCTCGTCGCCGGAGTTGAGTATTCACTACTGCACTACCTACTGAGCGGTCCAGCCACCGTCGACGGTCAGGATGTTGCCGTTGACCATCGCTCCGGCCTCTGATGCCAGGTAGACGACTGCCCCAGCGACGTCCTTGATCTGGCCCACGTGACCCACCGGGATTCGGTCGACGACCGAGGCGAGAAAGTCGGGGTCGTCCAGGCGTTCAGCGGTGCCCGGCGTGTAGATGAATGTGGGAGCGACGGCGTTGACGTTGACGCCCAGCGGCCCCCATTCCAGGGCCAGGACTCGAACCATCTGGTTCACGCCGCCCTTCGATGATGAATAGGCGACATGATCGCGGATGCCCACCAGCGACGCCTGTGAGCTCATCGCGATCACTCGTCCACTGCCCGCCGCAACCATGTGGCGGGCGCACGCCTGGGCGGTGAAGAACAGCCCCTTGAGATTGACGTCCATCATCGAGTCCCAATGGTCTTCGGTGACTTCGAGCGCTGGTGCGTTATCGCCGAGCCCGGCGTTGGCCACCAATACATCGACCCGACCGTGGGCCGCGATCACACCTTCCACTCCCTCGCGAATCGAAGTGAGGTCGACCACGTCAAGTGGGTGGGCACTCGCCGTTCCACCGGCCGTAGAGATCGAAGCGGCCACCGCCTCAGCGTCGCCCAGTTTGCGGGCCGTCACCGCAACGATCGCTCCCGCTGCTGCTAACGCTTCGCAGAGTCCTTCTCCGATGCCTCGTGAGCCACCGGTAACCAAGACCACCTGACCGTCCAGTCGGAGCGACGGCAGGTGTGTGGATTCCATGATCAGCCCCGCTCGGAGTAACGGCGACCGACGCCAACGGCCGCCTCGATCATCGCTGGTGCCCGATCCAGATTGTCGTACTCGCCGAAGAGGGTGTTCCCCATTCCGACCGCGATCGCACCCGCATCGAAGAAGGCCTCCATGTTGTCGACGGTGACTCCGCCAGTGGCCATGAATGGCTTCTGGGAATAGGCCGGGGCGACCTGGGCCAGCCAAGCAGGCCCGGGCGGGTCGGCCGGGAAGAACTTCAAGACGTCGGCGCCGCAACGGAGCGCTGTCTGGATCTCGGCGGGGGTCTGCACACCGGGCAGGGTCAACATGCCGAGCTCCGCGCTGCGCCGGGCGGCGTCGACGTCGACCCCCGGCAGAACACAGAAGGTGGAACCGGCATCATTTGCCGCTTCCACCTGTTCGACGGACCAGGTGGTTCCGACCCCGACCGACGCGCGGTTTCCATAGCGAAGGCTGAGCAAGGAGATGTCGTCGCAAGCGCGGGCGTAGTCGTTGGTGATCTCGAGCGATCGGACACCGCGCTCGACGAGCAGATCGCACAATGGCACGAGGAACTCTTCGGGGATCTGCCTCAGCACCGCCATGATGCGGTCCTCTCGAAGGCAGCTGAGGGCATGTTCTCGCTTGTCGATTGTCATGGTGAGAGTGTCGCGCACGGGTCTGGCACTTGCGACACCGTGGCAGCTTGGGGCGGTGGCCATGTGTCGCCAACGACGGCGGCGTCGAAGCACTGGCCGGGCACCTCGACCAGGACCTCGATGATCGAGTCGCCCGTCGAGGTCGTTCCCCCTCCCGAGATCTCGCCCTCGATGGGTACTTCGACTGAGCACTCGTCGATAGATATCGGCCATCTATCACCGAACGCAGCGGACTCGTAGCAACCCGGAGCGGCGATGAAGCGGACACCGACACGATATGTCACATGCCCGAATTGGATCCCGAAGATCGAGGTCCCTCCGGACTGGGTCTTCCCGGTAACCACCACATCGCCGAGTCTGGTGTCATCGGGATTGCCGAGTGTCACTGACGACGACCGCGACGATTCAGTTCGCGTCGTCCCCAAGCTGGCGACGGCCACCGCGCCGAGAACAAGCGCGCCGACGAAAAGGGCGCCGACGATGACGCCGGCGCCCGATTCCCGCCTCATGAAACCGGCGCCAGGAACTGGTTGTTCACCCAGAACTCTCCGGCTGGTGTATCGATCCGAACCCACAGGGACGAACCGACGATCGCTTGCTCTCCGGTCCGTTCCACCACCACGCCGGGCAGCAGGCGTCCCACGATCGCAGCCTCGACGGTTGGGT
>CAXMSE010000003.1:0-5068 GCA_964196195.1 uncultured Gammaproteobacteria bacterium | reverse complement strand
GCGTCGTACTGCTTGTGGTAGGTGGCGTGGTCGCCGACGATGTTGACCATCGGTGAATGGGCTCGGCGGGCATTGTGGAGGTTGGCGAGGCCGTTGCCCAGGCCGGGTCCGAGGTGGAGCAGGGTGGCGGCGGGACGACCCGTCATCCGGGCGTAGCCGTCGGCCGCGCCGGTAACCACACCTTCGAAGAGGCCGAGGATGGCTCTCATCTGGGGCACCTGGTCGAGGGCGGCGACGAAGTGCATCTCGGAGGTGCCGGGGTTGGTGAAACACACGTCGACTCCTGAATCGGTCAGGGTGCGGAGCAGTGCTTCGGCGCCGTTCATCGGATCGGCCATCAGATCACTGCTCCAGGGTTGAGAATTCCGTTGGGGTCGAATGCAGCCTTGACCCGGCGCATCAGCTCGATCTTGGCCGGATCCTCCAGCTCGAGGAAGTAGCTGCGTTTGGCGGTGCCGAGGCCGTGCTCGCCGGAGATCGCGCCCCCGAGCCCTTGGGCGATCCTGAAGAGTCCGGTCATCACCTCCTTGTGGCGCTCGGGGTCGCTCTGGAACACTCCGAGGTGGACGTTGCCGTCTCCGGCGTGGCCGCAGCCCGCGATCCAGGATTCGGTTTCTGCGGCCAGGGCCTGAACTGCCTCCATGAACTCCGGGATCGCGGCTCGGGGCACCACGGTGTCGACGATGTCGGTGGCGCCGGCTGCCTTGGCCAGAAAGAACGCCTTTTCGCGGGCTTCGATGAGGTGGGTGGCCGCGTGGGGAGGGAGCACGTAGGTGTCGATGGCGCCGAGCTCGGCGAGGCGGGTGCCGAGGATCTCGATGTCGCCGTCGAGCCGGTCGGGATGGGAGCTCTCGATCACCACCACGAGATAGGCGAGCGCGGTGTTCTTGACCTCTTCTGGGATCCCGAGTTGGAGGTCGGTATCGGAGTCGGTGAGCATCGCCATGGTGACGAGGTCGATGTATTCGAGCACCATCGGGTTCACGCCTGAATCGATGATGCGTGGCACCGCCCGAGTGACCTCTTCGAGGGTGGCGAAGGGGGCGAGTGCGGTGGCGGCGTGGGGGAGTCGGGGGTGCAGCTTCAGGGTGACTTCGGTGACGAGTGCGAGCGTGCCTTCGGATCCGATGATCAGTTGGGTGAGGTCGTAGCCGGTGGAGATCTTCACGATCTTGCCTCCGGTACGCATCACCTCGCCGGTGGCGAGTACGGCTTCGAGGCCGAGGACGTTGTGGCGGGTGACGCCGTACTTCACGGCCCGCATGCCACCGGCGTTGGTGTTGACGTTTCCGCCGAGGCTGGCCGAGTACTCGCCGGGGAACACCGGATAGACGAGATCGAGTGGGGCGAGTTGGGCGTCGAGTTCGGCGAGGGTGATGCCGGGCTGTACCACCGCGGCATGGTTGTCGGGGTCGATCTCGAGCAGGGCGTTCATGCGTTCGAAGCTGAGGAGAACGCCTCCTTTGCGGGCCACCGCGGCACCGGACAGGCCGGTACCCGAACCCCGGGCGGTGAGAGGGATGCCGTTGGCGTTGCAGTGGAGCGCCACGGCCGCGACCTCATCGGTGTTGGCGGGGCAGACGACGGCATCGGGTTGGGCTCCATCGACGGTGAGGCATTCATCGTGGTGGTAGTCGTCGCTGATGGCATCGCCGGTGATCACATGATCGGCCCCGACGATGGCTGCCATTTCGTCGAGCAGGGTGGTGGTCATGGCGGGCCTCGCTGCTGTCGTCGGAACTCATCCTCGGGGCGGAACATACCGGAGACGCCGCCTGTGGAACCATGCGGCCCAACAACATATTGACATTCATGGATATGTGATTACAATACCTTCATATAGATATACATCGATATGACTGGACTTGGGATGAACTCTCTCATCGACCTCATGCAACGAGTTGCTGGCGACGTGTGGCTCACCGTCGTCCACACCTGGATCTTCGTGGCGATATCGGTGGTGGCTGCCGCGGCCACCACCGTCTACATCGGCACCGAGCGCGTCTCGGCGTTCCTGCGCAAGCGTCAGAGCGTTGCCGTGGGAATGGCGGTACTGGTGGCCACACTCACCCCGTTCTGCTCCTGCGGCACCACCGCCGTACTGCTCGGCATGATGGCCACCACAGCGCCATGGGCGCCTCTCGTGGCCTTCGTGGTCTCGTCACCACTCACGAGCCCTTCAGAGTTGATCTTCTCTGCTGGGCTCTTCGGGTGGTCGTTCGCCTTGTTGTTCTTCGGTGGAACGATCGTCCTCGGATTCACCGCAGGGTGGTTCGCCGGCATCCTGGAGCGCCTCGGATGGTTGGACGGGCAGGCTCGAATGGAGGCCATCGAGTCAGCTGACGATGGCTGCGACACCGGATGCGCCGTTTCGGACGGCCCGGCTCCGAGTCCAGGCGTCGCCACAGCGCTGCTGGTGGAGCGTCAGACCCGCCGCGAGAAGCTGCGGCTCGCCGAGTTCGGCCGCGAAATTCTCGTGGTCGGCCGTCGCCTCGTGTACTTCTTCCTCGCCTTCACGACACTCAGCTATCTCTTCATCGAGATGATCCCGACTTCGTGGGTCACCGACTATGTCGGCGAGGGATCTGTCTGGGCGGTACCGATCGGAGCTGTGTTGGGCCTTCCCGCATATCTCAACAGTGAGGCATCGTTGCCCATGGTGGCGGGCCTGATGGACGGGGGGATGGGCCCCGGCGCGGCGATGGCGTTCATCGTCACCGGCGCAGGCACGAGTATCGGTGCGATCAGCGGCCTTCTCATCATCGCCAGGGCGCGGATCGTTGCCCTCGTGGTGGGTTCGCTCTTCGTGGGTGCGATCGTGATGGGCATGATCGCCCAGCTGATGCTGTAGACGCCGCGATATCACCTCGATCGACTACTCCCTGGCCGTCCGGTGGTCCTACGCTCCTCGCATGGCAGAGATCGTCATCAGCGAGTTCATGGCCGCAGCGGCGGTGGAGTCACTCGCTGCCGACTTCGATGTCGCCTACAACCCAGACCTGGTCGACGATCGTGTTGCCCTGCTGGCCATGCTCGGAGACGCGCGGGCGATCATCGTGCGCAACCGCACGTTGGTGGATGAGGCCCTGCTCACCTCTGCGCCCGATCTCAGGGTGGTCGGTCGCCTCGGCGTGGGTCTCGACAACATCGATGTCGCCGCGTGTGAGGAGGCAGGGGTGGCTGTCAGACCCGCCACCGGCGCCAACGCCGACGCGGTTGCTGAGTATGTGGTGACCGCTGCCCTCGTGCTCACGCGGGGAATCTTCCGGTCGACCTCCGAGGTGGCCAGCGGGCGATGGCCCCGTCAGGAACTCACGGGTCGTGAAATCGGCGGGCGCCGTCTGGGCCTGGTGGGGTTCGGCGACATCGCCAGGCGGGTGGCGGTACGACTCAGTGCGATGGGGATGGAGATCGGTGCCCACGACCCGTTTGTCGCACCCGATGATGAGGCCTGGGACGGCGTCGAGCGCCTCGCACTGGATCAGCTGCTGGAAACCAGTGATGTGGTGAGCTTGCATGTGCCTCTCGTAGGTGAAACCCACCATCTCCTCGATGCCGCAGCCATCGCCCGCATGCCCACCGGTTCGATAGTGATCAACACCAGCCGAGGCGGGATAGTCGATGAGGATGCCGTCATCACGGCGCTTCGGAGCGGGTGGTTGGGTGGAGCGGCGCTCGACGTGTTTGAAGACGAACCGGTGGACTCAGGCTCGGGCGCAAGGTTCGCCGAGGTGCCCAACCTGATCCTCACCCCTCACGTCGCGGGTGTCACCCAAGAGTCGAATCGGCGAGTCAGCGAGATGACGGCCCGCCAGGTTCGTATGGTTCTGGAGGCGGGCTGAAATGCCTTACATCACCTGCGTGGGGATAGCGGTGCTCGATCTCATCTTCCGCGTGGATGTCCACCCCACTGTCGCGGGCAAGTACCGCGCCACGGAACGCCATGAGGTGGGTGGGGGAGTTGCCGCCAACGCCGCGGCCACGATCGCATCACTCGGGGGAGGCGCGCGCTTCATCGGCTGTGTCGGCGACGATGCCACGGGCGAACGCATAGTGCAGGGCCTGGCCGAGGTCGGTGTCGATGTCGGTTCGGTCCGCAGGGTGCCGGGGTCGTCATCGCCGCTGTCCTCGGTGCTGGTCGACGGCGAGGGTGAGCGCCTGATCGTCAATCACGTCGGCGACGACCTGTTCCGCCGGGGCGCCCCGGTGGAGGCCGAGGAGGTGGCCGACAGCGACGCCGTTCTGGTCGACATGCGATGGCCCGAAGGCGCAATAGCCGCCCTGGCGGCGGCGAGCGCCAGGGGCATCCCGGCAGTTGTCGACTGCGACCACGACCCCACCATCAACCACGGGCTGGAGATTCTGCGGGCGGCAACGCATGTGGTGTTCTCCCTGCCCACCCTGCTCGCCTTTACCGCGTGCGACGACCCCGGCGAAGCCCTCCACCGCGTTGGGCGCCACACCGATGCCTGGGTGGCAGCAACGGCCGGGCCCGATGGCGTTTTCTGGCTCGATCAGGGATCGGTGCGTCACGACCCGGCATTTCCGATCGAAGCTGTCGACACCCTGGGCGCGGGCGACGTGTTTCACGGCGCGTTCGTGCTTGCTCTGGCCGAGAATCAGCCGCTAGAGAGGGCGCTGAGGTTCGGCTCGGCTGCGGCGGCCTTGAAGTGCACACGGACGGGTGGTCGCCGGGGCATCCCCAACCGTGATGAAGTGGAGAGCCTGATGAAGGAGTCAAAGCTGTGAAGAGGATTGCTGTAGCCGCAATCGCCCGTTCGACATTCGACGTGGAGATGGCCGAGGAGATGGCTGTCTCGGCGTTCGCCCTGCTCGGAGAACTCGACGCCGAGTTGATCGGTTCATCGGAGCTTCTCCTCGATGGCGCGGCTGCAGAGGCGGCCGCCGGGGCGTGGGCCGGAGCGGCTCTCGATGCGCTGGTGTTGATCCAGGCCAGCTTCGCCGACTCGACGGTTACGGCCGCTCTTGCGGCCACCACCGATGCTCCGGTGGTGTTGTGGGCCTTCCCCGAGGAGCGCACCGGTGGGCGGCTCCGAATCAACTCCTT
>CAXMSE010000002.1:0-26423 GCA_964196195.1 uncultured Gammaproteobacteria bacterium | reverse complement strand
GCGCTGTGGGTTGCTGGGGTGGGGGTGTTGGAGCCCGTTGGGGTGGGGGTGTTGGAGCCCGGTGGGGTGGGGGTGCGGCCGGCTGTTGGGGCGCCGGTTGCCGGGGCGCGGGGGGCGGTGGCGTTGGCGCGACCGGAGGGGGTGGCGGGGCATCGTCTCCCGGATCGACGTAGGGGCGCGGCAGATCCGAGCCGACTCGTTCGCTTGACCCTTCGGGCGGTTCGGTCACCAGTCGACTCCTCCGTCCACCGTCCGCGCCTTTGCTGAGATGATAACGAGACTTCTCCCCGCACGCCTCAACCGCATACCCACGGACGCGACGTTCCGTTCCGGCGACGAGAGTTGTTACTGTCCTGAGTGGGCGGGTTCGACCGAGTTTCAGGCTCCGTAGGGAGATATGTCGACACGACTGAGAGTTTCGCTGTTACTGCTTGTGCTGGTTCTGGCGGCATGCAGCAGCGACGACGGTGACCCGCTCGCGGATCCGCTCGATCATGACAGCGAAACCCACATCCAGATAGCGGTGCACAACTGGTCGAGCCAGATGGTGAGCGCCGAAGTGATCGGCACTATTCTGGAAACCGCGGGTTACACCGTCGATCTCGTTCAGGCCGACACGCGTGCGGTCTACCAATCCATGTGCGACGGTGAGATCGACATCGTGCAGGAGGTCTGGGAGGACCCGTTCGGTCTGGCTTTCGACGAACAGGTCGACAAGGGATGTGTGCTTGATTGGGCCACCCACTCGGCCGTCACCCGGGAGGACTGGTGGTATCCCTCCTATGTGGGTGAGCTCTGCCCCGGGCTACCCGACTGGAAGGCGCTCGACGAGTGTGCGGTGCTGTTCGGCTCGCCCGAAAACCCGGGCAGGGGCCGCTTCCTAACCGGCCCGCTCAACTGGTTGAAAGGCGATGAGCAGCGCGTCGCCGCTTTGCAGATGAACTTCGATGTGATCCACATGGAATCGGCGAGCGTTCTCTTCGAAGAACTCGAATCGGCCGTGGCCACCCGGACACCAATCGTGTTGTTCAACTGGACGCCGAGTTACATCGAGTTCGTCCACGATGGGTCGTTCGTGGAGTTCCCGTCCTTCGAGGAGGAGTGCCCGATAGATCCGGGCTGGGGGGACAATCCCAATCTCACCCACGACTGCGGAAACGCGTCCGACGGCTATCTGAAGATGGCGATCAGCCAGCGCCTGCCGGAACGCTGGCCCCTGGCGGCGAATCTGATCGCCCGCATCGATCTCACCAACGAGGTATTGGCGAGCATGGCGGCCCTGGTGGATGTCGGAGGACTCGAGCCGGCCGAGGCCGCTGCTAATTGGATGGCGGCGAATCCTGCGATCATCGCCCTCTGGACCGGCTAGCGACGTTCAGCCGAACTCGGCCTTGGCGTCGACCAGGGCGTCGAACAGGTACTGGCCGAACGAGCGGTCGCAGAGAATCCGGTAGCTCGGTACCTCGTCGATGTCGTCGCGGATGATGTCGCACCCGACCCTGGCCACCGACGCGCCCACACAGGCGCCGTCGGGCGTCATCGGATCGGAGAAGTCGACGCTGCACACCTTCTCCAGCGCCTTCGCGGCGACCGAGCCGGTGATTCTGAACATCAAGCGGCTGTGGGTGATGTCGACGGTGCTGGCGTAGCCGGACAGGTCGAGATCACCGACATAGGCCGTCACCGCTTCCGACGTGCCGAAAACAATCCATTCGTCGGGGCGGGTGCGGGCGACCAGAACGTCGCCGCGGGTCTCGGCCGAGCCGAACGTGAGTCCGAGAGCGGAAGCCGCGGCGGTGCCGTCGGCCGCACGAACGCTTGCCTTTGTCACCGCCGAGTCGTCGGCCAAGGCGACCGAACCGGTACCGGCCGCGCGTCCGATGGTGACTACGGAACTTTCGAAAGCGAGTGGATCAGCCACGGAGCCGCTCTCCTTCCGGGTCGAAGTGGGCGTGGTGTTCCATCACCCGGGCGGTGATTCGCTCGCCATTGACGAGCTGAACCGTGAGAGTGGTGCCGGGGTCGGCGAACTCGGCGGTGACCTGGCCGAGGCAGACCGCACGATCCAGCGTCGGCGAGAACCGCGACGAAGTGATCCGACCCACGATCTCCTTGGTGCCATCCCTCAGTATCTGGCAGGCCTCCTCGGGAACGATGCTCGGATCCGTCGGCTGGATCGCGACGATTCGGGGGTAGTCACCCTCGAGCGCCCACGTCACCTCGGGCTTTCCCGCCCAGTCGTCCTTGTCGAGCTTCAGCAGGCCGATCATTCCGGTGGTCGGGGCCTTGCTGAGCCCATCGGTGTCCTGGCCCACGATGAAGTGGCCCTTCTCGAGGCGCATGATGCGTTGGGCCTCGAGGCCGAAGGGGGCCACGCCGAGGGATTCACCCTGTTCCAAGAGGGTCTTCCACACATGCAGGCCGTGACCGGAAGGCACATGGATCTCGAATGACAGCTCGCCGGTGAACCCGATGCGCCACACCACACAATCCTTCACGCCGGCGATGGTGCCGGTGCGCACCTGCATGTACCTGAACGCATCGGGGTCGAGGTCGATGTCGTCGCCGACGAGTCGGCTCATCAGCTCGCGACTCCTGGGGCCGGCCACATTGATCGAGGTGAGGCCGGTGGTGACCGGTGTGACGTGGACCTGCCATTCCGGATGTTCGGTCTGGAGCCAGTTCTCGATCCAGTTCCAGACCCCGCCGGCACCAGACGAGGTGGTGGTCATCAGGTAGTGATCGTCGCCCAGACGGCCGGTGACGCCGTCGTCGAGCACCACCCCGTCCTCAGCGCACATGATGCCGTAGCGGACCGAACCGACCGCCAGCTGCATCCACTTGTTGGTGTAGAGCTGGCTGAGCAGCTTCGCAACGTCGGGCCCCTGGAGATCGAGCTTGCCGAGAGGGGTGACGTCGGTGATGCCGACGTTAGCGCGCGTGTTGCGCACCTCTTGCTGGGGGTCGCCGTAGTGTTCGGGCCGCACCCACTGGCCGGCGAGAATCGGGGTGGAGCCGTTGGCTTCATGCCAGGGCTGGATGGAGGAGAGCCGCACCGGTTCGAAGACGCGACCGGCGAGGGCGCCCAGTGCGATTGGTGCATAGGGCGGACGCCAGACGGTGGTGCCCACCTCGGAAATGGTCTCGCCTCTCGCCTCGGCCAGCAGGGCCACCGTGTTGACCGTCTCGAGCTTGCCTTGTGACGGCCCCATCGTGGCGGTGGTGAATCGCTTGAGCAGCTCGACCGAATCGAATCCTTCGGCGGCCGCACCGAAAATATCTTTCGATGAGATGTCCTCTGAGAAGTCGACCATGCCGTGGGAGGTGGATCGAAAAAGCTCAGGGTGGGGATCGCGGCCGAGAGGCGTCCGGGTGTCGTCGGGGTAGGTGGGCTCGGAGCCGTCGACTGCGACGGCTCTGGCGGTGGCCGCCTGGATCCGGTGGCGGGCTACCACGGCGCGACTGGCAGCCAGTGCGCCGGTGGAGCGGCCGTGGGCGATTAGCTCATGGCGGGTGCCGTCGCCCGCGATGCCGCCGGTGGTGAGCACATTGTCGGGCGGGCTGTCGGCGAAGAAGCGGGCGACGGATGGGTCGTACACGGGTCGGTCGCCGCTCATGTTGAGCAGGGAGGTGGGGGCAGTCCATCCGGTTGCGGTGACGAGTAGATCCGCATCGACGATCGAGCCATCACTGCAGGTGACGGCCTTGACCCGGCTCTTGGAGCCGATGGCCTTTGTGACGCTGGCCCCAGTGCGAGCATCGATGACCTTGACTACCTCGATCCCGGCCCCCTCGAGCTCGTCGATCGCGGTATCGCCCGATTCGTTGGCAGTGAGTACGACAGCTCGGGTGCCGGGCTTGATGGCGTACATGGTGATCAGGCGGCGAACCGCGCCCGATGTCATGACGCCGGGCAGGTCGTTGCCGGCGAACACGTATGGTCGCTCGATCAGGCCCGGAGCGACGACCAGCACCTTGGCCCTGGCTTTGATGAGCCGCTCCACCGCAACGGGGTGGTTGCGTTGAGCAATGGCCAGCCAGTTGTCCTCGTAGCGGCCCGTCACGGTGGAGTCGGTGAGGATCTCCACGCCAGCGGATTCGGCCTCGGCGAGAAGCCCGGCCAGGGCATCGCCGTCGTCGTTGGAACCCCAACGAAGGTGGCCGCCGAGAGCATGTTCGTGCTCGACGAGTATCACCGAAGCACCGGCGCGGGCGGCTTCGATCGCGGCCGCGATGCCGGCAGGACCACCGCCGGCGACCACCACGTCGGGGTGCGCATAGCGCTTGTCGTGGTAACCGTGCGGAGTGTCGAGATCGACCTTCCCGCCGGGGGCAAATCGCGCGAGAACGCGTTCGTAGGTCGGCCACATCTTGGCCGGTTTCATGAAGGTCTTGTAGTAGAAGCCAGCGGTCAGGAAGCGGCCCACGAGGCCGCTGGCTGCCTTGGCGTCGTACTTCAGGGAGGGCCACACGTTCTGGGCCGAAACGGCCATGCCTGAAACAAGGTGGCGGTGCGCTGCCCGCACGTTCGGCTCGTCGCCGACCTGCACCGAAGTGTTGGGGTCCCAGAAATCGGCGGTGAGCACGCCGCGGGGACGGTGGTATTTCATCGAGCGGCTGATGACGTGCTCGCCGTTGGCGAGGATGGCTGACACGATGGTGTCGCCCTCGAACCCGCGCATCTTCTTGCCGTTCCAGGTGAAGGTGAGCGGCTTCGAGCGGTCGATCACCTCGTTGGGTTGGACGGGGAGACGGGTGGTCACTTGTGGCCTCCTGTCTTGTTGCCGGGGAGGGGTGGGTTGCGCAACTCCCCGGTGAGGGTGTGACGTTCGAGTTTGAAGTGCTTACGGCAGCCCGATGAGCAGTACCAGTTCTCGGTGATCCAACCCGACTTGTTGTCGCGCAGGTAGAGGTAGGTGCGCCATTCCTCCGGCGAGGTGGTGTTGGGATCGGGCCGGGAGTGAGGCTCACCGCCGTACGACATGTCGGAGGCGTTGCGGGGACCGCAGTGGGGACAAGGGACGAGCAGCATCAGTTCTTCAACTCCTAGTGGCCCACCGCGGCGGCACCCTTTTCGCCGACGAGTGTTCCGTCGGTGAAGCGGCTGAGCACGAACGGTGCGATCAGTTCGGGCGTCGCGTTGTGGGCGACGCAGGCGGCCATCTGTTCTCCGGAGACGGGGCCGGCCTTGAAGCCGTAGGTGCCCCATCCGACGTCGACGAGGAAGCCGTCGACCGGTGTGGGTCCCATCACCGGTGAGTAGTCGGGCGTCATGTCGCAGAGCCCGGCCCACTGGCGCATTAGACGCATCTTCGACAGGCCGGGCATGAGCTCGAGTACGTGTCCGGCGAGCTCTTCGGTGAACTCGAGTGTGCCCTTCATGTCGTAGGTGGCGACAGGGTCGACTGAGGCGCCGAAGACGAGTTCCCCGCGGTCGGTCTGGCTCACATATACGTGCAGGGAGCCGGAGACGATCACCGTGGGGAGGAAGGTCTTCACCGGTTCGGTGACGGCGGCCTGCAGGGGGTGGGTCGTGATGGGCAGCCGTACCCCGGCCATCGCGGCGATGGTGCTGGCCCAACCGGCAGTGCAGTTGACGACAACCGGCGCGTGGATGTCGCCGCGACTGGTGCGTACGCCCGTGACCTTTCCTCCGGGTCCCTTGCCGTCGGGCCCGTCGCCGCCCTCACAGAGGATGTCGAGCACCTCGGTTTTTTGGTGGAGGTCCACTCCATGGGCGTCGGCGGCGCGGGCATAGCCCCACACCACCGCATCGTGTCGGATTGTGCCTCCGGGCGGGTGATACAGGGCACCGAGGATCGGATATCGGGTGTTGGGGGAGGTGTCGAGGCTCGGTGAGAGCTTCTTGATCTCGTCGGGGCCGATCACCGAGGAGTCGATGCTCTGGAGCTTGTTGACCTCGGCCCGCCAGTTCATCGTTCTCAGGGCCGAGTCGGTGTGGGCGAGGGTCATGTGGCCACGTGCTGAGAACATGACGTTGATGTTCAGGTCGGTGGACATCGTGTTGTAGAGATCGAGCGAGCGGTCATAGAAGGCCACCCCCTCGGGGGTGAGGTAGTTGGAGCGCACGATTGCGGTGTTGCGGCCCGATCCCCCGGAGCCGAGATAGGCCTTGTCGACCACGGCCACGTTGGTGATCCCGTGGTTGGCCGCCAGGTAGTAGGCGGTGGCCAGTCCATGGATGCCTCCACCGATGATGACCACGTCGTAGGCCGACTTCAGCTCGGGTTCGCGCCAGACTCTCGGCCAGTTCTTCCTTCTCAGGCCCCGCCAGGCGAGTCCGGCCGCGCTGTAGCGGGCGGGTGTTCTGTGCTTCCCCATGGTGTGACTCTGCCTTGTGGTTCTTTCTCCTGGAAATACATATTGAGACCTGATTGATAGTCTTTGCCTATGAATGCCAACCCTGGGCTCGACTTGAGCCTGCGCAAGCTCGGCTACTTCGTGGCGGTGGCCGAGGAGCTCCATTTCGGAAGAGCGGCAGCTCGCCTCCATATCGCCCAGCCCGCTCTCAGCCAGCAGATCCGCCGGCTGGAGGACGATCTCGACACGCGCCTGTTCGATCGCACGACGCGAAGGGTGTCGATCACCGCCGCCGGCGAGATTCTTCTCGAACAGGCCCGCCTCCTCCTGATCACCGCCGACGGAGTGGAGAGGGCCGCTCGCGAGCTTCGTGAAGGCGAGCGCGGCCTTCTCAGGCTGGGATTTGTCGACTCCACGGCCTATGAACTTGTGCCCCGATTCCTGCGTGAGTACCGCACCTGGCGACCCAACGTCGACTTCGAGCTCCATTCGATGTCCACCGATGGCCAGGTCGAGGCATTTCGCGAGGGCCGGATCGATCTCGGAATCGGCCGCACCGCGGCGGCCGCGGCGGGTCTCGATGTGCGTGTCCTCGGTAGCGAGCCTCTCGTTCTCGCCGTCGCCGGTGAGCACGATCTCGCCGGAGCGGCCCGGATCCGCCTCTCCACCCTCGTCACCGAGACATTCATCGGCTTCGACCGGGGGGTGTCGCCCACCCTGCACACCGAGCTGCGGCTCCTGATGGCGGGTGCGAACGTGCGCTACGACCCGGCGATGGAAGCGACCGAATACACGACGATCCTCGGCCTGGTCGCCGCCGGAGCCGGCATCGCTCTGGTGCCGAGCAGTGTGCAGACCTTCCGGCCACCGGGTCTGGAGTTCGTGCCGATCGCCGACCCGGCCGCGATGGTGCAGCTCGTGGTTCTCTCCCGGCCCGATGAGCCGTCCGCCATGGTTGGTGGGGCGGTCGAGATCATCGCTGACCTCGCGGCGCGTGGGGTTGGTGGGCTGGCCGCGATCACCAGGGCCTAGTCTCCTCTGGTGAACGCGGGTGAGGTCTCGGTCTGGGCGGTTCTTCGTCGCAACATCGCGCCTCTCTACTTCCCGATGGGTGCGGTCACGCTCGGCGGGGGGATCCTCCTGCCCGTCGTGCCGCTGTATCTGGCCGACGAGGGCATCAGCCTCTCGATGATCGGCTTCATCATCGCCTCCACCGGGATCGGCGCTGCGCTGATCGGCATTCCCGCGAGCGCCTTCTCAGAACGGTTCGGGAACGATCGACTCACCTTCAGTGCGATCGTTGCGGTCGCTGCGAGCGCTTTCCTGTTTGGTTTCACCGACACGGTAATACTGCTTTTTGCCCTACGGATCCTTTGGGGTTTTGGCTTCGGCGGCTTCACCCAGTCACGCCAACTCTTCATCGCCCGTACCGTCGCCACCCCAGTTCGGGGTCGTGTCAATTCCTTCATTGGAGGGACCAACCGACTCGCGTTCGTGATCGGTCCCCTCATCGGCGGCACCATCGCCGACCGCTGGGGATTTCAGGCGGCGTTCGTTGTCGCCGGAACGGTCATCGCTGGTGGCTTGGTCTGGTCGGTTCTACCCGGCGGACCAGAGGAAAGGCCCGATGGTGCGCCCATCGAGCGGATACGGGTCGGGCCAGCAATGCGCCGCCATCGACGCCTTCTCCTGAGGGTGGGACTGGGTCCCATGTTGATCATCGCGGCCAGGCAGGGGCGCTATGTGGTGATACCGCTCATCGGTGATCAGTTGGAGCTGAGTGCGTCGGCGATCGGAACTCTCGTGGCGGTGGGCACTGCCGCCGATTTCCTGCTCTTCCCGGTGGCCGGCTACGTGATGGATCGCTTCGGCCGGCTCCACGCGATGGTCCCTGCGTTCACCCTCATGTCTGCCGGGTTGGTCCTGCTGGGCCTCGCCGATTCGACCGGCGCAGTGGTGGTGGCCACCGTGGTGATCGGAATGGGCAACGGGCTGTCGGCGGGGACGATCCTCACGCTGGGTACAGACCTCGCGCCGGTCGATGCTCAGGGCCCGTTTCTCGCCGGTTTCAGCCTGATGGGAAATGCGGGCCATTTCGTCGGGCCCGCCGCGGTCGGCTGGTCCGCCGGTGCCATCGGTCTCGACGTTTCCGCGTTTGTGCTGGCCGCTCTCCTCCTGTGTGGTGTTGCATGGATCGCCCTCGTAATCGGCGAGACCGGGGAGAGAGCAGATCAAGACCCCGAGCCGAACCGCACCACCGACAGATAGCCATCGGAGACGATGCGGCCCTCGTCGAGAATGAGCACACGACGACACACAGCCGCGAGCTCATCGGCGTGGTGGGTGGCGACCAGCACCGTGGCTTCGGCTGAGAGCTCATCGAGCACCAGGAGATCAGGCCCGCCCAACAGTGCCTGAGCGATCGACAGGCGGCGCTTCATGCCTCCATTCAGAGTACGGATTCGTTCATGGAGCTGATCGGTGAGACCAACTCGTTCCAGCGCCAGCTGGTCCAGCGGCGCCGTAGACGGGCCGGGCCGATCTCTTTTAAGGCGGCGACATAGTCGCAGTACTCACGCACCCTCATCCGCTCCGGAAGACCATCTTCTTGGCTGACATAGCCGAGCCGACGCCGAATCGCGATGCGCTGCACCGAGTCGGAGGGATCGAGTCCGGCCAAGTGGATCGACCCCGACGTCGGCTGGGGGCCCAACTGTTCATTCCCGCCTGTTCCTCTTTCCGACCTGAGGTCGCACACGTACTGTTCATTGATGAACCGCGCGACACCGTTCGTGATCGAAATGATCGACATGGAGGATCCGCGCGACCCGATGCGGATCGACGGCTATCGCCGTGAGGGCCGCTGGAAGCTTGTTGCGGTGTCGGCAGCGGTGATGCTCGCTGTGATCTTCATGATCTCGGATCGGACGTTGGAGAAGGCCGGCTCCGAAGCTGTCGGCGAGTCGCCCGCTGAGCCGGTTGCGCCCATGCCCGTCGATGTCGGCAAGGGGCGGTCGATTTCTCCCTTGTCAGGCGCCGACGTCGACCATGAGCCCTATTTCATCGGCCACCCCGGATCGGGGAGTCCAATACTGGGCGTCGACTCCGATCTCACGGTTGTGTATGTCAACTCGCTGGGGCGTCCGACCGTAGTGAATCTCGACACCGGCGACGTGAGTGAGTATGAGGTGGCGGCCACCCGATCCCGCGATCGGCTCGTCGTCGAACTCGGTGAGATCGTCACCCTCGATCCCGAGCGTCTGAACGTCGGGGTCGCCGGGGACCGCGCCATTGTCTTTCGCGTTCGTCGGCCCGGCCTCGTGGGGGCGCGAGGCGAGAGGTCAGATCCCGTTGATGGCCGATACTCGGGGGTGGAGCTCTGTCTGGCCGCCAGTGGGTGTGCGTCGGGTCAACCGGACAGCAGACCGTTTATCCAGGGTGCGGACAGTGTCGAGTTGTTGTCCGAGGCCGGCCGCACCGATGTGATGGAGCTGTTCGATCGGCGGCTAGGAGTACGCGATCATCGTTTCTTGGTGGTCTCGTCGGAGCATGTCCAGGGTTATCGCGTCCCCGAGCCTCTTGGCGACGTGATCTGGCTGGTCCACCAGCCCGATGGGTCGGCTTGACCTCGACCTCGAGACGCCCCACCATGGGTCATGGGCGAGTCCAACCCGCTGGTTCTGTCGGCCGACGACCGGAGAGGCCTTCAAGCAGCTATTGAGGAGGCCCGGGCCGGGCTCGCCGAGGGCGGGATTCCGATCGGCTCGGCCTTGATGATCGACGGCGAGATCGTCGGTCGTGGTCACAACCGGAGGGTGCAGCAGGGGTCGGTTGTGCTCCATGCCGAGATGGACTGTCTCGAACAGGCGGGCCGACTTCCCGCTTCGGCTTATCGGCGGGCCACCCTCTACACGACCCTCTCACCTTGCGACATGTGCACGGGCGCGACCCTTCTCTACGGCATACCCCGCGTGGTGATCGGTGAGAACGAGACCTTCCTCGGAGGCGAGAGCCATCTCGAAGGGCGCGGTGTGGAACTGGTGCGAGCCGATGACGACACGTGCAAGCAGCTGATGAGAGAGTTCATCGCGGCCGAGCCCCAACTGTGGAACGAAGACATAGGCGAATGACCCTCAGAGCTTGATGTCGAGCACCAGTGGAGCATGGTCGGATGGCCGTTCCAGCGCCCGCGCGGCACGGTCGACGTGAACCGACACCGTGGCGTCGGCCACCGCCGGTGAGCACAACGCCAGATCGAGACGCAGCCCCTGGTCCTTGGCGAACCCGTCGGTTCGATAGTTCCACCACGTGTAGACCCCCGCACCGGGAAGGTGCTCCCGGGTGACGTCACGAAGCCCAAGATCGATGATGGCATCGATGGCGGCACGCTCCGGAGGGCTGGCGTGGGTGCGCTTCTTCCATCGGGACGGCATGTAGATGTCGAGGTCGGTGGGCGCGACATTGAAATCTCCGGCCACAATCGAACCCAGACCGACGGCCCCCACTAGGGCGAGCTCGGCCCGTAGGCGTTCGAGCCAGACGAGCTTGTAGAGATAGTGGGGGTTGTCGAGTTCGCGGCCGTTTGGCACGTACACCGACCACATCCGGATGCCGCCGCAGGTGGCGGCCAGGAGTCGAGGTTCGTCGAAGGGTTCGCGCTGGTGGCCGTCGAAGCCCCCCACCGGGTTGTCGAGCCCCACCCGGCTCACGATGGCGATCCCGTTCCAGTGGTTGACGCCGTGATGGGCGACCTCGTACCCAGCGGCCTCAAACGAGGCGAACGGGAAGTCGGAATCACCGCACTTCGTCTCCTGGAGGAGGAGCACGTCGGCCTCGTTGGCGTCCGCCCAACAAAGCACCTGGTCCACTCTCGTGCGGATCGAATTGATGTTCCAGGTGGCCACCCGCATCGGCATGAACCCTATCGGTAGGGTGGGCGCTCGAAGGGGTGAATGTGGACGACTTCAAGAGTGATTTCATCGACTTCATGGTGCGGTCGGAGGTTCTGACGTTCGGCGATTTCACCACCAAAAGCGGACGAAGAACCCCCTTCTTCATCAATGCGGGCCGCTACCGCACCGGCGAACAGCTCGCCCGACTCGGTGAGTTCTACGCCGCGGCGATAGAGCAGACCTGGCCAGGCGATGTCGACGTCTTGTTCGGGCCGGCCTACAAGGGCATCCCCCTGGTGGCTACGACGTCGATTGCTCTCGCGGCGCTAGGGCGCGACATCGGATTCTGCTTCAACCGCAAGGAAGCCAAGGACCATGGCGAGGGCGGCTCGCTGGTGGGCGCCCCGCTCAGTGATGGTGATCGGGTGCTGATCGTGGAGGACGTCACTACCGCGGGCACATCGATTCGTGAGACCGTGCCCGTGATGCGCGACGCCGCTGATGTTGACCTGGTCGGCCTGATCGTGTCGGTCGATCGCCAGGAACGGGGCACCGGCCCGCGTTCGGCGCTGGCCGAAATCGCCGATCAGTACGCGATGCCCACCCGGGCGATAGTCACCATCGATGAGGTCGTCGAACATCTCCGCGGTCGCAGGATCGATGGCCGGGTCGTGCTCGATGACGAGATCGTGGACAGAATCTCCACATACCGGGCCGAGTACGGCGCCTCGTGAGCAAGCAATGAAGCCACCCGACACATTGACGCCAGCGAGACGCGTGGACTGGCTCGTGATCGTGGGATAGACCGTCCAACGACGTGATCCCCCTCAATGATGAGAACCCCACGCGTCGGCCGGCCGTGCTGACCGTCTTGTTGATCGCCGCCTGCATCGGCGTCTTCGTGTTTGTCCAGCCTGATGCCACCCACAGCTTCGAGGCGCCCACGCAGGCCGACCTGGTGGAGGAGATCGAGTTCAGCTACCAGTACGCGGCCATCCCTTGCGAGATCGTTCAGGGTCGCCCGCTCACCGGCACGGAGATCACCGCCACCCAGGTGGGAGGCTTCGCCGATGCCTGCGACCCCACGGCTCCGGGCATCACCCCGTTCCCGGACAAGAACGTGTGGGTTGCGGTGATTGTGTCGATGTTCCTGCACGGGAGCTGGATTCACCTGATCGGCAACATGGTGTTTCTCTGGGTGTTCGGCAACAACATCGAAGATCACATGGGGATCGGCCACTTCGCCGTCTTCTATGTCGTTGCCGGTGTGGTGGCTACCGCCGCTCATGTGGCGGTTCAGGTCGACTCGACGGTGCCCCTCATCGGTGCGAGTGGCGCGGTGGCGGGAGTGATGGGGACCTATCTCGTCTGGTTCCCGTGGGCGCGGGTGCGGACCTTTGTGCTGCTCGGATTCATTCCCCTGTTCCCCCGGATTCCTGCCGCGTTCTTGTTGGGGCTCTGGTTCGTCAGCCAGTTCTTTTTGGGCGATACCAGTGGCATTGCGTGGATGGCCCATGTCGCGGGATTCGCCTTCGGCGTGATCACCGGCTTTGTGGCCCGCTCCGACCCCAGGTTCCGCAACCGTCTGTGGGCCCACCGTTACCGCACCACAGGGAAAGGCCCCTGGGACAACCGCTACGGGCCGCGGGCCGCGTGAGCGTGTTGCAGAGATAGTTCAATTCTGAAAAAGTGTCGAGATGACCGACACATCCAGACATGGAGAAGACACCGACCGCACTGACGAGTGGGCCGATCTCCGCCGCCGGTATCTCAGATCCGAGCGGCCGGCTTCGTCCGCGAGCGGTGTTCATCATCTCGCCCTGCTGAGTTCCGATGTGGTGCGGACGATCGACTTCTACCAGGGCATTCTCGAGTTTCCCCTGACCGAACTGTTCGAGAATCGCGACTACCAGGGTTCGACCCACTTCTTCTTCGACATCGGCAACGGAAACCTCCTCGCCTTCTTCGACTTCCCCGGTCTCGACCTCGGTCCCTACGCCGAAGTCCTGGGCAGCCTTCATCATCTCGCCATCTCGGTCGACCCCGAGAAGCACGAGTACCTGAGTGGCAAGCTCGAGGCAGCCGGGATCGAAGTCAGCTTCGACTACAACACGTCGATCTACTTCAGTGGCCCCGACGGAGAGAGGCTGGAGTTGATCACCGACTCCCTGGGCGAGATGTACGGCAGCGCCGGTTTGTGATGCTTTAGAGGTCCGGGCGTTCGCCTTGTCGCTCGGGCATCACCCGTGGAAGGGTTTACAGAATGTACAAGGAGGGTGGCACCGACACAGCCACACCGGCGGACGATCCGGCCTCCGACCCGAGTCGGGTCCACCTTGCTCGCGCCGCCCGGCCCTTCGTCGGACTGGCTGTGCCTTTCCTGGCCGTGGTGGCCGCCCTGCTCGTCGGCGCGATCATGTTGCTGGCGCTCGGCGCCAATCCCCTCGACGGTTACAACGCCATGTTCTCCGGCGCATTCGGTGGGTCCGACGAGCTCGCCGATACCGCCATCAAAGCCATGCCGCTGTTGCTGGTGGGCGTCGGTATCTGCATCGCTTTTCGAGCCGGCGTGATCAATATCGGCGGCGAAGGCCAGATCATCGCCGGTGCGATCCTTGCCACCATCGTTGCCCTGGCCATGCCCGATCTTCCAGGGATCGTGCTCATTCCCCTGATCATCATTGCCGGTGCCGTCGGCGGGGGAATCTGGGGCGCCATCCCGGGGGCGCTCAAGGCCTACGCCGGTGTCAACGAGATCCTGAGCACGATCATGATGAACATCATCGCGGCCCAGTTCATGAGTTTCCTCCTCCAAGATCTGCTCATCGAGGAGGGCGCGATCCGGATCCAACAAACCGAACGTCTCACCGAGAACGCCGATCTTCCACTGCTCCCCGGCGGCACCCGTCTCCACATTGGTGTTCTCGTCGCTCTCCTGGTTGCCGTGCTCGGCTACTTCCTGCTCTTTCGCAGCTCCCTCGGTGTGAGGCTCCGCGCGGTGGGCCACAACCCCCACGCCTCGCGCTATGCGGGAATGCCCGTGAAGCTCAGCGTCGTGCAGGCTCTCGCCTTCAGCGGTGCCTGCGCGGGGGTGGCCGGCGCGGTGCTCGTCTTCGGTAGTGAATCACACCGCCTGATCGGTGAAGGAGGCGCAGCGGCCTTCACCCAGAACGCGGGCTTCAACGGCATCGTGGCCGCCCTGTTCGGGGGGCTCCATCCTCTCGCCACAGTGCCGGCGTCGTTCTTCTTCGGGGGCATGCTCACCGGCGGGCTCGAGATGCAACGCGAGGTGCAGGTGCCGGCGGCCATGATCCTGGCCCTCAACGGGGTCGTGGTTGTGTTCGTGGTTGCCAGTCTCAAGCTTCGGACCAGGCTGAGGCAATGGGTCGACGGAGAGATCGAGCGGGAGGGACTGGCATGAGCGAGTTCTTCACCATCTCGGTGATAGTCACCACGCTTGCTTCGGGGATCCGACTTGCCACACCATTCCTCTTCGCTGCCCTCGGAGAGACGGTCGGGCAGCGATCCGGCGTACTCAATCTCGGCGTCGAGGGCGTGATGCTGCTCGGTGCCTACGCCGCCTACTACACAGCCCTCGAATCGGGCAGCGCCACCGCCGGTGTGTTCGCGGCCATCGTGGTCGGCGCGGTGATGGGACTGATCTATGCGTTCATCACCGTGGTGATGCACGCCGAACAGGGAATCTCGGGAATCGGCATCTTCCTTTTCGGTCTCGGCTTCACCGACCTGCTCTTCCAGAAGCAGGTGGGCACCCCCATCCCGATCCGGGGCCTTCGCGACTTCGACGTCCCCCTCCTCAGCGACATCCCTCATGTGGGGAAGGTGCTCTTCCAACACAACCCACTTGTATATGTGGCGTTCCTGCTGGTGCCCACCCTCTGGTTCGTCATCAACCGCACCACATTCGGTCTCAACATTCGAGCCGTCGGCGAATCACCGGATGCGGCCGACACCCTCGGCGTGAATGTCAACCTCACCCGGGTCGCCGCGATCGTGATTGCCAACACGATGGCCGGCCTCGGCGGCGCCGCCCTCGCCCTGGAAGTCGGCGTGTTTCAGCAGAACCTCACCTCGGGGCGCGGCTTCATAGCCATCGCACTGGTCTACTTTGGCGCCTGGCGGGCGGTGGGCGTGATGACCGGCTCGCTCCTCTTCGGAATCGTGTCCGCCACCGTGGTGCAGTGGAAGACCCTCGGGATCGTCGAAGGGGGCACCGCAACCCTCACTTCAATGGCACCGGCGGTGCTCACGGTGGTGGTGCTCGTGATCGTGAGTAGACGAATTGGTCAACCTTCGGCCCTAACGAGACCCTTCGACCGAACGGCATGATAACGAAGACGATTTGTCACAAGATCTGGCCCTGAAGCCAGAAATAACCCTAGGAGGGGTTCAAAATGCGCAAACAAAAACTTGGATGGCTCCTCGCTCTGTTGGCGGTGTTCGCTCTGTTGGCGGCGAGCTGCGGCGACGACTCGAGCGACTCTGCTGATGATTCGGACGGAGACGACGCCCCCGTCGATGACTCCGACGACGCCGTGGACGACGTCGTGGACGACGTCGCTCCCACGCTTCGAGTCGCAATCGTGGCGCCGAGTGCGAGCAACGATCTCGCATTCACCCAGAGCATGGTGGATGCCGTCGACGCAATGAGTGCCGATGTCGAGGTGGCCATCACCGATGGCACCTTTATCGTCGATGAAGCGGCGGCGGCCATACGTGGTTACGCCGACGACGGCTTCGATCTGGTCATTGCCCACGGATCCCAGTACGGAGGTCCGCTGGCGGAAATCGCTCCCGACTTCCCCGACACCACCTTCGCCTGGGGCACCGCGGCCGACAACTTCGGCCTCGACAATGTCTTCGCCTACACGGTCAGGGCCGATGAAGGCGGGTTTGTCAACGGCACCATCGCGGCGGCTCTCACCGAGTCCGGAGTGATCGGAGTGGTCGGCCCGATCGAGGTCGGCGATGCCAAGCTCTACATCGACGGCTTCGTCGCCGGAGTCGCATCCGTAGACGACAGCATCGAGGTCAACGTCAACTACATCGAGTCGTTCGGCGATGTGGCGCTCGCGGCCGAAGCCGCCACCGCTCACATCGGAAATGGTGCCGACGTTCTCACCGGCACTGCCCAGATGGTGGTTGGCGCCACCGGCGTCGCCCAGGAAGAGGGCGTGGCGTGGTTTGGCACCCAGGCGAACCAGACTGCACTCGGTGAGGAGATCGTCGTTGCCTCCCAGGTGTACCACTGGGAAGTCCTGCTCGACGAGATCGTGGCCGCCATGGAATCCGGGGACCCCGGGTCGGTGCTCGTGGCCAGTCTCGCCAACGGCGGCCTCGTCATCGAATACAACGATGCCTACGACCTCGACGCCGGTATCCAGACCGATGCCGAAGCCACAACCGCCGGCCTCGCCGACGGTTCCATCAGTACGGGCATCGGGTGATCTGGAGGCCTTGATCAGATGACCGACCCGGGAGCGCCGATGCTCGAGATGCGGGGGATTACCAAACGGTTCCCCGGTGTAGTCGCCAACGCAGGCGTCGATCTCACGGTGCTCTCGGGGCAGGTCCATACCCTGCTCGGCGAGAACGGTGCCGGAAAAAGCACCCTGATGAAGGTTCTCTACGGGCTGTATCGGCCCGACGAGGGATCGATTCGGCTCGGCGGTGAGGAGGTCACGATAACTTCGCCGGTCGACGCCATCGACCGCGGCATCGGCATGATCCATCAACACTTCATGCTGGTGCCCACCCTCACAGTGGCTGAGAACGTCGCCCTGGGACTCGGCGGCCGCAGGGGCCTCTGCGACATGGGGCCGGTGAAGCGGCGCCTCTCTGAGGTATCGGAGCGTTATGGCCTCCAGGTCGACCCCGATGCCCTCATCTGGCAACTGGCGGTAGGCGAACGTCAACGAGCTGAGATTCTCAAGGCGCTCTATCGAGATGCCCAGCTCCTGGTTCTCGACGAGCCCACCGCCGTGCTCACACCGCCTGAGGTCGACGATCTTTTTGTGACCCTGCGCCAGCTCACCGCTGATGGACGGGGCCTGATCTTCATCAGCCACAAGCTCCACGAGGTCATGAGCATCTCCGACGAGATCACCGTGCTGCGCGACGGCAGGGTCTCGGGCCACGCCACTCCCGCCGATTCCACGCGCGAGTCACTCGCCCAGCTGATGGTGGGGCGCCCGGTGGAGCTGAAGCGTTTTGTGGAGCCGGTCGACTGCGGCGACGAAAAGCTCGTCGTTCGTGATCTGAAGGTGCGGGGCGACCGCGGTTCGCTGGCGCTGAACGGAGTTTCGGTGGGCGTGCACGCCGGTGAGATCGTGGGCGTGGCCGGCGTGTCGGGCAACGGCCAGCGTGAATTGGCCGAAGCGATCAGCGGTCTCCGCGCTAGGGAGTCTGGTGAGATCTCGATCAGTGGTCAAACCGTCGATGCTCCCACGCCCAAGGCGGTGCGGGAGATGGGACTCGCCTACGTGCCCGAGGAACGTATGAAGGATGGGGCGATCGGCGAGTTCACGGTGGCGGAAAACCTGATGCTGGTCGACTACGCCACACCGCCTTACACAAAACGTGGCCTACTCGACTTCGGCGCGATTCGGGAGCGATGCGCCGACCTGGTCGACCGGTATTCCGTGAAGACGCCGTCACTCGACACGCCAACGAGGCACCTCTCGGGCGGCAATATCCAGAAGGTCGTGATCGCCCGCGAGTTCAGCACTGAAGCCGAGGTCCTCGTGGTGGCCCAACCGACGCGGGGAGTTGATATCGGGGCGGCAGAGTACATCCACGAGCGACTGCTCGACCAGAGACGGGCCGGCGCCGCGATCCTCTTGATCAGTGAGGATCTCGATGAGGTGATGCAGCTCTCAGACCGAGTGGTCGTGCTGTTCGAGGGTCGGGTGATGGGCGACCTCAGTCGTGACGAGGTGAATGTCGAGAAGATCGGTCTGCTCATGACCGGAGTGGAGCGACAAGCAAGTGGTCAGGTAGACAGCTAGCCGATTCTCTAGGATCAGGCGATGGCCACCTCCACCACCGCCCCCTTGCTATCCCGCCAGGCGCTCAACGCAGAATCGTCGGCAATCCGCGACCTGCTGCGTCACGCCGGGAAGCCCGGAGTTCTCTCCCTTGCCGGAGGGCTTCCTGCCGCGGCGAGATTCCCCGTTGCTGAAATCGCTGATGCGGCCGCGGCCGTGCTCGGACGAGGTGAGGGTCTGCAATACGGCCTCACCGAGGGCGAGACCGAACTACGCGAATGGATCGCAGCTCGCCACACTGCTCAGGGCTCGTCCACCACCGCAGCCGACATAGTCGTCACCACCGGCTCCCAACAGGCGCTCGACCTGCTCACCAGGGTGCTGGTGGATCCCGGCGACACCGTGGTTGTGGGCGACCCCTGCTACGTCGGCGCCCGCCAGGCCCTCGCCTCCGCCCAACCCGAGTTCGTCGGTATTCGGGTCGACCACGACGGACTCATGGTCGACGAACTCGGCGAACAACTCGCCGCCGGCCTCCAGCCCAAGCTCGTCTATGTCGTGGCCAACTTCGACAATCCGACCGGTGCTGTCCTCAGCGCCGAGCGTCGCCACCGGCTGGTTGAGCTGGCCGAACAGCATGGCTTCGTGATCGTGGAGGACGACCCCTACGGGGCCCTCCGCTACGACGGCGAACCCGCGCCGGAGATGGGACCCGGGTCGGATCTGGTGGTGAGGTTGCGCACCGTCTCCAAGACCCTCGCACCAGGACTTCGGGTTGGCTGGATGGTCGGGCCCCCGTGGCTCATCGAAGCGGTGACCATCGCCAAACAGGCTGTCGACCTGCACACCTCAACGGTGTCCCAGGCCGTCGTCCGCGAGCTGGTCACTCGGCCCGGTTGGCTCGATGCCCACATCGAGACCCTCCGACCCTGGTACGAAAATCAGCGCGACTCCCTGGTGGCGGCGCTGAGAGAGATACTGCCCGAAGCCGAATTCGCCGAACCTCAGGGCGGGATGTTCCTGTGGTTGCGGATCCCCGGCAGCGACGCCCAGGAGATCCTTCCCGCCGCGCTCGAGCAAGGAGTTGCCTTCGTGCCCGGCGCGGCATTCGCGGTCCACCGCGATCTTCGTGACCATGTCCGGCTCAGCTTCGCCACCGTCGACTCCGCTGATCTCCCCGAAGCGGTGCGGCGGCTGGCCCACGTGGTGCGCTGACGATCCAGGGTGCATGATTGCCGTTGATCGCAATCAGCCATAGCCAGATCGGAGCACCATCGTGAATGTCGACCGCCTGCAATCATTGTTCGGACTCGAGGGGAAGCGAGCCGTTGTCACCGGCGGATCCCGGGGGATCGGCTACATGATCGCGGACGGGCTGGTCGATGCCGGTTGCGAGGTGGTCATCTCGGCCCGCAAGGCCGACCAGGTAGCCGCGGCGGCGGAGGCGTTGTCGGCCAAGGGCACCTGCGTCGGTATACCCGCCGACCTCTCCACCGACGCAGGGATCGAACACCTGGCCGCGGAGGTGGGCGAGCGCTGGGACGGGCTCGACATCTTGTGCAACAACGCCGGTGCGTCGTGGGGCGAACCCCTCGACAACTTCTCCGCAGGAGGGTGGGACAAGGTGATGAACGTCAACGTGCGCGGTGTGTTCTTCCTCACCCAGAAGCTTCTGCCTCAGCTCCGCGCCGCGGGCGGCGCGGGGTCACCGAGCCGCGTCATCAATACGGGATCGGTCAATGGCCTCACTCCCCCCGAATGGGACACCTTCTCCTACTCATCGTCGAAGGCGGCGGTGCACATGCTCACCCGCCACCTCGCCAAGAGCCTGGCGGCCGACCACATCACCGTCAACGCCATCGCTCCGGGGCCCTTCGACAGCCAGATGATGGCCTTCGCACTGAGCAACCCGGCGACCCGCGATGCCCTCGCCAACGATGTGCCGATGGGCCGGATCGGCGTGCCCGACGACATGGCCGGTGTCGCGATCTATCTGGCATCGCAGGCAGGATCGTTCGTGACAGGAGCGATCGTTCCCGTCTCCGGCGGCCTTTCGACGATCTACAAGTAGGTCCCGGCCTGCTGGGGGAGTCCCGGCGGTTGGGGTGCTTGGCCCGACCGGCTGGCTTGTAGCTGCTGTACCTGCATCGCAGCAGCAGCATGCTGCTGGGCCATCGACGCCTGGAGTCCCTGAAGCAGGCCTTGGAGCCAGCCGACGAGCTGGGCCTGAGCAACCCGGATCTCGGCCTCGGATGGGACGCCGTCGTCGCCGCAGCAGTCCGCAAACTCGGTGAGCTCGTCCATCAGATCCGTGGACAGCACCGTTGCCAGTTCCTCCATCGTTTCATTGTGGATTCGCGCCAGCATTCGACGGCTCTCCTCGTCGGTGTCGGCTTGACGGACCTCGGCCATGAGGGTCTGGAGCATGGTGCCGAGGCGGATGAGCTTGGCCGGATCCGACACGCTCGGTTCGGGATCGGGCTCAGCGGCGGGTTGATCCGCGTCGGACAGCGGGACAGTGGGTTCGTCGGTAGGTAGATCACTCATGCTGCAACAGTGTCATAACAGGGGCCCTTGCGCGCCAGCCCGCTGCCCAGGACCCGCGAATCCACTCACGGACTGATCGAGCGCACCGCGGGTAGGAGAATGTTCCGCTCGAGCAGAGGAAGCTCATCGTCGTAGCCGACCAGGGTCACGTTCATGGAGATATCGTCGTTTCGCTCATAGACGACGAGGTCGAGGCCGGCGGTGGAAAACGCGAGGCGAGTCCACTCCTGACCCACCCCTGACGGCAGGGCGGACTCCTCGAGATCACCTGATGTGTCCACATCGAGGTACCAGAACAGCTCATCAGGATCGATCGGGCCGGCTCGCAGCACCAGGGCGGTGGGATCGAGTTGGTCGAGGCCACGCCAAAACACGTCTTCATCCGCGTAAGCCTCAATCCACCAGTCGGGAAGTTCGATATCGACCAGTTCGGTACCGGGCCCCGCCTCCACGTCGAACGATCCGGAGAACATCTCGGCTGTGAGTTCGGGGGTGAGCCTCACGGGGCGGTTGTCGACCACGGGGCCGGTGGCGATCGAGGCGCACCCCGTCGCGGTGGGTCGGTGGGGGTCGTGCATGAACTCCGCCATGATCCCCGCGGCGCAGAGGCCTTCGTCGGAGTCGTGACCGAGATCGGCCGATACGACGAGGGTGGCAGCGGGCAGCCGGTCGGCCAGCGCCTGAGCCCACCACGGAGGGGTTATCGGGTCGATCCCACCCGACATGACGAGCGTCGGAGCGTCCCAGCTGACCGGGTCGTTCTCGGCCGGATCGCTGGAGCCGGTGTCCCAGCTCGGACAGACCTCTATCAGGTCGACACCGATCAAGCCCGGGGCGAGATTGATCCGCTCGTACGGAGAGGCGGAGGCTGCGGCTTCGTCGAGTTGAGCCGGCGTGGTGAACGGGGCCTCCTCGTGACACTGCACGGCCACGTAGGCGGCAACGTCTCCGATGTCGAAAACTCCATCGCGGGCGATCCGCTCCAACCTGGAGACATCTCCGTCGAGATAGTCGATCAGGGTGTCGGGAATCATTGCCGCGGTAGCGGCGGTGTAGAGCAGTGAGTGGAAGCCGTTGATCAGGTCGTCCCCGTTGACCTCTGCGTCGTAGGTCGAGTGCTGGCTGAGGGGGATTTCGACGGGCAGCGGCTCGGCATCGAGGCTCGCCACCACCTGCTCGAAAGCGGTCCACGGATCGGGGAGTGCCTCGCCACAGATCGCACTGTCGACGCAAGCCTGGAAGACCCGATCAAGAGCAGCCTCGTAGCTCTCGGACACCGAGCCGATCAGGTTCTCCTCGATCGGATAGATACCGTTGAGGATGACGGATCGGACACCTTCGGGATGATCCCGCATGATCGTCTGCGCAAGGCGGGTGCCGTACGAACTGCCGTAGAGGTTGTACCGATCGATACCGAGGGCATACATCAGTTCCACCACGTCGTCGGCGTGGGACTGGCTGTTGTACGCGCCCAGGTCGATGTGGTCGTCGGCGCTCAACCGCTTCCCGCAACTTGCCACCAGGTCGGTGTAGTCGGCGGCAATGTCCACATGGGCGGTGCTGCTGGCGAAGAACTCGTCGTCGAGAAGGTAGGCCTCGTGACAGACGGGTAGGGCCGATGACTCGCCTGCACCTCTCTGATCGAAGAGGATGACGTCGCGATCGGCCACGAAGGGATCGACCACCGACGGATAGAGCGAGTCGGCGTCCGCCAGAACCGAGCCTCCGGGGCCTCCGTGCAGATAGACGACCGGATCCGGCTCCGGATCGGCGGCCTGGGCTCGAAAGATCGCAAATGCGATCGTGACCGGTTCGACACCCGGGTCGTGACGAGGCGGCACCGTGATCGATCCGCACTCGACTCCGACGGGGACCGAATCGGTGTCGAACGGACAGATTGCCGTCTCCACTTCGAGGGGCTCGGTGAGTGGGTCGATTCCGTCTGCTGTTCCTGAGCCGGTGGGCGGTGGGAGCCTGGTGACCGAGCCGTCCGGGTCGAGGCGAGAGATGTCGGGAGCGGTGTAGCGGCCGGCCAGTTCGTCGGTGGAAACCGAACTGCACGCTGCCGCCACCGAAGCGAGAGCCAGACCGAGGGCCAGGCTCCGCCGACCGAGAGGCATCGGCTCAGATCTCTACGCGTACGCCGGCACCGGTGGCGATCGCCTTGTCGTAGATCACGTGAGCTGCGGCGATGTCTTCCACCGCGTGGCCCGTCGATTTATAGACCGTGAGCTCATGGTCGCTGGTTCGCGCCCGGGCCCGGCCCGCGAGTACCTCACCCACCTCCACTACCTTGTCGGCGTCGATCCCCTGAAGCTCGTGGGCGCCGGCGGGCGGAGCATTGCTGGTCGCCCCCCGCCATTCCACAAGCACGCGATCGGCTGCCATCATCGTGGCGGAATCGATCTCGGGGCCGCTGGTGCCACCGACCGATGACACGTGGGTGCCGGCGCTGAGCCAAGCGTGGTCGATGACAGGCTCGGACGCATCGGTGCACAGGGCCACCACGTCGGCTCCCCGTACCGCCTCCTCGAAAGTAGGCACGACTCGCGCCCCTGAGGTGACTGCGGCGAGCGCCTGGGCCGATGCCGGGTTACGAGACGCGATCCGAGTGTCGGTCCAGTCGCGGATCGTGGCAAACGTTCGAGCGGCCGCGTGGCCCTGAACCCCGGCGCCGATTATCGCGAGCGTGGTGGCGTCGGATCGTGCCGCGAGATCGGCACCCAGCGCGGCGGCGGCGCCGGTTCGGATGCCGGTGAGATAGGTGCCGTCCATCAGGGCCAGAGGACGGCCGTTATTCTGGTCGAACACGGCGATCAGCGCCTGATGGCTCGGTACGGATGTTCCGTGGTTGCCCGGGAAAACACTCACCAGCTTCGCGGCCATACCCATCCCATCGACATTGCCTGGCATCGAAGCCAAGAGGCCCGCTCCGGTGCGGGCGGCGATTCGTGGTGGCACATCGGCGTCGCCATTGGAATGGGCGAGAAGGGCCCGCTCCAACGACTCCCTGAGGTCGCTCAGGTCGAGCAGTTCGAAACACTCCGCCGCCGAAATGATCAGCAGGTCATGCGCGGCAGGAATGAGTGGATCATTCATTTCAGGTCTCCTATTTATCCGGCGAGGGTGTGCTCAGTGAGGTCCGAACGGGTTGATGAGCTTCTCGTAGACGTCGGCTGAGAAACCGTCGGCTTGAGAGGCCCTGATCAGGGTGGATTCTTGCTCCATGAGCCCTGCCACCACAGAGGGAAGTTCACGGGCGTGCTCGTCGGGGATGACGACCGCGCCATGAACATCGGCGTGGATCAGGTCGCCCGGGACTACCCGCATGCCGTGGACGGTGACGGGAATCGCGTATTCGACCGCGTGAACCCACCCGTGGGAAGGCGCCACAGACCCGGCCAGGGCCTGAAAGTTGTCGGCCCAGTCGTCGAGGTCGCGGATGCTGCCGTTGGTGACCACCCCAATCGAGCCGAACCCCTTGTGGACATTCGAGTGGACCTCACCCCACCAGGCCCCAAACCCCACGTGGGGGTCGATGTCTTGGATCACGGTGATGGTGGGCTCGTCGCCCTCATCGACATGTTGGTAGTAGGCGATCCGCGAAGCCGAGTCTGCTTCGGGTGTTCGGCCCGAGGGTTGTGATGATCGAATTGTGGCAGTGCGGGCATAGCCCACGATGGGTCGGGCCGCACGGTCGATGACGAAGAAGGGATCGGTGGTGTAGCCCCATCCCCGACGTTGTGGCGCCACCGCCTCGATCGCGTTGCAGATCGTCGGCGTGTCGAAATCCGCCAGAGCATCGAGTTCGGCCTGGTTCAACATGTGAGCATCGTAGCCAGGGGACCGGCGAGGCCGTCCACGAGGGTACTCAGGTGGGCCTCGGTACCCTTCCGCGGTGATCACACGCGACGACATGCGCAATGTGGCCATGATCGCCCACGTCGATCATGGCAAGACCACCCTTGTCGATGCCCTGCTGCGCCAGTCGGGTGCCTTCCGCGAAGGTGCTGCGCTCACCGACCGCGTCATGGATTCGATGGATCTCGAGCGTGAGAAGGGGATAACGATCCTCGCCAAGAACACCGCCATCCGATACCGCGACGTCAAGATCAACATCGTCGATACGCCGGGACACGCCGATTTCGGCGGCGAGGTCGAGCGGGCCCTCACGATGGTCGACGGCGTGGTTCTGCTCGTCGATGCCTCCGAAGGGCCCCTTCCCCAGACCCGGTTCGTGCTGCGCAAGGCGCTGGCTCTCGAGCTGCCGGTTGTGCTGGTGATCAACAAGATCGACCGACCCGACGCCCGAATCGCCGAGGTGGTCGATGATGTCTACGAGCTCTTCCTCGACCTCGATGCCAAGGAGCACCAGATCGACTTCCCGATCGTCTACACGATCGCTCGCGAGGGAATGGCCACCCTCGATCCGGAGGTACCCGGTACCGGCCTCACCGCCTTGTTCGATGTGTTGCTCGACACCGTTCCGCCTCCGCGCCACGATCCCGATCATCCGATGCGGGCCTGGGTGACCAACCTCGATGCTTCGCCTTACGTGGGCAGGATCGCCATCTGTCGCGTCGAACATGGCACCATCCGCAAGGGCCAGGCGGTTGCGTGGTGCCGCGCCGATGGCACGGTCGATTCGGCCCGGGTGGGCACCCTCACGGTCACCGACGCGCTCGATCAGATCGAGGTCGACGAGGCGGGTCCCGGCGAGTTGATCGGCGTGGCCGGCATCGATGGGGTCACGATCGGCGAGACCCTCGCCGACCCCAACGACCCTCGCCCGTTCCCCGCGATCACCGTGGACGAGCCCACCCTTTCGATGACGATCGGCGTGAACTCTTCTCCCCTCGCCGGCACCGACGGCAAAAAGCTCACCGCCCGCCTCATCAATGCCCGTCTCGAGAAGGAACTGGTCGGCAATGTCTCGATCCGCGTTCTCGACACCGAGAGGCCCGATACCTGGGAGGTTCAGGGCCGCGGTGAGCTCCAGCTCGCGATCCTGGTGGAGACCATGCGTCGTGAAGGTTTCGAGCTCACCGTCGGTAAGCCTGCGGTACTCACCCGTGAGATCGACGAAAAGTTGCACGAACCCACCGAGCGGCTCACCATCGACGTGCCCGAGGAGTACGTCGGTGCGGTCACCCAACTTCTCGGGGCGCGCAAGGCACGCATGGACGACATGTCCAATCACGGTACCGGCTGGGTCCGGCTCGACTATGTGGTTCCCGCCCGCGCTCTCATCGGGTTTCGTACCGAGTTCCTCACCGAGACCCGTGGCACCGGCCTTCTCCATCATGTGTTCGAGGGATGGATGCCGTGGGCGGGCGAGATAAGAATGCGCCAGAGCGGCAGCGTGGTGGCCGACCGCACCGGGGAAACCACCGGCTACGCGATCGCGTCGTTGCAAGAACGGTCGGCGCTCTACGTTGGCCCCGGAGCGAAGGTTTACCAGGGCATGATCGTCGGCGAGAACTCCCGTGGCGAAGACATGGATGTCAACATCTGTCGCGAGAAGAAGCAGACCAACATCCGTACCCAGTCGTCCGACGACACCATCCGACTCACGCCGCCGAAGCTGCTGTCGCTCGAGCAGTCGTTGGAGACGATCGCCGACGACGAGTGTGTCGAGGTAACTCCGAAATCTGTG
>CAXMSE010000001.1:0-25532 GCA_964196195.1 uncultured Gammaproteobacteria bacterium | reverse complement strand
TCGGTGAATTGCTCGACGATGAAGATCTCACCGCCGCGCAGGAGCGGATGGAGCAGCAGCGTGCCGCGCCGGCGCTCGATGCAACGGCGGCCCACCCGCTGCTGGGCGAGCCGATGGACGACACTGAGATGACGCGGCGACTGATCGAGCTACTCGACCGCGCCCTGGGGCACCCGGCTCGGCTACGCGTTGCGCCGGGCACGATCATGATCGAGGAGGGTGAGGACGTCGGCGGGATCTATGTCGTGATCGACGGGGCAGTGCGGCTCACGTCGCACACCCAAGCCGGCAACAAGGTCATGCACGAGGAGTCCACGGGAGCGATCGTTGGGTTGCTCTCGCTGGCGCGGCATCGACGGGCGCTCCTGGGCTGCCAGGCCGTCAGCGACGTGCGGGCGATCCCGATCACGCTTGACCAGCTGGCCAGGGCCTTGACGATCGAACCCGAACTTGGCGGCTTGCTGACGCGGATCCTCATCAGCTCGCTCGCCCGAAGGCTGCGCCGCTCTCAGGAGCTCCAGCTCGAGTTGGACGAAAGCCTTGCGGCTCTGTCGGAGGCCCGCGCCCAACTCGTCGCGAGCGCTCGGTTCACAGCCCTGGGCGAGATGGCCGCCGGGATGGCCCACGAACTCAATAACCCCACAGCGGCGCTGATCAGAAGCGTCGCCCACCTCACCGACGATGTCGATGCGGTCATCGACGACCCAAGCGTCAAGGCGACAATTCTGCGACGGCTAGATGCCCCGGCGATGCCGTCGTCGGAGCTACGTGCGCTGCGCCGACAGATCGCCGACGCTGTCGGTGACCGAGTACTCGCCGATCGCCTCATCGGCTGCGGGGTGAACAGCACCGATGAGGCCCTCGCCTTGACCAATGCCGATGACGACGAACTGAAGCGCCTAGAGGCCTCGACCCAGCTCGCGGAGACGATCCGCAACATCTCGGGCGTCGCCGAGCGGATCCAGTCGCTCGTCGCCAGCCTGCGGGCCTACGTCCGTGGCGACGACGGCGGAGGCGTTGTGCACCCCGGTGTAGAGGTCACGACAGGGATCGATGACGCGCTGCGGATGGTGTCGCATCGCCTTGATGAGGTCGAGGTTCGGCGCGAGTACGAGACGGTCCCGCCCATTTCGGCCCGACCAGGTGCTCTGCAACAAGTTTGGTCGAACCTGCTGATCAACTCGCTCGACGCGATGCACGACGAGGGTCTGCTATCGATCCGAGTTCGCACCACGGGCGACGCCGTGACGGTGGACATCACCGACAGCGGACCGGGGATCCCCCCCGATGTGCAGTCGCGAGTATTTGAACCGCGATTCACCACCAAGGACGGCCAGGTTCGCTTCGGGCTGGGGCTGGGGCTCTCGATCAGCCGTCAAATCGTCGAGGAGCACGGCGGTACGATCGGGGTCGACAGTCGCCCCGGCCACACGGTCTTCACCGTGTCATTGCCGGTGGAGGGAGTTGTATGAGAGGCAACGGCTTGTGAACGAGTTGGTGATCCTCGTTGTGGAGGATGAACCGGAGGTGCGCGCCGAGGTGGTGCGCGACCTCCAAGGATTCGCTGGAACGATTCGCGTGGAACAGGCCGACGATGTCGCCGACGCCCGAGATGCGATCGACGAGGTGGAACAAGCCGGTGATCGCGTCGGCCTGATCGTCGCGGACCACCGGCTGCCGGGAGGCGAGACTGGTGTAGACCTCCTCGTGTCGCTCAAGCAAGGCGCAGGCACCGGCACCATCCGGACGATCCTTCTCACCGGCCAGGCCGGGCACCAGGACACCATCCGGGCCATCAACGACGCCGACCTCGACCACTACTTCTCCAAACCATGGGATCCGAGCGAGTTGGTCGCAGTTGCCGCAGGGCTGCTGACCGATTACGTCATCGGAGCGGGCATCGACCCGCTCCGTTACGTCCGCGAGCTCGACGGTTCGCGGCTGATGGCGGCCTTCGCCCAGCGGGGCCGACCCGACTGACTATCCGGCGAGCAGGGGCGCTGTCGACACCTAGCTGACCGATCCGGCCATTACCTCGGCGACGGTCTGGAGCGCCATCCAGCTTTGTTCGCGCGGCCGCTGTGCGTCGGTCTGGACGAGGGTCGGGAAGTCTGCCAGGGGCGTGAATACGACCTTGCCGTGTTGCAGACCAACCATCGCATCCGTCGAGACATCGGCCATCGCCTGCTCGACGAGATGCTGGACACTCTCCCAAGCCAGCCGGGTGGCCTGGATGCGATCGAACGGCGATGGATCGCCCCCCTGCTGGACGTGGCCGAGGATCGCCCCGCGGACATCGAATAGTCCTTCGCCCTCGCGCTCGAAGAGCGTCTTGATGAAGCTGGTGGTGTACGCCTCGTCGGCGTTTTCGCTGCGGATGACGAGGCCGAGCCGCTTGCCGTGCGCGAACCCTTCCTTCAACGCATTGAGATCGACCTCGAGGTCATGCAGTGAGATTCCCTGCTCGGGGAGGTAGACGCGTTCGGCACCGGTGGCGAGTCCACTCATCAGCGCCAGATAGCCGCAGTCGTGGCCCATCACCTCGACGATGAAGCTCCTCTGCGATGCGACCGCCGACTGCTTGATTTTGTCGACATCGCTCACGATGCTGTTCAGGGCAGTGTCGGCGCCGATGCTCAGCTCCGAGCCGGGCAGATCGTTGTTGATCGAGGCGGGCAGACACACCACGGGGATCGCCAACGCCGGATGGACGTCGGCCAGGCGCCTGAGTTCACATGCCGACTGATACCCGGCCCAGCCACCGACCATCAAAATCCCGTCGATGTGGTGGGCGTCGATTTGTTCGGCGACGTTGGCGAGCATCTCCGGGCCGGCAACCGACCGGCTCGTACCGAGCTCGGCCCCGCCGCGGCCGACCCACTCGGACACGCTCATCCAGTCCATCTCCTCGATATCGCCGCGCGCGAGCCCGCGGAAGCCGCGCTTGACGCCGAGCACGGTGTGCCCGAGGTCGAGTCCGGCGCGGACCGCCACCCTGACCGCGGTGTTCATGCCTGGCGCGGTGCCGCCCCCGTGCAGCACGGCGAGGCGAAGCCGCCGCTGACCGGGCTCGGGTGCATGGGGCCGGGCACGCACCATCGTGCGCATCATCCGGAACGAATCGCGGAAGCTGCCACCGCGCAGCTCCATCGCTGCTTCGTAGTCGTGCTCGGCGATTACAGAAGCGACCGACTTCGTCTTCGCCACGCTCTGCATCAACGGCGACTTCACGATCTGGTGGCCCCTGATGCCGACCAGCTGTGGATCGGCGTCGGGATGCGCCGCGACGTGCTTGACCGCGGCGTAGCCGAGCACGGTGCTGAGGTAGCGGTCGAACGCGCTCGGCGCGCCGCCTCGCTGCACGTGGCCGAGGCTCGTGACCCGGGTGTCTTCTCCTCTGAGGTCTTCGAGGACATGCTTGACCTGCTCGGCGGTGATTGGATTGCCGTGCATGTCCTGAGCGCCCTCGGCGACGATCACGATGTTTGAGCGGCGCCCGATCGCCCGGCCGGCCTCGAGCGCTCGACACATCGACTCCGCCCACTCATCGGTGTCGGGTGGGCTCTCGGGGATCAGCACGAAGTTGGCCCCAGTGGCGAGCGCGCTCATCAAGGCGAGATAGCCGCAGTTGCGTCCCATCACCTCTATGACGAAGGACCGTTGGTGGCTGGACGCCGTGCTCTGGATCGCATCGATCGCTTCGGTGATGCGGTGGAGAGCGGTGTCGGCACCGATCGTCATGTCGGTGCCGAACATGTCGTTGTCGATCGAGCCGACCAAGCCCACCAGCGTCAGGCGGTGGTTGGCGTCGGCCTCGGCTCGTTCGATCTCGCCCCGCTCGACCAGTTCATCGAGTAGTTCTGGCCATTCCTCGCGAAAGACGTTGGAGCCGGTGAGGCTGCCGTCGCCGCCGATCACCACGAGCACGCCGATGCCCAGCTCCACCAGGTTGCGCGCCGCTTGACGCCGGCCGTCGCGGGTTCGGAACGCCTCGCAGCGAGCGGTACCGAGCACGGTCCCCCCGCGATACAGGATGCCGCCGACATCGGCCGACGTCGCTGGCCTGATCAGGTCGCCACCCTCCACGAGGCCGTGCAGCCCTTCGGAGACGGCGAAAACCTCCATCCCCAAGTCGAGCCCAGTCCGGACTACCGCGCGGATGGCCGGGTTCATGCCGGCGGCGTCGCCCCCGCTCGTGAGCACGGCCAACTTTGCAGGCGTTTGCGGCGTGCTGAGACTCGACGCGATCACGTGGGGTCTGCGTTCATCTCCCAGTGCTCGGGCGAACGCCACAATGCCGAGAGGGTGAGATCGCGGATCGCGATCAGCTCTTTGGGGATGCGGTCGTTGAGACGGATGAACAATTCGTCGTGGGAGAGGATCTCCTTGTTCCAGTCGTCACGGTCAACCGACATTGCCTGTCGGAAGTCGGCGTCGGTGAAATCCTCCAGCCCCTCCCAGTTGATGTCCTCGAATCGAGGCATCCAGCCGAGTGGGCTCTCGAGCGCGTACGCCTGGCCGTGGGAGCGTTCGACGATCCACTGCAGCACACGCATGTTCTCACCGAAACCTGGCCATACGAAGCGGCCCTGCTCATCGGTTCGGAACCAGTTGACTCCGAAGATTCGCGGTGGGTTCTGGATCGTGCGGCCAAACCCCAGCCAATGATTGAAGTAGTCGCCCATGTGATATCCCGCGAACGGAAGCATCGCGAACGGATCGCGCCGGACGACGCCCTGTTGACCGAATGCGGCCGCTGTGGTCTCAGAGCCCATTGTGGCAGCGAGGTAGACGCCGTGGGCCCAGTTGAACGACTGGTACACGAGCGGCATCGTGCCGGAGCGTCGACCACCGAACACGAACGCGTTGATCGGCACGCCCTGTGGGTTGTCCCACTCGTCGTCGATCACCGGGTTCTGGCCTGCGGGCGCGGTGAAGCGAGCATTGGGGTGCGACGCCTTGGTGTCTGATTCCGGTGTCCAGTCCTGGCCCTGCCAATCGATCGCATGCGCCGGCGGATCGCCGTCCATGCCTTCCCACCAGACGTCGCCCTCGTCGGTGAGCGCAACGTTGGTGAAGATCGTGTTGGAACGGATCGTTGCCATCGCGCTGGGATTGGTGGCCATCGAGGTGCCAGGAGCGACGCCGAAGTATCCGGCCTCGGGATTGATCGCGTAAAGCTTGCCGTCGTCGCCGGGCTTGATCCAGGCAATGTCGTCGCCGATTGTGGTGACCTTCCAGCCGTCGGCGCCCATGGCCTCCGGTGGTTCGATCATGGCGAAGTTGGTTTTGCCGCAGGCGCTCGGAAAGGCCGCCGCTACATATGTCTTGTCGCCGGAGGGCTCTGTGACGCCCATGATCAACATGTGTTCGGCCAGCCAGCCCTCGTCGCGCGCCATGGTGGAGGCGATCCTCAACGCGAGGCACTTCTTGCCGAGCAGCGCATTGCCGCCGTAGCCACTGCCGTAGGACCAGATCGAGCGCTCCTCGGGGAAATGCACGATGTACTTCTCGTCCGGGTTGCACGGCCATTCGACGTCGGCCTGGCCCGGCTCGAGTGGGGCCCCGACGGTGTGCATGCACGGTACGAAGCGACCATCGGTGCCGAGTACGTCGAGTACGTCGGAACCCATCCGAGTCATGATCTTCATGTTGACCGCGACGTAAGCGGAGTCGCTGATCTCGACGCCGATCTGGGCGATCGACGATCCGAGCGGGCCCATGCTGAACGGGATCACATACATGGTGCGACCCCTCATCGAGCCCTTGAACAGGCCTCCGAGGATCGTTTTCATCTCGGCCGGGTCCATCCAGTTGTTGGTGGGTCCGGCGTCCTGACGGGTCCTGCTGCAGATGTAGGTGCGATCCTCGACCCGGGCGACATCGCTCGGATCAGAACGGGAGAGAAAGCTGTCGGGTCGCAGCGTGTCGTCCAGCTTGATGAAGGTGCCGGCGTCGACCAATCCCTGTGTCAACGCGTCGTACTCTTCGTCGGTGCCGTCGCACCAATGCACCTTGTCCGGTTCGCACAACTCCGCCATCTCGGCGACCCAGGATCGGAGTTCTTCGTGTTGCAGGTTCGTTGGTGTTTCCATTGGCTCGGACCATACGTGGATGCTGGCTCCTATCACAGCGCCTCCACCGCGAATTCATGAGCCAGACACATTCGCGATCGAGGGTCGGGACACCTCGGTCGCCTCCGGTCACGTCACGAGCAGGTGCTCGACCGGTCGGGCCGCCCGATGCAGCGGTGGTCTCACGGCTGAGCTTCGACTCGGCGAATCTCACCAGCTTGTCTCGGTCGAGCGGGAACCCGACAAGCCCGATATCGGGATCTCGATCTCGGGCCACGCGTTCGGACAGTGTGGTCCAGACATAGCCATCCTCGAACGCAGTTTGCAGAGGAAGTGGACGATCCGGGCATGTTCCGAATCATCGCAATTCTGCTCCTTGCCACCACGCTGTCGGGGGCTGAAGAGATCCGAGAGGGCTCTGTCGACCTTGGCCTGGACGAACGACAACGCGCACTCGTCGACTTCTCGCTCGAGAGGTTCGCCAAAGCCGACCTAGAACTCCCACCCGAGCTCGTAATCAGCTTTCCGGAGGATCAATCCAAGTGTTTCGGCAACGGAGGTATCTAGGTACCGGCCAAAGTCGAAGTCCGCATCTGCAGGCCCTCGGACACGACCATGGTGCACGAGCTCGCTCACGCCTGGATCGAAACGACGCTCGATGAAGCGACACGTCAAACGTTTCTGGACCTCCGCTGACTCGAAACGTTCCGTCTCTTCAAGATCGAGAACAGCACCTACGCGGACCTCGTCGATTCATACCAGTCGCTCACCGGTACGGATCCCGTCGACCGAAACGCCCGATCACTCGCCGTCGAATCCGGATCGGATCTGTCCAGCCCCGAGGCCCTATAGCGAGCCTGTGGCTCTGCCGTGAGCACTACAGAAAGGCGTCAGCTCGGCGGGATGGTGCCGTCGGCGCGACAATCACCAGACCGCGTTGGGGCGGTTGACGTCGAGGGTGCGGGTGGCGACGCGGCACGCAGCGTGGACCCGGCCGCACCGGCTCGCCCGGTTTTGGTGCGGTTGGTTCTGCTTCGTCGAGTCTCTCAGGTCCGGTAAGCGCAGCCCTGGTCGATGACTAAACGATCGGGACGTGGGGCAAGAACGCCGACGAATCCACAGGGGAATTGAACCGAACGGGCGTCCGCGGCCGTAACACCAGCCAGTTCAGGTGTGACACTCGAGATTGGAATTCCGATGTTCAAACGATTCTTCACGGTATTCGCGGCGCTGGTGGTCTTGGCGGGCGCGTGCAGCGGCGACGATGAAGCCGCCGTCACGAGCGATGCCGGCGGTGGGGTAGACGACTCTGACGAAGAGTCCGGTTCAGGTGATCCGGTTCCTGATCTTGCGTTGGGGGCGAGTGGGTTGGGTGACATCGTGATGGATGTGGATGGTAATTCTGTGTACTCGTTTGTTCCTGATGCCCAGGGGGAGAGCACCTGTTATGACCAGTGTGAGACGAACTGGCCGGTGGTGGGGGAGCTTGGAAGTGTCGGGTCGAGCCTTGATGCGGGTTTGTTGGGTACCACGACGAGGACCAATGGTGATGTCCAGGCCACTTACAACGACTGGCCGCTCTATTACTTTGCTGGCGATTCCGCCGCGGGCGACACCAACGGTCAGGGCGTCAATGATGTCTGGTATGTGATCGATGCCGAGGGCAACGCCATCGGTTCAGCCGGGTCCGACTAATTGAACCACCGCCGCGAGCCCTCCGATAGCGCGGCTGCCGAAGCATTGGCGCGCCGTCTTTACGAGCAGCACGGCCCAGCTCTCAACCGCTGGGCCGTGGGGCGGTTCTCGGACCCTCAGGTGGCCGAGGAAGTTGTACATGAAACCGTCATGAGCGCGTGGCGCAAGCATGACCAGTACAACCCGGAGCGCGGCAGCGAACGTGCCTGGGTGTTCGGAATCGTCAAGAACGTCGCCGCCTCCAGACACCGCTCGGCGACGCGGCACTTACGGATGGTCCTAACCGATGATGTCGATAACCGGGCGATCGACGATGTCGAACTCGCGCGGCTGGCGGAGGTCTCCCTGATCGTCGACGCTTTCGACGCGCTGACCGACGATCACCGGATGGTCGTAGCCGCGGCGTACTGGGAGGGGATGTCCACTCGCGAGATTGCCGCCCTACTCGGTATCCCCGACGGCACGGTGAAGTCGCGACTGCACTATGCACTGAAGATCCTCCGTACTCAGCTCGAAGAACGCGAGGTCCTTCGATGAACTCCGATCACGACTACTACGCCGACTGGGGGGCCGCATACACCCTGGGCGCCCTAGACGCCGAAGATCGCCACGCCTTCGAGCTGCACCTCGCGCGGTGCAGCACCTGCGCGGTGGAGGTCACCGCTGTGGCGCCCATTCCTGGCGTGCTTGCGAGGGTCCCCCCTGACGACCGCGCTTTGGCCCCGTCGCCAGGGCGGGCAGCTGCGATCACCGAAGCGGCCCACCGTGAGCTGGGCCAGCTCCAGCGGACGGCGCAGAGGTGGCGTTTGGCGGCTGTGGCTGCCTTTGCAGCGGCTGCGGTGCTCGTAGCGGTCATCAGCCTCCCAACTGATGACACACCTCCTACCGACCAGCTGCTCGCGATGATCGTGAGCGCTGATGGAGCAGTCGGCTCGATCTCGACTGCGGGGCGCCTGTGGGGCACGGAAATCCGAGTCGACTTGGACGGCCTCGATCCCCGCGACCGGTACACCCTCTGGGTCGTTGACTCCGCCCAAGAGTGGTCTGTGGCGGCGGCCTGGGGACCGACACCGGGCGGACGCGCCCATGTGACCGGCGCAAGCTCGACGCAGGCCGAGGACATTGCCCGGATGTTCATAACTTCCGACGATCGAGCCGACATCCTCGTGGAGGCGGCGACCTAGAGCGGCGAGCGCCTCGGCCGGTGCACGCCCTACGCGAGTGGTTCGGCCCCGAGCCTGTCGGACCCGGACGGCAAAATTTCCCTCAGCCGTGTGGATATTGCGATCGGCGCCAAGTCGAAGAGCCACTGGGCACCCGGGTTGTCCGGGTCGGCGGGACCGATCCGAATTCGCTGCCATCCACAAATCGATAAGCGAAGCAGGGGATCTCCCATTCGCCGATCGCCTTGTGCTCGTTCCTGCCGATGAACTGGGCGCCGAGCGACTCCTAGCTGAAGCGGGCGCTGAGACCGTGAGCCCTGTGGCGTCGAGGCCAACATGAGCAAGCTGTTGGCGAGCGAAGCGTCGTGGGCGGCCTTGGCAACGCGGCGCTCGACACCCACGGTGGGTTCGGCTTTGCGGTCGAGTACGACATCGAGCGCAAGCTTCGTGAGACCCGGCTCTACCAAGTGGCGCCGATCAACAACAACCTGATCTTGGCGTTCGTCGCACAGAAATGTGGAGTCGGCCCGCTTGACGTCATCGCGCCGGGTTGGGACACTGCGAGGGAATATTTCGCGCCATTTGTGGGCTGGAGCCGTCATGACCGATTTGAACGATCTGCCCGCTGGGCCCAAGTGGCTCGGAGTAAATCACCTTGCCTTGGTGACCCCCGACATGGACGCGACCACGAGGTTCTACGCCGGTGTGCTGGGCATGCCGGTTGTCGAAACGCTCATGGCGGGGCCGATGCGCCACTACTTCTTCGAAATTGGCCCGGGAAACACCGTGGCCTTCTTCGAGATCGCCGGCGCGGAGACCTTCCGGAAGAGCGCGGGTGGGCCGGCGCCGTATCCGACCCAACTCGACCACATCTCGTTCAACGTCGCCGACGAGGACGCGCTCCACGCCATGCGGGCGCGGCTCCGGGCTGCCGGCACGGAGGTCACGAGGATCGTCGACCACGGCAATATCCAGTCGATCTATTTCACCGACAACAACGGCATCGCGCTCGAGGCCAGTTACTGGGACGGAGACCCCACCGTCGGCGAGCCCGACTCCGGCGGTGTTTACTTCCAGGATCCTGATCCGGTTCCGGCGATCGCGGAGCTGGAGGCGGGTGGACTCACATCGGTGCCCGCCACGAAGCTCACTTGACGGCTGCCTGCCAAGACAAATTGGAGCCGGGAGAGTTCCGGCGCGGTGAGGTGCAATCCCGTTCGCTCGAGTCACTGAACTGATTGCAAAGACTGAGCCTCTCGACCAGGCGGCGCGCCTAGAATGCGGGCGGTTCGACGTTGCTGGCCACGCCTGCAGTAAGGATCAACCCCGCCCTTCCGACACCGAGTTTCTGCCGGTTATCGACTTGCAGTTCGAGTGTCTTGCGGGTTCGTCGACCGCCCGAAGCATGACCAGCAACAAAAGAGGAATCAGCACAGTGACGGATCACTTGTTCCAGAAGGACTTCATATCCACGCAAGACTGGTCGGTCGACGACCTCACGACTGCGATCGACCTGGCGATACGTCTGAAGGAGCAACGTCGGGCCGGAGCGTTCCATGACGCGGTTCTCAGAGCCAAGACGCTCTACATGCTGTTCTTCGAAGAAAGCACCCGCACTCGCAACTCCTTTGAGACCGGTATGACCCAGTTGGGCGGGCATTCTGTGTACCTCACCCCGGCTGCCACCCAGATCGGCCATGGCGAGAACGCGCGGGACACGGGCCGGGTGCTGAGTGGGTTCGGCGAGGGCATCGCGATCCGTGACTGCCGGACCGACATCGGCCAGAAGTATCTGTATGAGATGGCGAAGCACGCCGACGCACCGATCTTCAGCATGCAGGACGATGTCGACCATCCCTGCCAGGCGATGGCCGACCTGATGACGCTCGTGGAACGTTTCGGTTCCGACCTCAGGGGCCGCAAGTTCGTGATCTCGTGGACGCACGCCCCCAAGTATGTGCGCCCGCTCAGCGTGCCCCAGTCGCTGGTGATGCTGATGCCTCGATTTGGGATGGACGTCACCCTGGCCTATCCCGACGGCTATCACCTGATGCCAGACATCATGGACACGGCTCGCGCCAACGCCGAGGAGGCCGGGGTCAGCTTCACCGAGACCCACAACATGGATGAGGCCTTTGCGGGCGCCGACTTCCTTTACCCCAAGTCATGGGGACCGATCATGGTGACCGAAGACCAGGACGAGGTGGAGGCCATGGCCGCCAAGCACACCGACTGGCGGGCCACCCCGGAACGGATGGATTTGGCCAACGAGGATGCCGTCTACATGCATTGCATGCCTGTCGACCGGGGTTATGAGGCCGATGACGAGGTGATCGATGGGCCTCAGTCGGTCATCTACCAACAGGCTGAGAACAGGCTGCACATTCAGAAGGCACTGATGGCACTCACAATGGGTGGGGATCTCTGAGATGGGCAACGGAGCTGAACTCGTAGTACCCGCGCCCCTGGCCGAAGCTGCCGAACGCGTCAAGTCTGGTGCCCCGGCTGTCGCCGACGCCCAGGTGGAGTACCTGGCCGACATAATTCGCATGCGCACCTACACCGGCGAAGAGGGCCCGGCGGTGGAGAGAACGCTCCAGGAGATGCGGGCCAGCGGCTTCGACGACGTCCGTACCGCGAGCGCTGGCGATGCCCTGGGTGCCGTCGGAAACGGGCGCTATCAACTGCTGTACGACGCCCACCTCGACCACAACGAGATTGCCGATGAGGAGGACTGGCCGTATCCGCCGCTGGAGCCAACGGTGAACGATGGCAAAATGTTCGGCCTCGGAGCATCGGACTGCAAGGCCGGCGTTGCGTCGATTCTCTACGGGGCCCGTCTGGCCGGTCAGCTCGACCTCACCGCCGACTGCACGATCACGGTGCAGGGCGCGACCCTCGAGGAGGACGCTGAGGGATTCGCCATGCGTCACCTGATGGAAGTCGACGAATATCCCAGACCAGACGCGGTGCTGCTGGCCGAGGCCACCGATCTCACCTTGCGTCGCGGCCACCGCGGCCGTTGCGAAGTGCGGGTGAAGGTGCGGGGCAAAGCAGCCCACGCCAGTACCCCTGAGCTGGGCGACAACGCGATTCTCAAAATGCGGCCGATCCTCGATGCGCTCGATGCCATGACAGCCAACCTGCCGTCCAACGACACGCTGGGTCCGGGAAGCCAGGTTGTCACCATGATCGAAGGGCCCCATACGCCCAACAGCGTGCCGTCGTGGTGCGAGGCCACAATTGACCGCCGGGTGGTGCCCGGCGAAACACCCGAAAGCGTCCGCGCCGAGATCGAGGCCGTGGTCGGCCCGCTGGGTGGTGTGGCCGAGGTGCCGATCCAGCCGGTGACGAGCTGGACGGATCTCGATCTGAGTGGCCCGGCGTTCTTTCCCGGCTGGTTGCTCGACGCCAACGACCCGCTGATCGCGGCGGGCAAGCTCACCTGCGCAGCATTGTGGGGTGAGGCTCCGCGGGTCGACATCTGGAAGTTCAGCACCAATGGCACGTACTCATCTGGTGTCGCCGGCATCCCGACGTTGGGCTTCGGCCCGATGGAGGAAGAGTTTGTTCATACGGCGCTCGACCAGGTCGATCTCACGAAGCTGCTCAAAGCTGCCATGTTCTATGCCCTCTTCCCGACCGCCTATACCTACGTCCGGTCAGGCTGACCGCGCCCCGAGGAGATAGTGCCAGTCGGGAAGTCAGAGCAGGACGCGGATGGTGCGGAGTATTCCCTCGGCCCGATTGAAGCCGACCGAGACGGGGATCTGCTCCGAGCCTGTGTCGAGCACGAGCAGGGGGAAGCCGTTCGCGCCCAGTGCACGGGCTTCTCGGAAGTCGGCCAGCGCCGCATCGCTGTCGGTCAACAAGGTGAGGAAGTCGTCGCGGTCGATGTCGAGGTCAGTCGCGAGGTTCCCAAGCACCGCTGGTTGCGTTAGGTCGAGGTTCTCGGCATAGAACGCGTGTTGAAGGCGCTCGTAGAACGCAAGCGCGTGGGTCGGGGCCAAGCGTCGGACGGCGATCACGGCACGGCACGCTGGCTCGGTGTCGTAGGTCCATTCGGGCCAGTCGGTGAGGCCGAACGCCACGGGCTGCTGTGAGATGTCGCAGACGCGCCTCCACGTCTCGCGCAGATAGGTGCGTAAGGAGTCGTCGAGAGGCTTGGTTCGGTCGCCGGTGTACAAGCCGCCCATGACGAGGCGGACAGGAAGGCGGGTTTCCTCGACGACGTGCTCCAGCTCGGGTCCGAACGCATAGCACCAAGAGCACATCGGATCGGCGACATGGATCAATGTGGGGCTCGACACAGTTTCTATCGACACACGTGGCGGCATGGGCTAGAAAATCTACACCGCTAACGCATGGGGGATCATGGGGTCACGAATTGCACCACTCGCGCCGGGCGACAGCCCGGATGCCGACGTCAACCAACTGCTCACCGATGGGAGGGATGGTTGGTGGGGAGACGCCGCGATGTTCGGCGTTATCGGAAAGAACCCAGCGATGCTCAAAGCCATCGTGCCGGTGTTCGGCTCGTTCTTTGCCGAGGGATCCGTAGAGCCCCACATCCACGAGATGATGCGGTTGAAGACCGGCCAGATCAACGACTGCTGTTATTGACAAACCGTTCGCACCACCGCCGTGAGCGGTGCCGTAGGACCCAAGGAAGATCACCTCTTCGAGCATCAGCCGAAGCCGAGTGATGCACTGACGAGGCGCGAGGCCGGCGCGGTGTCGCTGGCGGAGCGCATCGCCCTCGACCCGCATACCGTCACCGACCCGTTCTTCGAGTCGTTGAAGGATGACTTCACCGAGGAGGAGATCGTAGAGATGGTGTTCGCCTGCGGAATCTTCAACTGGGGCAACAAGTTCAACATCACTATGCAGCTCGACTCCGCGCCGGAGTCGGAGTATCCGACCGACATGGCCTATCGCCAAGAAGAGATCGCTTGACGATCGAGGCGATTACCGATGGCGCCGAGCTCGACGCGCTGATCGCATCCGACGAGCGTGGGGTGGTGATCGATTTCTGGGGCACCTGGTGTCAGCCGTGTCGTTCGCTGCGCCCTCACCTCGAGAAGCTGGCTGATGACTACGACTCCGATTGGAAGGTCGTCGCAGTGCACGCTGAAGCGAGTGAGAGTTTGGTCGCTAGATTCGGCGTGCAGGCCACGCCGACGATCGTCTATCTCCGGGGTGGGGTGGAGGTGCACCGGTCGGCCGGGGCGATCACGCCTAGCGGTGTCGCCGCCGACCTCGCCGAGCACAGACTCGCCTGAACCAGCCACCGATGGGCGCAGGACCGTGACGAACTTCGAGCTTGTGACCGCCGCAGATGTGCAGGTCATGCAGGGTCTGGCGCAGCGTGTCACCGCCTCCCCCCGGACCTGATAAGCGCCGACGCGTCGTTCGGCGAGCTGGCATGGAACTGGGGCAAGGGGCACGCCAGCGACGGCGCAAGCTGGCGGCGGCGGCTGTGGTTCTCCGGCGGGGAGCTGGTGGCGTGGGGCTGGGCCAAACTCCCGCGCCAGGTGGAGGCGCCGGACAAAACGATGGCATCCTCGACGATCATGTGGCTCGACGAAGCGAACGGGACCGCTGAGTTCGAGCCGGTCGGGACGCATCCGAACTACCGGCGTCTGGTTCCGTGAGCTCTCGCGGGATGCGCCGCTCATCAAAACCAAGACCCCGGGCTGAGGACTGGTCGCTCTGGTAGCGCACTCACCACACCGACAGGGCGAACATTGCCTGCTACGGCACTAGCCCAACCGAGGTCGGCCATACTGGGCCGATGGAGATCCGTCCGAAGCTCTCCGGAGCACCGTTGGCCTACACCCTTGCGCAGGTGGAAGGGAGCGCCGAGCCCTACAAGTCGTTCGGCTCCGCATTGTGGTCTGACGAGCAAGCCGTTCCCGCGGCCCTCAAGGAACTGGTGTTCCTCCGGAGCTCGATTGTCAACGAGTGCCCCACTTGACTGAGTAGTCATGTCGCCTCGGCGAGGCGACGAGGGATTACCGAGTCTGAGATCGAGGCGCTGGAGAAGCCCGAGACATGGGTTGAGGCGTTTGACGACAAGACCAGAGCAGTCTTGCGGCTCGCAGATTCGATGTGTGGCGAAACCCACGCATTCGACGCTGGCTTGGTTGCTGAGCTGCGTGGCCTCTTCGCTGAAGTCGAGTTGGCGGAGCTGATCCTCGTGGCCGGCCAAGCAAACCTGAACAACCGCGCCGGTAACGCCGCCAAGCAGCTGCTCGGATGAGGGTCCGCAAGGGAATCTGGATGTTCCCGGCTGCGCCCGCCGACCAGCTGGTCGAAGCGGTTATTCGAGCGGAGCAGCTGGGGCTCGACGAGGTGTGGATCGCCGATGAAGGTGTGGCCCGCGAGCCGATGACTCTCTTGGCCGCTGCGGCGCGTGAGACCTCGACAATTCGGCTGGCCGTGGGCATCACGTCGCCCCTGCTCCGACACCCGGGCGTGATCGCGGCTACGGCTGGCACCGTCGACGAGCTGAGCGGCGGGCGGTTCACCCTCGGCCTCGGGATCGGAGGGGAGAAGTCGCTGGGACCCTTCGGATTGTCGACCGATCGGCCAGTGGGTGTGCTTCGGGAGGCTCTCGTCGTGGCTAGGGCGGTGCTGGCGGGTGAAGCGGCGGAAGGATATCGGCCCGCCCCTCACGGGTTCGGGCCCCGTCGCGTGCCTCTGTGGGTGGGGTCTCGCGGTCCCCAGATGGTTAGCGTGGCGGCCGAGCTTGCCGATGGCGTGTTTCTGAGCGGCTGCACCCCCGAACAACACGAGTCGGTCATCGACAACGTCATGCAGATCGACGCCACCACAGAGGTGGCGCTCTACCAATCCGCGAGCGACTTGCTGGCATCGCCCGCCATCTCCCGTTGGGCTGATGTCGGCCCCTTCCTCACCGCGGAGGCGGCTCGGTGGAGTCCGGCTTCTGTTGGTATCAACCTCGTTGATCTCAACGACGGCAGAGGTGATCCAAAGGCGCTCGTCGAGCGCGCCGCGGAAGCTCTGGGTGGCGTCTGAGGCGAGAGTCGACGATCAGCAGTCGCGGACGAGATTGAACGCCGCCATCGACGGGGTGCGCTCGTGGGCGCCCATCGCGTCGACCACCGCGGCGAGTTGATCACGCGGAATCGCGTGCCAGTGGTCCATGGACTCCCACCAGACGACCGCATGCATTTGGGAAGGGTCGTCGACGTTCTCCCACATCTGCTTGTTTACGAAACCCGCCTGTCGTTCGAGAAAGCGACTCCAGTGCTGCTCCTCATGATCAAGCCATTGTTGGCGCTGCGTTGGATCGATATCGAACGTTAGAAACTCGATCACCATGAGTTGGGCCACCTATCCATCAGACACTCCATATCTAAGTTCAGAAGACGTCAGGCGGCCAGCACGCCGTCGATGATGTTGACGGTGCGGTCGCAGAATTCGGTGATCCGATCATCGTGAGTCACTACGATGGCGGCGGTGCCACGGGCCTTCATCTCCGCTCGGATGAGGGCCATGACTTGAGCGCCTACCTCAGTGTCGAGTGCCGATGTCGGTTCATCGAAAAGAACAAGGTTCGGTTCATTCATCAGCGCTCGCCCGATCGCCACACGTTGTTTCTGCCCACCGGAGAGCTGGCCAGGCAGGTTCTTGGAACGGTCGTCCAGGCCAAGCTCGCCCAGTAGCCGATCGGCGCGCTCTCGGGCCGGTCGACCTTCACGCCGCCCCATCTCGTCGACGACCAGCAGATTCTCGCGAGCGGTGAGGAACGGCACGAGGTTGACGGTCTGGAAGACGAACCCCACCTGATTTTGGCGGAATTCGGTGAGCTGGCGACTTCCGTAGTGGCTGATCTCCTCACCGCCCACCACCACCGTGCCTGCGGTCGCCGACAGGATGCCTCCGGCGATCGAGCACAGGGTGGTCTTGCCCGAACCGGATGGTCCGACCAGGGCGACGATCTCATCCGCGGCGACTGTGAGTTCGGCATGGTCGAGGGCGACGACCTCTTCGCCGCCCACTTGGTAGATCTTGCGAACGTCGCTGATGTGCAGAGCTGGTTCGGTCATTGGGTACCACCAAGGGCAGAGGCAGGGTCGACCCGTAGCACCCGGCGAAGCGAGAATGCACAGCCGCCGACCGCTGCGGTAAGGAGCAGAACGACACTGGTGATGAGTCGCGAGGCCGAGATCGACAGGGGAATCGAGCCGGGAGGGATGAGCAGATCGAGCACGGTGACGGCGACGCCGGCGATAGCCGCGGCAACACCGGTGACGACGACCGCCTGCACCACCAAGCCGATAAATATGGTTGACGAACGGGCTCCGATTGCTTTCAGAACGCCATACATGGCGGTGCGTTCCACCGTCAGCAGGGCAAAGAAGAGAGCGATTACCACCAGGGTGATCACTACCGTCACGCCGAGGATCTGGTTGAAGGTGGTCTGCTGTTCGGTGACGCCGGGGATCTCATCGATTGCCTCCGAAACAGAGAGGGCGATCACCCGATCATCGAGCACCCGCTCCACCGCGCTCGGCATGTCCGCCGTAGCCGGACCCGTGCTCGCGTCGCGAACCACAAGGGCCTGGAACACGCCTTCGGAGAGCGCGGCATCGGGCCGGTTCGCGTTCAAGACCTCCCGCCAGGTGTTCACATCGGTCCACATGCCCGCTTGCCCGTTGTAGGAGGTGTCCTTGACCCAACCCACCACGATGATCGGGGTGCGAGCCGGCCCCACCAGCAGCTCTTGGCCGATCTCCACCCCGTCGGAGCGAAGTATCTCATCGGCCCATGCTTCGCCCGGGCCCGGCGGTTCGGGCACACCGTCGGGAGCGAGTTCGTAGCCCCACACCGCCACGTTGGCAACATCTCTGGGACCGTTCCCGGGCACGCGGGCGCCGAGCAGAACAACCCCCAGACCACCCACTTCGGCACCGAGTTCGGACTCGATGATTGTGCGTACGTCGGGTTCGATCCTGCTTCGTAAGAAGGAGGCCCGGGAAGATTCCGAGAACACCAGGGCCTGGGCCTGTTGAACCTCGACCGCACCAGTCGAGCTGCGGATCAAACCGTCGAGCAAGCCGCCGAGGAACATCAACAAGGTTGCGAAGAGGGTGAGGATCACGGTGGCGGTGACGAAGCGACCTGGCCTCCTGGTCAGCTCTCGGAGAGCGAGCTTCATAGGTTGGCTCCGCCGGTGGTGGCCTCGATGGGGTCGATCGCCAGAACTCGCCGGGCCGCGACCAGCGAACTGCCGACTCCCAGCACCGTCATGATGACGGCCCAGGCAAGGACGGCCGCAGTCTCGAAACGGAGCGGAATGCCTCCGAGTCGTTGCTGGGACACCGGGGCGTATAGCGCCAGTCCGAGGGCGAAGCTGGCGAAAATGATGATGACCGACTGGAACAGGAGAGACTTCACAAGCCGTCCGGCGGGGGCCCCGATGGCGCGAAGCAGGGTGAGAGCGCCGGACTTCTGGAATGTGATGATGAGGAAGAACAGGCCGGTCACGCACGGAACGACCAGGCCATACAACAAGAAGATGACCTGAAACGATTGCCGGACCTGGGACACGCCCGGGGTGTTGTCGGCCGCATCTTTTCTTGTCAACGCGTCGAGATCATTGGATTCGGCGTTGATGCTGGCAACAAGCTCTTCGGGGGTCACCCCCTCCGCTGGTGCGACCGCCAGCACGTTCGGCAACGGCTCCGTGGCATCGGGGTTGATCGATCGCACGGCATCGATATAGGTCTGGTAGAGCACGAACAGGGTGGGGCTCGCGTTCAACTGCACGTCGGCCGCTAGCCCGACGATCGTGATTTCGAGCCCTCCTGGCTCCACGACCACTGTGTCGCCGATGCCGAACCCCGACGAAGCGTCGCTGTCGCTACCGACCGCCTCCATCGGCGAGGCGGGATAACGGCCGCTGGTCAACCGAGAGGGGGCACCCAGTTGCTGGTCCTGGTAGCCGAGCAGGGTGGTGTCGTATTGGTCCGCGGCGGCAGTGACGGTGAAAGTTCCCTGCCCTATCCGGCCCACCGAGCCGACACCGCCTGCTGCTCGGATGCTCTGCTCGAGGTCGGGCGTGATGCGGCTGCCCTGGATCACCCGCTGGCCATCGACCGAATAGACGAGTACCGGCGAAGACTGGTTACGGATGGCCCCGACGAACGACGTGAGCAGACCATTCTGCAGCGACTGCTGGAACAGGATCAGGAAGACCAGCATGCCGATCGCCGCGATCAGCAGACCGAATCGCCCCTTCGCACGGCGCATCTCCTTGAGGGCGAGAAACATCTCTCGCATTCTGGAGCGCGTCAGGCGAGCCAGCAACTCGCGCAATACGCCGATATCTGCGAGCAACGACCATCCGGTGATTCAGCGCCTGACCACCGATGTGATCCGGCCGCCAGCCATGGTGATGACCTGATCGGCCCGGTCGATCGCCAGCTGACGTTGCGAGACGGCGATGACGGTGGTCGAACCGATGGCACGCAATCGGTCCCAGAGCTCGCGTTCAGTGGCGACGTCGAGCGCGCTAGACAGATCATCGACCACCAGAAGCTCGGGCTGGGTCAAGAGACTGCGAGCGGTTGCCACTCGCTGCGCTTGCCCACCCGATAGGCGCAGACCGCGCGCACCGACCATGGTGGCGAGCCCGTCAGGCATCTGCTCCAGATCCCTACTCAAGGTGGTGAGCTCCAGCACAGCCTGCAGCTGGCTGGGGTCGCGGCCAAGGGAGATGTTGTCGGCCAGCGACTCACTGAACAGGGACGGAATCTGAGGCAGGTGGGCGGCGTTGGGAGGAACGAACCAGGCTGCGGGATCGCTGATCGGTTCGCCGTTCCAGAGGATGCACCCGCTGTCGTGGGGCACCAATCCGACGAGCGCTCGCAGCAGGGTGGACTTTCCGGCCCCCACCGGGCCGGTAATGACATTGAATGTCCCGCGTTCGAAGGCGAGGTTGATGTGGTCGATCCCCTCTCCGTTGGACGGATAGCGCGCGGTGAGGCCCCGTACCTCGAGGCGTTGGAGCGGTACGCGCGCTGGGTCGGGCTCGCGGTCGAGCATCGCCTCATCCGGCTCGATCGTGACCGACCGGTGGTCCACGACATCGCTGAGTCGTCCCGGCCCAACCATCTCGCCCATTCGCCCGTAGGAGACGATGGCCTGCTCGCGTGAGGTGATCAGCCGAGCGACAAACCGGGGGAGTTGGCCGAGCTGGGTGGCGTAGGCCACGAACAGCGCCAGGTCGCCAATACTGAAATCACCCGAGCGCACCGAGGGAACGAGCACGAGCAGGGTGAGTCCGATGGTGACGTCGGCGGTGGACGAGGAGATGCCGTCGATTGCCTGTTGCAGCACGGAGTCTCGAACTGCGGTGCGGCGGCGAATTGAGGTGTATCTCTCCAGACGACCGATCGCGGCTTCTTCGCGGCCGGCGAGTCGGAACGCCAGCATGCCGGTGAACGTCTCGCCCAGGAAGGCGGTGACCCGTCCGGTTGCTTCTCGGTCGGCGGCGCGCCACGCGTAGAGGAGAGGAGTGAGAAGCCTGGTGATCAGGGTCACCACCGCAAGCGGAACCAGAACCACGAACGCGGCGCGGGCATCGATGGTGGACATGATCGCCAGCGCGCCCACGGCGTAGGCGATGTACCCGACGCCGTCGAGCCACGAGTCGGCCCACAGCACCGTGTCGCGTGCGTCGTCGGAGAAACGTGAGATCGCTTCGGCCGGGCTATCCGGGAGCGTTGCGGCCCGCGGCCCACCACTCACCGTTTGGGCCATGAGCATGTTGGTGCGCATCAGGGTGAGAGCCGCGACCCACCAGCGAACGACGAAGTAGATCGCGCCCGCAAACACGACCCATCGGATGGCCTCGCTGATGCCGAGCACCACCAGTAGCCCGGTGATCGAATCCGCCGAACTCAGGGCATCAAAAGCGAGCTTCAGCAACCAGCCCGTCCAGAGGGGAATGAGGAAGAACGCTCCCCAGAGAACCCACGAAGCGCCCCAGAGCCGTGAGCGGAAGGTGCCGGTGAGCCAGGCGAATCGGAAGGGACGGATCTCGCGGCGCGACCGGGCGTTCGCGTCCCGATCCCTCATGAGAGGGCCTCATCGAGAACGGTGTTCGAACCGAAGGTGAGCAGTCGTGCGTAGCGACTGTCGGGATCGGCTCGAAGGACTTCGGTGGGGCCGTGCTCGATCACCCGGCCAGCGTCCACGACGAGGATCTCATCGAGGCGAGCAACAGTGGAGAGCCGATGTGCGATCACCACCGCAGTGGGGCCTTCAAGGAGACGATCGATGGCATGGGTGACGCGTTCTTCGGTGTCGGGATCGATACGCGACGACGCTTCGTCGAGCAGCACGAAGTCGGGTGAGCGCAAGAAGAGCCGGGATAGGGCGACGAGTTGGCCCTCACCGCCCGACAGCCCGGTTCCTGCCGGCCCGAGCTGGGTGTCGAGTCCGTCCGGCATCGCCTCCACCCAGTCGAGGAGATCGAGTTCTTCCAACGCCGCGCGTACTCGCTGATCGGAGATGCTGGAGTCAAACAAGGTGAGGTTGTCGCGGATGCTCGCGCCGAAAAGGTGCACGTCTTGAGACACGACTCCCGTGCGGGCTCTCAGATCGGTCAGGTCGATCTGATCGAGAGGCACTCCGCCAAGCTGGACCGACCCGGCCGTCGGTTCGACGAGCCGGAGGAGTAGGCGGGCCAGCGTGGTCTTGCCGCTGCCGGTGCGGCCGAGAACACCGAGGGATCGACCGGCACCCAAGGTCAGCGAAACGTCGTCCACGACACGGGCCGGGTCGTCCTCGTCGGCGTACTCGAAGCTCACCGATTGGAGCTTGAGTTTGAGTGGACCCGGGTGGAGGTGGCGCGATCCGACGCTTACGATCGTGGGTTTCTCGGCCAGTAGTTCAAGGGTGCGTCTCATCCCACCCGCCGCTCGTTGGACACGCTCGGTTTCGTCGGCCAGCCGGTCCAGCGGGGCGCGCAGCACCTGGGTGTATTGGAACAACAGGAATGCTGTGCCGAGTGTGATCGTGCCGCGCCGCAGGAGCGCTGCGTCGACCGCCAGAACGGTCAGCCCGCCCACCACGAATACCACATTCGACATCACCCAGAGCACAACTCCCTGCCGCTCCCGGTTGAGGGTCGAGGCCAGAACCGCGGCGCTCGCTCGTTGGAACGTCGCCACCGCATGGCTGCCGCCTCCGTTGCTCCGAAGGTCGTCGGCCCCGGAGAGACGCTCCTCGATCTCGCCGAGCATTCGGCCGGTGGCCGCCTGCTCAGAGGTGGCTTCATTCACTGCCCTGTCGCGCAATCGGTACATCGTGGCGAGGGCGATGGCCAAGTAGATCGCAAGTCCGATACCCACCGCCCAGCTTCTCCACAGCACCACAACCAGCAGGCCGACGAGGGTCACGAGAGCGGCCGCAGCCCTGACCACGAAGTTGGAGACGAACTCGCTCAGGGCAGTGACGTCACCGTCGACCCGGCTGACGAGCTCGCCGGGACTCGTGGAGCGGTGAAAGGCCACATCCAATCCGAGCACGTGGCGGGTGAGGGTCGACCTGAGCTCGTTCGTCGACCGCCAAGCGAGGTCGGTGGCCGTCCATGCGACTGCGATCGCCATGACCTGGCGGGCAAGGCCGACGCCGATGTACACCGCAGCCAGAAACAGCAGGCGTGATTGGGTGGCGCCGGCCGCAGCGTCGTCGATGAAGGTGGCGATCAGGAGAGGCCCGACCAGCGGGAGTAGCCCCGTCGCGACCAGTACGGCGGCCATCGCGGCTACCCGCCAGGGGTGGGAGCCAAGGAGACCGAAGAGGGCGCGCCAATGGCGCTGTCCGTCCATCAGATGACGCTACTTCGTCGCCGGTCTCGAAATCGTCGAGTTTGGCCCCGTCAGCCGACGCTCGCGCCGAGATTGTGCATCGCGACCCCGACGTGGACGGCGACTCCTGCGGCGAGTCCATCCTCGTTGAGGCGCATGCGGTTGGAGTGCAGGGGAGCGGCGGCGCTGGGGTCGTCGATGTCGGCAGGGCAGACGCCGATGGAAGCCATGGCGCCCGGCCGCTGGGCTAGCAGGTAGCTGAAGTCCTCGGCCGCCATGATGGGGTTCGCCATGTCGATGTAGCGGTCGGGGCCTAGCGCCACGGCGCCTGCCGCCGCTAAATCGGCGACCTCCGACGCGTGGTTGATGGTGGCGGGATAACCATGGATCAGCTCGGTGTGGCAGGTGCACTGATGTGACTCGGCCACCGATGTGGTGATCTGCTGCAGGCGCTGATGCACCAGACCGCGAGTCTCCTCGTCGAAGGTCCTGATGGTGCCCTCCATGAACGCGGTCTCGGGGATGACATTGGTGGTGGTGCCTGACTCGATGTGGGTGACGCTGACCACCGCGGGGTTGAAGGTGTTGATGTTGCGGGCAACCATCGTGGAGATCGCCGGCACCATTGCGCACGCCGCGGGAATGGGATCCACCGTCATGTGTGGTGCCGACCCGTGGCCGCCACTACCGGTGATCGTGACGTGGAATTCATCGGCGCTGGCGAGAAAAGGTCCAGCGCGCCCGGCGAGTACTCCAGCTGGAAGGTTCGTGGTGCAGTGCAGGGCATAGCAGCGGTCGACGCCATCGAGCACGCCCTCGTCGATCATGTACTGGGCGCCGTGATACCCCTCCTCGCCGGGTTGAAACATGAAGCGAACTTTCCCGCGGAGTTCGCTACGACGCTCGGTGAGGATCTTGGCGGCGCCCAGGAGCATCGCCGTATGACCGTCGTGCCCGCACGCGTGCATCGCTCCTTCGACTTCGGAGACAAAGGACTCGCCAGAGTCCTCGGTGAGCGGCAGAGCATCCATGTCGGCACGAAGCAAGATGGTGGGCCCTTCGCCGCAGTCGAGATCGGCGACGATGGATGTCGTCGATGTGCCGCGGCTTACAAGCAGTCCGAGACCAGTCAGGGCCTCCAGAACTTTGGCCTGTGTCTTGGGCAGATCGAGTCCGATCTCGGGCTCGCGATGGATTGCTCTTCGGAGCTCGATCACGTCGGAGTTCACACCAGCTGCAGCGTCGAGGAGTTCGGTCATGTCGCGACAATAGAGCTCGCTGGCAGGACCGGCCATATCTGTGTTCGGAACACACACCCGGGTCGGGTCTAGGTTTGGGCGATGTCGGATCACAAGAGCAAGAACGAGACGGTGGAGGCGACGCCGCTGGCTTTGGCCATCGCAGGCCTGGGGATGCGGAGCGTCGGCCCGGCATTCATGGGCGGCCGGATAGCCGATATCGCGATTCATCCATCCCGGCCCAATACGTGGTTTGTTGCGGTTGGTTCGGGCGGTGTGTGGCGCACCGACAATGCGGGGATCACTTGGAAGCCGCTGTTCGACGATCAAGCGTCGTATTCGGTCGGGTGCGTGCGGGTCGATCCGTCGCGGCCGGAGGTGATCTGGGTCGGCACAGGCGAGGCCGTGAGTGGTCGCCACGTGGCATGGGGAGACGGTGTCTATCGGAGCAGTGACCGTGGCGATAGCTGGATTCGGATGGGGCTCGAGCACAGCGAACACATCAGCGACATCCTGATCGATCCTCGGGATGGCAACGTGGTCTACGTCGCAGCCGAGGGCCCGCTGTGGTCATCGGGAGGCGAGCGGGGTCTGTTCAAGACGACCGATGGAGGAGTGTCGTGGGCGCCGGTACTGCTCGTCGACGACGACACCGGCGTTACCAGCGCCACCTTCGCTCCGGATGACCCCGACACGATCTACGCCGCCACCTACCAGCGTCGACGTCGGGTCTGGTCGTTCCTCGGTGGCGGACCCGGCTCGGGAATCCACACCACGGCCGATGGTGGGGCCACCTGGCAACGCATCACGAGCGGTCTGCCCGAGAGCCAGATGGGCCGGATCGGGCTGGCGGTTACTCCGGCTTCTCCGGAGTTGGTGTATGCCACCATCGAGGCGGCAGACGAAAAGGAGCGTGGCTTCTACCGTTCGACCAACCGTGGTCAATCGTGGGAGCGCCGCAACGAATACCTCTCGGGAGGAACCGGCCCTCACTACTACCAGGAGATCTTCGCGTCGCCCACCGATCCCGAGTGCGTCTACCAGGCCGATGTCTTCCTCCACGTGACGAAGGACGGAGGGAAGACGTTTCGCAACATGGAAGACGGCAAGCACAAGCACAGTGACAACCACGTCGTGTGGATCGATCCCACAGACTCGGGGCATCTGGTCGTCGGCTGCGACGCCGGCCTCTACGAAACGTTCGACGACGGCGAGGCGTGGAGACACGTACCCAACCTGCCGATCGCCCAGTTCTACCGGGTCGCCGTCGACGACGCCGTTCCCTTCGCCAACGTGCTCGGCGGTGCGCAGGACCTGGGAACCCTGTTCGGTCCGACGCGCACCCAGCATCTCGACGGTGTGCGAAACCAGGACTGGTCTGTGCGTCTCGGCGCCGATGGCTACCAGGTGGCTTTCGACCCCGCCGACAACGACGTCAGCTACCTCGAGTGGCAGGCCGGCAACGTGATGCGCCACGACAGGCGAACGATGGAGCTTTGCGACATCCAGCCTCAA